>JAQXOO010000013.1 GCA_029099685.1 Clostridia bacterium
GATCGAGCTCCCCAACGGCGAGATCCGCCGCTGCAAGGTGCTTGAGGTGGAAGGCGACAAGGCAGTTGTTCAGCTGTTCGAGTCTGCCCAGGGCATCAACCTGGCCGAGTCCAAGGTCCGCTTCCTGGGCCACCCCCAGCAGCTGGCCGTTTCCGAGGATATGCTGGGCCGCGTCTTCAACGGCATGGGCCAGCCCATCGACGGCGGCCCCGCCATCATTGCCGACGCGCACCTGGATATCAACGGCCTGCCCATGAACCCGGCAGCCCGCGCCTATCCCGCAGAGTTTATCCAGACCGGCGTTTCCACCATCGACGGCCTGAACACCCTGGTCCGCGGCCAGAAGCTGCCCATCTTCTCCGGCTCCGGTCTGCCCCACGCGGCTCTGGCAGCCCAGATCGCCCGTCAGGCAAAGGTTCTGGGCGACAACGAGACCTTCGCCGTTGTCTTTGCCGCCATCGGCATCACCTTTGAGGAGTCCGAGTACTTCATCAACGACTTCCGCCGCACCGGCGCTATCGAGCGTACCGTGGTCTTCTCCAACCTGGCAAACGACCCCGCGGTCGAACGTATCGCCACCCCCCGTATGGCCCTGACCGCGGCCGAGTATCTGGCCTTCGAGAAGGACATGCAGGTGCTGGTCATCCTGACCGACATCACCAACTACGCCGAGGCTCTCCGTGAGGTCTCCGCCGCCAAGAAGGAAGTTCCCGGCCGCCGCGGCTACCCCGGCTACCTGTACACTGACCTGGCCACGCTGTATGAGCGTGCCGGCCGCCGTCAGGGCAAGAAGGGCTCCATCACCATGATCCCCATCCTCACCATGCCTGAGGACGACAAGACCCACCCCATCCCCGACCTGACCGGTTACATCACCGAGGGCCAGATCATCCTCAGCCGTGAGCTGCACCGCAAGGGCATCGTTCCCCCGGTGGACGTTCTGCCTTCCCTGAGCCGTCTGAAGGATAAGGGCATCGGCGTCGGCAAGACCCGTGAGGACCATGCCGGCACCATGAACCAGCTCTTCGCCGCCTACTCCCGCGGCAAGGACGCCAAGGAACTGATGACCATTCTGGGCGAAGCGGCCCTGTCCGATGACGACAAGCTGTTCGCCAAGTTTGCCGACGAGTTTGAAAAACGCTACGTCACCCAGGGCAGCGAGGAGAACCGGGACATCTTCCAGACGCTGGACCTGGGCTGGGAGCTGCTGAGCATCCTGCCCAGAAGCGAGCTGAAGCGCATCAAGAGCGAAATGGTGGACAAATACTACCCGGAAAAGGATTGAGGTGAGGTCTTATGGCAAACACCACCATCAACCCCACCCGCATGGAGCTGACCCGCCTGAAAAAGCGCCTGCGCACCGCCACCCGGGGCCACAAGCTGCTGAAAGACAAGCGGGATGAACTGATGAAACAGTTTCTGGAGATCGTCCGCCGCAACCGGGAGCTGCGCCGCCGCGTGGAGGCCGGTCTGGAGGAAGCCAACGGCGCTCTGACCATCGCTTCTGCAGTGATGAGTCCCGAGATGCTGGAGCAGGCCCTGCTGTATCCCAAGCAGAGCGTGGAGCTGGAGGTCGGTTCCCACAACATGATGAGCGTCAACGTGCCCACCTACACCTTCCACACCCGGAACGAGAACCCTGCCGACATCTTCCCCTACGGCTTCGCCCAGACCTCCGGCGAGCTGGACGCCGCCCTGGAATGCCTGAGCCAGGTATTCCAGGATATGTTGGAACTGGCCGAGGTGGAAAAGACCATGCACCTGCTGGCCCAGGACATTGAAAAGACCCGCCGCCGGGTCAACGCCCTGGAATATGTGATGATCCCCGGCCTGCAGCAGAACATCCGCTACATCTCCATGAAGCTGGATGAAAACGAGCGCGGCAACATCACCCGCCTGATGAAGGTGAAGGACATGATCCTTGCGCAGGCCCACGATTTCAAGCAAGCCTAAATATCCAAAAGCGCCGTCCCGGGTCTGTACCCGGAGACGGCGCTTTTTTGTCTTGATCCCACAGAGCGGTTTCCCCTTTCCGTTGCTTTTCCACGCTTCTGTGGTATACTAAAGAAAACGGACTGCAAAGGAAGCGATCTTATGCTGCAGGATCTGGCCTTTGGCCATCTGGACAACCAATACCGGGACCATCAGCCCCGGGGAGAGGATGTGGTGGTGTGCATCCGCGGCGGCTCCATCCTGGTGCGCCGGGACAGAAACGACGTGCTCACCCTGCCGGACTTCGCCCGTGTATCCGTCTGGAGCAGGCGCTGGACCTGCTGGCCGGGGCAGCCCTTCCGCTATGCCTTCACTATGCAGAACATGCGCTTCTTTCTCTGGATGGGCGAAAGCGGCGAGCCGGAGGACCCGTCGTTTGCCTATGAGCCGGCCTCCGGCCTGCGGCAGGCGATCAGCCGGGATGTGTGCTTCGCCGCCATGACCGCCTGGCACCTGTACTGCTGGTACCGGGACAGCCGCTTCTGCGGCCGCTGCGGGACGGCCACCCTCCACGACGGCAAAGAGCGCATGATGCGCTGCCCCGCCTGCGGCAATATGATCTTTCCCCGGATCGCACCCGCCTGCATCATCGCCCTCACCCACGGCGACAAGCTGATCCTGAGCAAATACGCCAACCGCAGCTACACCCGCTACGGCCTGCTGGCGGGCTTTGTGGAGATCGGCGAGACCGCCGAGGAATGCGTGGCCCGGGAAGTGATGGAGGAGGTGGGCCTGCGGGTCAAAAACATCCGCTATTACAAGTCCCAGCCCTGGGGTATCGCCGGAAACCTGTCCATCGGCTATTTCTGCGACCTGGACGGCGACGACAGGGTGACCCTGGACGAAACCGAGCTGGCCTCGGCCGAGTGGTTCGACCGCCGCGCCCTGCCCGCCCAGGATGACGGCATCAGCCTGACCCGTGAGATGATCCGGGTGTTCGGCGAGGGAAAGGAACCCAAATAAAAACGCCCTGTATCTGGGAAAAACTGCGGGATCCCGGGCCTGTTTGCCCGCCGGAACACCTTTCACGGACGGTCGGCACCATAGCAGAAAACAACGGCTGCACCCTTTGGGTGCAGCCGTTTGTCTTTGGTTATTCCACGATCCGCGGGGGCAGCAGCGTCTCTCCCCGGGGCACCACAAACCGCAGCTTGTGGTCGGCCACCCGCAGGGACACCCGGGACGATCTGACGATCTCGCCGTCCAGATTGACGGTCAGCTCCTTGCCGTCCTGGTGGAAGATGGTCAGCTCCCTGGCCTGCAGATGAGTGATGTAATCGCTGTACCGCCGGTGCTGCCCGGCCTTGTAGGCGCCGATGACCCTGGCCACCGTCAGCACGTCCACCGCCTTGATCATCAGCACCTCCAAAAGACCGTCGGTGGGGTCGGCCTCGGGCACCGGATTGAAACCGCCGCCGTAGAACCGGCCGTTGCCCGCCAGGATCAGGGTGTACCGCCCGTCGCAGGAGACCCCGTCCACCTCCACGCCGTAGGGCTCGTGCAGCCCCCGCAGCACATGTTCCACGGTGGACACATTGTACGCCATGGAGCCTTGAAGCAGCGGCAGCCGCTTGTATTTCTGCATACCGGCGGCAATGCGGGCATCCACCCCCACAGAGAACACATTGATGCACACACCGCAGTCGGACTCGATATAATCCAGCGCCATTTCTTCCCCGTCCACAAGGCGATCCAGGTCCCGAAAGGCCCGGCAGTCGGCCCCGAACAGCTTGATAAAATCATTTCCGCTGCCGCAGGGGTAGTGGGTGACAGCCGCGTTGGCCAGTCCCGCCGCGCCGGAGGCCACCTCGTTCAGGGTGCCGTCTCCCCCGCAGGCGTAAAACCGCAGGGGCCTGTCCGGATACTCCACGGCCTTTTTCTTCACCAACTCGATGGCGTGGCGGGGATATTCCGTGGTGAGGATGTCATAGTCCAGCCCCCGGCCCACACATACGGCCCGGATGTTTGCGGCGGTCTGGTTGGTGGCATCGCTTTTCCCGGCGGCGGGATTGATGATGAAAATATGTTTGATGGCTTCCATGGCGGATCACTCCTTGAAATAGAGATGGAGGTTGCACTTGATCATGCCGTTGTACAGCTTGCGGCGCTTGTCGGCAGGCTTGCCAAAGGCCTGTTCAAACTGTTCGTCGGAAGAAATGATATATTTCTTCACCGAACTGCCCGCCATGGCGCGGCCCAGGTCGGAATACAGCTTTCTGGCCTGCTGCCGGTCCAGCATCCGGACGCCGTAGGGCGGGTTGGCCATCATGACGCCGGTGCGGTCCCTCCAGTCGATGTCCAGCGCGTTCTGAACCGCATATTCCATGCAGTCGCCCACGCCGGCCCGGACTGCATTCTCCCGGGTGAGGCGGACGCAGTTGGGGTCGATATCCGATGCCAGGATGGGCAGCTTTTCGTGGCGCTCCTCCGCCAGGGCCCGGGCGCGCGCCTGGGCAAAGGCCTGCCGGAACCGGTCGTTCCACAGCGCCGCGTCAAACTGCCGTCTGGCGCCGGGGGCAATGTTCAGCGCGGTCATGGCTGCCTCAATGGCGATGGTGCCGCTGCCGCAGAAGGGGTCGATGAAATCCTCGCGGCCCTTCCACCGGGCCACCTTTACCATCGAGGCCGCCAGCGTCTCCCGCAGGGTGGCGTCGTTCTGCTCCAGCTTGTAGCCACGCTTGAACAGCGGCGCGCCGGTGGTGTCCAGATAAACCTCGCACCGGTCGTTCATCAGGCTGAACTGGATCTGGTGACGGACGCCGGTCTCCTCCAGCCAGTCGGTGCGGCGCACCAGCTTCAGCCGCTCCACCACCGCCTTTTTGATGATGCGCTGGCAGTCGGGCACCGAGTGAAGCTGGGAATGAATGGAAAACCCCTTTACGGGAAAGGCCTCGTCCCGGCCGATATACTCCTCCCAGGGCAGGGCCTTGACATTTTCAAACAGGGCGTCGAAGCTTTTGGCGGTAAAATCCGCCACCCGCAGCAGCACGCGCTCGCCGCAGCGCAGCAGGATGTTGGCCCGGGCGCAGGCCTCCTCATCGCCGGAAAACAGCACCCGTCCATTTTCGGCCTGGACGCTGTCAAAGCCCTTGAACTTCAGCTCATCGGCCACCAGGCCCTCCACTCCCATCAGGCAGGGAACAGAAAAACGATACATATGACGATCCTCCGTTGCATCTGTAAAAAAGCGAACACCGGGGTGCTCGCTCTTTTTGTATTGTACGGGAAAATTGCCGTAATTGCAAGGCTTTTGTCAAAACACAGCCCGGGAGGGCATTCTTTTCCCAAACCGGCCTCTCCGCGCTTGTGTCAAAGCCAATGCGTCCCCTGTTCAGCATTCCCCGTGATGCGGGAAAAACCCAAAAAACGAAAAACCGCCGGCCCGAAAGGGCCGGCGGTGAAAGGGGCCGGGAACAGTCTCAGACTTCCGCTACCAGCAGGCCATAGCCGCCGTCGCTTCTCTGATAGACCACGCAGGGCTTTCCGTCGCGCTCGCTGTTGACAAAGAAGAAGAAGCTGTGCCCCAGCAGGTTCATCTGCAGGATGGCGTCCTCGATGGTCATGGGCTTGCTGACCAGGGTCTTTTCCCGGACCAGCTCAAACTCCTCCTCATGATAGTCGTCCAGCGCCTCCACGGATTTGGCGAAGGATTCCTGGCGGATACGCTTTGCCAGGCGGGTCTTGTTCTTCTGGATCTGGCGGTCGATGGAAGCCACCGCACCGTCGATGGATGCGCACATATCAGAAGTCCGTTCCTTGGCGCGGAAGTACATCCCCCGCACTTCAAAAGCGATCTCAGCGGTCTGCATCCCCCGCTCGGTGGAGAGGGTCACCTGCACCGCAGGCTCATCGCCAAAAAACTTGCCCAGCTTTTCCACCTTTCGGGCAGCATAAGCGGCCATAGTGTCGGACACGTCCATTTTTCTTCCGTTGATGTCGATCTTCATGTGTGACACTCCTTTGCTTTTTGGTTAACAACGGGTGCAGAAACGGCACGGGGCCCGTCCCTGTATCCCTTTGTTACCTGTATCATATCATACAAATACAGGAAAAGCTACCCTCTATTTGTAACGTTTTTTGCCGAAAAAATATTTTACCCGGGCGCGCCCTTTCGACAGGCTTTTTTGATCCGGTGGGGTACACTGTAAATGCGAAGGGCGGATCACTCTTCGCAGCGGACGGCTTGGTCGTCCGGCACCGTTCATATCTTTATCCCCACAATCCGGCGATGGGCCAGCAGAGCCAACGCCGGAACTTGGCGCCCATCACCGTTGGGCGCCCTTTTTTGTTTTGAGGGGCGGTTGAATTTCCCGTTAACCGTGTGGTATAATGGGTTTATCAATTACGGGAGGCTTTACAATGCTGATCTCCACAAAAGGGCGCTATGCCCTGCGGGTCATGGTGGATCTTGCCGAGCACCGGGAGGAAGGGTATATTCCTCTGAAGGCGGTGGCCCAGCGGCAGGACATTTCGGAAAAATATCTCGAGGCCATTATCAAGCTTCTGGTCCGGGCCGGCCTTTTGTCCGGTCTGCGGGGCAAGGGCGGCGGCTACAAGCTGACGAAGGACCCCGCCCAGTATACCGTGGGCGATATTTTGCGCCTGACGGAGGACTCCCTGGCGCCCGTGGCCTGTCTCGGTCCGGGCGCGGCTCCCTGCGCCAAAGCGGCGGAATGCCGCACCCGGTCCCTGTGGCAGGGGCTGGACAAGGTCATCCGGGACTATCTGGACAGTGTCACCGTGGCGGACCTGATGGCGTCGGGCGGCGCCGGAAACGACTATGTGATCTGACTTTTGTGTGTTCTGAATACAGCGGCGCAGGCCCGTATCTCTGTTTCGGAGATACGGGCCTGCGCCGTCCTTTTGGGAATTGTATAAAGGGGTTGAAGTATGGATGAAGGGGGTCGCCGGCGGAACCAAAAACCGCACGGCCTGCAGCCGTGCGGTCAATACTCGTGACAGTTGATTCCCGGTGGCGGCAGAAATCCGGATATGTCCCTCGGCGTATCTGACTTAGCTTTTCAAAGAAAGCATCACAGTGACCCACTCGCGGGGATTCTCACCCCATTCCGCCGCCGGCTGCCCGGCCGGAACACATCCGCATATGATTGAATTGATATTTGTATTTTACCACAAACCGCGGGTTTCGTCAAGGGGCGCGCCTTAAACGCCATGGGGCTGGAAGCCCAGTCCGTAGGCGGTGTCAAAGGGCAGCAGCACCACCAGCGCGTTGGGATCTGCCTCTGAGGCGATGGCATGGATGCGGGTGGCTTCCGCCCGGTTGCAGGCGCACACCAGCACGGTGCGCCCGTCTCCGGAATACATACCGGTGCCGTTCAGCGCGGTGACGCCCCGGCCCACAGAGCTCATGATGCCCTCGGCGATGCGCTCGCCCTCGCCGGTGACGATCAGGGCCATTTCTCCGGTAATAAAGCGGTTGGTGATCTTGTCGATGACCACGGTACTGGCGGCGGTCATCAAAATGCCCTGCAGCACCGCATCGATGTGCCCGAACACCAGGCCGCCCATAAGAATGATGAATCCGTCAATGAAGATGGTGATGTTGCCGATGGATAAATGGGGCATCTTTTTCCGCAGGCTGAGAATGAGGAAATCCGTCCCGCCGGTGGAGGAGCCCCGCCAATAGATCAGCGCCAGCCCCGTGCCGGACAGTGCGCCCGCAAAAATGGCGGCCGTCAGCCGGTCGCCGGTATACACCGGAAACATGGGAAATACCAGGTCCATCAGCAGGGTGGAGATCACCATGGTCCTCAGGGACCGCAGAAAGAAAGATCGCCCCAGCGTCCGGATGCACAAAAGGATGATGGGCACATTCAGCAGCAGTGTGCAGACGCCGATGGGGATGTTCAAAAAGTGATTGGCAAGGATGGCCAGGCCGGAGATGCCGCCGGGGGCGAACTCCGCCGGCGATGCAAAGCTGTAGATGCCTGCCGCGTACAGGGCACCGCCCACCACATCCACCAACAGGTCCAGCGCCAGTGCCGAAGGCTTGCGTTTGGTTTCCATAGATCAGAAAAGCTCCTTTCCCGCCGGACGTTTTGCCGGTAGATTTTTATTATACGCCCCGCGACGCCGGTGCGCAAGGGGGATGCCTCCCTCAGTCCACGCTCTTGGGTCGCCGCTCCCTTGCCCCTGTCAGAACTCCACCCCCGGACGGGCGGGAATGCCTTTGTCAAAAGGGTGCTTTCTTTTTCGCGTCTGGGTGACACAATCCCTTCACGGTCACACCTCCCGGTTCAGGATGCGGTACACATAGTGCATGTCCAGACCGGACCGCACCGCGTCCGCCAGCAGATCGTACTGGCGCTCCTTGTATTCCCACACGTCAAAGGTCCCCAGGGCGTCGAAATCGATTCCCTTTTGGCCGCAGAGGGCTTTGAGAACGGCGTCGCTGACGCCGGGCGCGTCAAAAATGCCGTGGATATAGCTGCCATAGACGCTGCCGCTGCCCATGACCGCGGGCAGCTTTTCCCGGCTGCGGCCCATGTGGATCTCATAACCCTCATACGCCAGACCGTTCAGGCCGGAGAGCAGGCCCTGCACCCCGGAAAAGACGCCCCGGGTCTGGGTCTGGACCTTTTCCCCCGCAAAGACGGTGTCCATGTCCAGCAGGCCCATGCCTTCGATCCGGGTAATGCCCGCCGCCTCCACCTGGTCCGGGTCGGAGACGCTGCGGCCCAGCATCTGATAGCCGCCGCAGACGCCGAACACCAGCGTGCCCGCCGCTGCCGCCTTGTGAACGGCGGCCTCCAGCCCGGACTGGCGCAGCCAGCGCAGGTCCTCGATGGTGCTCTTGGTGCCCGGCAGGAGGATCATATCGGGCCGGTGCAGGTCCGCCACCCGGTCCACATACCGCAGCGACACGTTGCCGTACCGCTCAAAGGGGCTGAAATCCGTGAAATTGGAGATACGTGGCAGGCGGATCACCGCGATGTCTACCAGCTTGCGGGCGGTGTCCCGTCTGAACCGTTCGGTGAGGCTGTCCTCGTCGTCGATGTCCACATGGGTATAGGGCATGACCCCCACCACCGGCACGCCGCACAGTTTTTCCAGGATCTCCAGCCCCGGGGCCAGAATACTGCGGTCACCCCGGAATTTATTGACGATCGTGCCCTTGATCCGGGCTTTTTCATCCGCCTCCAGCAGGGCGATGGTACCGTAAAGCTGGGCGAACACGCCGCCCCGGTCGATGTCGCCCACCAGCAGCACCGGCGCGTCCACCAGCTTGGCCAGGCCCATGTTGACAATGTCCTCCTGCTTCAGGTTGATCTCGGCGGGACTGCCTGCCCCCTCGATGACGATGATGTCATAGTCGGCGGCCAGGCTGTTGTAGGCCTCCAAAACGGCGGGAATATACGCCCGTTTGCGGCGGTAGTATTCCATGGCCCGCATATTGCCCTGGACAACGCCGTTGACGATGACCTGGCTGCCCACATCGGTGGTGGGCTTCAGCAGGATGGGGTTCATGCGCACATCGGGGGCGATGCCGGCGGCCTCTGCCTGCACCACCTGGGCGCGGCCCATCTCGCCCCCCGCCGCAGTGATAAAGGAGTTGAGGGCCATGTTCTGACTTTTGAAGGGTGCCACCCGCCAGCCGTCCTGTTTGAAAACACGGCACAGGCCCGCTGCCAGCAGGCTTTTCCCGGCGTTGGACATGGTGCCCTGGATCATGATGCATTTTGCCATATCAGCATTCCTCCAAGATCTCCCCAAGGGCGGAGACCAGCACTTGATTTTCCTGATGGGTCTTTACAGCGATGCGGCACCAGCCCGGGCCCAGACCGTGATAGTTGCCGCAGTCCCGGATCTGGATGCCCTTTTCCAGCAGCTTTTGATGCAGGGGCAGCGGGCTGTAAAACAGCAGATAGTTGGCGCAGGAGGGGCAGACCCGGAGTCCCATTTCTTCCAGGGACTGCTGCAAAAAGCGCCGCTCCTCCCGGATGATCTGCCGGGTGCGGTGCAGAAAAGCGGCCTCTCCCAGGGCGGCTACACCCGCGGCCTGTGCCGGGCCGGAGACGTTCCAGGGCTGCACCGTGCGGCTCATGGCGGTCAGCAGCGCAGGGTCTGCGGTAAGGCAGTAGCCCAGGCGCAGGCCCGCCATGCCGTAGCTTTTTGTAAAGGCTTTGAGGATCAGCAGGCCGGGGTACCGGGCCAGATCTTCTTTCATGCTCTGCTCCCTTCCCCCGTCGGTCAAGTCCAGAAAGCACTCGTCCAGAAACAGGCGGATGTTTTTCTCATGGCAGAGCCGGACGATGCGCTCCAGCAGGCTGCGCGCAATGACCTGCCCTGTGGGATTGTTGGGGTTGCAGAGGAATACCGCGTCCCATTTTCCCCCTTCCAGGCAAGATAAGAACGAATCATCCAGAAGAAAGCCGTTGTCTGCGTCCAACGGGTACCGCTCTACCCGGCAGCCTGCCGCCTCCAGCGCCGCGGAATACTCGGAAAAGGTGGGCGCCAGTTCCAGCGCGCGCCCAGGTCTGACCGCCGCGCAATAGGAAAAGATCAGTTCCGCCGCGCCGCAGCCGCAGAGGATGTACGTTTCCGGCACCTGCTCAAAGCGGGCAATGGCGGCCACCAGCTCCCGGCAGAAGGGGTCTGGATAGCGGTCCAGGCGGGCGGCAGCCTCTGTCACCGCCCTCCGGACGGCTTCTGGGGTGCCCAGCGGATTGGTGTTGGCGGAAAAGTCCAGCGTCACCGGGCGGCCGTACAGGTCGCCGCCGTGGGGATTGAGGGTCTGGTAAAGCATGGGGAGCCTCCCTTTACAAAAGGATCAGCGCTTTTACGCCGCAGCACAGCAGCAGCGCCAGAACCGCTGTGCCGTACAGCAGACGGCAGGCGCGGGGGATATCCCGGTGTGTGATCTCCCGGACAGGGTCGCCGATGAACGGCTTTTTGTGGAGCACACCGTGATACCAGGCGTCGCCCGCCAGCCGCAGGCCCATCAGGCCCGCGCACACCGACTCGGTCTGGGCGGAATTGGGGCTGGCGTGGCGAAAGCGGTCCCGGCGGAAGATCTTCCAGCCGTTTTTCACATCCATCCCCAGCAGCCAGCCGGCGGCCAGCATCAGAAAGGCCGACAGCCGGGCGGGGACGAAGTTCATCAGGTCATCCATTTTCGCGGGCACCAGGCCGATGTTTTTATAGGGCGGCTCCACGTAGCCCAGCATGGAGTCCATGGTGTTCACCGCCTTGTAGAAAAAGCCCAGGGGCGCGCCGCCCACGGCCGCGAACAGCATGGGGGCCACCACGCCGTCGGAGGTATTTTCCGCCACGGTCTCCACCGCGGCGCGGGTAACGCCCCCGTCGTCCAGCCGCTGCGTATCCCGGCCTACGATCATGGAGACGGCCCGGCGCGCCTTGTCCAGATCTCCGGCCTCCAGGGCGCAAAACACCCGCATACTCTCGTCCCGAAGGGATTTTGTTGCCAGTATCTGCCAGCACATGACGCTTTCCGCCGCCAGTCGCAGCCAGGGGCTGACCCGGTGGCACAGCCAAAGCACGGCCACGGGGACCGCGGTGGAAACGGCGGCCACCATGACCCACAAAACGCCGCCGGCGATATTCTCGCCAAGGACAGTCTTGGGAAACAGGCGGCGCAGGATCTTTTCAAAAAAGGAGATCAGCTTGCCGATGCCCACCACCGGGTGGGGGATGTCGTGAGGATCTCCCACCACCAGATCGATGCAGAAGCCCGCCGCAAGGGCTAACAGGGACCATTTCATTTCCCGTTCCCTCCTGCCTGCATGGTAAAGATATAAATGGGGTTCTGCCCGGTCATCAGGTGGTAACTTCCGGCGGTCAGTCCCCGGGCCACTGTCACGGAAATGACCTCATGCTCTGAAAAGGGAAAGGCCCGGACGCAGTCTGTCAGCTCCGCCACAGATTCCAGGGAAATGGCGGTGGCCACGATGCGGACGCCGGGATTTTTCTCCAGCAGCAGGGCGATGATATCCTTCATATTGCCCGAAGTGCCGCCGATGAAGGCATGGGTGGGCGCGGGCAGGTCCCGGCAGGCCTCCGGCGCGCAGCCGGAGACCACGGTGAGGTTTTCCGCGGCAAACCTGGTTTTGTTTTCCCGGAGCAGCGCCACGGCGGCGTCCTTCCGCTCAATGGCATATACCCGGCCCTTCCGGGCCTGCAGCGCCATCTCAATGGCCACAGACCCGGTACCCGCACCTACATCCCAGCAGACGGAATCCGCAGTCAGCTGCAGCTTGGACAGGCAAATGGCCCGCACCTCGCTCTTGGTCATAGGGACCACACCGTCGTCGCTGCCGCCTCTCTGAAAGGCCGCATCCGGCAAGCCATGGGTAACAATGTGCTTTGCCCCCCGGTTTTCGATCAGCGCCACGCTCAGGGTCTCAAAGGACTGTTCCGAAAGCTCCGCCGCCGTACCCACGGTGATCTTTTCGTCAGGATAGCTGAGTTTTTCGCCCACGCTGACCCGGACGTCCCCCAGGCCGGCGTCTGTAAGGGTCCGGCACAGGCGGGTCATGCCGTCCTCTCCGCCCACCAGGGCAAACACCCGGGCATTGGCGCGGATATCCGGCACAATATTGTGCTCTCTCCCATGAACACTGACGGGAACCACATCTTCATAAGAGGTCCCCAGCCGCGCACAGAGATAGGCAAGAGAACTGAGGCCCGGAAGCACCTTCACTTGAGAATCTTTGAGTTTAGGCAAAAGCTTCTTTGCCCCGCTGAAAAATCCCACATCCCCGGACATCACCACGGCGAAGCTGCGGTGTTCCCGGTGGGCGGCAATATGCGCGGCGATGGCCTCCGGATCGATGGCTTGAAAAACCGCCTGTCCGGGGCGGGCCACCGCCTCGGTCATGCGTTTGGCGCCGATGACGCAGTCTGCCTGTTCGATGGCGGTCCGGACTTCACCGGTCATGGCGGCCCGGCTGCCGGGGCCGATGCCCACCACCGCCACCCGGGGCTGCCGGTTCAGGCCGAAGCGCCTGCACACCAACTCCAGCGCGTCGGAAAGGCTGCTGCCCTTCCGCTGGGCGGGGCGGCCAATGACCACCAGCACCGCGCCCGCGGCACGGGCGGCGGCCGCCTTTTCCGCAAAACCGCCCCGGCTGCCGCTCTCCTTGGTGACCAGGTACGCGGCAGACACCGCTTTAAGCATAGCCACGTTCATTTCCACCGAAAAAGGCCCCTGCATGGCGAAAATATGGGCAGGGGCAAGCCGGGCTTCCCGGCACAGCCGCAGGGATTCCTCCATGGGCAGCACCCGGGCATAGACCCGCTCCCCGAAGTCCCTGATGGCGGTGTAGCGGGCCAGCTCCTTGCTGCCGGTGGTCAGCAGGATGTTGCCCCGGGTAGTGTTGAGATAGTCCGCCGCGCTGCCGGCGTCGGGGACAAAGACCGCGTCCTCCGGGGCGGTGTTTTCCTCCCGCAGCAGGCGCAGATATTCCGTCCCGGTGTCCCCACAGGCCCCGGCAATGTTTTCGGTGACCTCCGCGGCGTAGGGATGGGTGGCGTCCACCACCAGGTCAAAGCCCTCCCGCTCCATCAGGGTCCGCATTTCCTCCCGGGTCATGCGTTTGGCGGAAACCGTCAGGTTGTCCGCCGCGGGCAGCAGCGTCTCGCCGTATTCCGTGGCCACGCAGGCGGTCACCGCCACCGGCTGCCCCGCGAGAAACTCCACCAGCGCACGGCCCTCGGTGGTTCCGGCAAACACACAGAGCTTAGACATCCCGGTACCCTCTGGGTGTGACCAGCTTGCCGCCAATGACCCGCGTCTGGGCGTTGCCCACAAACACCGTGCTGAACATATCTACCTCTGTGTCATCCCGCAGGGCGGCCAGGGTCAGAAGGCGAGCGCTTTCGCCCTCCCGGCCGATGTTCCGGACGACGCCGCACAGGCGGTCCGCCGGCAGCCGGCGCAGCAGGATCTCGCAGGCCTGCTTAAGATGCTGGGGCCGGGTCCTGCTCACCGGGTTATACAGAACCACCGTCAGATCAGACGTTGCGGCGGCCTCCAGCCGGGCCTCGATCTTGTCCCAGGGCGTCAGATAATCGCTCAGGCTGATGACCGCAAAATCGTGGGTCAGCGGAGCGCCCAGCAGGGCCGCGCCGCTGCAGGCGGCAGTCAGGCCGGGGACCACCTCTACAGCGGGTTGTGCGCTTTCTCCCCGCAGTTCATAGATCAGCGCGGCCATACCGTAGATGCCGCTGTCGCCGGAGCATACCATGGCCACCTGTTTGCCTTCCCGGGCGGCATCCAGTGCCATGCGGCAGCGGTCCACCTCCCGGGTCATGGGGGTGCTCCGAAACTCCTTTCCGGGATAGCGTTCTTTCACCAGGTCCACATAGACCGTATAGCCGATGATGGTATCGCATTCCCGCAGCACGCGGTCCGCGCGGACCGTCATATTGTCATAATCACCGGGGCCGATGCCCACAATACTCAGCTTACTCAAAATGTACCTCCCAATTTGTCATGGCGACGGCCACGGTCACGCCCCCATGGACCGTCTTTTTCACCAGCAGGTTTTCCGCGCCCACCATGGCGGCCCGCTCGCAGACATTGTCCACTCCGGTGACCGCCTGCACCCGCGGGGACGCCGTAAAGGTTCCCGGCACTGCCCGCAGCTGCTCCGCGGCATAGAACACGGCGGGCAGCTCCCGCTCCCTGCAGAAGGCCAGCAAGCCTTCTTCGTCGGATTTGAGGTCGATAGACGCCGCCTGTCCAATGGCTTTCGGATGGATGTTATGCTCCTGCAGCACCAGGTCCACGGCCTCGCGGAGCTTCTCCACAGGGGTGCCCCGGCGGCAGCCCAGCCCCAGGCGCAGCACCGGCGGCACCAGCAGCAGGGTGTGGGCAAAGGGCTTTTCCCGCAGGTGGGAGATGCAGATGCCGGTCTCTCCGCAGGCACCTTCCACCACGCCCGCAGGCAGCTCTGTCCTGATGGGAAACCGGCTCACCAGGGGCACGGGATGCTCCAGAATGGCGGCAGACACCGCCTTGGCTTCGGCCATGTTTGTGATGGCCAGGCCCTGCCGCGCCGCCCAGGCGTCCACCGAGAATTTTCGGTTGATGTCGGTGGCGGTGGTAATGACAGGGGTAGCGTCCAGCACTTCTGCCAATTTGCGTGCCAGTTCATTGGCGCCGCCGATATGGCCGGACAGCAGCGGGATCACAAAATGTCCCAGCTCGTCCATGGAGATAACGGCGGGGTCGGTGCGCTTATCTTTTACAAAGGGAGCGATCTCCCGCACGGCGATGCCGGCGGAGCCCACGAACACCATGGCGTCAGCCCACTGGAACACAGGGCCGTAAAAGGATCTGCTGGGACGTTCGATGGGTGCGAAACCCGGCTCCTCAAAGCGCGCCATGGTATAGGCCCGCACTTCTCCTTCCGGCAGGGCCGCCATGACACGGCGGGCCGTTTTACAGCCCTGGCGGCTGTATGCGAACACTGCGGCCTTCATTTGCCCGCCTTTCGGAATTCCGTGGAAAACTCGGGAGCGTACAGGCGGGAGCGGGTGTATTGCTCGCCCATGCAGCCGCCCACGATGATGAGGGATGTCTTGGTCAGACCGTTTTCCGTAACAGTGCTGTGCAGGGTGTCCACCGTACAGCGGAAGATCTTTTCATCGGGCCAGGTGGCCTTATAGACCACCGCAACCGGGGTGCTGCCGGGATAGCCCCCCTCCAGCAGCTCGGCCTGGAGCTTTTCGGTAAGACTTGTGCTCAGGAACAGCACCATGGTGGACTGATGGGCCGCCAGGGAGCGGATGGATTCCCGCTCCGGCACAGCCGTGCGGCCGGCGGTACGGGTGATGATGACCGTCTGGCTCACATCGGGCAGGGTGTATTCGGCCCGCAGGGCGGCCGCCGCCCCGCAGAAGGCGCTGACGCCGGGGCAGACATCGTAGCCGATACCCAGTTTTTCCAGCTCGTCAAACTGCTCCCGCACGGCTCCGTAAATGCTGGAATCGCCGGTATGCAGGCGCACGGTGGTCTTTCCCGCGGCTTCGGCGGCCTGCACCACTTCCAGCACCTGCTCCAGGGTCATCTCAGCACTGTTGTGGATCTCACAGCCGGGCCGGGTGTACCGCAGCACGTCCGGGTTCACCAGGGAGCCTGCGTAGATGACCACGTCCGCCTCCTCCAAAAGCCGCGCGCCCCGCACGGTGATCAGATCCGCAGCGCCGCTGCCCGCACCAACAAAATGTACCATAAATCATTCCTCCGTAATTTTTTGGATCAATGCTTCTGTATTGCCTGTCTTTCCAAGCAGGCCGTAGACTTTGGAAAAGAGCGCCGCGCCCACCTCCATGTCCGGCCCGGCCCGGATCTCCAGCAGCTTCTGCACCCGGGATGTGAGATGCGTCATGACTTCTTCGTAAATTTTTTCTTCCTGAAGTACCCTCAGCGCGTCGTCGCAGGCCACACATTCCAGCATTTCCGCCGCGCCCCGGGGGCTGACACCGCACAGGGCCGCCTGGGCGGTGAGGATGTCCATGCGGCAATCGCCGTATTTGGAGTGGGTATTGAACATACCGCCGGCGATCTTCACCAGCTTGCCGATGTGGCCGATGAGCAGCACGCCCCGGAAGCCCATCTCACGGCACAGGTCCATGGCGTCGCCGATAAAATTGGACGTCTGCACGGCAAGGTCGGGATCGATCCCCAGGCTGTCCCGGATGAAATCGGAACCGTAGTTGCCCGGGGTCAGCAGTACATAATCTGCACCATTGGCCCGGCGCTGTTTGAGTTCCACCCTGATGGTATCCACCAGCGCCTGCTCGCTCATAGGCTCCACGATGCCCGTGGTGCCCAGGATGGAGATGCCGCCCACGATACCCAGCCGGGGGTTAAAGGTCTTTTGGGCCAGCCGTTCCCCCTCCGGCACGGAAATGACCACCGACAGGCCGCCCGTGTGGTCTGTCAGGCGGCAGACCTCCTCTACATTTTCCCGGATCATCTGACGGGGGACGGAATTGATGGCAGCCGCCCCCACCGGCTGGTCGAGGCCCCGCTTCGTGACCCGTCCCACGCCCCTGCCGCCGTCGATGGTGATGCCCGGTGTCTCTGCATAGGATACCTCCGCATAGACCAGGGCGCCTTTTGTCACATCCGGGTCATCGCCGCTGTCTTTTTCGATGGCGCAGGAAACCCGGTTCTCATGCATGTCGATCTCATGCACTTCCAGGTCCAGCGGGATCCCCTTTGGCGTAATGAGTGAAATGCGCTCCCGGCGAATACCGGTGAGCAGCATCCAGGCGGCGGCTTTTGCCGCGGCGGCGGCGCAGGAACCGGTGGTGTACCCCAGCCGCAGACGCTTGCCCTCCCTTTCGATGTACCGTTCCATTACCGGGTGATCTGATAGAGCATGGCGTTGCAGATGGCGGCGGCCACGTTGCTGCCGCCCTTTCTGCCCCGGGCCACGATAAAGGGCACGTCGTCCTGCAGGATCAGCTCCTTGCTCTCCACCACATTGACAAAGCCCACCGGCACGCCGATGATGAGGGCGGGCTTTACTGTTCCTGCTTCCATCAGCTCATGTAAGGCGATGAGCGCGGTAGGCGCATTCCCCACCGCAAAGATACAGGGTTTGTCCAGCTTGGCTGCTTTCTCCATAGAGACAGCGGAACGGGTGATCCCACGCGCCTTTGCTTCCTCCGCCACATCCGGATCAGCAATAAAACAATGGACCTGACCGCCAAGTTTGCCCAGAATGGTCTTGTTGATGCCGGACATGGCCATGCTGGTATCGGTGACGATGTGACAGCCGGCCCGGAGCGCCTCAATGCCCTTTGCCACCGCTCCGGGAGAAAACACCAGGTTGTCCGCATACTCAAAATCGGCGGTGGTATGGATGACCCGCTTGATGACCGGCTCGTTTTCCGGGTCCAGCTTCCGGTCGCCCAGCAGTTCGGTGATGATCTCAAAGCTGCGCTTTTCAATTTCCATGGGCTTCACAATGTCAAACACGTGCTTCACGCTCCTTTAAACAGGTCTCATAAAAGCCTTTTGCAAAGGCGGGATTGGCATAAAAATGAAAGTGGGGATACCCGGCGTACAGCCGGCCGTTTGCCGTCACGCAGTCCCAGGTCTTACCGTTTGCCTTTGCGGCGGTAAAGCTGCCGCCGGAGGGCACCACATCCCAATGGTGGAACTCGTGGCCGCGGATGGTTTCTCCTGCTTTGCACAGCATATTGTCCTCCTTGGCGGTCAGCGTCACATAGCCGAACCGGGTGAGCTTTCCCTTGTCGAAGCACACGCCGGGCAAAAAGCCCGCCATGGGCCATTCTCCGATCCCCTCTGTCAGGTACATGAAGCCGCCGCATTCCGCAATGCAGGGCAGCCCCCTTTCCAGCGCGGCGCGTATGGCGCTGCGCATGGCGGTGTTTTCGCTCAACTCCCTGGCATACAGCTCCGGATAGCCGCCGCCCAGATACAGGCCGTGGATCTTTTCCGGCAGGGCCCGGTCATTCAGCGGACTGAAGTCCACCAGCTCCGCGCCCATGTCCCGAAGCGCCTGCAGGCTGTCCTCGTAGTAAAAGCAAAAGGCCCGGTCCCGCGCCACGGCGATGCGCACCGGCGTGTCATAGTGCGGCAGTTCCACAGGATCGCAGCAGACGGCTTCTGCCGTCTCTGCCAGTGCCAGCAGGCCGTCCAGATCCACGGTCTTTTCCGCCTGGGCGGCCAGCGCCGCCAGTTTCTCTTTCAGGCCCTCCACCTCAGCGGCGGTCACCAGGCCCAGATGGCGGCTCTCCAGGACGCAGTCCGGCATGGGGGGCAGATAGCCCAGCGGCGTCACCCGGCCCCCAAAGCGCTCCCGTATGGCCCCGGCCAGCGCCTCATAGGTCATGGGGCTGCACCGGTTGAGAATGACGCCCCGGATGCCGCTGTCCGGACAAAAAGTGAGAAAGCCGTGTATGGCCGCCAGCACCGACAGGGATGCGCCTTTCGCGTTGACCACCAGAACGGCGGGCGTGCGGGAAGCCTTTGCCAGCTCGTAGGAGCTGGCTTTTGCAGAGGTCAGGCCCATGCCGTCATAGTAGCCCATGACGCCCTCGATGACGCTGACGTCGCAGCCCCAGCTGTTCCGGGCCAGCAGGCAGTTGGCGGTGTTTTCATCAAAAAAGAACAGGTCCAGGTTGGCGCTTTTGGCGCCGATGATGTGGCTGTGGAACATGGGGTCGATGTAATCCGGCCCGCATTTGAAGGCCCCCACCCGTAAGCCGCGGTTGACCAGAGCCTGCAGCACCGCGCAGGTCACTGTGGTCTTGCCGCAGCCGCTGCTGGCGCCCGCCAGAAGGACCCGTGGCACAGGCTGCTCCATCGGGCGGCGTCCTTCCGCGGCGGAAGGACAGGCACCGTTTTTCATACGCATTCTCCTGTCTCAGATGGTTTGGGTGATGCCGTGAAAACGGCGGCAAGCGGGGCGGCTCCCATCAACAGGCGCCGCCCCGCCGTCGGATCAGAATTCACAGTCGGGATACAGGTACTGCGCCATGGTCCGGTAGGACTCGTTATAGTTCTTGTTTGCCTTGTTGTGGAACAGGGCCTTTTCCAGGGCGATGACCCGGTTATTCTTCACCGCCCGCAGCTCCTGCCAGACGGGATCGGCCCCGAACATATCCTCCAGGGTATGCAGGCCGGTGTCGCCGAACTCGGACATAAAGATGATGTCGGGATCCAGGGCGTAGATGTCCTCCAGATTGATCTCCACGCTGGTAGCCGCGCCCTCGCTGCCGGGGTCCACCAGGTTGACGCCGCCCAGCTCCTTCAGCATGACGCCGGGCTGGGAGCCATAGGTATAAGCCTTCAGCACGTCAGAGGACATCACCAGAATGATGGCGGTGGGGGCTGTCTCCGCCTGGGGCACCTTGGCCACCACCTCCATGATATCCTCTGCGGTGGCCTGGGCGATGTCATCCCACAGCTGGGGCTGTCCGTTGAGGTTGCAGAAGACCTTGAACCACTTCAGATAATCCTGCACCCCGTCATAATTGATGCCGATCACCGGGATGCCGGCGGCTTCGGCCGGGCCGGAGATGGTGGAATAACCCTTCATGCCGGTGGAGCAGACGATCAGGTCGGGCTTGCCGCCGATGATCTTTTCCACATCCCAGCTGGTGCCGGAGGAGTTTTCCGTGACCACGGTGACGCCCTCATCCTGGGTGATGTCCCGGCCGATCTGCTCCTTGTAAAGAGAAGTGGCGCTCTTGCCGCCCACGGCCAGCTGAACGGTGCCGCCGGCCTCGTACCA
Source organism: Clostridia bacterium (assembly GCA_029099685.1). Lineage (GTDB taxonomy): Bacteria > Bacillota > Clostridia > Oscillospirales > Butyricicoccaceae > UBA4644. The sequence goes on from JAQXOO010000013.1 coordinate 20,253, forward strand.
CAGGCAGGTCAGGCTGCCGAACAGAACAGCCACGTTTTTGGGTCCCTTCTCAATGCTGATCTCCTCGCCGGTGCCGTCGTGGGTAAAGGTCACATGGGTGTCGGTGACCGCCACTTCGTTGGCTTTGCCCAGATAATATTCCACCATTTGCGGATCCGCCCCCTCCGCGGGGGCATCGGGCGTATCAGGCGTGCCGGGCGTGCCGTTGTTGGGCGCCGGATCGGCCTGGGAGCCGCTCTGGGCGTCAGCGGGAGGGACGTTGTCCTGTCCGGATTGCTGGGGCTGGCTGCCGCAGGCGGCCAGAGAAAGCAGCATGGCCAGCGCCAGCAGCATGGCGGTCAATTTTTTCATAATGTACCTCTTTTCAAAGTCTTTATTTTTACGCACGATGCGTTGCGTACAGTCTACAGCTTTTCCGGGATGAGAAACGGGCACCCATTTTTGTCGTCCCGGATGATCTGGGAGTCGATGTGGAACACCTCTTTCATGGTGTCCCGGACAAGGATGCTGTCGGGGCGGCCATGGTCGAACACACGGCCCTGTTTCAGCACATAGACCCAGTCGGAATAGCGCGCGGTAAAGTTCATATCATGCAGCACCATGACGATGGTGATGTGCAGGCGGCTGCACAGCTCCCGAACCAGCTCCAGCACCTCGATCTGATAGCCTACGTCCAGATAGGTGATGGGCTCGTCCAGCAGCAGGATCTCCGGCTGCTGGCAGATGGTCATGGCGATCCAGGCCCGCTGCTTTTCGCCGCCGGAAAGGTTGTTCAGCAGGCGTCCGCCCATGTGGCTCAGTCCGGTCAGCTCCAGCGTCCCGTCGATGATGTCCCGGTCCTCCGCCGTGAGGCCCGCGCCGAACTTTTTATACGGATAGCGGCCGTAGGACACCAGGGTGCGGATGTCGATATCCGCGGGGGATGTGTGGGACTGGGGCAGATAGGCGATCTTTCTGGCCAGCTCCCTGGGGGGATAGCGGCGGATGTCCCGCTCCTGAAACAGCACCGCGCCGCGGACCGGCGTCACCGTCCGGGGGACGGTCTTCAGCAGGCTGCTCTTGCCGCAGCCGTTGGGCCCGATGATGGTGGTGATGGTGCCCTTTTGAAACTCCATGGAGACGTCCTCCAGGACGGTGTTCTTTCCATAGGCGATGGAAACCTTCTGAAAGCCGAAATACATCCTCCCGCCCTCCTATCCGTTGTCTTTTTTCCGGCGCAACAGGAACAGGAAAAAGGGCGCGCCGATAAAGGACAGCACGATGCTCACAGGCAGGTCGCCCACCGGCAGGATGACCCGGCCCACGGTATCGCAGACCACCACCAGGGCATAGCCCAGCAAAACAGAGGCGGGAAACAGGTAATGGTAGTCGGAGCCCACCATCAGCCTGGCGATGTGAGGCACGATCAGGCCCACAAAGCTGATGAGGCCGGCCACCGCCACCGAAGCCCCCGCCAGCAGCGAGGACACCGCGATCAGCAGCAGGCGGAACCGCTCGGTACGCAGGCCCAGGGAATTGGCCATTTCATCCCCCAGCATCAGGATGTTCATCCGGGAGGGCAGCAGAAAGCAGACGAAAATGCCCGCCAGCATATAAGGGAGGATCATCCGGAAGTCCTTCCAGACGATGCCGTTGAGGCTTCCCACCATAAACCCGGAGGCGTGGCCCAGCTCCTCTGCGAAAAAGGTGCGGATAATGTCGTTAAAGGCGCCGAACATGGCGGAGACCGCCATACCCGAAAGGATCATTTTCACCGGGCTGACGCCTTTTTCATAGGCCAGGGCATAGATGGCCATGGTGGTGGCAAAGGAGCCCAGGATGGCCGCCGCGGGCAGGACATGATAATATTGGGGAAAGGCCACCAGGGTCAGATAGCCCACGAAGCTGGCGCCGCTGGTAACGCCGATGGTGGAGGGCGACGCCAGATGGTTGCGCATGACGCCCTGCAGGATGCAGCCGGACAGGGACAGGCAGATGCCTACCATGCCGCCGCAGAGGACCCGGGGGACGCGCACGTTCCACACGATGAGCCGGGCATCCGCCTCCCGGTCGATGAGCGCCTGAAAAACCTCGGGAATGGAATAGGAGACGCTGCCCACGGCCATGCAGCCCAGTGTGGCCAGCACGCAGATGCAGGCCAGCGCCGCGATCACGGCGGCCTTATATCCCTTTGTTTGTCTTACCGCCGTACCGGACGTTTTCATGGTTGCTGTGCCTCCTTCCCCAAACGCGCAAAAAAGCCGCGGCAGCTTTTTCAGCTGCCGCGGCCGTGTTCCCGCAACAAAACTCCTGATCCCATGATCCCGTGGGACGGAGTCTTTTCCTCCTCAAGCAGGTCTTCTGACTCGCGCCTGAAGGAGCTTTTGGCTCCCGCGTCCGAGCTCTGCCTTCCCAGTTTCCCAGTGACTGACTTTCGTCAACGAGCTTCGGCCTCAGCGCATACAGCGGCGGTACCGTCCGGGATTCTCACCCGGTTCTCTATTATCCTTCTCACTTGACACCAAATGAGAGGGAGCTTGAATCCGTATTCAGTTACAAGCGATATTATACACCGTGCTTGGATTTTGTCAATACCTCTGCCCGCCGCGCCCACTTGCGCCCGGGGCTGTTTTGCGCTATGATGAATATGGGCCGGCGCCGCCGGCTCATGCATTTGCAAAAGGAGTTGTCGCCTATGCGGTCCGCAAAAAAGATCCTCACCTATTTTGTCATTGTGGGGCTGGCCCTGGTCTGCGCCCTGAACTATCAGCTGTTCGTCTTTCCCAACCGGTTCGCTCCCGCTGGGCTCAACGGCATCTGCACCATGATCCAGTACCTGTCGGGCATCAACGTGGGCTATCTCAGCCTCATCATCAACATTCCCCTCTCCCTGTGGGTGTGGAAAAAGGTAGGCGCCGACCTGGCGGGCCGCAGCATGCTGTATGTGGTGTCCTTTTCCCTGTTCCTCATCGCGCTGGGGCGGCTGGACCTGAGCCGGTTTGCCTATGAGACCGCCAGCAGCGTCATTCTGGGGCCGCTGGTGGCCGGCGTCATCAACGGCGCCTGCTATTCCCTGCTGGTGCGGTGCAGCTCCAGCAGCGGCGGCACGGATTTCGTGGCTGCCCTCATCCACCGGGCCCACCCGGAGCAGGGCTTTTTCTGGATCACGTTCCTCCTCAATGTGGCGGTGGCCGTCAGCAGCTATTTTGTCTATGACTTCCGGGTGGAGCCGGTGATCCTGTGCATTCTTTACAGCTTCATGTCCAGCACGGTATCCGACCGGTTGATGAAAAGCGGCCGCAGCGCCATCCGCTGTGAGATCGTCACCGATCATCCCCGGGAGATCTCCGATGCCATCATCCGCCGGCTGCGCCACAGCGCCACCCTCATCCCGGCAACGGGGATGTACCAGGGGCGCGAGACCCATATCCTGGTCTGCGTGGTCAACAAGGTCCAGCTGCCCGCGCTGGAGGACATCGTCCGGGAATATCCCCATACCTTCGCCGTGCTTTCCGATGCCCGGGAGGTGATGGGCAACTTCAAGCGGCTGGATTCCAAGGGGATGCCCGAGCGGGAGCTGCTGGACAAGGGCGGGAACCAGATGGCATAAGCCGCTCGCCCCTTCGCTGCGCCTTCCGCCCGCTGCCGCGGCCTTGAAAACGGGCCGGACCGTCAGCGGTTGCGCTTCGCCAGATCGGACAGCTGCCCGAACTTCCCGATGACAAAGCTGTAGCTGCCCCGGCCATGGGGCGCCAGACAGGCGCTGCAGTCCTTGGTGCCGTCGGGCAGCCAGCGGAAGTTTCCGCCGCAGCCGCTGCCCAGCGTATACAGCGGACAGTAACAGAACAGACAGTTGAAGTCCTCCGGCCTTTCCGTCTTGTGGCAGGGGAAAAACTCACAGTTTTTGTGCTGGAAAAAGGAGTAGTTGCTGTCCTCCGGCTTCATGCTCAGACCGTTCTTTTCTTCCGTCACCATACCCGATACCCCATTTCTTTTGCCTGAACAGGCTTGTTTGGTTTTTTCAGCAGGCCGCCCAGCAGAATGTAATATTCCGGCATACGGCCGTCACGGCCCCACACCAGCTGCTTGTCAAAAAACAATTCCAGCGCCTTGCCCACATCGCCGCCCAACGCCTCGATGGAATACCGCATCAAATTGGGATTGCGGCAAGGCTCCTGGGTCTGTCTGGTGCAGGTCCCCTCCGGACAGACCTGGCAGCTGCCGGCCGACAGGGCCATGCTGCCGGGAAAGGCCTTTTCCAATCCCAGCAGCTCCAGCAGCATGGCCTCCTTTTCCGCCCGGAGAAACTCCGCCGCGGCCCGGCCCAGGGCCTCTGCGGAAAAGACCTGCTCCCGCAGTTCCCCTGGAACGGTCAGCATTCGCATCTGCAGCAGCAGCGTGTCATAATTTCCCCACACATCCGCCGGATCGAACCGGAAGGGCGGGCAGGACCAGGTCTTGCTGTAATTGCGGCAATTTCGGCAGCAGGCCGAAAATTTCTCCACGTTTACGCAGGCCCGGACAAACTCCGCGGCGGGCACTTCTCGTTCTCTTTTTTCCATATTTGCCGTCTCCTTTCAAACAGTCCTCGGTTTGAACCTCCGCGGAATACAAAAAGCCGCGGAGAACCTCTCCACGGCTGCATGGCAAAACGGCGGCAGGACCTGCCGAAGCTGCTTTTGCTCCAATCCCCCGTGGAAAAGCACGCCCCATGCAGGTCTTCTGGCTTACGCGTCATAGCTGGCTCCGTCTTCCCGATGACTCAGTGACCGGCATTTGCGCCATGGAGCTTCGCTGGCGATTCACAGCGGCGGGACCGCGCGGAAATTGCATCCGCTTCCCTATTAGCCGCCCGCTGCGGGGCGGAACATGGAACTGAAACCATCATAGCATCCCCATCGGCAAAAGTCAATGGCGAAGGCCCGCCCGGCCCGGGGACCTTCCGCGGCGGCATGGGGTGCTGCACGTTTTCCTCCGCCGTCAGCAGCGGAAACAGGTTGTAACTCTGGCAGACCAGCGTGATGGCCCGCAGGTTCTCCAGGATGCTGACACCCTCGGTCAACAGCACCGTTTGCAGGAAAACAGCAAGAAACCCCGCAACCGTTGGCTTAACAGTGATTTTGAAAGCAGTTACAGAGTATACACCGCTGAGCTGATCGAAAAACGCAAGTGCAGGCACTCCATATGTCTGTACTTGCGTTTTTATCAGAAAACTATTTGGTGTTTCCACGAATGAAGAATGTTGTTTTGCAGCAACCCACGCTTACATTCACTTTTGATGAGACTCCACCGAGTTCGGTGGTTTGTCTTGACAAGGTTCTCCTAATGCAGTATATTGTATCTGTACCTGATACAAATGTAAAGTAAAGAAAATGTCGCTTGGAATTTGGAAAGGATGGTAACGAAATGGACACAAAATTTTCCGTTGCTGTACATGTGATGATTCTGATTTCAGAATCCCCCACCCCCATGAACTCGGATCAGATGGCAGAAAGCGTCGGCACGAATGCCAGCTATATCCGTAAAATACTGGCACTGCTAAAAAAAGCAACTATCGTAGACGGTCACCGGGGTGTCAGCGGCTATACCATGACCGCTGCTCCGGAACAGCTTACGCTGCTTCAAATCTACCAGGCGGTTATGGAAGAGCCGAAGATTCATCTTCTGGATATCCACCAGAACCCTAACGATCAGTGTGTAGTTGGGCGTCACATTCGCCCGGTGTTGACCGATATGTTTGCGGACATTGAGCAAGCATTTGCCCGTTCTCTCGCAGACAAAACGTTGGCTGACTGCATTGCCGACATTCGTAAAAGGATTGAATAACAGGAGGAAATACATATGAACACAGTAGAGATCATTTTCAGCCCCACAGGCGGAACAGAGAAAGTTGCCCATATTCTTGGCGGGCATTGGAGTGAAAACACTGTCAAAATTGATTTGAGCGATTCCAAGGCCGATTTCTCCAAGTGCGTTATCGACAAAGAAGATCAGGTCCTGATCGCCATGCCCTCCTTCGGAGGACGGGCACCCGCCGTGGCGATCGAGCGGTTGAAGCAGATTGCAGGAAACGGTGCGAAATGCACCCTTGTCTGCGTATATGGAAACCGGGCTTATGAGGATACCCTTGTGGAAATGGAGGATGCCGCGAAGGAAAGCGGCTTCCAGGTCGTTGCGGCTGTCGCCGCCGTGGCGGAACACTCCATCATGCCCCAGTATGCCGCCGGCAGGCCGGATGCGTCCGACAAAAAACAGTTGGAACAGTTTGCGGAGCGGATCGCGGGCAAGACCGAAGCCGTGGTCTCCATCCCCGGAAACCGCCCCTACAAGAAAGCCGGCGGCGCGGGACTCGTTCCGAAGGTGGGCAAAAGCTGCACGAAGTGCGGCCTGTGCGCTGAAAACTGCCCTGTGCAGGCCATTGACCCGGCGAGTTTCACGGCGGACGCCAAAAAGTGCATCTCCTGTATGCGCTGCGTGAAGCAGTGCCCGGAAAAGGCCAGGAATGTCAATGGCGCTATGGTATCCATTGCCGCCATGGCTATCAAGAAAGCCTGCTCCGTCCGGAAAGAAAATGAACTGTACATGTGAAAAACAGGGGAAGCATTCTATGAAGATCGGCGTGATCGATGTGGGCGGCGGTTACCGGGGAATTTATGCCGCCGGTGTGTTGGATTACTGTATGGACCAGAACATCACCTTTGACCTGGGAATCGGCATCTCGGCAGGGAGCGCAAATTTGGCATCCTATGCCGCCGGGCAAAAGGGACGCAATTACCGCTTCTATACGGAATACGGCTTTCGGAAGCAATACGCCAGTTTGGGAAACTTTATCCGTAAGCACTCCTACATCGATATGGATTATGTGTACGGCACCCTCAGCAATCACGATGGGGAAAGCCCACTGAACTATCCCGCAATACGGGATAATCCCATGGAATTCTTTGTGGTTGCGGCAGACGCGGTGACAGGCCAGGCCAAGTATTTTGGCAAGGAAGACATCGCAGCAGACAACTATGACGTTTTCAAGGCGTCCTCCTCCATTCCTTTTTTCTGTCCGCCCTATGAGATCAAGGGCGTTCCCTACTATGACGGCGCGCTGGGCGATCCTGTGCCGGTGGAAAAGGCGTTTGAGTTGGGCTGTGACCGGGTGGTCGTGCTCCTGACGAAACCGGAAAACATCCTGCGGAGTTCCAAAAAGGATGAACGACTGGCTGCTGGCATCCGAAAAAAATACCCCTTGGCGGCGGAGCGGCTGTGTGAGCGGGCGCAGCGCTACAACGAGGAAGTGGCGCTGGCGCAAAAATACGCGAAGCAGGGCAAAGTGCTGATTGTCGCACCGGATGATACCTGCGGCGTGGACACTTTGAAGAAAGACAAGGCATCGCTGCATCGCCTTTACGAAAAAGGCTATGCAGACGGGCAGAAAATAAAAGACTACTTATGCGAGGAAAAGTAAGACCATGAGCAAGATCCGGATCATGACAGATTCCGCCAGCGATATTTCCTATGCGGACGAACAGAAATACGCCATTTCGGTGATCCCGTTTCCCATCACACTGGGAGGCAAAACCTATACCAGCCGGGTGGATTTCGACAACGAGCAGTTTTTCAGCCTGATGGCGCAATACGATGAAATTCCCAAAACCGCGCAGATCACGCCCTTTCAGTTTCGGGAGATCTATCTGCGGGAAGCGCAGGCTGGTGTCACAGACCTGATCCTGGTGCTGATCAACTCCAAGGGCTCCTCCACTTATGACAACTCCGTACAGGCCATCGAACTATTCTATGAGGAATACCCGGAATACCGGGATGTGCTGCATATCCACAGCTTTGACGGCATGGGGTACAACGCCCTGTACGGAAGCCCCGTGGTCCATGCGGCGCAGATGTGTGCGGACGGCGCTTCTCTGGAGGCGATTCTGCAATATCTGACGGATATCCTTCCCCGGCGGCAGATCTATTTCGGCATTTATGATTTGAAATACGCCGCGAAATCCGGCCGTATCCCCACAGCGGCCGCGTTTTAGGGACAAAGCTGAATCTGAAGCCGGTCATGAAGATTTTTGACAACGGCATTACCACCGCGGCGAAATGCCGGGGCGAACGCAAACTGGTGGAGAAAGTTGCGGAGATGAGTATTGCCAACATGGAACAGGGTTCCCCCTACGAGCTTATCTACGGCAATGACCCCGCCTGTCTGGATGAGCTGCGCCGCCTGATGGTACAGCAGCTTGGCTATGAACCGGCGGCGGTCTACCAGATCGGCGCTGCTGTCGCTGCCTACTCCGGTCCCCGGGTGGTGGGCGCCGCGTTCACCAGGAAAAAGGAAGGATAATATCTCATGAAAGCGGCACAGATCACGCGATACAGCAAAAATATCCGCATGACCGTCAATGATATCCCTGTCCCTGAGATTGGGGACGATGATATTCTGATTCGGGTCAAAGCCGCGGCGGTCAACCCGGTGGATATTCTCAACCTGACCGGGGCCGTCCGGCTGATACAGGATTACAAAATGCCCCTGACCCTTGGAAATGAATGCGCCGGTATTGTGGAAAAAGCGGGCAGACATGTCACCCGATTCCAGCCGGGAGACCGGGTCTATTCCCGCCTGCCGGTCAGCAGTCTCGGCGCCTTCGCGGAATATGTGGCCGTTCCTGCGCTTGCGGCGGCACGGATGCCGGAGGGGCTGGACTTTGTGACGGCGGCAGCGATCCCCCTGACAGGGCTGACCGCTTATCAGGCAATCACAGAAGAACTGTGCGCACAGCCGGGCGAGACGGTTTTCATCCCCGGCGGCTCAGGCAGCTTCGGGCAAATGGCCGTCCCTATCGCAAAGGCGCTGGGACTCCGCGTCATCGTCTCAGGAAACGCACGGGCAAAAGATGCGCTTCTTTCCGCCGGCGCGGATCGGTATATCGTATACACAGAAGAAAACGATTGGGAGACCCTGTCCGGCGTCGATTACATTATCGACACTCTGGGGGATAAAGAATTTGACCACGAGCTATCCGTGCTGAAGGAAAACGGCATTCTGCTCAGCCTGCGTGGCATCCCGAACGGAGCATTTGCGCAGAAAAATAATTTTCCCCTTATCAAACGGCTCCTGTTCACGCTGGCAGGCGCAAAATACGACAGGAAAGCCAAACGGCAGGGTAAGGCATACAAGTTTCTATTTGTGCGGGCGGATGGGGCGCAGTTGGAGAAAATTACCCAGATTGTTGAGGCAAACCACATTGCTCCTAAGATTGATCCCCGTGAATTTGACCTTTCGCAGATCAACGATGCTTTGCAATTGGTGGCGGGCGGGCATATTAACGGAAAAGTGATCCTCCGTTTCCTTAATTTCTGTCTGGAATGCAGCGGCTTGAGAAATCAGGCTGCTGTTTTCATATCTGCACTGCTTTGTCAGATAATGAATGGCGGATATCGGAATAAACTGCTTGCAGAAAATGAGCGACATTCCCTTTTTCTCTATTGACAAATACCCCATAGGGGTATATAATGAAAATACCCCTTGGGGGTATCTGCGAACGGAGGCTGAATCATGACCGAGAAAGAAATGTGCGGATGCTGCGGGAAAACAACGCACCGCTCAGAGGAAGAACGAAAAAAGCTGATCCACCGTCTGAGCCGGATCGAAGGGCAGATCCGCGGGATTCGCGGGATGGTGGAAAAGGATGCCTACTGCGCGGATATTCTGGTGCAGTCCGCTGCCGTGAACGCCGCAGTCAATGCCTTTAATAAGGAATTGCTGGCAAGCCATATCCGGGGCTGCGTTGCCAGAGACATCCGGGAAGGCAGGGATGAAGTGATCGATGAACTGGTGGCAACATTGCAAAAACTGATGAAATAAAAGGAGGTTCCGTGATTCAATTATGGAGCAATATACAGTAACGGGTATGAGCTGCGCCGCCTGCTCTGCCCGGGTGGAAAAGGCGGTATCCGGCGTGAAGGGCGTCACCTCCTGTTCGGTGAGCCTGCTGACCAATTCCATGGGCGTAGAGGGAACCGCCTCCGCCGAGGAGATCATTGCGGCGGTTCGTGAGGCGGGATATGGAGCGGCTCTGAAAAAAGGGAGTAACCATCAGACCGCCCAGCTTTCCTCCGAAGAGGATGCGCTGAAGGACAGGGAGACCCCCGTTCTGAAAAAACGGCTCTTCGCTTCTCTGGGCTTCTGGATCGTACTGATGTATGTTTCCATGGGGCACATGATGTGGGGCTGGCCGCTGCCCTCGTTTTTCGACGGCAACCATGTGGCAATGGGGCTTTTGCAGCAGCTGCTGACGGTGATCGTTATGGTCATCAATCAGAAGTTTTTTATCAGCGGGTTCAAGAGCCTGTGGCACCGCGCTCCGAACATGGATGCATTGGTTGCGCTGGGCGCTACGGCAGCCTTTGGTTATAGCACCTTCGCCCTGTTCGCCATGACGGACGCACAGGTCAAGGGCAATATGGATGCCGTGATGGCCTATATGCACGAATTCTACTTCGAGTCCGCCGCCACGATCCTGACGCTGATTACCCTGGGCAAGATGCTGGAGGCACGTTCAAAGGGAAAGACTACCAATGCCCTCAAGAGCCTGATGAAGCTTGCCCCCAAAACCGCCACGTTCCTGCGAGATGGTATGGAGATCACCGTGCCGATTGAACAGGTGGCAAAGGGCGATGTTTTTGTGGTGCGCCCCGGCGAAAATATTCCTGTGGACGGAACCGTTTTGGAGGGAAACAGCGCGGTTGACGAATCCTCCTTGACAGGCGAAAGCATTCCGGCCGACAAAGCGGCAGGAAGCATGGTCTCTGCAGGAACGCTGAACCATTCGGGTTTTCTCCGCTGTGAAGCAACCAGAGTTGGCGAGGACACCACGCTTTCTCAGATCATTCAGATGGTCAGCGATGCCGCTGCGACGAAGGCCCCCATCGCCAAGGTCGCAGACAAGGTCTCCGGTGTCTTTGTCCCCGCAGTTATCGCGATCGCGGCGGTAACCGTGATTGCCTGGCTCCTCGCCGGTCAGACGGTAGGCTTTGCTCTGGCACGGGGTATTTCTGTACTGGTCATCAGCTGCCCCTGCGCGCTGGGTCTTGCCACCCCTGTTGCCATCATGGTGGGCAACGGCATGGGAGCCAAAAACGGAATTCTCTTCAAGACGGCGGTGTCTCTGGAGGAAACCGGAAAAGTGCGGATCGTGGCTCTGGACAAAACCGGAACCATCACCCGGGGCGAGCCCAAGGTCACGGATCTCCTCCCCGCCGAAGGCGTGAGCGAAGCAGAACTTCTGTCCATGGCCTACGCGTTGGAGAAGAAAAGCGAGCATCCGCTGGCCCGTGCCATACACCAGAGGGCTGAGCAGGACGGACTGAAAGCCGCCGAAGTTCAACAATTTCAGGCGCTCCCCGGCAACGGCCTGACCGCTTCCCTCGACGGCACTGCCCTGCTGGGCGGCAGCTACCAATTCATCAGCGGACAAATTCCGGTGCCTGCAGAGACGAAAGCAAGGTCGGAGCGGCTCTCGGAGGAGGGAAAAACACCCCTGTTCTTTGCCAAGGACGGTGCGCTCTGCGGCATCATTGCCGTAGCGGATACCATCAAGGAGGACAGCCCCCAGGCCATTGCGGAAATGCGGAACATGGGCATCCATGTGGTGATGCTGACCGGCGACAACGAACGCACCGCAAAGGCCATCGGAGCCGCCGCCGGTGTGGATGAGGTCATTGCAGGCGTCCTTCCCGACGGCAAGGAGAGCGTGATCCGGAAGCTGCGGCAAAACGGAAAAGTCATCATGGTGGGTGACGGCATCAACGACGCCCCTGCTCTGACCAGCGCCGATATTGGCATCGCCATCGGTGCGGGCGCGGATGTTGCCATCGACGCGGCGGATGTGGTGCTGATGAAAAGCCGTCTGTCCGATGTGCCTGCGGCCATCCGTCTGAGCCGGGCTACGCTGCGCAACATTCACGAAAACCTGTTCTGGGCGTTTATCTACAACACCATCGGCATTCCTCTGGCGGCAGGCGTGTTTATCCCCCTGCTGGGCTGGCAGCTGAACCCCATGTTCGCCGCGGCGGCCATGAGCCTGTCCAGCTTCAGCGTGGTTACCAACGCGCTGCGCTTAAATTTCTTCCGGATGCATGATTCCAAACGGGATCATAAAGTCAAAAATAAATCAAATCACTCAAACCCAAAGGAGACAAAAAACATGAAAAAGACACTGAAAATCGAAGGCATGATGTGCGGGCATTGCGAGATGCACACAAAAAAGGCGCTGGAGGCGCTTGACGGCGTGGCCAAGGCCGAAGTCAGCCACAAGACCGGGACCGCTGTTGTTACGCTGGAAAAAGAGGTTTCGGACGATGCTCTGAAGCAGGCTGTTGCCGAGCAGGGCTATCAGGTGACCGATATCACCTACTGATTCGTATTACTGCTATCGAGTTTTTACAATGTGGTAAATCAATGACGCACCAAGTGAAAGCATTTCTTTTTGTTCAGGAATAGAACTTTAAACGAAATACGCAAAGGAACATGGATTCATCAACATCCGGATTTTTGCGGATGATGGTTATACCGGGACGAACTTCAATCGTCCCGGTATTCAGGAAGCACTTTCTCTTGCAGAACAGGGATCGGTCGATAGCTTAATCGTCAAAGACATGAGCCGTTTCGGTCGTGATGATTTACAGGTCGGACAGTACACGGAGCTTGTTTTTCCGAGCTATGATGTTCGCTTCATTGCTATCCATGACAGCATGGATAGCGCCAAGGCCGGCGACGCTTTTACGTCTTTCCGTAATCTGTTCAATGACTTCTATGCCAAAGATACCAGTAAAAAGGTGCGCTCTGTCATGCGGGCGAAAGGCAATAGCGGCAAGCATTTGGGCAGCCCTCCCTATGGTTATCGTACCGACCCAGAGGACAAGCCACGTCCTACAAGCTGAAAAGCGGATAGCGAATGATCCGGAACATATGGCGATTTTTCCGAATACACAGGAAGCTATCATCACGAAGGCTCCGCTTGATCGGGTACAGGAGCTGCGAAAAAACAAACGCCGACCTGCAAAAGCAAATCGGCAGGGGTTATTCTCCGGACTGCTGTTCTGCCCGGGCTGCGGGAACAAGCTGCACTTCGCAACCTGCAAGCGTTTTGACGGTAAGCAGAATCATTACGTCTGCTCCAGTTACAAGAGCAATCGTGGCACCTGTACAGTCCACTATATCCGGGAAGATACGGACCGTGATCTTGTTCTGGAACGCATGCCTCCTTCCGGATCGTAGTTGATAACCACATCGTCGCCTGTAGGATCTACTGCTTTCAGCAGCTTTGTAAGCTCCGTGCGCTTCATCGTGATCTTGCTGTCAGAGAGAGGCTTCGAGATATTGAGGTATCCCTTCAGAAGCTGGCCGCCTTTCTTTTCGTAGCCCTGTGCCATATCCTTTTTATCTGTGAAGTAGAAGCCCTGTCCCTCAGAAGATCCGTGTTTGCTCATATAGTCCTAGATGAACTTTGTGAACTTCGCGCCACTTCCGTGGTATACCACCTTCAGGCTGCCGTCCTTATCTCGCACCTCGCTATCCTTGAAGTATTCACGCTGTTTCTCAGTAAGCGTCCGGCCAGAGCTGTCCTTCAGGCTGTACTTGACATTATCTTCCTTCTATGCTACATTGTCAGTGGAGACATTATTTGCCGTTTCGGCGGTGCCCAGTCCGGGCATTTGACCGATTTCACGGCTGGTAATGTCTTTTATTTTTGTCATGCCATAAAACACGCGGCCACGGTCGGTCACTTTAACAGTGGTCTCCGCCTCATAGGCGTGGGTGTTTACGCGATACATGACGTCCAGCTTATCGAGACCACCGGTTGCATCGGGATGCTTACCGTTTTCCGGGGTGACATTTTCCCGGTAAACGCTGGCCTGCATGATCGTGTCCAGCTCGGGAGCTGTCCGCATCTTGTCCTGCTTGACGTTTTCGTCCATGCGACGGTTTGCTGGATAGGAAAAATGCTCCGCACTGGTCTTGTTGACATATGCAGTGTAGTCGGCTCCGATCACTTTACCCTTGAAGCGGTCCTTGATAATGTTCTTGGCTTTCTCCTGCATCTGTGCTGTTGTCAGGCCATCAAAAAGATGCTGGTCTACATCCACATCAACATACGGTCTGCCATCCTTCGTGCGTTTCAAAGAAAACTGCGCCTTGCCGCCACCCTCCTGGGTGGCGTTTTTTGTTGCACTGGGGCCGCTACGCCCGGCAGACTGGCCTCGCTTGTACGCCCCACCAGCTGCGCCATGGTTACGCCACCATGCTGTTTGACAACAAGATCAAAGGACGCGCAGGAGCTTTTGGGTCATGCACAGATTTCCACCACGCAAAATATCTATACCCACATCCGCGATGTCCGCAGGAAAAGACCCAGGACAAGCTGATCGACGTCGATTTCAATCTTTGAAAAGCAGCGCAGACCAGCTGCGAAAAGCTGACATGATTATGACATGATTTTCACCGCTTCTTTATGTGTCTCAGTGCACCTAAAACCAGTGCATAAACATGAAAAACCCCTTGGAAATACTGGGTTTTCCAGCATTTCCAAGGGGTTTTCCTTTGGCGGAGAAGGAGAGATTCGAACTCTCGAGACCCTTATGAGGCCTACACGATTTCCAGTCGTGCGCGCTCGACCAACTACGCGACTTCTCCGAGTATGATCTACCTTGAAAACGATATGCGATTGTGCCTTGTCCAAAAAGGTGGTGGGCCTTCAGGGACTTGAACCCGGGACCGTCCGGTTATGAGCCGGATGCTCTGACCAACTGAGCTAAAGGCCCTCATTGGCTGCCGCATTTCTGACGGCTTGTTTATTATAGCGGAAGATGGAGAAAAAAACAAGCCCCTTTTTGCGTTTTTTTCAATTAAATTCGCAATTTTTTCGTTGACACCCGCTTCATCTCAGCGTATGCTTGAGAAAACACCCCATCCGGGAGGTCTGATCCATGAAACGAACGCTGTCTGTCATCCTGCTTGCCGCCATGTTGGCGGCCCTGTGCGCCTGCGGGCAGCAGCCTGCGGAGCCTGCTCCCCCGCAGCCGCCCGTCCAAACGGAGCCGCAGCAGCCCGCACCCGGCCCGGCCGCGCCAATGGAGCCCCAAGCCGGGGACAGCGAAGCCCCCGCCCTTTCCGGCACCCGGGACAGCTTCAACCGCACCTGGCCCGAAATGCAGAACGCCGGCTTCTGGATCGGTCTGGTGGAAGACCCCCAGGCCGTCCGCATGACGGCGGAGGAGATCGCGGACTATAACGCCGCCCTGGCGGGCGTGGAGGGCGCCGATATAGAGGACCTGTCCGCCTGGCCCCAGCAGCTTTCCGCCGGACGGCTGCTGGCGCTGCTGCGCACCTACGGCGAAGCCCCCGACAGCGGCCTGTACACCCCGGAGGGTCCCATCACCGCCGACCAGCAGGCCACGATCCGCGGCAACCGCAACGAGGCCGCCCTGGCCGCCGACAACCCGGTGCAATACGGCTTCCTCACTGAAAATGTCATCCTGCGGTCCTGGCCCTCTCCCCTGCCCCTGTACGGTTCCCCCGACAGCCCGGAATACGACCTTGCCGCCGAGACCGCCCTCAAGCTGTGGGAGCCGCTGCTGGTGCTGCACCCCTCTGCCGACGGCGGTTGGTACCTGGTGCGTTCCTATGACTATCTGGGCTGGGTGCCGTCTGCCAGCGTGGCCCTGTGCGTACGGAGCACCTGGGATTCTCTCTGCCGGTCGCTGCAAGAGGAGGGCCTGACCGTGCTGGCCCCCAGGCTGCCCCTGGAGGGCAGCTTCAGCAATCCCGGCCAGCAGGCCCTGGTACTGAAAATGGGCACCGTTCTCCCTCTGGTCAGCGGCTCCGGCGGGGCGGACAACGCCTCTGCCGACAACTGTTACATCGTCCGCCTGCCCCAGCGGAAGGAGGACGGCACGTTGGGCCTGGTCCCGGCCCGCGTACCCAAAAACGAGGATGTGACCCCGGGCTTTTTGCCCTTTACCACGGAAAACCTGCTGCGGCAGGCCTTTAAGCTGCTGGGCCGCCGCTACGGCTGGGGCGGCACGGCAGAGGGCTGGGACTGCTCCTCCCTCTGTCAGGACGTTTACCGCACGATGGGCATCTTTCTGCCCCGGAACAGCGGCAGCCAGCGCCGGGTCCCCGGCTGCTTTGATGTGGAGGGCAGCACCGTCTCTGAAAAGCAGGCGCTGCTGGAGGGGCTGCTGCCCGGCGCCATGCTCGAGCTGCGGGGCCATCAGACCCTGTATATCGGCTCCTTTGACGGCGAGGACTATGTGATCCACGCCACCCACGGCGTCTATGACGCCCTGGGCCGGTTTTACAACGCAAACGCCGTGATCGTCTCGTCGGCAGAAGCGTTCCGCTCCAACGGCAGGACCCTGATGGAAAACTTCCGTGCCTTCAGTGTGCCGGAGGCCTCTGCCAACTGAAAAATGCAGAAATTCCCGCCATTTTTTGGCGTATATCCGTTGACAACCCCGGCTGGAAACTTTATAATAATTAAAAGTATGTTCATTTCTGAAAGTGTGTCGTTTTGAAGGAGGCTTCCCAGGTTGAGGCGGAAGAAAAAACGGGTCGGTCTGGTCGCAAAGGTGCTGATTGCCGCCTTTGCCGTTTATGCTGCCTGTACGCTGGTCAACCTGCAGTTCCGCATCAACGCAGCCGCCGCCGAACAGGAGGTCCTGCTGTCCCAGCTGGAAGCCCAGAAGCTCACCTGTGCCGAGCTGGCCGACGCCATCAGCGGAGAAGATCAAGAGGAGTATATCGCACGGATCGCACGGGACAGCCTTGGTTACATTTATCCCGGCGAGCAGGTCTTTGTGGATATCTCCAGTAAATAAACAGGAGGACTTGCCGGAAATATGGAGTTAGAGATCGGCAGCATTTACGAAGGAAAAGTCACCGGGATCACCAAGTTCGGTGCCTTTGTGCTCCTGCCCACGGGCAAGAGCGGCATGGTACACATCTCTGAGGTCGCCAACACCTTTGTCAGCGACATCAACGACTACCTGAAGGAGGGGCAGACCGTCACTGTCAAGCTGATCTCCATCGATCAGCAGGGCCGCATCAACCTGTCCATCAAAAAGGCGCTGCCCCAGCCTGAGCAGCCCGCCCGCCCTCAGCGCCCCGCGGGCAGCCGTCCCGCCCCCCGGCCCCAGCAGGCCGCTCCCGCTCCCCGGACAAAGGGGCAGCCCCCGGTGTTCTCCCCTGACCAGAGCACGCTGCCCAAGGGCGATGATTCCTTTGAAAGCAAGCTGAAAGCGTTTATGCAGAGCAGCGAGAGCCGTCTGTCCGATGTGAAGTCCCGCAACGACCGCAGCGGCGGCGGAAGAAGAAGAAAGTAACACCCGGACGGCATGGCCTGCGCCATGCCGTTTTTCTTTGCCCGCCGCCGGGGACGCCCGGCCTTTCCTGCTCTCCGCCCCATGAAAATACGCCGCCGGAGCAGGCTCCTGCGGCGCGAGCTTTGTGTATTTGAGGTGATCTTTTATGCCCAAAAAAGGTTTGACCCGCGACCTGATCATCGATACCGCCCTCCGTATGACGGAGGAAAAGGGCCCCTTTGCCTGTTCCATGCGGGAGCTGGCCGACGCGCTGGATGTGAAGGCCGCCTCCCTCTACAACCACATCTCCGGCATGGACGACCTGATGAGCCAGGTAGGCCTGCAGGCGGCCAAGCTGCGCGCCTCCGCCCAGATGGAGGCCATCCGCGGCAAAACCCGGGATGAAGCCCTGTTCGCCCTGGCGGATGCCTACCGGACCTTTGCCGGAGAGCACGCCAATCTGGACCGGGCCATCATGGGGCTGCAGCGCGAGCTGAGTCCCATCCTTCCCCAGGCGGAGCAGCTCACCCTGCGGCCCATCCTGCAGGTGCTGGACAGCTACGGTCTGGACGAAGAGGCAAAGCTGCACTGGCAGCGCATCCTCCGGGCGGTGCTCCACGGCTTCTGCGTCCACGAGCACATCGGTGTCTTTAACCCCGAAGACGGGAGCACCGATGAAAGCTATCGCATCGCCATCCAGTGTCTGGCTGACGGATTGCGTGCCGCGGGGAAAAAGGCCTGACTCAGCTGGACAGGACCCTGTCCAGCGGCGTTTTCAGCCGCGCGGTGAAGAATTTCACTGCCAGTCCGGTGCCCAGGGCCGCGATGAGCGTACCCTCCCGGACGCCCGCCACGGCGCCGCCGAACAGCGCCAGGGACAGCACCACCGACAGCGCCACGCTGAAGATGTCAAAGGCGATCTTCACATTGCCGAAATTCTTTTCCGTCACGTCGGACAGAGCTTTGACGAATCCCTCGCCGGCATTGAACATCATATCGGCCACCACCGACAGCGCCACGCCGAAGCCCAGGATGACCACACCCAGAAGCACCATCACCAGCTGCATGGGGTAGCTGTTCACCGGGACCAGCCCGGCGATGACCATGCCCCCGTCGGTAAACCAGCCGAACAGAACGGCCATGGGCAGCTGCAGAAGCTGAATGGGTTGGTAGCGCCGCCGGAGCACCAGGATCTGCCCCAGGATCAAAACGGCGCTCCACAAAATGAGCCACTGGCCCATGGACACCCCGGGAAAACGCAGGGACAGCACGTTGGCCACCGAGGATACAGGCGACACGCCCAGCCCTCCTGTCTTGGTAAAGGCCACCCCCAGCGCGGAGAAAAACAGACTGGTCACGAACAGCGCATACCGTTTTACAAGCTCTTTTGATTTCACGCAGATCCCCTCTTTTCCCACCCATTATACCTCCGAAACGGAAAAAAAGGAATCCTTTATTATGATAAAGTCCCGCAAATGCAGCGCAAGAAGCAATTAAAAAATTCGTGATTGTCCACAGTTTTGCAGGCAGCAATTTGTCTGCTTTTCTGAAAAGATTCCTTTCGGCTGGACAAAGTGTTTCGCTTATAATATAAAGGAGATGAGATGGACCGCTCTCACGCTGTATAGCATGGGGATGGCACCCTGTGCGCATTCGCGGAAGATGGCAGGATACCGGTAAAAAACAGCTGCCTGCAAAGGCGCGAAAAAGGAGGAGATTTTGTGAGAACAGACCGAATGAATACCGCACTGACGGACTATGTAACCACAGATCAGACCCTGCGCCAGGAAAAACCGGAACAATTTCGCAGGGATTTTTACCGCCGGCCGGCAATTTTGGCGGCTGTCATCCTTTTGCTGTTGTTGATCGTGATCAACCAGTTCACCGGCAGCCTGAATGCCCGGCTGGGTCGCGAAAAGGGCTTTACCGAATACGTTTTCATCAAAATGATCGAATATCAAGACGAATTTGTGCAAGAGGAATGGCCAGACCTGTTTGATGACTCGGATCTCGGAAAATGGACGATCCTTGAAAAAAATAGTACTACACGGCTGAGCGAGCAGCAGGGTGCCAGATATCTGTTGGGGGAAGGCGTTGTGGTCTGGGGTTGGAGAGATCTCCAGGCACATGAGGGAGAAGTTCTCTGGAATGCATGGAGTACAAGCGACCGGGAAACGCCGCCAGATGTCTTTATCGAAGAGCAGCTGCAGCAGCAGATCCGGGAAAAGACGCTGCCCTATCTGAAGCATGATACATGGCTGGTCACCGACGCCCAGGGCGTGCAATACATCCTCTGCGAGAGGGAAGCGTGGGGCGTATGCCCGATGACTGCCGTGACGGCTGCCGCGCTTGCCCATGAATGAGCGCGGTCCGGACAGGGAAGCAGCCGGGAACGCCCACGCGACCTGCGGCAGCGGATAGCCGCTGCATCGCCGGCGGAATGCAATTCCATGCTTTTGGGCGCGCAATACGGCCGCCAGCAAAGCAAAAGCGGCTGCGCCTCCGGTCCTGTTTGCCGCGGACCATGCATCGTCGCCCTCTGGGCGGAAATGCGCGTTTGCGGCGAACTGCCGGCAAGGTTGCTCCAGTATCAGACTTCTTTCTTTGATAGCGAAAAAACCGCGCCGGGCCCGGCGCGGTTTTTCTGTTTAAAGGGCACGCTTCCGGCACCCGGCGCATATCCTGTACTGAGCCCCAACCAGGGCGCTCAGAAAGGACTGATCCCTATGGGCATCACCAGCTCTAACAAAGAAATCAGCGTCGACCGCATCGAATGCGGCGGCACTTTCCAGGTGACGCTGTCTCTCACAGCCGAGCCCAATATCACCAGCAACCCCGCCGACATCGTCCTCATCCTGGACCGCTCCCGCAGCATGGCGGGCAGCCCCCTGGCCAACCTGAAAAACGGCGCCAAGGCCTTTATCGACATCATCGACGAGGCCACCGACGGCAGCCAGGACGGCCACATCGGCTCCGGCAGCCGCATCGGCGTGGTCAGCTTTGCCCAAACGGCCACCCAGGACACCCAACTCATCACCTCTGTGGCCAACCTGAAGGCCGCGGTGGACGCGCTGTCCGCCGGCGGCTCCACCAACCATGCCGACGCCTTTACCAAGGCGCTTCAGCTGTTTGACCCCCAGTCCACCAATGACAAAGTCATGGTGCTGTTCACCGACGGCGTCACCACTGCCGGCGGCAATCCCACGCCCATCGCCTCTGCCGCCAAAGCCCAGGGCGTCACCATCTATGTCATCGGCCTGTCCGGCAACGGCGGCGTGGATGTGGATGCGTTGGAAAGCTGGGCCTCCTCTCCCCCTTCTGCCTACGTGGCCATCACCCCTGACGACACCGAGCTGGAGGACCTGTTCGAGGACCTTGCCCGGAACATCACCCGGCCGGGCGCCACCAACGTCGTCCTCAGCGACACGGTGGCCGACTGCTTCCGCATCACCTCCCTGTCCGCGCCCTCCAAGGGCAGCGCCAGCCTTCAGGGCAACCGGACCGTGGTGTGGCGCATCGACAAGCTGGGCGTCACCCAGAGCGAAGGCGCTGCCCTGACCTTCACCGTGGAGCACGTTGGGCCCTGCAGCGGCACGCTCCCGGTGAACGAGGCCATCAGCTACGACGACGCCGAGGGCAACACCGCCGCCTTCCCCGATCCCGAGATCACCGTGGACTGCGGCGTTGTGGTGGTTCCCGAGTCTTGTCCCCAGCCGGTGGATCTTGCGGTCGATGGTTGTGAAGACTCCGTGGAATTTGACGCCGGCCTGCAGACCCTGGAATCCCTGGGCCGCATCCTGCAGCTGACGGTGACTTTGCGGAATGTCTGTCCTCTCAAGCGGGTGGCGCTGGCCGCCATCCTCACCGAGCTGGACAGCCAGGACAACGAGCACCAGCGGGGCATGAAGATCCTCACCATCCCCGCCCACAGCCAGCCCTCCTGCCGCAACGTGACGGTGCGGTGCATCAAGTTCGTCCTGCCCGAGGACGAAGCGCCTCTGGTGGGCGCCTGCAATGAGCGGCGGTTCCGCGCCCGCTTCATCGCCCACTATATCGACAGCGGCTTTGTCTGCTGCGACGACGTGACGTAACCCCCGAATCGGAAAACAAAAGGCCCCTTCCTCCGAAGGGGCCTTTTTGACAGGGTATCACAGGGCCAGTTCCCCGAACAGCACGTCCAGGTTGTCTGTGGAGTATTCCACCTCCGCCGAATACATCCGCGCCAGTTCCGCCAGCGGCAGACCGGGATACAGGGCAGACAGGCTTTGCAGCACACGCACCGACAGCACGGCAAAGCCCGCCTTGCTGCCCGGGTCGCCGTCCTCCCAGGCGGCGAGAAAATGGCGGTACAAAAAATACACCAGCAGCTGCTCCCATTCCGTCTCATATCCCGGGGGAACGACGGTTTTTTCTCCCGTCCGGCCCAGCTGCTCCACCATGGGCGTCCAGCTTTCGTCCAGCCGTTCCAGCTCCAGCAGCACCTCCGCCCACCGGGCGGGGTGTCCCGGTTCCATGGCGCCGCACAGCAGCAACAGCCGGTCCATGCGGGCCTCCACAGGCAGTCCCCGGTCCTGCGCCACGGCAAAGGCCCGCTGCCGCAGGTCCAGCAGCGCCCGGGCCGCCGGGTCCCGGGCTTCCTCCCGGCCCTCTGTCACCAGGCGCACAGGCTCCCTCCGGGACAGGATCAGCTCCGCGGCGCTCTCGCAGCACAGGCCCAGGCCCAGTTCCGTCCGCCCCGGCAGGTCATTGCGGAACCGGGGATGGTCCCTGCAGATCTGGCATAAAAGCGCCTCTCCCCCCGCCAGGATCAGGTCGCACAGGCCGCACCGGTTGAGAAAGGGGCAGCGCTCTTCCCCGTCCAGGAGAAAATGGGGCGGGTCCCCCGCCGAAATGCTCTGCCGCAGGCGCCTGCCCAACGGTCCGGGCATGGCCCTGTAGGCGGAAAGGGTCTCGTCATCAAGATCGATCTCCCACCCGATGCAGCAGTTGTGGCGGCAGGCGCCCGCGATGCACCGGAAAGCGGGGTAATAGTCGGGATACACGGTGAGCATGAGCAGGCCTCCTTGAAAAAACTCCGCAGCGCAGGCGGAGGCTTTTGACCGGGCCACCAGGCCCGGGGTCATTGATCCAGCTTACAGCAATACCATTCCTCAGCGGTTTTCTCAAAGCCGACGGACAGAAACATGTTCTGACTTTGCGTGTTAAAGGAATAGATGTTGGCCTTTACCGCATCCATGCCCTGTTCTTTCGCCAGCTTCAGCATATCCAAAACGCACCGCCGCCCGATGTGCCGGTTTTGATAGGCTTTGCTGACAACGATGCAAACCTCTCCGTTGTGACGAAGGGTGACGTCTCCCACAAGGACGCCCTTGTATTTTATGTAATAACAATATCCGTTGGCGCTCAGGAAGTCATACATCTGGCGCAGCAGTTCCGGTGTATAGACATGGTCGATGTTGTCCACCTGTTTGCACACATCCGGGTCCTGATACCACGCAAGAGCCACCTCTTCATTTGGATAATAGGGCACCAGGACAAGCTCCCGGTCAATGATCCGCTCTTCCATGACTGTCTCCGCCTTTCTTCCTGTGGTTTGCCTTTGGTCCGGGCTTATTCTATCACATATCTACAGCGGTGCGCAACAAAAACCGCCGGCTGCGGCTCAGGCTTTTTCCTGCATCCCCATTTACAAAATCGAACATATGTGCTATATTGTATATGCGAACATTCGTTTGGTTTTGTGAGGACATTTCTATGGATATGCTGGACAAACTGACCATTCTGTCGGCCGCCGCCAAATATGACGCGGCCTGCACCTCCAGCGGGCTGGACCGCTCTGCCCGCCCCGGCGGGCTGGGGGCCACCATGGCCTGCGGCTGCTGCCACAGCTTTTCCGCCGACGGGCGGTGCATCACCCTGCTGAAGGTGTTGCAGAGCAACGCCTGCAGCTATGACTGCGCCTATTGCGTCAACCGCCGCTCCAACGACACCAAAAGGGCCACCTTCACCCCCCGGGAGCTGGCCGACCTCACCATGCAGTTTTACCGCCGCAACTATATCGAGGGCCTGTTTCTGTCCAGCGCGGTGGTACGCACCCCCGACTACACCTGCGAGCTGATGCTGGAGACTCTGCGCATCCTCCGGCGGGAGTATCAGTTCTACGGCTACATCCATGCCAAGGCCATCCCCGGGGCCAGCCCCGGACTGCTGTCCCAGCTGGGCCTGCTGGCCGACCGCATGAGCGTCAACATCGAGCTGCCCTCGGAAGCAAGCCTGCAGCTGCTGGCGCCCGACAAGAAAAAGACCGACATTCTGGCCCCCATGGGCTTTTTGCGGGACGGCATCGCCCAGGGCAAGCAGGAGCTGGTGAAGTACCGCCACGCGCCCCGGTTCGCCCCGGCGGGGCAGTCCACCCAGCTCATCGTGGGCGCCACCCCCGAGACCGACCTGCAGATCCTCACCCTTTCCTCCGCCCTGTATCAGAAATACCAGCTGAAGCGGGTGTTTTTCTCCGCCTATCTGCCGGTGGTGGAGCACCGGAACCTGCCCGCCCTCACCACCAGGCCGCCCCTTTTGCGGGAGCACCGGCTGTATCAGGCCGACTGGCTGATACGGTATTACCATTTTGAGGCCGGCGAGCTGCTGGACCCGGAAAACCCCAATTTTGACCCCTATGTGGACCCCAAATGCGGCTGGGCGCTGCGGCACCTGGACCAGTTTCCCGTGGAGGTCAACAAGGCGGACTACGAGACTCTGCTGCGGGTGCCCGGCATCGGGGTGAAAAGCGCCCGGCGCATCGTAAAGGCCCGGCGGGCAGGCAGCCTGGACTTTGACGGGCTGAAAACGCTGGGGGTGGTGCTCAAGCGCGCCAAATACTTCATTCTGTGCCGGGGCAAGGCCTCCCCGGGCATCGTCATGACCCACCGGGCCATTTTGCAGGCGCTGCTGTCAGACGCGGCCCTGGACGCCATGCACCAGGGCGACCAGCTGTCCCTGTTCGACCCGACGATGGAGGATGTGCGGCAATGCATCACCGGACAGATATAGTGTATCAATACGACGGCAGCTTTGAGGGTTTTTTATGCTGCGTGTTCCGGGCCGTCTATCAGCGGGAGGACCCCATGGCCATCTTTTCGGAGGACGGGGCCCAGGCCACCCTTTTGGAGACGGCCCTCATCGACACAGAGCCGGACAAAGCGGGCCGCGTGCTGCGGAGCATCCCCGCCAAAATGGGCACCGACGCCCTGCGCGCCGTGCAGTGGTGCTTTTTGTCCGACTTAGAAGACCGGGAAACGGCCATCCTGGCCTTTCTCCGGCTGGGCTACCGGGTGGGTTCCCCCGTCATGCGGATGCTCACCGACCCCTGTGTTCACAAGGTGGTCACCGCCGCCCGGAACGTGGCAAACGAGGCCCATCTGCTGAAGGGCTTTACCCGGTTTTCCGATCACGGCGGGGCTCTGGTGGCGGAGATCGAGCCCAAAAACCACGTGCTGCCCATCCTGGCCCGGCATTTCCGGGCGCGGATGCCCGGCGAAAGCTTTCTGATCCATGACCGCACCCACAAGCTGGTGCTGCTGTGCAGCGGCGGCTGCTGCCAGATCCTGCCGCTGGAGGAGCTTTCCCTGCCCCGGGCCGACCGCCGGGAGCAGCTGTACCGGCAGCTCTGGACCCGGTTTTACGACACGGTGTCCATCGAGTCCCGGTACAACCCCCGGTGCCGCATGACCCATATGCCCAAGCGCTACTGGGCCATGATGACCGAATTCCAGCCGGAAAACCAGGCCTTTGCCCTGCCAGAAGTTTCCTCTCCTTCTTCAGAAAAATTAAGATAAAATGGCCTTGCTTCCGGCGGCCCGGCAGGTTACAATAGAGGAAGAAAAACGGGGGCCGCGGCCGCCGCTTTCCAGACTGTTAAGGAGCCGTTTTTATGTTTCGTTGGAATTCCAGAATATTATACAGCCAGCTGGGGCCGGACTCCGCCTTGTCGCTGCCGGCACTGCTGGACCTGTTTCAGAATGCCGCCACCCTCCACGCGGAGGACAAGGGCGCGGGGCTGGAATATCTTTACAGTCTTCACCGGGCCTGGCTCCTGTCCCGCTGGCGGGTGCGCCTGGGGGAGCTGCCCCGGAGCGGGCAGACCGTCACGGTGCGCACCCGGGCCTATGAATGCCGCCGGGCTCTGAACCGCCGGGCCTTTGTTCTGGAGGACAGCCGGGGCCGCCTGCTGGCCCAGGCCGATTCCCTGTGGACGCTGGTGGATACGGACACCGGCGCGCCCGCAGACGCCTCTGTCATTGTTCGCCCCTATTACACCCCCGGTCCGGGGCCGGACCTGGGAGACCTGCCCAGGAAGGTCCAGACCCCCGCCCAGGCGGAGGAAGGGCCGGCCTTTTCCATCACCTCTGACCTGCTGGACACCAACCGCCACGTGAACAATGTGCGGTCGGTGGCCCTGGCCATGCGCTTTTTGCCGGAGGACGTTTCCTTTTCCGCCCTGGCGGCGGATTATCATCATCCCCTGCTGCCCCACGATCAGGTGACGCCGCTGCTGGCGTCCACCGGCCGGGGCTTTGCCGTCGTTCTCCGCGCCGGCGGCCGGGACTGTGTTTCCGTGGAATTTATCCGTTGAACGTTTAGGAGGACGCCTGTGGTTTTCAGCAGTTTGCCCTTTTTGTTTGTTTTTCTGCCGGTATTCTTTCTGTTATACGGCGTAGCGCCCCGCAGATGGAAAAACGCCCTGCTCTTTGCGGGCAGTCTGGCCTTTTACGCCTACGGCGCGGTGGAGACGCCCCTCTACATCCTGCTGCTCCTGCTGACCATCCTGGTCAACTGGCGGGTGGGCCTGCGGCTGGCCCCGGGCCGGCCCCGCCGGAAGCTGTGGCTGGTCCTGGGCGTGGCCTATGACTTTTTCTGGCTGCTTCTGTTCAAATACGCGGGCTTTTTCTTTGACAACGGCGCGGCCCTGTGGAATCTGGCCACCGGAGACGCCGTCAGCCGGAGCTGGTCGCTGATTTTGCCCATCGGCATCAGCTTTTATACCTTTCAGATCGTTTCCTATCTGGTGGATGTGTACCGGGAAACCGTCCCGCCGGAGCGGTCGCTGGTCACGCTGGGGGCGTATTTGTGTATGTTTCCCCAGCTTATCGCAGGCCCCATTGTTCAGTACAACCAGGTGTCCAGGGAGCTGCGGCGCCGCACCACCTCCCTGGCCCGCATGGACGAGGGGCTGCGGATCTTCGTGCTGGGGCTTGGCTCCAAGGTGCTGCTGGCCAACCTGATCGGCGGCCTGTGGAACGACGTACAGGCGGTGGGCTACGACAGCATCTCCACACCGCTGGCCTGGATGGCGGCGGCGGCCTACAGCTTCCAGCTCTATTTCGATTTTTACGGTTATTCCCTGATGGCGGTGGGGCTGGGCCGGATCATGGGCTTTGACCTGCCGGAAAACTTCCGCCAGCCCTACCAGTCGGTGTCCATGACCGAGTTTTGGCGCCGGTGGCACATCACCCTGGGGGCCTGGTTCCGGGAATATGTCTACATTCCCCTGGGCGGCAACCGCCGCGGCGGGCTCAGGACCCTGCGCAACCTGCTGGTGGTGTGGCTGCTGACAGGCTTCTGGCACGGCGCCAGCTGGAACTTTGTGCTGTGGGGGCTGTTTCTGTTTCTGATCATGGTCATCGAACGGGCCGGACTGCGGCGGTTTCTGGAAAGCCACCGCCTTGTGGGCCACGCCTATATGCTGCTGCTCATCCCCCTGTCCTGGATGCTGTTTGCCATCACCGATTTTCCCCAGCTGGGCCTGTTTTTCAGCCGCCTGGTGGGACTGAACGGCGGATTTTTCGGACCGTTCCGGGGGGACTTTGTGGGCTATCTCAAAGATTACGGCCTGCTGCTGGGCTTGGGGCTGCTGTTCTGCACGCCGCTGCCCGGAAAGCTGTGGCAAAAGATCCAAAAAACGCCCCTGTCGGCAGTCATCCTGCTGGCCATTTTTTGGGGCGCGGTCTATTGCCTGTACCGGGGCCTGAACGATCCTTTTTTGTATTTCCGTTTTTGACGAGAGGGCTTTTTCATGAAAAAACTGCTGAAATATCCCTTTTTATGCCTTCTGCTGGTGACCATGGCGGCGGCCGCGCCTTTTATGTGGCAGCAGATCGGCCTGTTGCCGCAGTTTTCCGCCCGGGAGGAGGTTTCCGCGGATCAGCCTCAGCTTCAGGGTCCGGAAACGCCGGGCCTTCCCCAAGCGCCGGAAACCGAGGACCCTCCTGGATCTTCGGACCTGCCGGAAGTGGATGCGCCCCCGGAGGGGACCGGGGACAGCGACAGCCCATCCGAAGGAGAGCTGCCCCCGCCGCCCCCCAATAAGCCCCCCATCCAGCTTCCCGGCACGGATGCCGAACCCGACGCGCCGAAGGCGCCCCTTCCTCCGGAAAATCCCTTTGAGAACGCCCTGTTCATCGGCGACAGCCGCACGGTGGGCATCTGCAAGTATTCCGGCATCACAGAAGCGGACTTTTTCGCCAGCACCGGCATGAGCGTTTACGACGTGTTCAAGGAGCAGCTGGAGGTGGGCGGGCAAAAGGCCCGCTCGCTGGAGACCCTGTTGCGTGATCAGCAATACGACCGCATCTATCTGATGCTGGGCATCAACGAGCTGGGCTACAATTTTGACAAGACGGTAAAGACCTACGGTGGCGTGGTGGACAAACTGCGGGAACTGCAGCCCGGGGCCTATATCCACATCCAGGCTAACCTGCACGTCACCAAGGAGAAGTCCGACGGAGACAAACTGTACAACAACACCAACATCAACCGGCTGAACGAGGCCATCTCGGCGCTGGCCGACGGCGAAACGGTGTTTTATCTGGACGTCAACCCCACCTTTGACGATGAAAACGGCTGTCTGACTGCCGACCTGACCTGGGACGGCGTACACCTTCTGGGCAAATACTATTCCTCCTGGGCCGACTGGCTCCGGGAAAACACCCCTGCGTAAGCATCAAAAAAGCACCCTGCAAGGGTGCTTTTTGATTATGTTTTGAACGCTTCCGGCGCCCTGCGCCGGAGCGGTCCTCCTGGCTTATATCCGGGGGTTGATTGCGCCGTGAAAGGGCGAAACCCGGCTGGACCGCCTTTACCGCTGCTTATTTTTCCCCTGGGGCGCCATCAGCCCCTGCTTTTCCAGCACCGGAGTCACCAGGCGGTAAACCAGCACCATGACAGCCACCTCGATGGGCCACAGGGTCAGGTTTTTGCCCAGGCTGCCCCAGAAATAAAACAGATAGGCCTTGCCGAACAGGATGCTGTTCCACAGGGTGCCCAGAGCCACGTTGCAGACCAGGTTCACCGCCAGCTTGGTGACGGCGATGCGGGGGATGGTGAGCCGCTGCCGGTAAAAGCCCAAGGCATAAAAGAACATGGCCAGCATGGTTGACAGGGTGTAGCCGGGGAAAAAGGCGCCGGTGGGATGCAGCACAAAGCCCAGGATATCCTCGGCAAAGCCCACCACCAACGCCGCCACCGGACCGCAGATAGCGGCGCACAGGCCTTTGGACACATAGGTGAAATAGATGTGCAGGTTGTTGGGCAAGGGAATGCTGACCATGGAGATGGCCATGGAGACCGCCATCAGCAGAGCGGTCACCGCAAGGATCTTGGGACGTTTGAGCTCTCTGGCGGCGCTCCGCCAGTAAGCGCGGGTGAAAATTTGGGACATAAAAAAGCCTCCTTCTGCAAATTCCGGCAGACCGTCAAAGACGGGTTGCCGCATCAGCAAAAAAAGGCCCCATGCGGCAGCGGGGTCGGGATATATGCATTTCCATCCGCGTTCAACACCCTGTTCCACGGATACCAGATCATATAAACCTAAACTGCCAAGATGGCTATAGTATACGCCCCCGTTTCGCCGCTGTCAATGGCCGGGCCGGCGGTTTTCAGATGTTTCGCCATAAAACGCGCCCTCCGGACATCACCAGCACCGGCCGGGCCCGGGCCAGATCACCGGCGGGGCAGGTGAAGATATCCCGGTCCAGCACCAAAAGGTCCGCCTGATACCCCCGCTCCAGACGGCCCAGGGCATCCTCCAGAAAGCCGGTCCAGGCCGCGCCCGCAGTCCAGGCGGTCAGCCCCTCCTCCAGCGTCAGCGCCTCCCGGGAGAGCAGTTCGATGCCTCCGGGCCTTACCACGCTGCGGCAAAGGGCCTTTTCCAGCGCGGCGAAGGGCTCCAGACTGTCCAGCCCGCCGAAGGCCACCTTCGCCCCCAGCCGGGACAGGGTGCGCCAGGCGCAGCAGGTGTCCAGTTCCGCCCCGGGCCGGGCAGCGCAGCCCTCCAGCGTCCGCTCCAACCGCCCGGGAAAGCCCACCACCCCCAGCGCCAGCTCCCCCATTTCCCGCAGCTGCCCCGCGTCGGTGCAGGCCGCCCCCAAAAGCGTCAGGCGGCGGGGGTTTCCGTCAGGCAGGGGCTGCCGCCGCAGGCACTCCAGCACTGTCTCCAGCGCCGTGCCCCCGTTGACCGGGGTCACCGGCTGTCCCGCCTGCCGCCCAAGCCGGGACAGGCCCTCCGGCGGGACCAGCCGTCCGGCGAAATCCTCCCGGAGGCCCCGGAACTTCCGGGTAAAAAAACGCAGCCTGGGCAGATCGTCCCGTTCCCGGTACAGCTGCCGCACTACCGGCAGGTCCCGTTCGCTGAGGGTGACCCCCAGATCCATGCTCTGCACCGTGGTGATCCCCGACCGGGCAGCCTTTTGCAGCCAGTCCAGCACCAGTGCCCGCACCTGCCCCTGGGGCGGCCGTGGGAGGCTGTCTGCCAGCACCCGGCAGGCCGGGCCGCGGAATTCCCCGCTCATCCGCCCCTCCGGGCCAAATCCGATGTAAGGCGCCGCCGCCGCGGGGACGCCTGCTTTTTCCAGCCGTTCCAGGGCCCGGGAATTGGCCCACGCCGTTTCCCCGGCCACATCCTCCAGCACCAGGGGTGCGGCTGACCAAAGATCGTCCATCTCTTCCCTTGTCAGGCGCTGCCCGGCAGACCGCCAGCACAGGCGCGCGCCTTTTTTCGCAAACCAGTGATGGGCCGCCAGCCATCCCCGCACTGCCTCTTTGAGACCGCTCCGCCCCTCCGGCAGGGGCGAGGCCGCCGCCGCCAGGCAAAGGCAGGCGTCAAAGATTCCGGGGATCACCGTGCGTCCTTCGCAGGAAAGGAACGCGCAGCCCTCCGCCCTGGGATACAGCTCCTGCTCCCGTCCAACAGCCAAAATACGCCCCCGGCGGATGACCATGGCATCGGCAAACTGCCCCTCGCCCCTCCAGATTTTTCCGTGAAACAAAAAAATGTCCATACTATCATCCTCCCGGTGATAGTATGGACAAAAACGGCGGATTTTACAAAATCAGCAGTTCAAAGACGCACAGGACACCCAAAAACAGGAAATTGAACAGGGTAAACACCAGTACATACC
The DNA here is from genome assembly GCA_029099685.1 of Clostridia bacterium. Classification (GTDB taxonomy): domain Bacteria; phylum Bacillota; class Clostridia; order Oscillospirales; family Butyricicoccaceae; genus UBA4644. The sequence continues at coordinate 51,038 of JAQXOO010000013.1, forward strand.
GCAGCATCCGCCCCTGGTTGTACCTGGCATATTCCCGGAAGGTGATGAGGCTGGCCAGCGATGCGATCAGGGTACCCACGCCGCCGATGTTCACGCCCACCAGAAGCGGCCGGTAGTTTTCCGTGAACTGGCTGAGCAAAATGGCGGTGGGCACATTGCTGATGCACTGGCAGGAGGCCACGCTGACCAGCAGGGTGTTCTTTTGCAGCAGGCCGGCGAAGAAGGCCCGCACCTCCGGTATACGGGCCAGGTTGCCGGAGAAAATGAAAAACAGCACAAAGGTGCACAGCAGAGGGTAGTCCACCATCTTCAGGGCCTTGGGGTCCAGCAGCAGCAGCGCCGCGGGGATGATGAGCAGGCCGATCCAATAGGGCACACTGCGGAACACGATGAGGATGGCCAGGACAAACAGCGCCAGATAGGCCGCCGTGCGCCCCTTTGGCAGCGACACCCGCTCGCCCCGGATCTGCAGCGGGTCCCGGGGGATGAGAAAACAGCACAGGGTGATGAGCGTGATGGACAGCAAAAAGGGCGGCAGCATGATGCTCACGAACTCCCCGTCGGGGATGCCGAAATGGCTGTACAGGTACAGGTTCTGGGGGTTGCCGAAAGGGGTGAGCATCCCGCCCAGATTGGCGGCGATGTTCTGAAAGATAAACACCAGCGCCATGGCGTGTTCCTTTCCGGTGCGTTTGAGCACGTAATAGCCCAGGGGCAGAAAGGTCAGCAAAGCCATGTCGTTGGCGATGAGCATGGATCCGATAAAGGTGATATACACCAGGGCGATCACCGCCATGCGCAGCGTCCGGAACCGCTCCACGATCTTTCGTGCCAGCAGGTAAAAGAACTGGATGTTTTTCAGGGCGCACACCACCGCCAGTACGCAGAACAGGCAGGTGAGGGTGCGCCAGTCAAAATAGCTGCGGTACTGCCCGTCGGGCGGAACCGCGATCATGGTGATAAGGGCGGCGGCCGCCGCCACCGTCACCACGGGATTTCTCTTGACAAAGGCGATGATCCTGGACACAAAAGCACCTTCTTCCGGCGTTTTCAAGCAAGCCCCAGTATACCCCCACCGCCCGCGGGTGTCAACCCAAAACTGCCCTACCCGCCGCCGCAGGTTTTTGCGCAAAGGGCTATTTCGCGAAAAAAGCCGCCCAAAAGAGCGGCTTTTCCCGGTATGACAGGGTTTGCAGCCCGTTTTTTCGGTTTTGGCCCGGCTTACTGCTCCAGGGCCGCCACGGCCACCTTCAGGGCCTGTTCCCGGGTCATATTGGCCCTGGGAGCGAAGGCGCCGTTGCCCATGCCCTCGATAACGCCGTGACTGACAAAATAGTTCACGTAATGAACAGCCCAGCTGTCGATGGCGGCGCCGTCAGAGAAAGACACCTGCTTTTCGCCCTTTTTCAGGGCAGCGCCGTCGGCCACTGCGCCGGTCTGCACCAACTCGGCCACGCGGCCCAGCATGGTCACCGCCTGGGCGCGGGTCAGGGTGCCCTTGGGGGCAAAGGTGCCGTCGCCCATGCCGTTGACAAAGCCCATCTGATAGGCGATCAGAATGTCCTCCTGCTGGGCGGTAACATCGGTAAAGGGGTTGGCCGCCTTCTTGTCCAGCTTGGCCTCCTTGCCGGAGAGCGCCTCGTAATAGCGGACGGCCACGGCGGCGAACTCCTCCCGGGAGATGGCCTGGGTCATGTCGGCCCGGAGCAGGATGTCCGGATAGAGCTCCTTGTCCACGGCGGTCTGCAGGAACGCTTCTGCCCAGGGAGAGCACTTGCTCCAGGGCATCAGCTCGTCAAAGGCATCCTGAACGGCGCCGGGGATCTCCAGCATCAGGCCATAGGACTCCACCATCATCTGGGCGCACTCCATCATGGCGTCGGAATAGCTATGGTCCCAGCTGTGCTTCTTTTCCCACTGGGTATTGTCCTCGATGAGGAAATAGCTGTGCTCCAACTTACCGGTATTCTCATATTTGGCGTGGTCCATGCGCACGTCCAGCCAATAATACTTGCCGTCCAGCAGCACCATGTTCCACTTGTGCTCCACCCGGGAGCCGTCATTGTTGATGAACTCACCGTCGATCAGGCGGCAGTCATACCCCAGATGGCCCAGCAGCACGGTGAGCAGGCCGGCAAAATGATTGCACTGTCCCACCCGGTACAGCATCATCTGATAGGCGGACCAGGCCACATAATCGTTGGAGTCGCAGGGTAAAAAGCCGTCATTGGTACCCATGTTGCCGGCCACATCGATGCGGAAGGTGAGCTTGCCGTCCATGAAATCCTGTTCCATCCGGTCCAAAAATGTGCCGGAGGACTTTTCCAGCACCTCATCCATGTCAAAATACTGCTTGTCTGCGGTGCCGGTGCGGCGGCAGTTCCGGATGATCCAGTTATACACCGCCAGGATGCGCTCCCGGTCGGTACTGCCGGAAACGCCGATCTCCTGCAGGATCTGCTCCGCCATATAGTCCAGGTCCACATAGCCGATATAGATGGGCACCGTGCCGTAGAGCTTGGCTTCTCCGGCCAGGGCGGTCATGGGGAGGGCGGACAGCAGCAGGCAAAGGACCAGCAGCAGTGACAACATACGCTTTTTCATGTTTGTTTCCTCATTTTTCTCTTGATTGGGCAGGCTCAGGCGGGTCGGGGCGCCGCCGGCGGCCTTTTTCCCGTGTAATAAACAAAACAGGCGGAGAAAATGCTTCTCCGCCTGCAAATGCGCGCGTCAGTTCATCTGGTTGCGGCGGCTCAGATTCATGGTGCCGTCCTGCATATTCGCGATATTTTCCAGCGCCTTGCCGGTACCGTAAGCCACGCAGGAGATGGCGTCATCCGCTACCCGGGTGCTGATGCCGGTCTTGCTTTCGATGAGCTTGTCAAAGCCGTAGATCAGGCTGCCGCCGCCGGTCATCAGGATGCCGTTGGTAGCGATGTCGCCCACCAGCTCCGGGGCGGTGCGCTCCAGCACGGCGTGGACCGCCTCCACGATCTTGCCGGACACATCCTCAAAGGCCTCCATCATCTCGCTGCTGGTGACGGTAAAGGTGCGGGGCAGGCCGGTCATCAGGCAGCGGCCGCGGACCTCCATGACCTTTTCCTCGGGATAGGGGTACACGCAGCCGATGGTCATCTTCATTTCCTCGGCGGTGCGTTCGCCGATAAGCACGTTGTGCTTGCGGCGGATATATTTCACCACGGCTTCGTCAAACTTGTCGCCGGCGATCTTGATGGAGGTGCTCTCCACCACGCCGCCCAGGGAGATAACGGCGATGTCGGCGGTGCCGCCGCCGATGTCCACGATCATATTGCCGTTGGGCTGGGCGATGTCCACGCCCGCGCCGATGGCCGCGGCCACAGGTTCCTCGATGAGGTACACCCTGCGGGCGCCCGCCTGCTCGCCTGCGTCGATGACGGCGCGTTCCTCCACCTCCGTGATGACGCTGGGGATGCAGATGACCACGTTGGGCTTGAACAGCCGGAAGCCCAGCACCTTTTTGATAAAGTGCTTGATCATCTTTTCGGTCATTTCATAGTCGGAGATGACGCCCTCGCGCAGGGGGCGCACGGCGATGATGTTGCCGGGGGTGCGGCCCAGCATGCTCTGGGCCTCAGAGCCGATGGCCAGCGTTTTGCCGGTATTCTTGTCGATGGCCACCACGGAAGGCTCGCACAGAGCGATGCCCTTGCCCTTCACAAACACCAGAATGGAAGCAGTTCCCAAATCTATACCAATATCGTTTCCGGTAAAAAACATACGATCACCCCAAATTAATCTGTTCTCTTATTATAGCCAATGATTTTTGGGAATTCAACCTCATCTTTCCCAATATTCCTAAAGATTTTATGAAGTTTTCTTCGCGGCGGCGGCACACAGGCCCCACACTTGGGCGGCGCCGGCGGCTTTCAGCGTCCGGGCGCATTCGGAAAGGGTGCTCCCGGTGGTGAGGATGTCATCCACCAGCAGAATGCGCCTGCCCGCCACCGCCTCCCGGCCGCAGCAAAGGCGGTAAGCCCCCAGCACGTTGGCCCGGCGGGCATCGGGCTTCAGCCCGTGCATGGGCGCGGTCTCCCGGGTCTTTTCCAGCGCCGCCGTCCAGGGGATGTCCAGCAGCCCGGAAAGCTCCCGGGCCAGCAGCTGCGCCTGGTCATAGCCCCGCCGCCGCAGGGTGGAGCGGTTGGTGGGGACATAGGTGATCAGGTCGCACCCCTCCCCCAGCTTGTGCTCCCAGGCATAGGCCATCACCCGGGCCAGGGGCCGGGCATAGCTCTGTTTTTCCCGGTATTTCAGCCCATGGATGGCGCGGCGGACATCGCCTTCGTACCACAGTCCGGCGGCGGCCTTGTCGAAAAAGGCGCCCGCGGTGACCAGGGGCGGCGCGGTGTTCAGCAGCACCCTTTGCCGGCACAGGCCGCAGACCTCCTCGTCCCCGCCCAAGGGGCTGCCGCACAGCATACATTTGGGCGGAAACAGCAGCTCCAGCAGGGCGTTCATTGCAGTTCCTCCTTCAGCCGCCATTTCAGGGCGCTGTACCGGCGGCTGGCGTTGGGCGTCTCCACCATCTGGCGGACTGTCTCCTCCCGCCCCACCATCACCAGCAGCCTTTTGGCCCGGGTGACGGCGGTGTACAGCAGATTTCGGCTCAGCAGCCGCTGGGGCGCAGAAAACACCGGGATGATCACGGCGGCGTATTCGCTGCCCTGGCTCTTGTGTGCGGTGATGGCATAGGCGTGCTCCAGCTCGGACAGGTCATCGAAGTCATAGTCGGCCTCCCGGTCGTCAAACCGGACGATCATCAGCCGGGCGGCCCGGTCACACAGCACCACGGTCCCGGTGTCGCCGTTATAAACGCCGGCTCCGGTCTCCGCCGGCTCCAGCCGCTTCCAGACCCGGTCGTAATTGTTGCGGACCTGCATCACCCGGTCGCCGGTGCGGAAGATCACCTCGCCGAAGCGGGCCTCGCCCTTGCCCTCTCCCGGAGGGTTGAGGGCCTGCTGCAGCAGGCGGTTCAGGTTTTCGGTGCCGCAAAGGCCTTGGCGGGAGGGGCAGATCACCTGGATGTCGCTCCGGGGAATGCCGAAGTGGCCGGGGATGCGCTGGGTCATCAAAGACACCACGCTGTCCAGGGTGGTTTCCGCGCTGCGGGACACGGAGAAATAAAAATCCCGGTCGTTTTTCCGCAGATCGGGCAGCTCGCCCCTGTTGAACCGGTGGGCGTTCAGTACGATGTCGCTGCCCTGGGCCTGGCGGAAGATCTCCGTGAGGCGCACCCGGGGCAGCTCCTCCACATACAGCAGATCGGCGAAAAAGCTGCCTGCCCCCACGGGAGGCAGCTGGTCGGCGTCGCCCACCAGCACCAGGCGGCAGTGGAGGGGCAGCGCCTCCAGCAGAGAAGCGGCCAGAGACAGCTCCAGCATGGAGCTTTCGTCCACGATGACCACATCCGCCTGCAGCGGGTCGCCGCTGTTCTTTTTGAAACGCAGATTGCCCGCCTTGTCAAAAGCGGGTTCCAGCAGCCGGTGGATGGTCTTGCTCTCCTGTCCGCAAAGCTGGCTCATGCGCTTGGCGGCCCGGCCGGTGGGGGCCGCCAGCAGGGTGTGCAGGCCGTAATTGTGCAGCAGGTCGATCATGGTCATCAGCGCCGTGGTCTTTCCGGTGCCCGGCCCGCCGGTGATGAGGGAGATGCCCGAGGAAAAGGGCAGGCAGATGGCCTCCCGCTGTTTGTCCGCGTATTCCAGGCCCTGCCGGGCTTCCAGTTTTTTCAGGTTCTTTTCCAGGTCGTGGGGCGGCTTCAAAGGCATCTGCTTCAGCCGGCAGACCGCCCGGGCCACATAAGTCTCCTGCTTCCAGACCTGCTGCAGATAGACCGCATCCCGCCCCCGCACCGGCTCCCGGACCACCTTTTCCCGGTCCTGCAGAGCCTGCAGGTGGGGATACAGGGCGTCTTCCTGCCAGTCCAGCAGCCGGGCGGCGGTGGCCATCAGCTTGTCCTCCGGCAAAAAGGTGTGGCCTGCCTGGAGGTTGAAGGTCAGCACATACAAAAGCCCCGCCTGCAGCCGCAGGTCGGAATCCGCTGCGATGCCCAGCTCCGCCGCCAGCTCATCCGCCCGGCCGAAATCCAGCAGGTACGGCTCCTCGCACAGCAGATAGGGGTCTTTTGCCACCATTTCCGCGGCGCGGTCGCCGTAGGAGGCGATGAGTCCGGCGGCAAAATAGGTGGGCAGGCGGTACTGGACCAGAAATTCCAGCAGCAGCCGGGTGGCGTTGAGGCGCAGGAACTCCGCCTGGATCTCCTTTGCCTTTTCCAGGGTGATGCCGCGGATCTCCGCCAGGCGGTGGGGCATCTCCGCCAGCACGTCAAAGCTCTCCATTCCGAAGCGGTCCACAATGAGCTTGGCGGTCTTGGGACCGATGCCCTTCACCGTGCGGGAGGCCAGATAGGCGTAAATGCCCGCCTCATCGGCGGGCATCTCCCGCAGGTAGTTCTCCACCTGGAACTGGGGCCCGTGCTGGGGGTGCACCGTATAGGCGCCGGTGGCGGAAATGTGCTCGCCCGCCCCCAGAAAGGGCATGGCGCCCACAATGGTGATGGCCCCGCCGTCGTCCAGCTCCACCCGGGCCACGGTATAGCCGTTTTCGTCGTTTTTATAGATGATGTCCTCCACGACCCCTTCCAGGGTGTCGGGCTGTTTTTCCACGGACGCACACCTCCTTTGCAAAGCGCGCTCAGTCTGCGGGGGAAAGGATCATCACATCGGCGCAAAAGCTGATGGGAATGCAGTCCACATCAAACCGGGGCAGGGCGCTTTCCAGCTCGTCCCGCACCAGATAATATTCCCCGTCGTCCCATTCCGCTCCATAGGCCTCCCGGCAGGCTTCCAGCCCCGCCCGGTCGGGAAAGGACACGTCGCCCAGCACGATGACCCCCTCGGGGTTCAGATGCTCCCGCAGCTTGTCCAGCAGGGCGTATTTCCGCCCGTCGGGCAGATGATGGAGGGAATAGGCGGCGTAAATACAGTCAAACTTGCGGTTTTCCAGCACATCCGGCGCAGCCTCCAGCCCACAGCAGACCAGTTCCGCCCCCGGGGCGTTCTGCGCTGCCGCCGCCAGCATCCGTTCCGAAAAATCCACCGCCGTCACCGGGTGGCCGGCCTCCGCAAGCCGGGCAGCCAGCCTTCCGGTGCCGCAGCCCAGGTCCAGGGCGGAGACGCCCTCCCGGGCGTGGACGATGTCGAATATCTGCTGTTGCAGCTCGGTGTAGCCGGCGAAAGGGTACTCCCCCGCTGCCTCGCAGGCGGCCACGTCGGCGTCATAATCCGCCTGCCAGGCGTCAAACCCGGCGGCGTCCATTGTCTTGTTTTCCATCAGCTCAGCTCCATTTCCAGTTCGGCCCGGCCGTTTTCCACCGTGACGCGGCCCAACGCGCCGTTGATGAGGGTGAAGCAGGGCTTCACATGGCCGATATCTGCCTCCAGCGCCAGGGGAAGATCCCCCAGTGCCCGGCGGACAGCCTGTTCATAAGTCAGCATCATGCCGCCGGGAAACATGACCCGGCCCAAAAGGACGGCTCTGGCGGTGCGGAACCAGCCCGCCTGCTTCATGCTCCACAGGACATAAAACACCTGCTCCGCCGTCATGGCGAACACATCGAAATACCAGATGACGCCGTCGCTTTCATAGCGTTTCACAAAACCGGGCACATCGATGAAGCCTGTGCCCCGGAGGATGTCGATGACGTCCAGACAGCCTCCCAGCAGGCGGCCGGTTTCGCGGACGGGGCCGCAGGGCGTCTGCCAGCATACCGGCCGGCAAAGATCGTAGCTGCCGTCAGGCCGGGGGGCCGCGTCCACCGGCTGCCAGCGCTCAAAGCTATGCTGTACCGGGATGTTTCCCGATAAAATGTCCAGACTGGTTTTCAGCGACGGGTGCAGGTGTTCCATATCAAAACCCCCGGCATTGGGCCCGTAGATGGTGGCTATGTCCAGCCGGGTGGTGATGGGCAGCAGCAGGCCGGTGGGGTCGGAATAGCCCTGCACCCACTTGGGATGGGCGGCCAGCGCGGCAAAGTCCACCTCCGGCAGCATTTCCACCAGAAAATCGCCGCCCGCGGCGCACCAGATCATTTTTACCCGCCGGTCCTCGCAGAGGGCCTTCAGCTCTCTGGCGCGGCGGGGGCCGGAGGAGCTGGGCAACTGGGGCAGGCGCACATTGGCGGTCTCCGTCACCTGCCAGCCCCGGGCATGGAAATGCTCCAGCGATCTCAGATAGCCGGGCAGGTGTCCTTCGTCTAGGCCCGCGGAGGGCGCGGTGACGCCGATCAGGTCATTTTCCTTCAAAAACGGGGGATAGATCATAGCTCCAGCTCCTTTTCCAACTGTTTTGGGGAGACGAAATGACGGAATTTGGCCGGATACCGGCGCTCCACCCCCCGGAACTCCGCCAGCTTTTCCGGGGTGCGGCCGTCCCGCAGTACCCACCGCAAAAATTCCAGGTCCACCTTTTCCTCGCAGCCCTCGCCCATGTCCGGCCGGGTGACGCCCCGGTACATCCGCCACCGTCTGAGCACCCGGAACAGGCAGATGCGCCGGGGAAAGTCCAGATACAGGATCCGGTCGGCCTCGGCAAAGCGCCGTTCAGCGCAGATCTTCATGTAATTTCCGTCGATGACCCAACCGCCGGGGTGGGCGTCCAGAAAGGCGGTGAGTTTTTCCCGCTTTTCCTCCCGGGTGGTCTCCACCCAGCCGGGGCGGAACTGGATGCGGTCCAGATGCAGCACCGGCAGGCCGTATTTCTCCCCCAGCTGCCGGGCCAGGGTTGATTTTCCGCTGCCGCTGTGGCCCAAAATGGCGATCTTCATAACGCCGGCTCCTTCCGGATGAGGGCGGGATCCGGCGCATCCGGCAGGCTGGCCAGGCCCGCGTAGGCGCAGCCTGGGTTGAAGATGAGGTATTTCAAGGGCAATGCTCCTTTTCCAAGCCCGGAGGGCGGCAAACCGCCCTTTTCCGCCGCCGTCATAGTGCAGACTGCGGCTGCCGGATATCCGGCAGCCGCACGGCAAGGGGTGTTTGTTGTCAGTTCTTCTTATACCGGGCGCCGTGGGGGATGTCGATGATCTCCACGCCCTGGGCTTTCAGCTCGTCCCGGATCCGGTCGGCCTCGGCAAAGTTTTTGGCCTTTTTGGCGTCATTGCGGGCGCGGATCTGCGCCTCCACACCGGCGTCCGGCTCGCAGCCTTCGGCCACCACGGTGAACGCGCCGGCCTGTACCTGGGCCTTTTGCAGTTCCTCCCGCTTTTTGGCGGCGGCTTTCAGCAGATCCAGGCTGAGCACGCGGTCAAACTCGCCCAGCAGGGCCAGCTTGGTGTGGTCAGAGGTCTTGTATTTCAGCACGTCATACAGCACGGTGATGGCCAGAGAAGTGTTCAGGTCGTTGTCCAGCGCCTCCTTGAACCTGCCCCGCAAAACGGCGGCGGCCTCCTCGTCCAAAGGCTCATCGCTGTCTTTCAGCGCGGCGATCCTGGCGATCAGCTTGTTATAGGTGATGACGGCATTGTCCAGGCCCTCGAAGGTAAAGACCAGGTTGCGGCGGTAGTGGCTCTGCAGGCAGAACAGCCGGTAGGCCAGGGGGTCATAGCCCTTTCTCACCAGAAGGTCCACGGTGAGGAACTCACCCTTGGACTTGGACATCTTGCCGGTGCTGTCATTGAGATGGAGCACATGGAACCAGAAATTGCACCATTTGTGGCCCAGATAGGATTCGGACTGGGCGATCTCGTTGGTGTGGTGGGGGAAGGCGTTGTCGATGCCGCCGCAGTGGATATCCAGATACTCGCCCAGATGCTTCAGCGAGATGGAGGAGCACTCAATGTGCCAGCCGGGATAGCCCACACCCCAGGGAGAATCCCATTTCAGGGCCTGGTCCTCGAACTTGGACTTGGTGAACCACAGGACGAAGTCGTTGCGGTTGCGCTTGTTGGTATCTTCCTCCACGCCCTCGCGGACGCCCACCATCAGGTCCTCCTCCTCATGCTTGTTGAACACATAGTATTCCTTCAGCTTGGAGGTATCGAAATACACGTTGCCGCCGGCCAGATAGGCATAGTCCTTTTCCAGCAGGCCCTGGATCATCTCGATGAACTCCTTGATGCAGTGGGTGGCCGGCTCCACTACATCGGGGGTCTTGATGTTCAGCTTTTCGCAGTCGGCAAAGAAGGCGTCGGTATAGAAGCGGGCGATCTCCATCACCGTCTTGTGCTCCCGCTGGGCGCCCTTGAGCATCTTGTCCTCGCCGGTGTCGGCGTCAGAGGACAGGTGGCCCACATCGGTGATGTTCATGACCCGCTTCACATCGTAACCGCTGTAGCGCAGGTATTTTTCCAGCACGTCCTCCATGATATAGGACCGCAGGTTGCCGATGTGGGCATAGTGGTACACCGTGGGGCCGCAGGTGTACATTTTCACCTTGCCCGGCTCATTGGTGTAAAATTCTTCTTTTTTGTGAGACAGGGAATTATAGAGCTGCATAATCAGGCTCCTTTCTGGGTGAAGCCGTCCTTGATGACGGCAAAATTATCAACAATATAGGTGGCGCCGGAGATGGCGGTGATGATGACGGTGATCCACACCATCACATCCTGCAGAGACACCGGGCCCAGATAGATAGGACCGATGGGACACAGCAGGAAGATCAGGGTGATCATGGTGATCATGGTCTTGGCCTTTCCCCAGATATTGGCAGCGATGACCAGTCCGCTGGAGGCCGCCACCATCCGCAGGGCGGACACGATGAACTCTCTTCCCAGAATGATGGCCACCGCCCAGGCGGGGATGGTGCCGTCCTCCACAAAGATCAGCAGGGCGGCCATCACCAGCAGCTTGTCCGCCACCGGGTCCATGAACTTGCCGAAATTGGTGACCTGGTTGTTCTTCCGGGCCAGCTTGCCGTCCACATAGTCGGTGAGGCAGGCGATCACATAAACCGCCAGCGCCGCCGTCTGAAAGCCGTCGCCCTCCTGATAGGCCAGCACCATGAACACCGGGATCAGCAGCACCCGGATACAGGTGAGAATGTTGGGAAGCGTCATTTCAATCAATCCTCCTGCTCTGCAGCCGTGCCGTACAGGTCACAGCCTTCGGCATAGGTCACACGGACCCGCACAAAATCGCCCTCCCGGGCGTCATCGCTTTCAAAATAGACCAGGCCGTCGATGTCGGGAGAATCCATATAGCTCCGTCCGAAGCACCGGCCCTCCTCGTCCCGGCCGCAGCACAGCACCTCCAGGACGCGGCCCAGCTGCCGCTGGGAGACCTCCTCCATCACTTGCTCCTGAAGGGCGTACAGCTCCGCCCGCCGGCGTTCCTTGACCTCCTCGGGGATCTGGCCGGGCATTCCGGCGGCTTTGGAGCCCTCCTCCTGAGAATAGCAGAAAACGCCCACACGTTCAAGCCTGTATTGGGCCAAAAAGTCATAAAGCTCCTGAAATTCTTCCTCGGTCTCGCCGGGGAAGCCCACGATCAGGCTGGTGCGGATCACCGCGTCGGGCATCAAGCGGCGCAGCCGGTCGATCCGGTCCCGGATCAGCGCGCCGCCGCCCCGGCGGTTCATGTCCCGCAGCACCCGGTCGTTGATGTGCTGGATGGGGATGTCAAAATAGTGGAGGATCTTTCGGCTGCCGGCGATGACCTCCAGCAGCTCGTCGGGCATCTCGTCGGGGTACAGGTAATGCAGACGGATCCAGCGGACGCCCTCCACCTGCTCCAGCCTGCGCAGCAGCTCCGCCAGACAGCATTTTCCGTACAGGTCCAGACCGTAGCGGGTGATGTCCTGGGCCACGATGAGCAGCTCCCGGGCGCCCCGGGCGGCCAGGCTTTCCGCCTCAGCCACCACATCCTCCATGGGCACCGAGCGGAAGGCGCCCCGGATGTCCGGAATGACGCAGTAGGAACAGCGGTTGTCGCAGCCCTCGGCAATGCGCAGATAGGCGGAATAAGCGGGGGTCAGCAGCACCCGGTCGCCGGTGAGGCAGCTGGCCTCCCGCGGGGCCAGCCAGGTGCGCTGCTCCCGGGCGCCCAGGGCCTGCTCCACGGCCTCCACGATGCTGTCATAGCTGCCGGTGCCCAAAACGGCGTCCACCTCCGGCAGTTCCTTGAGGAATTCCCCCGCGTACCGCTGGGTCAGGCAGCCGGCGGCAATAAGAGCCCGGAGCTTCCCCTGCTTTTTCAGCTCCGCCAGATCCAGAATGGCCTCGATGGCCTCGGTCTTGGCGCTGTCGATGAAGCCGCAGGTGTTGACGATGGCGGCGTCGGCGCCCTCGGGGCTGTCCAGCAGCTCCATTCCGGCGTTTTTCAGCTTTCCCAGCATCTGCTCGGAGTTCACCAGGTTTTTGGCGCAGCCCAGAGACAGCAGATAAACTTTTACAGGTTTTTTCACAGTTCCTCCTCCATTTGCAGCGCGTACTCCCGCAGGGCGCTTTGGATCTCATCCCAGCCAAAGCCCCGGCGGAACAGGCCGTCAGCGGCCCGCTTCAGCTCCCGGCGGTCGCCGGTGCGGCCCCGCAGCCGGGAATCGATGTATTCCCGCAGCTTTTCCGGCTGGAACACATATTCCTCCATGGCCAGTTCGATGTCCGGGCCATCCAGCTTTTTTTCTTTCAGATAACGGCGGATGCGGCCCGGGCCGTAACCCCGCCGGCACAAGTCCCGCACCAGCAGCCTGCCGTATTCCGCGTCGTTGAGATAGCCCAGCTCCTGCAGCCGGGCCACGGCCCAGGCGGCGTCCCGCTCCTCCGCCCCTTTTTCCAGCAGGCGGTCATACAGCGCTTTGGCGCTGCGGTTCCGGTATTCCAGCACGGCTGCGGCCATGCGCAGGGTTTTTTCCCGGGAATCGGTGTCCATCATATCCTCCATCCGGGGGCGGCTTTTCCCCTGAGGGAAAAGCCCGCATCCCATCAGTCGTCCTCAAAATCGTCGGCAAAGACCTCCACGCTGCCCTTGGCGGACCGTGCGGCCTTGGCGGTGGGAGCGGGAGCCCGGACGTCAGCCGGGTCCTCCTTTTTCTCCTGGGATTTGCCGGTGAGCTTTTCCACGATCTGGGCCTCCACCCGGTCAGCCACCTCGGGATGCTCCTTAAAATACTGCTTGGCGGCGTCCCGGCCCTGACCCAGGCGCTCCTCGCCCAGATAGAACCAGGCGCCGGACTTCTGCACGAAGCCGAACTTCACGCCCATATCCACGATCTCGCCGATCTTGGAGATGCCCTCGCCGTACATAATGTCGAATTCCGCTTCCTTGAAGGGGGGCGCGATCTTATTCTTCACCACCTTGGCCCGGGTGCGGCTGCCGATGAGGGTGGTGCCGTTTTTCAGGTGCTCCACCCGGCGGATCTCGATGCGCACGCTGGAGTAGAACTTCAGGGCGCGGCCGCCGGTGGTGGTCTCGGGATTGCCGTACATGACGCCGATCTTTTCACGGAGCTGGTTGATGAAGATGACCACGCAGTTGCTCTTGGAAATGGCGCCGGCCAGCTTGCGCAGGGCCTGGCTCATCAGCCGGGCCTGCAGGCCCACGAAGCTGTCGCCCATCTCGCCCTCGATCTCCGCCTTGGGCACCAGGGCGGCCACGGAGTCCACCACCAGCACATCGATGGCGCCGGAGCGCACCAGGGCCTCGGCGATCTCCAGCGCCTGCTCGCCGGTGTCGGGCTGGGAGACCAGCAGGCTGTCAGTGTCCACGCCCAGCGCCTTTGCATACACCGGGTCCAGGGCGTGCTCCGCGTCGATGAAAGCGGCCTCGCCGCCCTTTTTCTGGGCGGAGGCGATCACGTGCAGGGCGATGGTGGTCTTGCCGGAGGATTCGGGGCCGTAGATCTCTACGATGCGTCCCCGGGGCACGCCGCCGATGCCCAGGGCCACGTCCAGCGACACGGAACCGGTGGAGATAGCCTCCACCTGCATGGCCACATTTTCACCCAGACGCATGACGGTCCCCTTGCCGTACTGTTTTTCCAGCTGCTGCAGGGCAGTCTCCAGGGCTTTCTGCTTATCCATAAACGCACCTCATTCTTTATGTAATCAGTGTAATCAGATCCATGGGTCCAGTATAGCGTATTTTCTGCGAAAATGCAACATTTGTTCGATTTTTCACCGGATTTTTTCCAATAAAAACAGGTATTCGCTGACATATTTCTCACGGCCGGACAGGTTGCGGCTGGCCCGGTAGGCGTTATAGGGGATGTCCCGGCGGGTCACCCGGCCGAAGCGTGAGAGCAGCTTTTCCATCTCCTCCAGGGAGATAAACCCTTCGGAATTATAGGACACCAGCACAAAGCGGGCGTCCAGCGCCTCCAGCAGGTCTGAAAAGGCCGGCAGCGCCTGCGCCTGCCTGTTATAGGCCGAGCGGTTCCAACCCTCCGGGATGCCGGAGACCCGGCTCAGAGGGCCGGGCAGGCGGTTTTCCGCGATGACATTGAGCATGAAATAGTTGGAACCGTAAGGATGCTGGTTATAGGGCGGGTCCAGATACACCAGGTCCAGGGGCGGCAGCTCCCTTGCCAGCGCACCCGCGTCCCCGAGGCAAACGTGGCTCTCGCAGTCAAAGGCCGACAGCACCGGCCGCTGCAGCCCGATGGGGCCCAGAATGCGGGCCAGGGCGTTTTCCCCGTTGCCGCCGAACTTGCCCACGCCGGTGGCGCTGTCCTTGTAAAAGCCCTTGAACACACCGCCGGTATTGTTGTGCACAGATGCCTCCGCCAGCAGCGGCCCCAGGAAGTACGGCTGCAGCGCCGGGTCCAGGGTGCCGGTAAAGGCCCGCAGGGTGTCGATGATCCGGGCGTTTTCCGTGGTGTAAAAGGCCCGTTCGCCGGGCCGGATGTTCCGGTCGTCGGCGGGCGCGTAATTTTGGGAAATGATGCCCTCCACCGGGTGTTCCAGCGCTTTCTGCGCCTGCAGAAAGGCGCTTTCAAAGGCTTCCTGTGGAAAATCCCTCCGGTTGGTGAGGTAGCACCGGTTCAAAACGGCGCTGTAGCCCTCCAGGTCGTTGACATACAGGGCGCGGCTGTGGCGCTTCAGCAGCCGCGCCACCGCGCCCGAGCCGGAAAACAGGTCGCCGCAGTCCAGCTTTTCACCGCCGAGGGCGTCCCGCACGTCGCAGACCAGCCCATCGATGTGGCTCAGCAGGGCCCGTTTATTGCCCAGATAGGTGATGAGCTGCCGGCTGAGATAGGCGGGATCGTCAGCGGGCAGGTAGCGGTCAGTCATGGGCGGGCTGGTCCCAGATCCCCCAGACCACCCGCTCCACGCCGGCCAGGTCGCAGGCGTGCTGCACAAAGCTGTAACCGCTGGTCTCCATAATGGCCGTGACATCTTCGAATTGGCCCAGCCCCACCTCGAAGGCCAGGGCGCCGCCCCGGCTGAGGGCGGGCGCAAAATTCCGGCACACCGCCCGGTAAAAATCCAGGCCGTCCTCGCCGCCGTCCAGGGCCATGCGGGGCTCCCGCTGCACCTCGGGGTCCAGCGTGGGGATCTCCCCGGTGGGGATGTAGGGCGGATTGCACAGGATCAGATGGAATTTGCCCAGCACCGGAGAAGCCTCCTCCAGGGCGTTCACCTGAACGGTCAGCGCCCGGGGCGTCAGGTGATTGCGCACCAGATTGCGGCGGGCCACCTCCAGTGCCGGCTCGGACAGGTCCGCCAGCACGCCGGTGATGCCGTCGCTGACGTTTTTCAGCACCGCCATGCCCACGCAGCCGGTGCCGCAGCACAGGTCCAGCATCCGGCCCTTGCTGCGCTCCTGCAGCAGGCGGATACCCACCTCCGCCAGCGCCTCGGTATCAGCCCGGGGGATGAGGGTGTCAGGGGTGACCTCCAGGGGCAGGCCGTAAAATTCCCACCGGCCGGTGATGTGCTGCAGGGGCACGCCGGAATAGCGCAGCGCCTTCAGTTCTGCGATCTTCTGCTCGTCCTTTTCAAAAATGTACTGGTTTCGCTTTTCCAGAAAGGCGTCATAGTCCAGCCCCAGGGCAAAGGACACCAACTCCCGGGCCTCCACCTGGTAGCCGGCGATGCCTTTTCTGCGGAACTCCGCCCGCAGGTCCAGATACGCGTCGTTGATGGTACGGATCATATGTATTCTCCCTCATTCTCACATTGGGCAGGGCTGTTACCAGTTGTCCTCGTCCTCGTTTTCCGGGATGACCCGGTTCATGGCCTCGATGGCCACCTCCATCATGTCGTCGGTGGGTTCGGCGGTGGTCATGCGCTGCAGGGCCAGGCCGGGGGCCCGCAGCAGGCCGGTGAGCCAGTTGTCATGCCGGCCGGCAAAGCGGTTGATCTCATAGCTGACGCCCGCCACCACCGGCAGCATCGCCAGGCGGGTCGCGGTGCGCACCCACACGTTGCTCCAGCTGAACAGCGAGAAGAACAGGATGCTGATGAGCATCACCATGAACAAAAAGCTGGTGCCGCAGCGGGGATGCAGCCGGGAACGGGTGCGGACATTGTCCACCGTCAGCTCCAGGCCCGCCTCGTAGCAGGCGATGGTCTTGTGCTCCGCGCCGTGGAACATATAAGTGCGGTGAACGTCCTTCTGCCGGGAGGTGACGTAAAGAAAGGCCAGGAAAATGCAGATGCGGAAGCCCCCTTCGATAAGGTTGCGCACCACGGAGGGCAGGCTGTTCCCCAGAAAGCCCGCCAAATAGGTGGGCAGCAGGATGAACAGCACGATGGGGATGGCGATGCCGAACACCAGCGCCAGACCCATCATCACCTTTTCCAGCTTTTCGCTGTCAAAGGTGCGCTCCAGCCAGGCGTCGAAGCGGCTCTGGGTCTCCGCTTCCTCCTCCTCCATAAAATCGGCGGAATACATCAGGGCGCTCATGCCGAACTTCATGGAATCCCAGAAGCTGACCACGCCCCGGATGACGGGCAGGCGCGCCCAGGCGCCGTGGCTCATGGTGCCGGTAGGCTCCACCTTCACCACCATATCTTCCCCGGGCTTTCGGCAGACGATGGCGGTCTTTTTGGGGCCGCGCATCAGGATGCCCTCGATGAGGGCCTGGCCGGCGATGCTTGTTCTTTTGCAGACTTTGTTGGACATAAGCATTTTTCTCCTGTTTTATTTTGCGGTTGCGAACAGGGGCAGGGTGATGCGGACATTGGTGCCCTGGCCGTAGACGCTGTCGATGTCCAGCGTGCCGCCGTGCATCTGCACGATGTCGCTGCACACGGAAAGGCCGATGCCGGCTCCCCGCCCCTTGGCGCTGCCCTTGTAAAATTTCTGTTTGACGAAGGGCAGCTCCTTTTCGGGAATGCCCTGTCCGAAGTCCCGGATCTCCACGATGGCGCTGCCGCCCTCCGTCCGGGCGGTGACCCGGACCCGGTCGCCGTCCTTGCCGTATTTTCCCGCATTGTCGATGATGTTCAGAAAGACCTGCTTCAGGCGGTTTTTGTCGGCGAACACCATGATGGGCTCGTCCGGCTCCTCGTATTCGATCTTCATGCCCTCCTGCTGGAGCATATCGGTATAGGTGAACACCGCGTCATACAGGTCGCCCCGCAGGTCAAAGGGCTCGGTCTGCAGGCGCATACCCCCCCCCTCGATGCGGGAAAAGTCCAGCAGTTCCTCCACCATCTGGGAAAGACGGCGGGTCTCCTTTTTGATGATGGCCAGGCCCTGGGTCGCCAGCTTGGGATCGTCCAGGCAGCTCTCGATGGTGTCGGCCCAGCCGGCGATGGCCGTAAGGGGCGTACGCAGTTCGTGAGACACCGAGGAGATAAAGTCGTTCTGGGTCTTTTCCACCCGGGAAAGCTCGGCGGACATCTCGTTCAGCGTGCCGCACAGCTCACCGATCTCGTCGTTGTAGTCGGCGTTCAGGCGGATGCCGTACTGGCCGCCGGTGATCTTTTTGGCAAACTCGTTGATGTGCAGCACCGGCGTGACGATGGACCGGAGGAAAAAGCTGTTGGAAAAGATCACCAGCACCGTGATGACGAAAAAGGTCAGAGCCGCCAGCAGGTAGATCTGCCGCAGCTGGGCGTCCAGCAGCTGCAGGGAGGTGACGCACCGCACCGCGCCGATAAGCTGGCCGCTGCGGTAATAGACCGGCGCGGTGGTGGCCATGACCTTTTCCTCGGTGAGGCGATCATACCCGGTATAGGTGTCCGGTTTGCCGCCGGTCATGGCCCGTTGGATCTCGTCGGTCTCCGGAATGAAGCCCGCCGTCAGGCCGCTGGAGGAGAACATCACCTTGCCCGATTCATTGAGGATCTGCATCTCCATCCGGTCCGCCAGGCTGAAATTCTGCACCAGATTGCGGCTGTATTCGTAAAACTCGCTGTAGCTGGAGCTGAAATAGCGGTTGAGGTATTTGGAAGTGGTGTCCGCCTGGGTCTCCAGCCGGGTCTGCACCGAGGCATAGAGATAGGAGGTGGCGAACACGGACACCAGCACCGACGCCACAAACAGCACCAGCAGCACCACGCTCATATTGTTGATGAACCAGCGCCGCCGGATGCCTCCGTCCAGGCCCAGGCGGGCCATCAGGCCTTTTTTCGCTTTTTTTGTCTGGTTTTCCGGCATGATGGTCCTCCTTTCCCTGACCGTTTCTTCTACGGAAATGTTATTCGCGGGCAGGCCCGGCTGCCCCCCGCGCCGTGAAGAGGCCGCCGCAGTTCCAGGCTTCTTATCCTTCCCACTTATCGCCATAGCCCCCCACCGTCGTGATGTGCTGGGGCGGGGCGGCGTCCGGCCCCGCAAAACAGGCCTGTTTTGCGGGAACCCCGGGGAATTTCAT
>JAQXOO010000014.1 GCA_029099685.1 Clostridia bacterium
CATCGAAGAAAGTGCTGTCAGAGGGATATTCATCCATCACATAAAGCTGACTGAGTTCCGTTTCTGACAGCTCCGAAAGGTTTACTTCCTTTTCGGCTCTGCGGGCAAACTGCTTCATGTAGTTGCGGCTTTCCTCCCGCAATAGGAAAGGCCATCCAGCACAACGCCGATCCGGTGGGTGTTGTACTGAGACAGGCGAAAGCGCGTGATGCTGTCATCCTGGTCATAGGCATCCAAAAAGGCGTGGTATTCCTCCGCCAAAGCGGTAAGACCGCCGTCCCTTTTTGCAAAGGCCACCATATCCGCATCCAGCTCCGGGTAGCCCTTGTGTTGGTCGTGAATGGCCAGCGTCTGCGGAAAGAGACCCTTTTCCCGTCCCTCTTTGGTCAGCTCCCGGGCGGTCATCAGGAGCGCGTCTGCCATTTCAGACAGCACCTTGTCCGGGGCCTGCTCCAGTTCTGCCGCAGACAGGTAGGTGCCTGCTTCCAGCAGTTCCAGTATCCGGGCAGACGCCCGTTCCCATGTCACCACGGTGGGGCTATATCCGGTGCGGACACTGTCACCCTGCGCCAGATGAATGCCGTCCTCCATGAACCAGACGGCGTATTTGCGACCCTCGTACTCAATGCCGCGCCCGTTTTCCGTGCCAAACTCCCGGCGCAGGAACGCGATGCAGTCCGCCTCCGGGCGCTCGCGCATATAAAACACCGCCACCCGGTAGGCACTGTTATAGGAATTGCCTGCCGTATAGAGGGCCTGGTCAATGACCGCCTGCGGGACTTCCCTCGCTGGAAACAGCGGGCCGGGCAGGTTTCCCTCCGGGGCTTCGTACACAGGGGCGTCGCCGCCCATGTCGAACAGGGCAAGCTGCTCCGCCATCACCGGGACATTTTGCAGTCCCAGCTTGATCTTGTACTCGCCGCGCTCGATCAGGCCCTCGGTCATCTCCGTGATGACCGACCACGAAAAAACGGACTCCGATGTGCGGGAGAGGTAGCTGCCCTCCCACATCAGAAGTCCGTCTTTTTCTGCGTGGTAGCCCACCCGGATTTTCTCCGTACCGGCAAGGACTTCCACCCATATATCGTTGTAGCTGTTTTTCAGAAACTCCGTGCGCTCCGCAAGGTTCTGATGAGTCTGAAAGTAATTGAAGATGTCCTGCCGCTTATGCTTCCGCCCGCCGTCATCCAGCAGAATTGCTTCGATGAGGTGGGTATCCAAAAAGGCAGGAAGTGCGTTTTCATCACTTCCTGCCTCAGTGGGTTCTTCTGTTGTCAGGCGCAGATCAGATCGTTCAGCACCATTTCCTCCGCTGAGTGCCTGAAGTTGTTCATCAGGCCCGTCCAGCGCAGCGGATCGGTCGCCTTCAGTTCCTCCGTCACGCCCTCGGCTCTGGCCATCTGCGCCACGGTCTGTTCCACCATCTTCTGCGCCGTCTGCTCGATCTCCGCCAGATGCTCTGTCAGGCGGCAGCTCGTTTTCAGATTGGTGTAGAGTACGCGCCGGTGCTTCATCAGGTACTGCCGCCGCAGCTCCGCGTATTTGCCCAGATGGACTGACCGCTCCTGCGGCATCAGCAGGTTCGGCAGAAGAAAGCCGTCCTGCATCCGGTATGTGACTTCCATGATTCTCGCTCCTTTCGGTGTCAAATCGTTTCTCTGTATTTGCATCATAGCGGTTTTGGCCGTCCTTTGCAAAAAACTGCTCCCGCTGCGCCTGCATGACCGTGCGGCTGATCTCCCGCAGGCCCATCTCCGCAATATCGCTGGTGGCAATGCCCAGGGCATTGATGGTGGGCGGCGTATTGAAATCATACACATGGGCAAATTCGTCCGGGGCAAAATACTCGTCTGCCTGGAGGCCCAAGCGGGTCAGCAGCATATAGGCCACGCTGACCTCCAGCGCGTCCCGGTAGAACACCTCAAGGTTCAGATCGTCCAGTTCCTCCAGCAAGCTGTCCTCCCGGCAGTTCTGCAAATCCTGCAGGTAGTCCGGGAAGTTGTCCGCCACGGCATTGTGGCTGGCGGATCGCACCGCGTCGGCCAATGTTCCTTTCTCGGCAAGGTCGCCAAAGGTGTTTTCCAGCGTTTCTATGACTGCCGGTTCAAAGGTCGCGTCCATTTTCCAGATGGGCAGCGGACGGAAAAAGCGGGATTCATGGGTGTCCGACACATCGAAGTAGAGCTTCAGGACATTCTGCCCGTCATCCCCAAACACAGCGATGCTCTTGGCTCCACGGTTTACCCAGCGGCCAAACTGCCGGTTCCAGCGGTTCATTTCAAGCACCGCCGTAGCATCCGGGCGCTGGGCATAGATCAGGATCTGCTCGTCAAAGGGGCATTTGTAGTTGTAACAGGCGGCACGGAGAAAGCCTGTCCAGCTTTGATAGCTGGCGGTAACACTTTTCAGCGTATGGTCATACAGCTCGGTGATAAGCTGAAATTTTGTGGGCAAGGGAACACCTCCTAACGCTCCGGCTCTGTCCGTTTCTTGGCTATGGGTCGGATATTCTTTTTCGGCGCTTTTTGCTTGAAAAACTGTTTGACTTCCTGAAAGCCAAAGCTGTCCACATAGTATGCGGTTTTCTTGCCGCCACGGTTGACGACCAGCACATCGCTGACAGACATGGAGCGCATCCGCATACCGAAGGGGCGGGTGTCCGCATTGTGGCGGCTGAAAACTTCCTCAAGGGTCATGTCCTTCGGCAGCATATACGCATAGATTTCGATTATCGAATGTCCAGAAATCCGAAAATCGAATGTCTTGAAATTCGAAAATCGAATCTCTGGAGTTTGCAGACTATTCCTGTGGCAAAATAACGGATATAGTCAGGAATCACCCAGATAATGCACCGGAAAAATTCTTCACATAAATGATTGTAGGACGCCCCAAGCCCTGCCGTTTTCGCTCAATCAGGCCGATACCCTTGGCACTGTCCAGTTCAGCAAAAAGCCGCGCTGCTTTCTCGGAGCGGCAGTGCAGAGTGGACATGACTTCCTCTGCTGTGAAGATGATAAAGACACGATTCTGATCATCAATCCAGCCGTTCCGGTAGGACAGTTCCATACGATCCAGCAGCAAGCCATACAGCAGTTTTGCATCGGTGGAGACTTCGGCAAAACGGTCATCCGTCAGCAACAATTTGGGTATGCGGAAGAAAGCGTATTGCTCGCCGGAATGTCCGTAGTAGTAGGGCAAATCTAACGGCATAGGGTTCACCTCCTGCGTTGGTATATTTGAAAACGCAGGAATGAACATTTCCTGCGTTAATTCCACTATTATGGTAAAATACTTGGACTGCTGAACAGAAGGGGAGGAATAAAGAAATGCAGCGTATTGTAAGAAATTCGATTAGATGTAAGAAGTGCAATGATATTATCCAGAGCAACGGCCGACATGATTTCCAGTCTTGCCAATGCGGCGCAGTAGCTGTAGATGGTGGCCTTGACTATTTAAGACGCATTGGAACCCAAGAGGATTGGGAAGAATTGAGTATATTCGAAGATGGAAAAAGTGATGAATAGCCGCTGTATTTTTTATTTATTTTGCACAATACTTACATTAGCCGTGACGCTATCTGTCGCGCAGTGAGTGAAGTAAGTGGTTTTGAAAACCCAGTGTTTTCAAGGCTTTCCGGGCATCGCTTACATTAGTTCCGGCGGGATACATACGACCGGCTGATGCCGCAATGCTGCGCCACCTGACGCTGGGTCATGGGCGGCTGTCCCGTAAGGCCGTAGCGCAGCAGGAGGATCCGGCGCTCCCGCGCGTCTAAAGCCTGGGCCAGATAGCGGTACAGCAGATGCTGCCGGTCACTCAGGTCCACCTGCTCCAGCATGGCGTCCTCACAGCTGATGACGTCCAGCAGCGAGATGGCGTTGCCGTCGCTGTCGTTGTCAATGGGGTCATACAAAGAGACCTCCTGGCTTTGCTTGCGGAGAGAGCGAAAGTACATGAGGATCTCATTTTCGATGCACCGGCAGGCATAGGTTGCCAGGCGGGTGTTTTTATCCGACTTGAAGGTGGATACCGCCTTTATGAGCCCGATGGTGCCGATGGACACCAGGTCGTCCTGATCCTCACGGGACGCGTAATATTTTTTGACCACATGGGCCACCAGCCGCAGATTGTGCTCGATGAGCAGGTCCCTGGCGGCGGCGTCTCCCTCCTGCATGGCCAGCAGCGCCTCCCGCTCCCGGGCAGCGGACAGGGGCTGGGGAAAGGACCCGGTAACGGGGGAGACCCGCAGCATCCAGAACAGGCTTTCGGAACCCAACAGGGCGAACAGGGATGACAGCATAACATACCTCCTTCACATAGGGCAGTGTATGCCGGAAAAAGTTTGTCTGTTGCCAGTCCCGGAAGCAGACACCGGTTCGCTCTTGGGCAGGCCGGAACAAGGGAAAAGGAAAAGCGAGGCGCTTTTGCGCCCAAACCTGTGGAACAGGCGGCGTTTTTTGCATAAACTGCACCGAGGTGGTGTTATGGGACGAAAAAGACGGCACTGGAAACGGCGCCGCTGGACGGTTCCCTGGCGCAGGCTGTGGCTTGCCGCCATACTGCTGGCGCTGGCGGCGGCCTGCGTCAGCGGCTATGGCAATCTGAAAGAGCTGATCGCCGTTTACGGCGAGAACTACTGCCGGAATTTGGTGACACAGGTCCTTCTGGACGCGGCGGCAGAGACACAAATGCCTGAAAAGCTCTCCTGCTTGACAACGGTTGATGATAAAAGCTTTTTACAGCTGGACGCCGCCGCCGTGCGGCAATATCAGGCGGCGGTGGGGACCTGTCTGACACAAAAACTGGACGCCCTGCAGCGCCACACCCAGCGCGTGCCGGTGGGCACCGTTCTGGACAACGCCTTTTTGATGGAGCGTGGCCCGCGGATCGCCATCCGCTATGTGCCGGTGGGCGCGGCCCAGGTGCGGATCGGCAGTTCCCTGGAGGAGGCCGGGGTCAACCAGGTATTGTACCGGGTGACGCTGGAACTGGCGGTGGATATGACGGTGTTGGTGCCCGGCGGGACGCGAGCGGTGCAGTGCGCCCAGCAGATCATTCTGGAGGAGACCCTGCTGACCGGACGGGTCCCGATGTTCTATGGGGAGTAAAAGCATTGCCGCTGCGGAAAAATTATGGTATACTGCAGTCAGTAACAAACAGGAGCGTGGAACCGAATGAACGATATACAAAAAGAGATGCAGCAGCTCACGGAGCAGCTGCTTTACCATGCACGGCGGTACTACAATGACGACGCGCCGGAGATCTCTGATTTTGAATATGACAAAATGCAGGTGCGCCTGCGGGAGCTGGAAAAGAAATATCCCCAGTATGCCCGGCCGGATTCGCCCACCCAGCGGGTCATCGGCGCCGTGCTGGAGGGCTTCGAGGAAGTGCGGCATCCCTATCCCATGGAGAGCCTGCAGGATGTCTTTTCCTTTGAGGAGCTTCGGGACTTTGACAGCCGCATGAAGGAGCGGTTCCCCGACGCAGAATACACCGTGGAGCCGAAGATCGACGGCCTTTCCGTCTGTCTGGAATACGAAAATGGCCGCTTTGTGCTGGGCGCCACTCGGGGCGACGGACGCGTGGGCGAGAACGTCACCGAGAATCTGAAGACGGTATTTGACATCCCCATGGAGATGCCCACGGAGCATGAACACCTGTGGGTCCGGGGTGAGGTTTATATGCCCACCAAAGTTTTCGAGCGGCTCAACGCCCAGCGTGAGGCTGCCGAGCAGCCTCTGTTTGCCAACCCCCGCAACGCCGCCGCCGGTTCCCTGCGGCAGCTGGACAGCAGCATCTGCGCCCGGCGTAAGCTGAGTATGTTCTGCTTCAATGTGCAGAACGCCCGGGAGCTGGGCTTCCGCACCCATGACCAATCGCTGCAATACCTGAAACAAATGGGCTGTAAAGTTGTAGAGCCTTATATTGTCACCCGGGATGTGGAGGATATTTTCGACTTCATCCGCACCATGGGCGACCGGCGGGACACCCTGCCCTGCGGCATTGACGGCATCGTTATCAAGCTCAATGACCTGGCCCAGCGGGAGCAGCTGGGCTCCACCGCAAAGGTGCCCCGGTGGGCCGTGGCCTATAAATTTCCCCCGGAGGAAAAGCCCGCCAGACTGCTGGACATCGTCATCCAGGTGGGCCGCACCGGCGTGCTGACTCCCAACGCCGTGTTTGAGCCGGTGCGCCTGGCGGGAACCTCCGTCAGCCGGGCCACGCTGCACAACCTGGATTTTATCCGCCAGCGGGACATCCGGGTGGGGGACACCATCCTGGTGCGCAAGGCGGGGGATATCATCCCCGAGGTGCTGGGCGTGGACCACAGCCGCCGGCCGGAGAACGCGCAGCCCTTTGAGATGCCGGCGGTCTGCCCGGTGTGCGGCGCGCCCGTGGTGCAGGAGGAGGGGGAAGCCGCCTTCCGCTGCACCGGCGCCGAGTGCCCGGCGCAGCTGCTGCGCAGCATCACCCACTTTGCCGGCCGGGACGCCATGGATATCGAGGGCCTGGGCCCCGCGCTGGTACAGTCGCTGGTGGAGGAAAAGCTGGTGGCCTCTCCCGCAGACCTGTATACCCTGCGCCTGCCCGACGTGGCCATGTTGGAGCGAATGGGCGAAAAATCCGCCCAAAACCTGTTGTCCGCCATCGAAAAGAGCAAACAGAACCCTCTTTCCCGGCTGCTGTTTGCCTTTGGGATCCGCCAGGTGGGGCAGAAGGCCGCTGAGACGCTGGCCAGGCAATACGGCACCCTGGACGCGCTGATGCAGGCGGACCGGGAGCAGCTCACCCAGACCTTTGACGTGGGCGAGGTCACCGCCGGGAATCTGTACCAGTGGCTGCACAGCCCCCAGAGCCTCCATCTGATCCGGCGCCTGCGGGAGGCGGGCGTCAATATGACCCAGCCCGACCAGCAGGAGAGCCGCCGGCTGGAAGGGCTGACCTTTGTGCTCACCGGCACCCTGAGCCGCTGCACCCGGGCCGAGGCAACCCAGCGCATCACCCGCAACGGGGGAAAGGTGTCCGGTTCGGTGTCCAAAAAGACCTCCTATGTGCTGGCGGGCGAGGACGCCGGCTCCAAGCTGGCAAAGGCGCAGAGCCTGGGCATTCCCATCCTGGACGAGGACGCGCTGGACGCCATGCTGTCCGAATAATTGGACATATTTTATAAAATATCGCGCACTTTTATGGCCAGAGTGCCGAAAGTGCGCGATTTTTAATGAAAAAAATGACGAAAAACAGCGAATTTTGGTTGCATCCGTTTTTGCGCTGTGTTAAGCTAAAATAGATTTAAGTTTTAGAAAAAGCAAGGTGGGTCAAAGTTGAAGATCATCATTGCCGAAGCCGACCGTGAGCTGTGCAGTGACCTGTGCGCCAGACTGCGCAAACGTCTGCCCGCCGGCTCGCTGGAGGTCGTCGATGACGGCCGTGGGCTGATGGAGCGGGTGTTGGCCCTGCATCCTGTTTTGGTGGTGCTGGATACGCTCCTGCCCGGGCGGGACGGCCTTTCACTGCTGCATGACCTGCGCCGCCTGCCCCGGGACAGCCAGCCGGAGGTCATCGTTCTCAGCCGTCTGCTGGGAGGGGCGCTGCTGACGGAGATCGCCCAGCTGCAGCCCGCTTTTTTTACCACGCTGCCCTGTGACCTGCAGGAGCTGACGGAACGGATCCTGAACTGCTGCAGGGAGCAGATGCGCGCCGGAATGGATCCGGCCATGGGCGTGGACCAGCGCATCGCCCGGCAGCTGCACGCGCTGGGCCTGGCCGCCCGGTCAAAGGGCTTTTCCTATGCGCGGTTGGGGATCAGGCGCATTCTGGAGGACCGCCGCCTGGCAAACGCCCTGACAAAGCAGCTGTATCCGGAGATCGCCAGCCATTTTGAAACCAAGCCCGCCTGCGTGGAGCGGGCCATCCGCAGCGCCATCACGGCTGCCTGGCAGAAGGAGGGCATCCTCTGGCAGACCACGCTGTTTCACCAACGGCCCACCAACGGCGAGTTCCTCACGGTGCTGGCCGACCTGCTGCGGGAGGAAGCAGCGGGACAAATGGAATGATCCGGGACTTTTCTACAGACCTTTCGGCAGAGCCTATGGCTCTGCCTTTTTTTGTTCTGAACAGGACAGGCCGTGCATATCCTCTCAGCAGGAGGGGAAAGGACCATGCAAAACACGGATTTTTTAAAAAGCTTTCATACCGCGGCCCAGCTGCTGCCCGAGCGGCTGTGGCGGGCGGCCTATTCGCTGAAGGAGCAGGAGCGGCTGCAGTGCGAGGAGTTTCGGGTGCGGCAGGGCAGACCGCTGGCCGCCACCGTGGCCGGGAAAACTGTGCTGCTGGGGGATGTGCCGGTGCTGCCCACCAAAGAGGAGCTGGACGAGCTGCTGGCCCGGGCCACGGAATGCTCGGTACATACTTATCTGGAGCAGCTGTGGCAGGGTTTTCTGACTACGCGCCACGGCCACCGCCTGGGCCTGTGTGGACAGGCTCCGGAGGGAGAGAGCCGCCTGCTGCGGGGCCTGTCCTCCATCAATATCCGCATCGCCCGGCAGGTGCCGGGCTTGGGCGGGGAACTGCCGCTGTGCGGGGAGGAGGGCTTCCGCAGCACGCTGATCCTGGCGCCGCCGGGCGCTGGCAAGACCACCCTTTTGCGGGAACTGTGCCGCCGCCTGTCCGCCGATTTCCGGGTGGCTGTGGCCGACGAACGGTACGAGATCGCCGCCTGTGCCGGCGGCGTGCCCCGGTTCTCGGTGGGCAGCTGCGATGTGCTGTCCGGCGGGCAGAAGCGGGAGACCATCCCCATGCTGCTGCGGTCCATGTCGCCTCAGATCCTGGCGGTGGACGAGATCACCCGCCAGGAGGACTGTGACTGCCTGCTGGACTGCGCCGCCTGCGGCTGCGGGCTGCTGGCCACCGCCCACGGCAGCGGACTGAGCGACCTGCAGCGCCGCCCGGCCTACCGCAGGCTGGTGGAGTGCGGGGCCTTTCGCCAGGTCATCCTTATCCGCCAGACCGCCGCCGGACGGGAATATACCCTGCTGCCCCTTCCGGAGGTGTCCGCGTGAGGTATCTTGGGGCCTTGCTGCTGGTGGGGGCCTGCGCCGCGGCGGGCTTTGCGCGGACGGCGGCGCTGCGGCGGAAGATCGCCCTTGTGGAGGGACTGTCCTCGCTGGTGCGGCATATCCGGACGGAGCTTTGCCAGAGAGGGACCCCTCTGCCGGAGATGCTGCGGCAGGCGTCCTCCCGCAGTCCGGCGTTCGCTCCCGAACTGAACCGGATGGAGACGGAACTGCGGGCGGGACAGACCGCGGCAAACGCCGCGGCGCCGCTGCTGGAGCATCTGGAAACGCAGCGGGACCTGCCGGAGACTGCCCGCGCTCTGGCGGATCTGTGCGGCGTTTTGGGCCGGTATGACAGCGCCACTCAGGCGGGGGCCTGTGACCGGGCGCTGGAGCAGCTGGACCTGGAGCGAGAGGCCCTGCGCCGGGAACTGGACGAAAAGGGCAGGCTGTACCACGCCGTGCCGCTGGCCCTGGGGCTGATGGCGGCGCTGGTGCTGCTGTGAGGGAAGCCTGTTCTGAAACGGACAGGCCGGACATACCTTCTGACAGGAGGATGAGGAAAAGCATGGATGTGAATTTGATTTTTAAGGTGGCGGCCATCGGGATTCTGGTAGCGGTGCTCAACCAGCTGCTCATCCGCTCCGGCCGGGAAGAACAGGCCATGATGACCACGCTGGCCGGGCTGATCGTGGTGATGATGATCCTGATCCGGGAGATCAGCGCCATGTTTCAGCTCATCAAGCAGACCTTCGGCCTATGAGCGCCGGAGTGCTGCTGCGGCTGCTGCTGGTGGCCGCCGCGGGGGTGGGCTGCAGCCAGCTGATCCGCGGGAAAAGCCCGGCCCTGGCCCTGGCCGTCAGCCTGGCGGCCGTGCTGTCCCTTCTGGGCCTGGCGCTGCCCGGGCTGCGGACCCTCTGGCAGTCGGCCGGGGGCCTGCTGGCCCAGGCCGGGCTGGAGCGCGAACTGTTTCTGCCGGTGGTCAAGGTGCTTGCCATCACACAGGTCACCCATATTTCGGCCGAGCTGTGCCGGGACGCGGGGGAAAAGGCCGTTGCCGCGAAGCTGGAGCTGTGCGGCGCGGCGGCTTCTCTTATGTGCGTACTGCCCCTGGCGGAACAGGCGCTGGCGCTGCTGGGCGCCCTGGGAACATGAAGCGGCTGCTGGCGGCGGTGCTGGCGGCCTGGCTGCTGGCGGCGCCCTGCTTCGCGGAAGGGGAGGGGGTGCGGCTGAAAGACGCCCTGCCGGAGGACGCGTCCCGGATGCTGGAGCCGGTGGAGCCGGGGGATGTGGATGTGAAGGCGGGCTTTTCCGCCCTGTGGGAAGGCGCGAAAAGCGGCTTCCGGCAAAGTCTGAAAAGCTCTGTCAAAAGCGCGTTTCTCATGGCGGCGGTCTGCCTGCTGCTGTCGCTGCTCCATAGCTTTGCAAAAAGCGCCGGAGTGCTTTTGCCCGCCCGGGTGCCGGAACTGGCGGGGACCACCGCCGTTCTGCTGCTGGCGTTTCAGCAGAGCGGCACGCTGATCGGCCATTGCCGCCGGGTCATCGGAGAGTTGGACACCTTCACCAAGCTGCTCACGGGGGTGTTCGCGGCGGTTTCGGCGGCGGCGGGCCGGCCGGCCAGCGCGGTGGCCACGGCGGGGGCCGCCCTGCTGTTTTCGGATGTGGTGCTGAGTCTGTCGCTGCATCTCTTCCTGCCTGCCGTCACCCTGTACCTGCTGCTGACCTACGGCGGCATCGTGGGGGAAAACAACGCCCTGCTTCAGGCGGCCGGCGTGGGCAAGTGGGCAGTGACCGCGTTCTTCAAAGTATTTCTCACCGCCTATTTCGCCTATCTGTCCTTCACCGGACTGGTCACCGGCAGCGCTGACGCCGCGGCGGTGAAGACTGCCCAGAGCCTTAGCAGCGCGGTGCCGCTGGTGGGCAGCGTCATCGCGGGGGCCTCCGAGACCATCTTGTCGGGGGCGGCGCTTTTGCGGGCGGGCGTGGGGCTGTTTGGCTTTTTGGGCGCGGCGGCCATCTGTCTGGCGCCCTTTCTGCAGGGGGTGTGCCACCTGCTGGTGTTTCGTGTGCTGTCGGTATTCGCCGCATCCTTTGCGGAAGGAGGGGTCAAAGCCATGCTGGACGGTCTGGCCAACGCCTACGCCATGCTGGTGGGCATTCTCACCGCCTGCTGCGCGGTGCAGTTCATCACCATCGTGGTGAGCATGACGGTGACCGGCACATGACGGCGGTGGCCTTGGCGCTGCTCCGGCTGGCGGGAGCGGGACTGATCTGCGGTGGACTGCTGGCGCTGGGGGGGACGGGCAGCCGGCGGGAGATCCTGCGGTTTGGCTGCGCCTGCCTGATGGTGATCCTGGTGCTGGACCTGCTGCGGCAGGCCGACCTGCTGGAGACCTTTCCCTCCCGGTATGAGGCCCAGGTCCGGGAACAGGTGGACGCGGCGCTGGAGGAGGGCCGCCGGGCCCGTCTGGAGGAGACTGCCCTGGCCCTGTCGCGGGAGCTGGAGCGGCAGGCGGCCGCCATGGAGCTGGACTGCGCCGTAGAGGTGGACTGTCAGGCAGACGAAACGGGGCTGGTCACCGTCCAACGGGTGACGGTCTGCTACCGAAGCGGTCCCCGGAGCAGGCTGCAGGAGCTGCGGCAAAGCATCGCGGCCCAGCTGGCCGTTCCGGCGGACAACATCACCATCCGGGAGGAAACTGTACCATGAAATCACCTGTTCGTCCGGAGATGCCGGCATATTTGCAAAAGCTGTTCGATAAATATAAATACATCCTGCTGGTGTGCCTGGTGGGACTGGTGCTGCTCCTTTGGCCCCAGAGCGAGCCTGAGCTCCGGGAGACGGCGTCTGCCGCCCGGGAGGGACTGGGGGAGGCCGCGGCGCTGGAGACCCGCATCGAAGCCATTCTGGAAACCATGGACGGCGTGGGCAAGGCGCAGGTGCTGCTCACTGTGGAGACCGGGGAGGAGACCATCTATGCCTTTGACCGAACGGATTCGCAGACGCAGAACGGCACCGGCGGCAGCGCGTCCAGCCAGCGGGAGCTGGTCACCCTGTCGGAAAGCGGAGGGCAGGCCCCGGTGCCGGTCCAGACCGCCGCCCCGGTGTACCGCGGCGCGGTGGTGGTGTGCGAGGGCGGCGGCAGCGCCAGCGTCCGTCTGGAGGTGACCCGGGTCATCCAGTCGCTGACCGGCATTTCGGCAGACCGAATCGTCATCTCAAAAATGAAACAATAGGAGGCTTTGACTGTGAAAAAACGAGGCGCGATCTATTCTGTGGTGGCACTGATGCTGTGTGTGGCGGTCTATCTCAACTGGTATTATGCAAAGACCGGCGGGGACTACGGCAACGCCACCGACTACCAGGCCGACGGCAAGGTGCTGGGGGAATCCATCCTGGTGGACAAAGTGGACGGCGAGACGCAAAACCAGGGGAGCGCAAAGGCGGGGGAATATTTCTCCCAGGCCCGGCTTTCCCGGCAGCAGGCCCGGGACGAGGCTGTGAGCATTCTCACCAAAACGGCTGAAAGCGAGACCGCCACCCAGGAGGCCCGCACCGCCGCCAGCACCGGCATTCAGGTGATGGCCGACAACGCGGTGGTGGAATCCCGCATCGAAAATCTGGTCATTGCCAAGGGCTATGCCGACTGCGTGGCCTTTATCAATGACAACGGCGTCAATGTTATCGTGTCCAAAACGGAAAACGGCCTGACGGACACTGATGTGGCCAGGATCCGGGACATCGTCATCAGCGAGGCCAACGTCACCGCCGATGCCATCAAGATCATCGAGACCGAATAAAGGCTTGTCAAACGCGGCAAAATGGGTTAAAATAGGAACATTCACAGAAAGGAGCTGATCAGATGGCCGAACAGAAGGAATATCTGGACATTCGGGAGGAGGACGGCGATATCCGCGTCTCCTTTGCCGCCATCGGCGAGATTGCCGCCCAGGCGGCTCTGGCCGTATCCGGGGTGTCGTCGCTGGCCGTTGTGCCCCAGGCGGTGGTAAAAGGCGTTACCGTCTGCCTGAGTGAGATCGGCATCTGCTCCGTCGATGTTCATATTCTGGTGGCCGCTGGCCATGTGATCTCCCAGGTGGCAAAAAGCGTCCAGACCGCCGTCAAGACCGCGGTGGACGCAGCCGTGGGCATCGAGGTAGCGGCTGTCAATGTTTTTGTCGCCGGCATGGCGGTCCGGTAACACGCAAATGAAAAGCACCCTTCGTCCGGCGCGGCGGAGGGTACTTTTTTATGCAGAG
Source organism: Clostridia bacterium (assembly GCA_029099685.1). Taxonomy (GTDB): domain Bacteria; phylum Bacillota; class Clostridia; order Oscillospirales; family Butyricicoccaceae; genus UBA4644. The sequence continues at coordinate 13,317 of JAQXOO010000014.1, forward strand.
ATAAAGAATAAATTTTAAAAAAGTCCGCAAAAAATCCTTTCCTTTTGCACAAAACGGTGTATAATATAAAATCAGATAATAATCTCTATTTTTGGATACAAGTGGGAGGCTGTCTATGAACAGACGAGAGGCGAGAGAACTGGTGCTTCATCTGATCTTTGCCGGTGAATATTCCGGAAAGCGGGGCGCGGAGCTGCTGGAATCCGTCAATGAGGAGAACTTTGCGTCCCTGGAGGGCGAATATGAGCTGTACCGGGAGCTGCCGTCAGAGGGACAGCGGGAATACATCACCCGGGCGGTCACCGGCGTGATGGAGCATCTTCCCGAGCTGGACGGCTACATCGCGAACTATGCCGTGGGCTGGAATGTGGCCCGCATTTCCCGGATCTCCAAGTGCATCCTGCGCCTGTCCATGTACGAGGTGCTGTATATGGGCATTCCTGTGGGCGCGTCGGTCAACGAGGCGCTGGAACTGGCCAAGCAGTACGATTCCCCGGAGGCCGCCGGCTTTATCAACGGCATTATGGGCGCTTTCGTGAAGCAAGAAGTGCAGGCATGAGACCGCTTTATCTGGGCCTGGACACCAGCAATTACAAGACGTCGGCAGGGCTGTACAGCCCCGCGGACGGCTCTTTTCGCGCCTGCGGCCAGCTGCTGGAGGTGCCCCTGGGCAGTCTGGGCCTGCGGCAGAGCGACGCGCTGTTCCAGCACGTAAAGCAGCTTTCCGCCCGGGTGCGGGAGGTGTGCGGCGGCCTGGACGGCGAGATCCGGGCCATCGGCTTTTCCGCCCGGCCCCGGGATCTGGAGGATTCCTATATGCCCTGCTTTCTGGCGGGGCAGTGCGCCGCCGAGTGCATGGGTGCCGCGCTGGGGGTGCCGGTCTATGACTTTTCTCACCAGCAGGGACATCTGGCGGCCGCCGCCCTTTCGGTGGGCCGGCTGGACCTGCTGGGCGCGCCGCTGCTGGCCTGGCACCTGTCCGGGGGCACCACCGAGCTGCTGCTGGCGGAGCCCTCTGAGGAGCGCATCCTCCGGGCTTCCATCCTGGGCGGCAGCAGCGACATCTCCGCCGGCCAGGTCATCGACCGGGTGGGCGTGGATCTGGAGATGCCTTTCCCCGCGGGCCCCTATGTGGAGCAGGCCGCGCTCCGGTCGGACACGGAGGATGTTTTCCCGGTGCGGGTGCAGGGCTGCACGTTCTCCTTTTCGGGGGTGCAGAACCAGTATCAGGCCCGCATCCGGGCCGGGGCCAGCAAAGAGGATGTCTGCCGGTTCGTGCTGCGCACCGTGGCGCGGACCATTCTGAAGGCGACGCAGAACGCCCGCCGGGAGCATCCCCTGCCGGTGCTCATCTCCGGCGGCGTGTCGGTGTGTACCCTGGTGCAGGAAGTTTTCGCAAAGGAAAAGGACGTGTGGTTCGCGCAAAAGGGCCTTGGCGGTGACAACGCCGTAGGCGCTGCCGTGCTGGCGTCCATGAGGTAAACCATGGCAATGCAGCCTGTTTCGGTCACACAGCTGACCCAATATATCAAGCTCCTGCTGGACCGGGACGAAATCCTGTCCCAGGTCTGCGTCCGGGGCGAGCTTTCCAACTACAAGGCCCACTCCTCCGGCCACCAGTATTTTACCCTGAAGGACGAGGGCGCGGTCATTTCCTGCGTCATGTTCCGCTCAGACGCGGCCAAGCTGCGCTTCCGGCCGGAAAGCGGCATGAAGGTCATCCTTTACGGCCGGGTGAGTCTGTTTCCCAAAAGCGGGCAGTATCAGATCTATGTGACCAGCCTGCAGCCCGACGGCGTGGGCGCGCTGGCGGTGGCCTTTGAGCAGCTCAAGCGCCGCCTGTATCAGGAGGGCCTGTTCGACCCCGCCCACAAAAAGCCCCTGCCCGTGTATCCGGAGCGGGTGGCGCTGGTCACATCGCCCACCGGCGCCGCCGTGCGGGACATGATCCGCATTCTGGGCCGGAGATGGCCCATGGCGCAGGTGCTGGTGTGCCCGGTGCGGGTCCAGGGCGAGGGCGCGGCGGAGGAGATCGCCGCCATGCTGGATTATGTTGACGCGCACCAGCTGGCCGATGTCATCATCACCGGCCGGGGCGGCGGCTCCATGGAAGACCTTTGGGCCTTCAACGAGGAGATCGTGGCAAGAGCCATCTGGCGCTGCACCATACCGGTGATCTCGGCTGTGGGGCATGAGCCGGATGTGACCATATCGGATTTTGCGGCGGATGTGCGGGCGGCGACGCCCTCCAATGCCGCCGAACTGGCCGTCCGGGACGGCGACGCTTTGCGCAGCGGCCTGCGCCAGCTGCAGGCGCGGCTGGAGCAGGCGGAGCAGGGAAGACTGGCCCGGCTGCGGCAGCGGCTGGACACTTTGGCAAACAGCCGGGTGATGGTTCGGCCGGAGGCCTGCCTCCAGCAGCGGGAACTGTATCTGGAGATGCTCCGCCAACGGCTGGAGCACGGGGGACAGGCGGTCCTTTCCCGGCAGCAGCAGCGCTTTTCCCGGACGGCGGCCAAGCTGGACGCCCTCAGCCCGCTGAAGGTGCTGGGCCGCGGTTATGCCATGGTGTCCCGGGAGGGCGCGGTGGTCCGCTCGGCCGCCCAGCTGAAGTCCGGGGACGCCATCGCCGTCAGCCTGGCCGACGGCACGGCGCAGTGTACGGTGGAGACCGTCCAAAGGAGGAACAAACGTGGCAAAAAAGAAGACATTTGAGCAGTCCATGAGCCGTCTGGAGGAGATCGTGGCCGCGCTGGAAAAGGGCGACGCGCCTCTGGAGGAGAGCCTGGCCCTGTTTCAGGAGGGAACCCGTCTCATCAGCGCCTGCGGCAAGGCGCTGGACCAGGCCCAGCAGCAGCTGAAGCTGCTGGTACAGGGCGAAAACGGCCCGGAACTGGAAGATTTTGACGGGGAAGAGGCGTAAGCGATGCCTGAAGAACGCCTGAAACAGTACAGCGCCCTGGTGGAAGCCGGTTTGGAGCGGTACCTTCCCCAGGAGACCTGCAGGCACAGCCGCATTTTCGAGGCCTGCCGCTACAGCCTGCTTGCCGGCGGCAAGCATATCCGCGCGGCGCTGCTGCTGGAGTTTTACCGGCTGTGCGGCGGCCAGCCGGAGGATGCCCTGCCCTTTGCCTGCGGGCTGGAGATGATCCACACCTATTCGCTGATCCACGACGATCTGCCCTGCATGGACGATGACGACTACCGCCGGGGCAGGCTGTCCAATCATAAGGTCTACGGCGACGCCACCGCCGTTCTGGCGGGCGACGCCCTGCTCAACCGCGCCTTCGAGACCATGCTGTCCCAGCGGACGGTGGCCGCGGAGCCGGCCATGAGGGCCGCCGCCTGCATTGCCCGCTGCAGCGGCCTGTACGGCATGATCGGCGGCCAGGTCCAGGACCTGGCCCTGGAGGGAAAGTCCGCCTCGGACGAGGAGCTGCGGGAGATGGTCAGCCTCAAGACCGGGGCGCTGATCCGGGCCGCCTGCGTGGGCGGCGTGCTTCTGGCGGGGGGCACGGCTGCGCAGCAGCAGGCCGCCGAAGCCTATGCGGACGCCCTGGGCCTGGCCTTTCAGATCCGGGACGACATTCTGGACGTCACCGGCGACCGGGCCGTGCTGGGAAAAGCCACCGGCAGCGACGCGGCCAATGACAAGACCACCTTTGTCTCTGTTTACGGCCTGGAAGCCTGCCGGGGCCTGGTGCGCCGGCTGACGCTGCAGGCCATGACCGCGGCGGAAGCGTTCAGCGATCGCGAATTCCTGCAGAAGCTGGCCGAATATCTGGCCCGGCGGGAAAAATGACCGGACATTTTATGGGAGGACGTCGGACATGAGGCAATACCCCTGGCTGGAACATATCAACAGTCCTGCGGACCTGAAACGGCTGCCCGCCGAGGAGCTCCCCGGCCTGTGCGCCGAGATCCGGGAATTTCTCATCAAAAGCGTGTCGAAAACAGGGGGACATCTGGCCTCCAATCTGGGGGCGGTGGAGCTGACCGTGGCCATCCACCGGGTGTTTTCCGTCCCGCGGGATGACCTCATCTTCGACGTGGGACACCAGTGCTATGTGCACAAGATGCTCACCGGGCGCAAGGACCGCTTCGGCACCCTCCGGCAGCTGGACGGCATCAGCGGCTTTCTGCGTCCCTCTGAAAGTCCATGCGACAGCGCCGTTTCGGGACACGCTTCCTCCTCTGTGTCGGTGGCGCTGGGTATGGCGCGGGCCAAAAAGCTGGCGGGCAGGGAAAGCGCCACAGTCTGCGTCATCGGTGACGGCGCCTTTACCGGCGGCATGGCCTATGAGGCCATGAATGACGCCGGGCAGTCGGGCCTGCCCCTGATCGTGGTATTCAATGACAACGATATGTCCATCAGCCCCAATGTGGGCGCGGTGGCCAAGCGCCTGTCGGCCATCCGCATCAAGCCACGCTACTTCCGCATGAAGGAAAGGACCAAAGCCTTTCTGAACCGGATCCCCGGCGGCGGCAGCCTGATCCGGGGGATCTCCGCCTGCAAGAGCGCGCTGCGCTCCGCTGTTCTGAAGGAGACCCTGTTTGAACTGATGGGGTTTGAATACCTGGGCCCGGCGGACGGCAACGATGTCTATGCCGTCTGCGCCCTGCTGGAGCAGGCGGAAAAGCTGCAAAAGCCCGTGGTCGTCCACTTGAAGACCGTGAAGGGCAAGGGCTATCTGCCCTCTCAGCAGGCGCCCGGCGACTTCCACGGCGTTTCCGCCTTTGACACCGTCACCGGGCATCCGGTGAACGCCCACAAGACGGATTTTTCCGCTGTTTTCGGACAAACCATGTGCCGTTTGGCGGCGCAGAATGAAAAAATTTGCGCGGTGACCGCCGCCATGTCCGTGGGAACCGGGCTGGACCCCTTTGCAGAGGCCTATCCCAAACGCTTTTTTGACGTGGGCATCGCCGAGGAACACGCGGTGGCCATGGCCGCCGGCCTGGCGGCCCGGGGGATGCTCCCGGTATGCGCCATCTATTCCACCTTTCTGCAGCGGGCCTATGACCAGATCCTTCACGATGTGGCCATCGGCGGCAACCATGTGGTGTTTGCCGTGGACCGGGCCGGACTGGTGGGAGCCGACGGCGAGACGCATCAGGGGGCGTTCGACGTGCCTTTCCTGCGCACCGTTCCCGGGATGAAGCTTTTCGCGCCCTCCAATTACGCCGAGCTCCGTTCGGCGCTGGAACGTGCCGTGCTGCTGGAATCCGGTCCGGTGGCCGTGCGCTATCCCCGGGGCGGGGAAGGACCCTTCCGCGAGAATACCTTTGACCTGCCCATGAAGCTGGTCAGAGAGGGGAGCGCCGTCACCATCATCACCTACGGCTGCCTGCTGCCGGTGGCGCTGGACGCCGCCCAAAGGCTGGAGGAACGGGGCGTTTCCGCCGCCGTGCTGAAGATCAACGAGCTGACGTTTACCGATGGGGACCTGCTGCTGCGCACTGTTGGAGACACTGGATGCGCCCTGGTGCTGGAGGACTGCGTGGAGGACGGATGCCTGGGACAGCGTCTGGCCGCGCTGCTGCTGGAAAAGGGCGTAAACGCCCGGCTGAGGCTGTGCAATCTGGGCCGCAGGTTCGTTCAGCAGGGTACTGTGGAACAGCTTTACACCGTCTGTAAAATCGACGCGGAATCGGTGGCGGAAGCCGCAAAGGAGCTGTGTCATGGCTGAGGAGATGCGGTTGGATTTGCTGCTGGTGAGCCGGGGCCTGGTGGGCGGCCGTGACCGGGCCAAGGAGCTGATTTTGCAGGGTCAGGTGCTGGCGGACGGGGAGCCTGCCCGAAAGCCCGCCCGGAAATATGACAGCGCCGTCCCTCTGGAGATCCTCAACGACGCCGCCCATTTCGTCAGCCGCGCCGCTCATAAGCTGGAGGGCGCCCTGGAAGCCTTTTCCATTGGCCTGCGGGGCCGCGTGGTGTTGGACGTGGGGGCCTCCACTGGAGGCTTCACCCAATGCGCTCTGGAGCGGGGCGCGGCCCACGTATACGCGGTGGATGTGGGCAGCGGCCAGCTGGCTCCCGCCCTGCGGGCCGACCCCCGGGTGACCGATCTGGAAAAGACCGATATCCGGGCGCTGCTGCCGGAGCAGCTGCCGGAAACACCCACCTTTGCCGCCTGCGATGTGAGTTTCATCTCGCTGCGCCTGGTGCTGCCGTCTTTGGCGGGGCTGCTGTCCCGGAAAGGTGAAGCCGTGGTGCTCATCAAGCCCCAGTTCGAGGCGGGCCGGGCTGCCGTGGGCCGGGGCGGCCTGGTAAAAGACCCAAAGGCGCACCTGCAGGTCCTGCGGGATGTGACGGAGCAATTCAAGCTGAACGGCTTTACAGTTGCCGGAATGACAGCCTCTCCCATCCGGGGCGGAGACGGAAACATCGAATATCTGGCCTGGCTGCGCCGGGACGGGGAGGACCGCCTGCCCGATCTGGAGGCGCTGGTCCGTCAGGCACATTTGCGTAAATAAAGGAAGTGATCGATGGTGAATCGCGTGATGGTACAACCAAATCCCACCAGGGACAACACCGTGCAGGTGAGCTGCCGGCTGATAGGGCTGCTGCTGCGGGAAGGGTTTGAGGTGCTGGCGCTGGAGGGATTCCGGGAGCTGCTGCAGGCAGGCCTGTCCGCCGATCAGGCGGTGCGGGTGCGGTTTCTGGGAGAACCGGACATCTATCCGGCCTGTGATTTTATCATGGTGGTGGGCGGCGACGGGACCATCCTGCGGACAGCGGGACAGGCGTCCCTGTACCGCAAGCCCGTGCTGGGCGTCAACTGCGGCACCATCGGTTTTATGAGCGAAATAGAACCGGATGAACTTGAATTGGTGCGGAAAGTAAAGGAAGGCAGCTTTACACTGGATGACCGCAGTATGCTGGACATTCAGGTGTTTGACCGGCAGGACCGGGAGGTCTATTCCACCGTGGCGCTGAACGAAGCCGTGGTCACCAAGGGCTTTTTCAACCGGGTGATCCCCCTTTCGGTCATCGTGGACGGACAGGAGGTCTTCCAGTTCAGCGGCGACGGCGTCATCGTCACCACGCCCACCGGTTCCACCGCCTATTCCCTGGCGGCCGGAGGGCCTATCCTGGCCCCTTCCAGCGACTGCCTGGCGGTGACGCCCATCTGCCCCCATTCGCTCACCATCAAATCCTTTGTCATCGCAGGCACCAGCATCGTCACGGTAAAGCCGGCGTACAAGGGACACCAGGTGTTCCTCTCGCCGGACGGTGACACCTATGAGCTGCGGGACGGAGACCGGGTGGTCATCCAGCGTTCCCGGCGCATTTTCTCCCTGCTGCGCATCAAGGGCCAGGGCTTTTATGAGATCATCCGACAAAAACTTGCAAACGAAAGGACAGGAAAATGAAATTCAAACGACAGGCCGCGATCCTCGATATTATTACCTCCAATGAGATCAAGACCCAGGAAGAGCTGTCCGCGCATCTCCGGGAACGAGGCTATACCGCCACGCAGGCCACCATTTCCCGGGACATCAAGGAGCTTCGCCTCATCAAGGTGGCCTCCCATTCGGGCGGCTACCAGTATTCCACCCCGGACCAGAGCGGCAGCGTCACCCACATGACCCGGCTGAAGAATATCTTCCGCGAGTGCGTGGTCAAGGTGGACCGGGCGCAGAACCTGGTGGTGCTCAAGACCCTGGTGGGTATGGCCAACGCCGCTGCCGCCGCCATCGATGCCATGAAGATCCGCGACATCGTGGGCACTCTGGCCGGAGATGACAATATTCTGGTCATTCTGCGCACCAACGAGGATGCGGAAAAATTCTGCGAAATGGTGGCGGGGATGCTTTCCTGACGGGAGCGCTGGAATATGCTTCGCAATCTTTACATCGAGAATATCGCCGTGATCCAAAAGGCCGACATCGATTTTTCGGGCGGCCTTACTGTGCTGTCCGGCGAGACGGGCGCGGGCAAATCCATCATCATCGACGCTCTCAGCGCCATTTTGGGCGGCCGGGTGAGCCGGGAGCTGATCCGTACCGGCCAGTCCAGGGCCTGCGTGGCCGCGTCCTTTACCGGCCTGGCGCCCCAGGTGCAGGCGCTGGCCCGGGAGCAGGGCTTCGAGCCGGAGGAGGGTCAGCTGCTGCTGCGGAGGGAGATTTTTGCCGACGGCCGCAACCAGTGCCGGATCAACGGCCGGCCGGCGGCCCTTTCCAACCTGAAGGCGCTGGGCGAACTGCTGGTGAGCATCTACGGCCAGCACGACGGCCAGCACCTGATGAACGAACAGCTGCATATGGACTATCTGGACGCCTTCGCCGGTATGGAGGGCCCGCTGGAGCAGTATTTGCAGCATTATGAGGCGCTTTTGCAGCTCAACCGCCGCATGAAGGCGCTGAACATGAGCGCCGCCGAAAAGGAGCGCCGCCGGGCAGCCCTGCCGGGCCGCATCGACGAGCTGAAAAAGGCGGACGTCAAGCCCGGCGAGCAGGAGGAACTGCTGTCGCTGCGGCTTCAGCTCCAAAACGGCGAAAAGATCGCCGAGGGCCTTGCGGAGGCTTCCGCATTGCTGGACGGCGGCGAGCAGGGCGAAGGGGCTGCCGTCCGGCTGGCACAGGCGGCAAAGGCCCTGACCCGGAGCGCCCGGTACAGCGCCGCCGCCGGGGAACTGGAAAAGCGGATGCGGGAGCTGGCCCTGCTGGCCGAAGACCTGTCCGGCGACCTGGCAGACGAGCTGTCCCGGCTGGAGTACGCTCCCGAACGGCTGGAGCAGACCGAGCGGCGCCTGGACCAGATCTCCAGGCTGTGTGTCAAACACGGCGTTTCCGCCGATGAGCTGGAGGAGCATCTGGCGGCGCTGGAGGACGAGCTGGCATCACTGGACAACCTTGACGACAGTCTGGACGAGCTGAAGGCCCAGTACGCGGAAATGCGTGCCGCCCTTTATGAGGAGGCCGGCCGGCTCCACGCCCTGCGTCTGGAGGCGGCGGAGCGGCTTTCCCGGCAGGTCGAACAGGAGCTCTGCGGCCTGGACCTGAAGCACGCCCGGTTTCAGGCGGAAGTGGAGGACCTGCGTTCGGAAAACCAGGCCCGTTTCACCAAAAAGGGCACCGACAACGTGCGCTTCCTGCTGTCCGCCAACGCCGGCGAGGACCTGAAGCCCCTGGCCAAGGTGGCCTCCGGCGGCGAACTTTCCCGCATCATGCTGGCCATGAAGACCGTGCTCAGCGCGGGGGAGCAGGGGATGTCCGCCGTGTTTGACGAGGTGGACACCGGCGTCAGCGGCCGGGCCGCCCAGCGGGTCGCGGAAAAGCTGCGGGACATGGCAAAGGTGCGTCAGGTGCTGTGCATCACCCATCTGCCTCAGATCGCCGCCGTGGCGGACAACCATCTGCTCATCGCCAAGACCGAGCGGGACGGCCGCACCTATACGGAAGTCACCCCTCTGGACCGGGAGGGCCGCAAAAAGGAGATCGCCCGCATCATCGGCGGCGCGGTCATCACCGAGACCACCCTTGCCAGCGCCGAGGAGATGCTGGGAGAGACTGCCCATGGCTGAAACGCTGCTTGCGGCAGCAATCGCTTTTGCGGGGACCGACCTGGATGACCTTGCCCTCAATCTGTTGCTGTTTGCTCAGGCAGAGACCGGAAAACAGCGCCGGGCGGTCATTGCCGGGAAATATCTGGGCACCGGGACCCTGGTGCTGCTGAGCCTTTTGGCGGCTTATGGCCTGCGGCCGGTACCGCGGACCTGGCTCGGCTGGCTTGGTCTGGCACCCATCGCTCTGGGACTGCGGAACTGGGCAGCCTTCCGGCGGGAACAAAAACAGCCCGGACAACCCGGCCGGGAAAACCGGCAGGAGCGCGCCCGCAGTCTGACCGTCCAGAGCGCGCTGGTGACCGTTGCCAACGGTGCGGACAACCTGGGTGTTTACATTCCGCTGTTCGCAGGATATACCCCTTCCCAGATGGCCGCCGCAGCGGTCGTATTCGGCGTGATGACCGGCCTTTGGTGCGTTCTGAGCATTCGGCTGACGGAACTGCCGCCGCTGCGACGTTTTTTACAGGCCTATCGCCATATTCTGGTCCCGGCCGTGCTGGTCCTTTTGGGTTTTTATATCATGGCCCGAGGCTTTCTGGCGGGATGATGCCTGTCTTTGGCACATCCCTCTTGACAAGTTCTTCTTTCTTTGTTACGATAACAAAAGTTATACGCGAAGATGGGAAGAAGTACGCGCCATTTCCTTTACAGAGAGCCTCCGGCAGGTGAAAGGAGGTAAAGGAAACCGCCGAATTACATCCCGGAGCGGCCTGCCTGAACTTGCAGTAGGGCGGGACGGGTGCGCCCGTTACAGCGGCGGAGTCTCCGACTCCCAAAGGCCGTTTTTGCGAAGAAACGGTGAACTGAGGTGGTACCGCGTGTTTTACGCCCTCTGTCATTGGTGACGGGGGGTGTTTTTGTTTGGACAAGCCCATGGATGTGTTGGCAGAGTTCCAGGTGCGAAAGGGAAAACGGAAAAAGCAGGCGTTCCGCGGGGCTGTCCGCAGCTATGGAGAGCGGCTGGGCTATGTGTACGCGGAGGAAAAGGGCGCTCTGGGCGCGCGGAATGTGCTGTTTGGCGACCCGGAGAAAGCAGATTACCTGGTGACCGCCCACTATGATACCTGCGCGCGGCTGCCTTTTCCCAACTTCATCACGCCGTGCAACGTGGGGATCTATCTGCTGTACCAGATCGTTGTGGCGCTGCTGTTCTGCGTGCCGGTGCTTGTGGCGGTCTGGCTGGCGGCCCGTCTGACCGAAAGCCCTTTGGCGGTGCTGCTTACCGGCTACGGCTGTCTGATCCTTTTGGCATGGCTGCTGCTTTGCGGCCCGGCCAACCGGCACAATGCCAATGACAACACCTCCGGCGTCATCCTGGTGCTGGAGCTGATGGGGACCCTGCCCACGGAGCTGCGGGAAAAGGTGTGCTCTGTGCTGTTTGACCTGGAGGAGGCCGGCCTGATCGGTTCGGCATCCTACCGCTCCAGACACAAAAAGGCAGTCCGGAGACAGCTGGTGCTCAACGCCGACTGCATCGGCGACGGTGATGAGCTTCTGCTCATTCCCTCCAAAACGCTGCGGAAAAAGCAGCCCGGCAGGCTGGAACGCTGGAAGACCCTGTGCGCCGGTTCCGGAGAAAAACCGTCACCGTCCGGGACAGGGTCGTCTGCCTGTTTCCTTCGGACCAGGCCAATCTTCCCCTTGGCGTGGGCATTGCCGCCTTTCGCCGCAGTAAACGCTTCGGCCTTTACTGCGCCCGCATCCACACACCGAAAGATACTGTCTGTGAAGAAAAGAATGTGACCCTGGTCCGGGACGTGCTTGCGGGCATCATCCGGGAGCAGGCGTAAGAAAGGAACGAAAATCATGCAGATTTATGAAGAATTGCAGGCCCGCGGCCTGATCGCCCAGGTCACCGACGAAGACCACATCCGCGAGATGATCAACAACGGCAAGGCTACCTTCTACATCGGCTTTGACTGCACGGCCGACAGCCTTACCGCCGGCCATTTCATGGCGCTGACGCTGATGAAGCGCCTGCAGATGGCGGGGAACAAGCCCATCGCCCTCATCGGCGGCGGCACCACCATGATCGGAGACCCCTCCGGCCGCACCGATATGCGCAGAATGCTCACCAAGGAGGACATCGACCACAACGCCGAGTGCTTCAAGCGCCAGATGGAAAAGTTCATCGAGTTCGGCGAGGGCAAGGCCATGATGCTCAACAACGCCGACTGGCTGCTGGACCTGAACTATGTGGAACTGCTGCGGGAGGTGGGCGCCTGCTTCTCCGTCAACAATATGCTTCGGGCCAAGTGCTATGAGCAGCGCATGGAAAAGGGTCTGTCCTTCCTGGAGTTCAACTATATGATCATGCAGTCCTATGACTTCTACTACATGTTCCAGAAGTACGGCTGCAACATGGAGTTCGGCGGCGACGACCAGTGGAGCAATATGTTGGGCGGTACCGAACTGATCCGCAAGAAGCTGGGCAAGGACGCCCACGCCATGACCATCACCCTGCTCACCGACTCTCAGGGCAAAAAGATGGGCAAGACCGCCGGCAACGCCGTCTGGCTGGATCCCAACAAGACCTCTCCCTTTGAATTTTACCAGTACTGGCGCAATGTGGGCGACGCCGACGTGCTCAAGTGCATCCGTATGCTGACCTTCCTGCCCCTGGAACAGATCAACGAGATGGACAAGTGGGAGGGGGCCCAGCTCAACACCGCCAAGGAGATCCTGGCCTATGAGCTGACCCAGATGGTCCACGGCACCGAGGAGGCCGACAAGGCGCAGGCCGCTGCCAGGGCCCTGTTCGCCCAGGGCGGCGTCAGCGCCGATATGCCCACCTCCGAGTTTGCGGCGGCGGACATCGGTGAAGGCATCGCCATCCTGGATCTGATGGTCAAGACCAAGCTGGCACCCTCCAAGGGCGAGGCCCGCCGTCTGGTCCAGCAGGGGGGCGTCATGGTCAATGATGAGAAGATCACCGCCTTTGACCGCACCTTCACCGTGGCGGATTTCCAGACCGGCGATTTCATCATCAAAAAGGGAAAAAAGACCTTCCACCGTGTGGTGGTGAAGTAAGCCTCCGCCCCCACAAGCGAAAAAACAGCAGCCCGTTTGCCTTTTGCAAACGGGCTGTTTCTGAAAGAAGAGACGGGCATGATCAGCTTGCAAAAAGCGATAGTCCTCCGGGGAACTGCCGCCGGAAAGCTTGCAGATGAAACATAAACAAATCCTCCGTATGTTTTGGAACATACGGAGGATTTCCTGTTTTACAAACATCCGGCTGGCGCGGGTTTTTGCTTTTATTGCGGCGGCTTGCAGGTCTTGCAGGGCTCATAGCCCGCGGCTTTGGCCTCGCTCAGAGTCTTTTCGATCTTACTTTTGCTGAGATGGGCGCAGGAAGCCCTGTGATACTTGCTGCCGCTGTTGGTGACATAGACCACCTGCTCCGTGGGCTCCTGAGCGGCAGAGGATCCCTTCCCGCCGGGTGTGTCCGTGGAAGGGGAGGGCGGGGTCACACTGGGAAGAAGTGGCTGCAGCGACGCCAGATAGCGCTCCCGGGCAGCCTGCTCGTCCTTTCCCTTTTTGGCATAGCCTTCATCGTAGCCGGCGCTGTAGCCCTGGCTGTAGGTGTCCCCCGTGACGGACAGAAGGGCGGCCTGCTCTTCCTCCGCGCCCCGGGCAATGCCGTCGGTCAAACCGGCGTCATAGCCCTCTGTGCGGCCTGCGGCAAAGGCCTCCTGGTAAAGGGCGTCCCGGCCGGACGCGCTCCCTTCGTCAAAGCCGGTGTGGTATCCCTTGTTATAGGCCTCCTCCCGGGCGCGGGCCAGATCCGCTTCAGAATAGGCGCTGCCGCCCCGTCCCAGACCAAAAGCACACAGCAGGGCCAGCGCGCCCAGCAGCCATTTGCCATATTTCCGCACCGCAGGTCACCCTCCTCTCAAAAAATGGGAAAGCGCTCAGTAAACGTATTCAAACTGGATGCCCAGCACGTCCACGGTGTCTTTTTCCTTGATGCCCCGGGCCTCCAGCATATCAAAGACGCCGGCCTTGCGCAGGGTGCGCTCAAAGTACATCCGGGATTCGTACTCGTCGAAATTGACCGAGCCCACGATCTTTTCCACCCAGGCGCCGGTGACATAGAACACCGCGTCATCGCCCCGGGTGATCTGGATATCCCGTTCTTCCACCGGGGCAGGCTCGTCCAGAGACATTTCAGGCTCAAAGACCTCCACGGGCGGCAGCTTTTCCAGCTGGTTCCACACGTGATAGACCAGTTCCTTGACGCCCTGGTTGGCGGCGGCGGACAGCCGGAACAGGGGACAGCCCAGTTGGTCAGCCCTGGCCTGCAGCCGGGCCAGATTGTCAGAGTCGGGGTCCAGAATGTCGCATTTGTTGGCCACGATGATCTGGGGCCGCTGGGCCAGCGCCTCGCTGTACCGGTGCAGCTCGCTGTTGATGGTGTCCAGATCCTCCACCGGGTCCCGGCCCTCGCTGCCAGACACGTCTACCAGATGGACCAGCAGGCGGCAGCGCTCGATGTGCCGCAGGAAGTCGTGACCCAGGCCCGCGCCCTCGGCAGCGCCCTCGATGATGCCGGGAATATCCGCGCACACAAAGGAGGAGCCTTCGGACACGAACACCACCCCCAGGTTGGGGGCCAGGGTGGTGAAATGGTAGTTTGCGATCTTGGGCCGTGCCGCCGAGATCATGGACAGCAGCGTGCTTTTGCCCACGTTGGGGAACCCGATGAGGCCCACATCCGCGATGAGCTTCAGCTCCAGCAGGATGAAGCGCTCGTCGCCCTCCATACCGGGCTTGGCGAAGCGGGGCGCCTGCCGGGTGGGAGTGGCGAAGTGGGCGTTGCCCCAGCCGCCCTTGCCGCCCCGGGCGGCGATAAAGGGCTTGTCATCCGACATATCGTGGATCAGCGCGCCGGTCTCGCCGTCCTTGATGAGGGTGCCCCGGGGAACCTTGATGACGGTGTCCGCGCCGTCTTTTCCGAAGCAGCGCTTGGTGCCGCCGGGTTCGCCGTCGGCGGCCACATATTTCCGCTTGTAGCGGAAGTCCAGCAGCGTGGCCATGTGGTTGTCCACCACAAAGACGATATCGCCGCCCTTGCCGCCGTCGCCGCCGTCGGGGCCGCCGGACGCCACATATTTCTCGCGGTGAAAGCCGATGTGGCCGTCGCCGCCCCTGCCGGCCTTGATCCTGATTTTCGCAACATCTACAAACATGGTGTTACATCCTTAAAGACAAGATTTTTTATCAGTATACCACGGTTTTCCGGGAAATTCCATAGAAACCGGTGATTTCGGACAAAAGGAAAGCATCCCGGACGGATGTCCGGGATGCTGAGTCGCAAAGCTTTGATTACTGCTGCACTTCTTCGTACACGGAAACCTGCTTGCGGTCACGGCCCAGTCTCTCGAACCGGACAGTGCCGTTAGCCAGAGCGAACAGAGTGTCATCGCTGCCTCTGCCCACGTTGGTACCGGGATGGATCTTCGTGCCGCGCTGCTTGACGAGAATGTTGCCTGCCAGAACGAACTGACCGTCAGCACGCTTCACGCCAAGGCGCTTGGACTCGGAATCGCGGCCGTTTTTCGTAGAGCCGACACCTTTTTTATGAGCCATGGTTGCACCTCCGAATTAATAGTGTGAATTACGCGATGGTCTCGATGACGACCTTGGTATAAGGCTGTCTGTGACCCTGCTTTCTGCGGTAGTTCTTTTTGGGCTTCATCTTGTAGACGATGACCTTCTTCTGCTTGCCGGTCTTGATGACCTTGCCGGAAACCTTACCACCCATGGTCAGGGCACCCTCGTTTTCCACCATCAGCACCTCGAAGTCAACGGTGGCACCGTCCTCCAGATCCAGCTTTTCAACATAGATCTCGTCACCCACGGAAACCTTGTACTGCTTTCCGCCGGTCTTGATGATTGCGTACATGTCTTTGCACCTCTCCTTCATTTCGGGCTCGCTCCTGGGGTGAGACCGAAACGGTCTGCTTATTACCCGTTCAATGCGGCTTTAACAGTATAACAACGCACGGACCAAAAGTCAAGGGCTTTTCGCCGTTTTTATGGAAAAATTTGCAGAAAAGAGGCTATTTCACATAAATCGCGTCCTGCCGCCAGTCGGCCCCCCATGAAAAGTCCCGCCAGGCGGGTAGCGCCAGGTGGTACAGGTCGCAGGCAAGGGCTTCCCGCTCAAAAATGCGCCGGGCGCCGCCCCCCAGGTCAAAGGCGTGGGCGGGCTTGGTGATGAGGGGCAGAGAAGCCTGCTTGCGGGCCAGACGGAGCACTTCCCGGCCCTTGTCGTTAAAGGCCAGCACCCGGGCGTAGGGGGGCGGGGTCCGGGCTTCCTCCGCCGTAATGCCCAGATAGGCGCAGAACACCATCCGCCGGATGCGGGAGAGGGCGTACCGCTTGGTTTTGGCGGCGGCGCAGATGTCCTGCAGGGTGCGGCCGGCGCGGATGGCCGAAAGCAGGCGGTTGTCCAGCCCCTCGCTGGCGCCGGGCAGAGCGGCAAGCTCCCCGGCCGTCAGCCGGACCAGCGCGCTGAGCATGGCGTTTTCCAGGCGGCTTTGGTCGATGAGGGCGCGGCCGCTGTCCAACGCCTCCTCCAGGATGGCGGCGCAGCCCTCCGGAAGATAGGAGCGGGCTTCTCGGACCTGTCCCCGCCCAAGGAGTTCCCGGATGTGGGACGCCGAGGCATATCCGTCCTGCGCGCCCGCATCGTGTCCGGCGCCCTGCCGCCCCACGGGCACCAGGTTGACATCTGACTCCCGGCGGATCAGCGCCTTGCAGTATTCCACCGCAAGGATGTTGTTGGGCTTCTGCAACAGCGCGGCTTTCTCCTTTACCCGGGCGTACAGCGCCCGCTCCCGGGCGGCGGCATAGGAAATGCCCGTGCTGAGGTGGGCCAGGGTATCCTGCACCGTTTGATGCTCCAGCAGAAGGGAGGCGGTCTCCCGCAGCAGCGCGGGGTCCGGGTCCTCCGCGCCGAAGCTCAGGTCGGTGAGCACACCGGTGCCCAGCAGGATGTCCACGGCGCTCTGGGCGAAGCCCTCCGCCGAGCACAGTGCATAGCTTACCGGCAGCTCCAGCACCAGGTCCGCGCCGCCCAGGACGGCGGCCTTTGCCCGGAGATGCTTGGGCAGCACCGCGGCGCCGCCCCGCTGGACAAAATCACCCGACATACAGCAGACCGCCGCACAGTCTCCGCCCAGGGCGTCCTTGGCCGCCGCCAGCTGGTGGGCATGGCCCTTGTGAAAGGGGTTGTATTCCGCCACAACGCCGCAAATCCGCATAAAAACCCTCCCAAAATGGTTGTCAAACGCAAAAGAATGGTGTAAAATAAAGAACAGACTGATTATATCATACAACTCTAAAATAAAAAATACAGGAGTGTTCAAAAAATGAATGTTTTAGTCATCAACGCCGGCAGCTCTTCCCTGAAGTATCAGCTGCTGAACCCCGAAAACGGCGAGCTGCTGGCCAAGGGCCTGTGCGAGCGCATCGGCATCGACGGCAAGTTCACCTACAAGCCCCAGATCGCCGGTAAGGAAAAGCAGGACGCCGTTGACGTGGCCATGCCCACCCATTCCGAGGCCATCCAGACCGTCCTGAACGCCCTGGTGGACGAGAAGAACGGCGTGATCTCCAGCATGAAGGAGATCGATGCTGTGGGTCACCGGGTGGTCCACGGCGGCGAGGCTTTCAACAAGTCCGTCCTGATCACCGACGAGGTACTGAAGGCCATCGAGGACTGCAACCCCCTGGCTCCTCTGCACAACCCCGCCAACCTGATCGGCATCCGCGCCTGCGCCGAGATCATGCCCGGCGTCCCCATGGTGGCCGTGTTCGACACCGCCTTCCATCAGACCATGCCCCCCAAGGCCTACATGTACGCCCTGCCCTATGAGTACTATGCCGAGGACAAGGTCCGCCGTTACGGCTTCCACGGCACCTCCCACAAGTATGTGGCTGCCCGCGCCGCCGTCATGCTGGGCAAGAAGCCCGAGGAGCTCAAGCTGATCTCCTGCCACCTGGGCAACGGCTCCTCCGTCACCGCCGTGGACTGCGGCAAGTCTGTGGATACCTCCATGGGCTTCACCCCCCTGGCCGGCGTCTGCATGGGCACCCGCTCCGGCGACCTGGATGCGGGCATCCTGCAGTATATCATGAACAAGAAGGGCCTGAACATCGATGAGATGCTGAACATTCTGAACAAGAAGTCCGGCGTCCAGGGCGTCTCCGGCGTGTCCTCCGACTTCCGTGATCTGGAGAATGCCGGCAAGGAAGGCAACGAGCGCGCCTCTCTGGCCGTTGAGATGTTCAACTACGGCGTCAAGAAGCTCATCGGCGCTTATGCCGCCGCTATGGGCGGTGTGGACGCCATCATCTTCACCGCCGGCGTGGGCGAAAACTCCAAGTCCCAGCGTATGGACATCGCCTCCGGCCTGGAGTTCATGGGTGTCAAGATGTGCGAAAAGGCCAACGATGTCCGCGGTGAGGAGGCTGTCATCTCCGCTGCCGATTCCAAGGTGAAGGTCCTGCTCATCCCCACCAACGAAGAGCTGATGATCGCCATGGACACCATGAACATCGTCAAATAAGTTCCCGCTTCTCACAACAGCCGGCCATCCGGCGCGCAAAACCGGATCGCCGGAGAGATTCAGCAAGAAGAAAAAGGGCGTGGCTTCGGCCACGCCTTTTCTGCTGCCCGGAGCAGGGGAGGTTTACCGGCCAGAAAAGCGGAGGGACCGAAAGGGTCTCTCCGCTTTTCATGCTACAGGAGCGGAAGTTCCGCGAAAAAGCAGTTGTATCCGTCCCGGCTTTCCGCCCAGATCCGCCCGTGGTGTTCTTCCACGATCTTTTGCGCGATGGAAAGGCCCAGGCCGTAGCTGTGGTTCATGGTTCGCGCTTTATCAGCCCGGTAAAAACGCTTGAAAAGATGTTTTAGGTCTTCGCTGCCGATGGGTTCGCCCTGGTCGGATACCTCCAGCAGGCAATGCCTGTGCGGGACCCGCTTCAGCCGGAGGAAGATCTTTCCGCCGGGCGAAGCGTATTTCCCGGCGTTGTCCAGCAGGATGTCCGCAAGCTGCTTCAGATGATCTTCGTTTCCGTTCACAAAAAGATCGGGCTCCACCTCATAGACAAAGGGCAGCTCCTTCTCAAAAAATACGGGTTCAAACATCATGGCCGCCGCTGTCAGGACCTGGCTGGCAGAGACCCGCCGGAAGGCTTCCTCCACGCGGGAATTGTCGATCCGCGCCAGCTCCAGCAGCCGCTCCACCAAGCCCCGCATCTGCCGGGACATGGTGATGATGCTGCCGGAAAGCTGCTGACGGTCTGTCTCGGGGCACTCTGGTGCGTGCAGGAGTTCCGCGTCCGTCAGGATGACCGTCAGGGGCGTTTTCAATTCGTGAGAGGCGTCCGCCACGAACTGCTTTTGCTGCTGCCAGGCGTCCTCCACCGGCTTTACCGCCCAGCGGGCCAGCAGCACCGTGATGCCCAGAAACGCGAGAAATGCCGCGCTGCCCGTGGCTGCGAATGTTTTCAGCAGATTCTTCAGGGTGGACAGTTCGCTGGTGATGTCCGCGAACACGATGCAAGTGCCCCTGGGCGTCTCCCTGCGGAAGAACCGCAGGCCGCAGTCCTTCAGAACGCCGCTGGGAGACTGGGCGTCATATGCCCTCTGCAGAAGTGTGTTCAGAAGCGCCTCATCGGAAAGATCCAGGAACTCGCCGCCGGCCTCAGCCATCTCTCCGGCGCGGTCCACCAGGACGCAGAAATAAGGCAGGCGCACCTCCCGCCGGGGGATGCCGGGCGGAGCGGTCTGCCGGGGATTCATGGCCACGTTCTCCATCATCCGCAGGCTTTCCTGTTCCAGATTCCGGCTGGTGGAATAATAGAGCAGGCCGAAAATGATGCCCAGCATCACAGTCACGATGGTCATGTTGACCAGGATGAACTTAAGCCGCAGTTTTTTCAGCATGAGGTGTCCACCTCCAGGTGATAGCCCTGCCTGCGGATAGCCACGATGCGCAGGTTGGACCCGATGCTTTGCAGCTTTTTCCGCAAAAAGCCCACGTAGACCTCCACATGGTTTTCCGTGGCGTTGGATTCAAACCCCCAGATGCGCACCAGAAGCACTTCCTTGGAAAGGTTGCGTTCCCTGGACTGCAGCAGGTAGCGCATCACATCAAATTCCCGGTCGCTTAGGCGGATGCTTTTTTCTCCGCAGGATAGGATACAGGTGGACAGGTCCAGCGCGGTATTGCCATAGCACAGCTCGTCCACCTGGCCGCCCTGACGGCGCAGCAGCGCGTTGATGCAGGCCAGCAGCTCCCGCGTGTCAAAGGGCTTTGTCAGATAGTAATCCGCTCCGGCATTGAGCCCGGCGATCCGGTCCTCCAGATCGGATCGCGCGGTCAGCATTAAGATGGGCGTGGAGCACCGTTTGGCCCGCACCTGTTGCGCCACCTGGTAGCCGTTCAGCTCCGGCATCATCACATCCAGGATCAGCAGGTCGTAAATGCCCAGCTCGGCGTATTCTTCGCCGGTCTTTCCGTCATAAGCGCATTCCACCTGAAAGCCTTTGCGCTCCAGCAGCACTTTTATGGAGTCAGCCAGCAGTTTTTCGTCTTCAATGATCAGAATTTTCACAGGATCCCTCCCCGGCAGGGATGTTTTCCTTATTATACTATACTTCCAAGCTGAATTGACTCTGAAAAAAGCGTTCACAGATCTTTTACAAGCCTTTTCAGCAGCCTTTCAGCGTGGGACCGTATGCTGAAGACAGAAACACAACGGCGGACAGTCCGGCCGGAAGAAAACGCCCGCCGAAAAGGAGCGATGCGATGAACTACCGCCATGAATGGAAGCATGAGATCAGCTATGAGGACCTGCTGACCCTGCGGATGCGGCTCTCCGCAGTCATGCAGAGCGACAGCCATGCCATCGGAAACAAATATGAAATACGGAGCCTTTATTTTGACACCCCTTCCGACAGGGCGCTCAGAGAAAAAATCGACGGCGTCGATCGCAGGGAAAAATTCCGCATGCGTTTTTACAACCGGGACACATCCTTCCTTTCCCTTGAAAAGAAAAGCAAGATAAACGGGCTCTGCGCAAAGGAGAGCTGCGCGGTCTCCAAAGAGGAAGCCCAGAAGATCGCGGACGGGGACCTGGCGTGGATGATGGAGAGCGGACGGCCCCTCTGCCGGGAGCTGTATGTGAAAATGCGGCAGCAGGGGCTCAGGCCCAAAACCATCGTGGATTATACCAGGGAGCCCTTTGTCTATGCCCCCGGCAACGTCCGCGTAACAATGGACTATGATCTGCGCACAGGTGTTTTCCCGGCGGAGTTTTTGGACCCGGATACCCTCACGCTCCCGGCGGGAGACGCCCCTGTCATCCTGGAGGTCAAATGGGACGCGTATCTGCCGGATATCATCCGGGATGCCGTGTGCCTTCCCGGACGGCGTGTATCCGCCTTTTCCAAATACGCACAATGCCGCATTTACGGCTGAGCATGAAATAAGAAAGGAGAAACGATGTATGACATTCAGTGATATTTTCAAATCCAGCTTTCTGGAAAACGTGACTGCCGTCAGCCCGCTGGACATGGTGCTGACCATTACCCTCGCCTTCGGCACCGGCCTGTTCATTTTCTTTGTTTATAAAAAAACGTATCAGGGTGTGATGTATTCCTCCTCCTTCGGCGTCACGCTGATCGCCCTCACCATGATCACCGCGCAGGTCATTCTGGCCGTCACCTCCAACGTGGTCCTGTCTCTGGGCATGGTGGGCGCGCTGTCCATCGTCCGTTTCCGCACGGCCATCAAGGAGCCTCTGGACATCGCGTTCCTGTTCTGGTCCATCGCGGCCGGCATCATTCTCGCGGCGGGGATGATCCCCCTGGCGGTGATCGGCAGTGTGGTGATCGGCCTGATCCTTCTGCTGTTTGTAAACAAAAAGCCCCACAGGAATCCCTATATCGTGGTCCTCTCCTGCGCGGACCATGGGGCGGAAACACAGGCAATGCAATATTTGACCCAACAGACCCAGCGCTGCGTTGTCAAGTCAAAATCCGTCCAGCCCGGGCACATCGAGATCAATGCGGAGGTGCGCCTCAGAGAGGAAAACACTGATTTTGTCAACACCCTGTGCGGCATAGAGGGGGTAAACAGCGCAGTCCTTGTAAGCTATAACGGCGATTACATGGGTTAAGGAGAGCGCGATATGTCAACGAGCAAGCATATGGACCGGATCTGCATGGCCGCCATTGCCGCCGCGCTGGCGCTTACCCTGCTTTTTATGAACGGCGCCGGCCTTGGACTTGTAGCTTCCGGACAGGCCATGGGCTACGAAAGCCGCTTGTTCACCACCGATCAGGTCCACAGGATCGACATCGTGATGAACGGCTGGGACACGTTTATCGCGGCCTGCGAAAACGAGGAATACAGTGCCTGTTCCGTTGTCATTGACGGCGAAAGCTATAAAAATGTGGGGATACGGGCAAAAGGCAATACCTCCCTCAGCAGTGTAAGTGCCATGGGCAGCCGGCGGTACAGCTTTAAGCTGGAATTTGACCGGTATGAAAAGGGAAAAAGCTATTACGGTCTGGACAAGCTGTGCCTCAACAATCTGATTCAGGACAATACCATGATGAAGGATTATCTGGTGTATCAGATGATGGGCGGCTTCGGTGTGGAGGCGCCCCTGTGCAGCTTCGTCTATATCACGGTCAACGGCGAGGACTGGGGCCTGTATCTTGCCGTGGAAGGCGTGGAGGACGGCTTCCTCCGGCGCAACTACGGCTCTGACGAAGGCGAACTTTACAAGCCGGACAGCACGGGCTTTGGCGGCGGGCGCGGCAACGGCAGGGGCTTCCGCATGGAGGACGTGGGTCTGGGCCTGGACGGAGCCGGAAATTCCGCGGACAGCAGTGACAACGGGCAGAATGCGCCGGGCGTTTTTCCGCCCGGATGGAAAGACGGCGCAGAGCGGCCGGACTTTGCGCCGGGAGGGCAGGCCCCGCAGCCGGACGGCGAGCGACAGGACGCCCTGCCGCCCGGAAATGACGCCGCTCAAAACGACGGCATGCCCCAACTCCCCTGGGAGAGCGGCGCACGACCCGGCGGGATGGGAAGCGACGATGTGAAGCTCCAATACATCGATGGCGACCCGGAAAGCTATCCCAATATTTTTGGCAATGCGAAAACCGATGTTTCCTCCGCCGACCAGCAGCGCCTCATCGGCGCGCTGAAAAACCTGAGCAGCTGCACCGATCTGGAAAACACCCTGGAAATGGAGCGTGTGCTCCGCTATTTTGTGGTACACAACTTTGTCTGCAACGGCGACAGCTATACCGGCAGCATGGTGCACAATTATTATCTGCATGAAAAAGACGGTAAACTCAGCATGATCCCCTGGGACTACAACCTGGCCTTCGGCACCTTCCAGGGCAACAGCGCAGCAAGCGCGGTCAACGCGTCCATCGACGATCCCGTTGACGGCGGCTATGATGACCGCCCCATGCTGGCCTGGATCTTTTCCGACGGGACGTACACCGAGCAGTACCATGCGCTGTTCCGGGCGTTTCTGGAGGAATGGCTTGACAGCGGAAAACTGGAGCAGATGATCGCTGCCACCGCGGAACTGATCCGCCCGTATGTGGAACAAGACCCCGGCAAATTCTGCACCGTGGAAGAATTTGAGCTTGGCGTTTCGGCGGCCACCAGGTTTGTGACGCTCCGCGCCCAGGCGGTCAGCCGTCAGCTGGAGGGAGACGCCCAAGCCGTGGACACCGGCGACCTGAAGCTTTCGGACATGGGCAGCATGAGCAGCGGAATGGGCCGCGGCGGCGGACCTGCCACGGACCAGGAAACAGGGGACCTGCCCCCGGATAACCGGGGCACACCTCCTGACGGAACGGGCATGGGCGGCGCCAATGGGCAAAACCTGCAGCGGCCGGGGGAAGAAGGCTTCAGCCCTCAGGGGGCCGGCGGCGCGCCTGAGAGCCTGGAAACGGCGCCCGGCGGGACCGGCGCGTCCGCCTGGGTCTGGCTGGGCGTGTCTGTGCTGGTACTTGCTGCCGGGCTGGTGCTGGCAGTGAAAAAGAAATTTTGAACGGGCCGTTACGTCCGTCTCCAAAATGAAAAGGCTCCTCCTTGCCGAAGCATCGCTTCGGAAAGGAGGAGCCTTGGTTTATGCCCGTGGCCGGGCAGGATGTTCGGGGGAATCTGCGGCGCCGCTCAGGATTCCGTTTCGCCGGGGGTGTGCAGCAGAATGAATTCCTCGGCCAGCAGCCGGGTCAGCCCGGACAGCACGGCGGAGGTGACCACCAGGTCGGCCACGCCGCTTTCCGGTGCGGCGTTTCCGCCGAACAGCTTTTCCGCGAAGCCGCTGATCTGCTCTGAAAAGTACAGGCAGGTGCGGCGGTGCCGCTCCGCGAAGCGGTCATAAAGGGTGCGCACCTGGTCCTCGGTCAGACCCAGAGGCAGTATCTGCTGGATGTAGGCGATGCTGACGCACTGCTTCAGACTGCAGATCATGATGAGATAGGCCAGGTGGACCCTGGAATACCGCTTTTTGACGGGAGGCGGCATGATTTTCTTGCGAACGTAATTATTGATGGCAGCCGCGGTCACCACCGAGTCCGCGCCCTCCTCCTTGGGCAAAAAGGAAAGGTATTCGGTCAGAAGGGAGGTGACCTGGTCCATATACAGCTCCAGAACCGGAAGCTGCTCCCAGGAAGGCAGGGCGCGCTCCTTTAGAATCTCTTCCCACCGGTGGAGCTTCTGCGCTGCCAGCTGCTGATCGTAGAGCATGATGTTCCTTGCCTTTCTGTCAGAGGGCTTTTTCAAAGCCGATGATCATGCCGCCGTCCTCCGCATAATAGCAGCAAAGTCCGCTGTTGGGCATGATGACGACGGGGGAGCCGGGAAACTCTGCCAGAATGCGTTCTTTCAGCCGCTGGGCGCCCTCCGGCTGGTGGGCGTGGCCGATGATGACCTTTCCGCCGCGAAAGCCCCGCTGGCGCATCTCATGTACAACGGTGGCATAAGCCTTTTCCGCGCCGCGGCATTTGTGCAGCAGGCCCACCTGGCCTTCGGGCGTGGCCACGCCCAGCACCTTGATGTTCAGCAGTTTGGCGGTCATGCCCGCCACCTTGGAGACACGGCCGTTTTTCACCAGATTGTCCAGGCTGTTCAGCAGGAATAAAAGGCCGGTGCGCTGGACATACCGTTCGGCTTCGGAGCACACCATTTCAAAGGGCATCCCGGAGGAAGCCAGCCGTGCGATCTCCTCCGCCAGCAGGGACATCTCGGAACCGGCGGTATGGACGTCAAAGATATAGATCTTTTTTTCAGGGCTTTCCGCCAGGACCATATCCCGGGCGATGACGGCGCTGGCATAGCTGCCGGAAAGGGCGCTGGAGATGGGGATGGCATAGTTTTCGTCCGCTGCGCGGAAATGCTGCGCCCATTCCTCGGGACTGGGGCAGGCCGAGCCGGTCTTGCCCTTGAAGGCATAGACCTCGTCCAGCATCTGCCGGGTATCCAGGTCAAAGGTATCTACATATTCCTTGTTTCCCGCGATGATGCGCAGCGGGGCGCGGGCAAACAGCGCGTCGGGGGAGATGTGGGACAGGCCGCGCAGGTCGCAGCCGGAATCGGCAATGATCTGAAACATAACAGACTCCTTTTGATGCTTAAAATCAAACTATCTAATCTTTTGAATTATTATATCAGGTTTTCAAAATAAATACAAGAGTTTTTTGAAAACAAAGAACCGATCCGCCCGTTTTCGCCCGCCGTGGGCAAAACGGCATAAAAAAGCCGGCAGGCGGCCTGCCGGCTTTGATGCGCGCGCAAGGCGCGGCGTATGGAAAGGAAAGGTTTACAGTTTCAGCCCCATTTCCACGTCTCCGAAGCAGATCTCTCCGGTAGGGCGGAAGCCCAGCTTGTCATAGATGTGCCGGGCGGCGGCATTTTCGGGCGCACAAAGGAGCTGCAGGCAGCTGTACCGCCGGGAATCCCTGGCGTACCGGATCAGCAGCTCCACAGCCGCCGTGCCCAGACCCCTGCCTTCCTGCTGGGGAGACAGCATAAAGCGCCACAGGTCCAGCCGCTTCTCGTCCATATCCTCCTCCACAAGCATGAAGCCCACAAGGGTATCGTCGTCATAGATGGCAAAGGGAAACACATCTCCGTTGTCCCGGTAGAGCCAGGCCTGGGCAAGGGACACGGCGTTGGAGGCCACAAAGCCTTCGCCCTCCGGGCGCTTCATGTTGATGACGGCGTCAAAATTGTCCTCGGTGATGGTCCTGAAATTGACCATGGATAAGCGCCCTCAAATCGGTTTTCGGTATGCAGACGCCCGAACGCAAAGCGTTCGGGCGCCGAAAAGACAGAACAGGCATGCAGCGGCTGCTGTCCCGGGATCAGGGGTTAAAAATGTTGTGGAAGAAGTCGCTGAAGGGATTGTCGCCGCTGCCGGTTTGCTCCTGGCCGCCCTCTCCGGTGTTTTCCTCTCCGTCCGGATCGCCGGGCGCATCCGGGTCAGGATCGTGTCCGCTCTCCGGGTCCTCGGGCTCATCGGGATCGGTGGGCCAGAAGGGCCAGAAGGGATTGTCGGGCTCGGGCGCCGGCTCGGTGTGGACGGTACAGACCTGATAGGTGTCGGGACCGGGCTTGATATAGCCCTGGGCGATCTGGTCCTCGGTGAGCTCATAGGGGGCGCACTGGCTTTGGTCGCCCACATTAAAGACCTTGCTGCTGGGGAAGGCGCGCTTGTAGTTCAGCAGGCTGACGGTTCGCAGGCCTTCCTCCGGGCAGAAGGAGTTGGCAACGGCGTTGCCGCACAGCTGCACCGAAATATGGCAGTCGCAGTTGCGCTTGGGCACATCTTCCACCGCCACATAGGCAGTAGCCACACGGCTGCCCCGGATATCGTTGGAGCACAGGTCCGTGGCCAGACGGCCGCAGTCCAGGCAGTAGCTCACTTTGTTCATTTCCGTGCTCAGGGTGAATTTGGCGTTCTCATAGCCCTCCAGCGTGCTGGTCATCACCCGGGTCCACAGCTCCAGCGCAGGGTTGGTAGAAAACTTCTGCAGGCTTTGGGGCTGGTCAAAGCCGAACCACACTACGCCCACGTAATAGGGCGTGATGCCCGCGAACCAGCGGTCGTTGTCGGCGCTGGTGGTACCGGTCTTGCCGCCCACGTCCATGCCGCTGATGGCGGCCTTGCGGCCGGTGCCGTTGGCGACGACGCCTGTGAGCAGCTGGATCATGTAATCCCGGGTCTTGGTGGACATGGCCACGGTGGTCACCGGCTCGTTGTCGATGAGCAGCTTGCCGTCCGCGTCATAGACCTTGGTGTACAAAATGGGCGTGGTGTACTGGCCGTCGTTGACAAAGGCGCTGTAGGCGGCGGTCATCTCCAGCACGGTGACGCCCTTGGTGAGCGAACCCATGGCAAGGGGGCTGACATCCTTGTCGCTGTAGGTCTTGACGCTGCCGTCGCTGAGGGTCTTGCTCATGGATTCCACCAGGCTGGTCAGCCCCAGGTTTTTGGTGGCCCAGTTAAAGGAGCGTTCCACGCCCAGCTGCTGCAGCAGGTCCACCGCCACAGTGTTGTAGGATTTTGCGATACCGTTCAGGATGGTGGTGCGGCCGCTGTAGGTGCGGCTTTCGTTATAGGGCCAGCCGGTGCCGTCGCCGCGGATGGTAAAGTCCTTGGGCACGTCGTCCACCACGGTAATGGGGGTTACCAGGCCGTATTCCAGAGCGGGGGAGTAGACGGTGATGGGCTTGATGGACGAACCGGGGCTGCGGTAGGTCTGGGTGGCCCGGTTGAGGACCAGATCGCCCTCTTTTTCGCCGCGGCCGCCGTACAGGGCCTTTACCTGACCGGTATAGGGATCCATCAGCACCATGGAGGCCTGGGGATAGGTACCATCATTGCCCAGGCCTCCGGGGAAGTTGTCCTCATCCTGGAAGACCGCGTCCATTTTGGACTGGATCACGGGATCCAGGGTGGTCACGATCTTCAGACCGCCGCCGTACAGCAGCTGCTCGGCCATGCTTGCGCTGTAGCCCAGCTTGGTCTGCAGGTCGGATTTGACCGCCGAGATGACGGCATCCTCGAAATAGGTCTGATAGCTGCTGCTGTCATCCTCTTCGCCGGTGTCCTTATAGGCCTGCACATCCTCCGCCATGGCCTGATCGTACTGGGCCTGGCTGATGTTGCCGTACTCCTTCATGGTATAGAGCACCGTGGCCCGCCGCTCGGCGTTTTTTTCGGGGAAGCGCTTCAGGTCGTAGCCGTAGGGATTTTTGACGATTCCGGCGATGGAGGCGCATTCCGCCAGGGTCAGGTCCTTCAGGTCCTTGTTGAAATACGTCTTGGCCGCCTGGTGCACACCGTAGGCGCCCTGGCCGAAGTAGATGGTGTTGAGATACATCTCCAGGATGTCGTCTTTTTCATATTTTTTCTCCAGCTCCAGCGCACGCATGATCTCCCGCAGCTTGCGCTTGACCGAGGTGTCCTTGTCATCGGTCAGGTTCTTGATGAGCTGCTGGGTGATGGTGCTGCCGCCGCCGGTGAAGTCATCCAGCAGGCCGGTCCATTTGACGGTGGCGCCGATGGTGCGCTTCCAGTTGACGCCGTTGTGGGTGTAGAAGGTGTTGTCCTCCACCGAGATAAAGGCCAGCTGCAGCTGCTTGGGGATGTCCTCCAGGTCTACCCAGACCCGGTCCTCCAGCCCGTGCAGGCTGTTCAGCTCCACTTCCTTGCCCGTTTCCGGGTCCACATAATACATAAAGCTGGTGAGGTTCAGCCGGTAGCTGTCCAGATAGATCTCCACGTCATTGCTGACATATTTGTTAATGTATACCGCAAATACCATGCCGCAGATGGCTGCCGTGGTCAGCCCCACCAGCAGGATGGTCAGCAGAACGAATCCGATGGAACGGCCGATCCGCCGTTTCTTTTTTGCTGCGCTCAATGTCAAAACTCCTTTCACGCCGGCCGGAAAAGCAAAAGCGTAAAATCATACATTTAGCATTATAACACAACTGTTTTAAAATTGCATCTTAAGAAAAGATAAATTTGTATGAACGGCGTTTTTATGGGAAGACTTCTGTAAAAAGGAGGGATCGCATATGGATTCTGTGCGGCTGCGCCGCGTTTTGCTGGCGGGAACGGGGATCCTTGCGGCGCTGTGTGTGGCAGCGATGCTGCTGCCCAGGCAGGAAACTCCGGCGGACGAGCCGCCCCGGACGGAAGCCCAGGCACCCGCCCCAAACCAGGACCCGCTCCCGGACGATGCGGAGGAGACGCCCTCCGCCATGTACCTTCTGGGTGTCTGGCAGGGCAACGTGGCGGTGCTGGAACCCAAGGAGCGGCTGCCCATGCGGGTGACGGAAACGCCGGTGTCCTCGCTGCCCCGGCCGGACCAGCAGGCGCTGGAGCAGGGCATCCCGGTCTATACCGCGGAAGAACTGGCCGCGCTTTTGGAGGATTACGGCTCTTAAAAGTGCTTTTTTGCGCCGCCTGCGCATAAAGTGGGATTGCGGAGGTGGCGACACATGAACATTTACACATTTAAACTGACTAAAAAGCATATCGTGGCGGCGGTGCTGGCGGTGGCCGCGATCATCGCGCTCATCATCCTGCTGGCGCCGGGAGGCAAAGCGGCTGAGACCGGAGCCGCCGTCACCATCCGGGACCGGGGCGACTGCATCCGGTATCTGGGAGAGCTTGGCTACCAGGTGGAGGCCGAGACGGCGGACGCCCGGACGGTGCAGATCCCCAGGGAGTTCGACGCGGTGTACGAGGCCTATAACCGGATGCAGAAGGAATGCGGCTTCGACCTGCAGAAATACGCCGGGAAAAAGGTGGAGCTGACCACCTTCCGGGTGACCAACTGGCCTTCGGACGAACAGGTGCTGGTGGATGTGCTGGTGTATAAGAAAAAGGTCATCGGCGGCGCGGTATACACCGCTGCGGTGGACGGCTTCATGCAGGGTCTGACCCCGCTGAACGCGCAGACGGAAGGATAAAACATGAAAAAGCATCCTGCGGGACTTCCCATGGGATGCTTTTTGTGTTATAGTGAAGAAAAATCCGTCATGGAGGGAATGGGATGCAAACGCCTGCGCTTTTGGTTTTGGCTGCCGGTATGGGCAGCCGTTATGGTGGATTGAAGCAGATCGACCCGCTGGGCCCCAACGGTGAGATCATTATTGATTATTCGGTACACGACGCCATTCTGGCCGGCTTCGGCAAGGTGGTCTTTGTCATCAAGCGGGAGCTGGAGGATACCTTCCGGCAGGTCATCGGCAGCCGTTTTCAGGACCGCATCCAGGTGGAATACGCCTATCAGGACCTGGACGACCTGCCTGGGGGCTTTGCTCCGCCTGCCGGCCGCACCAAGCCCTGGGGCACCGGCCACGCGGTCTATGCCGCCAGAAAGAAGCTGGACGGCCCCTTCGGCATCATCGGCTCGGACGACTTTTTTGGCCGGGACACCCTGACGCAGCTGGGAAAATTCTGCGCCGGCCGGTGCGACGGCACCCACCTGGGCATGGTGGGCTTCCGCCTGTGCAACACGCTCAGCGAAAGCGGCAGCGTCTCCCGGGGCGTTTGCCAGGCACGGGACGGGATGCTGGTCTCCGTCACCGAGCGGCTGGATATCCGCCGGGACATCAGCGGCGTGATCTCCTGCGCAGGCGGGGACCGGCGGCTGGTGCTGGCCGATGAAAGTCCCGTCTCCCTGAACGTCTGGGCGCTGCACAGCGACGTGTTCCCCGCCATGGAGGAGGATTTTGCGGCCTGGCTGACAGAGGGCGCCGGCGACCCCATGAAGCGGGAGTACTATCTGCCCGCCTTTGTGGATGGCCTGGTCAAGACGGGCCGCGCGTCGGTGGCCATGATGGATACATCTTCCAAATGGTTCGGCGTCACCCATCAGGCCGACAAGCCCCAGATGCAGGCGGCGCTGGAAGCGATGCACCGGGAGGGTCTTTATCCGCCCCTGCGCTGACTGGAAAGGAGCTATCATGTACGAACAGATCGGGCAGAGCGACAGAAGCGGACCGGCCGTTTCCCGCAAAAAGGACAAACGGCTGTGGATCGCGCTGGCGGCCTGCCTGGCCATCTTTCTTGTGCTGCTGGCGCTGATTTTGTGGGGGTTCCGCTACAAGCCCAACTATCAGGATTATTTCGGCGATTTTTCCAACAGCGTTTTGTATGCCAAGGAAAACCGGTGTATGACGGTGACTACCCCGGAGGAGACTTATCCCATTCTGCCGAAGAATATCAAAAAGGTCTATAACGCCATTGCCATGGCCGGTCCCGGCCGGGTACGCAGCCGTCCCGAGGAAGCGCCTGAGGCCCGGCTGGAATTCGGCAACGGCACCAGTCTGGAACTGTGGACCGCCAAGATCGAAAACGGCAGGAACAACCGGGAATACGGCCTGCTCTTAAGCTACACCTACGCCGACGGAAGGACCTATACCTATGACACCGACCGACTGTCCATGAGCCGCCTGCCGCTGAGCAAACCTGCTCCTGCGTCTGACTGACCCGGCGCTGTATTTAAAAAGCCCGGTCCTCCGGAAAATGTGCTTTTTCCGGCCCCTGAGAACCAGAGAAACAGACACCCGCCCTGTTCCCAACAAGGCGGGTGTTTTTGCGCCAAACGAAAAAAACGACGGCCTTCCGGCCGCCGTTTCAGCAGGGTTACATCTGGGGGATGGAGTAGTTGGGCGCTTCCTTGGTGATATAGATGTCGTGGGGATGGCTTTCCTTGAGGCTGGCGGCGGAAATGGTCACGAACTGACCCTTGGCCTGCAGCTCGGGGATGGTGTGGGCGCCGCAGTAGCCCATACCGGAACGAAGGCCGCCCATCAGCTGGAAGATGGTCTCGCTGACAGGTCCCTTATAGGGGACGCGGCCCTCAACGCCTTCGGGAACGAACTTTTTGGTGCCAGACTGGAAGTAGCGGTCACCGGAGCCCTTGTTCATGGCGGCCAGACTGCCCATGCCGCGGTACACCTTGAACTGGCGGCCCTGGTAGATCTCGGTCTCGCCGGGGCTTTCCTCGCAGCCCGCCAGCAGAGAGCCCATCATCACCACATCGCCGCCGGCAGCCAGTGCCTTGACGATGTCGCCGGAATACTTGATGCCGCCGTCAGCGATGACGCAGACGCCGTGCTTCTGGGCTTCGCAGGCGGCGTCATAAATAGCGGTGATCTGGGGCACGCCGATGCCAGCCACCACGCGGGTGGTGCAGATGGATCCGGGGCCGATACCTACCTTGACGCAGTCCGCGCCCGCGTCGATCAGGGCCTTCGCGCCTTCGGCAGTGGCAATGTTGCCGGCGATCACGGGCGTTCCGGGGAACTTGGCCTTGACCTTTTTCAGACATTCGATGATGTTTTTGGAGTGGCCGTGGGCGGAATCCAGCGCCAGGATATCCACGCCGGCGGCCACCAGGGCGGCGGCACGCTCCAGCACGTCGCCGGTGACGCCGATGGCGGCTGCGCACAGCAGGCGCCCCTGGGAATCCCGGGCGGTGTTGGGATACTTGACGGCCTTTTCGATGTCCTTGATGGTGATCAGGCCCTTCAGGGCAAAGTTGTCATCCACCAGAGGCAGCTTTTCGATCTTGTGGGCGCCCAGGATCTTTTTGGCGTCGGCAAGAGAGGTGTTGACGGGAGCGGTGATCAGGTTGTCCTTGGTCATAACCTCGCCGCAGGTACGGGAGAAGTCTTCTTCAAATTTCAGGTCCCGGTTGGTCAGAATGCCCACCAGGCGGCCGTCCTTGCAGATGGGGACGCCGGAGATGCGGTATTTGCCCATCAGTTGGTCGGCCTCTGCCAGCGTATGCTCGGGGGACAGGTAGAAGGGCCGGTTGATGACGCCGTTTTCCGAACGCTTGACCCGGTCTACGTTGTCCGCCTGCTGCTCGATGGGCATACTTTTGTGCACAACGCCGATGCCGCCCTCACGGGCGATGGCGATGGCCATGGACGATTCGGTGACGGTGTCCATGGCGGCAGAGATCAGGGGAACGTTCAGCCTGATGTTCTTTGTCAGCTGGGTGGACAGGTCCACCTGATCGGGCGTAACGTCGCTCTCCGCGGGGATCAGGAGCACATCGTCAAAGGTGATGCCTTTTTTGCCGAATTTGCTGTTAAAGTCAGAATTAACCATTCTATCTCTCCTCCACAAAATCGAAAATGCTTATTAGATAAAATATACTATTTTTTCAGCGGCGTGTCAACGAAAAAACATTGATGAATTTGCACAGAAACAGATGCTTTTTTCATTTGACAGCCGGAGCTTATGCCGATACAATGGAAACAGAAGGGGAGGTGCGGTCTGTGGAGTATGAGGGACGTATCTGCCGCGCGCCCATGGAGCGCGGCGCGTATATGCTGCCGGTGGCGGTGGGCTGCTCCTACAATGCCTGCCGCTTCTGTACTCTGTTCCGCCATCTGCGCTGGCGGGAATTGCCCGGGGAGCAGATCGAAAAGGAGCTTCAGCGGGTGAAACAGGCCGGCGGAGCGCCCCGAAGGGTCTTTCTGGGGGACGGCAATGCCTTTGACCTGCCCGCGGGGCGGCTCCTGGAGATTTTAGAGATGCTTCGCCGGTGGTTTCCCTCGGTAGAGGGGGTCAACATGGATGCCACCGTCACCGGCGTTGCACAGAAAACGGACGAAGAGCTGGCCGCTTTGCGCCGGGCGGGGGTGGAGTGCCTGTATCTGGGCATCGAAAGCGGGCTGGAGGATGTGCTGCGCTTTATGAACAAGGACCACACGCTGGAGAAGGCGTATGGGCAGATCGGGCGTCTCCGGCGTCTGGGCTATGACTACGCCGCCCACATCATGACCGGCGTGGCCGGCCGGGGCCGGGGACAGGAAAACGCCCGGGCACTGGCGGAGTTTCTCAACCGGACAAAGCCCCGCAGCGTCACCAATTTCTCCATCTTTCTCCATGAATCCGCCCCTCTGTGGCAGGACATCGCCCAGGGCCGCTTCGCGCCCGCTGACGAGCTGGAAAACCTGCTGGAGGAGCGCCGCCTGCTGGAACTGCTGGAGGTGGACGGCCTTGTATATGACGGCCTGCACGACATGGTGGAGGTCCGCGTCCGGGGCCGCCTGCCCCGGGACAGGGAGGCCATGCTGTCGCAGCTGGACAGTGCCGCCGCCCGCCTGCGCCGGCTGCCGCCGGTCTATGCCTTTGTAAAATAATCGGCGGTTGACGGCAGGAAAGAAATAGGATATAATCAATTTGTTTTGTAAATGGGGTTTGACCTGCGGCAGCGCAGGCGCCGGGAGTGAAACGATGGCGTCAAGCAAGCGTTTTCTGCACTATATATTGGACCAGCTGTCCGGGATGGAGACGGTAACGTACCGGGGGATGATGGGGAATATATCCTATATTACCGGGGAAAGATCGCCGCGTATATCTGTGATGACCGGCTGCTGGTGAAGCCTGTCCGGTCGGCGTTGTCCCTGCTGCCCACAGCTCCCCACGAGCCGCCCTATGCCGGCGCCCGGGAAATGCTGGTGGTGGAAGAACTGGAGGACCGGGCGTTTCTGGACCGGCTGTTTCGGGAAATGTATGACGAGCTTCCCGCACCGAAGCAAAAGAAATGACCGCCGCCTGCGGGCACGGGCGGTCAGCCGGTGCGGCGCGCGGCGGAACAACAGGATGTCTGCGGGTATGGTGAAATTGGGAAACACGTTGGCTTCAGACTGTGTCACCTCCGTGTGGGATCTCAGCTTTTGCGTGACCCATACAAAACTGAATATGCGGGCGTGGTGGAATTGGTAGACTCGACGGATTTAGGTTCCGTTACCTCCGTGGTGTGCGGGTTCGAGTCCCGCCGCCCGCACCAAATCGCCGCGGACTTTGTATCGTCCGCGGCGATTTTTGTTTTTATTTAAAAGCTGCCGCGCACCCAGTTCGCCGTTCGCTAAAAGCTGATGTTTCGTTTTAGTTGGGTGTGCAGCGACAGAGCAACGCATCGACGGGGGAAAGGCCGCGGCGGCGCAGGCGCGGAGATCGGTCGTGCGATGCGCGCATACGCTGTGCGGGGCTGCCTTTTCCCGGAAAAGGCCCGGCTTGCCGCCGTTCCTTTCTTGTCCCGGGGCGAAAACTGTGGTATGATGGACCTGCCCCTTGGCGGTACCGCAGCCGGAGGGACCTATAAAGGAGTGATGTTATGGAACCGAAAATGCTGCTTTCCATCCTGCACCAGGCGGAAAAGCTGAAATGCACCACCCGCCATGCGGATACCTCCACCGGACGGCGGGAGAGCGTGGCGGACCACAGCTGGCGGCTTTCGCTGATGGCCATGCTGGTTTCCGACGCTTTTCCCCGGCTGGATATGGACCGGGTCATCCGTATGTGCCTGATCCATGACCTGGGAGAGTCCTTCACCGGGGATATCCCCGCATTTGACAAAAACGAAGGCCACCGCAGCCGGGAAAAAGCGCAGCTCGCCGCCTGGGTGGACGGCTTTCCGGAGCCTGCCCGCACGGAATTCCGCGGACTTCTGGCGGAAATGGACGCCCTGGAGACTGATGAAGCCCGGCTGTATAAGGCTCTGGACAACCTGGAGGCCGTGATCCAGCACAACGAGAGCGACATTTCCACCTGGCTGCCCCTGGAGTATGAACTCCAGCTTACCTACGGCGCCGACAAGGTCCGCTTTTCACCCTACCTGCAGGAGCTCAAGGGAGAGATCGACCAGGTGACCCGGAGGAAAATCCGGGAAGAAGGTGTTGGCATTTTGCCGACGGTATAGTATACTATATAAACAATTGTCAGCGGGAGGCGTCTGTATGAAAAACGAAGCCCTGCAAGCCCTCAGCCGGGAGCAGCTGGAGCAGCTGATCCAGCTGTACTGCAAAAACTGGCTGGCCATGGACGGCGTCTGGTTTCAGTCGGTGGAGAAAAAATTCGGCATGGACGAGGCCATGGAGCACGATATCCGCATCTGGAGCCAGTTCACGGTCATCGAGGCCAAGCGCATCAAGGAATTTCTGGGTCTGCCGGACCGCGCCGGGCTGGAGGGCCTGGAGCAGGCGCTCAAGCTGCGGCTGTACGCCAACATCAACCGGGACGAGATCCTTCGGGAGGGAAACCGCCTGATCTACCGCACGCTGGACTGCCGGGTGCAGACCGCCCGCAGCCGCAAGGGCATGGAGTGGCATCCCTGCAAACCGGTGGGGGAGACCGAGTACAGCGGCTTCGCAAAGGTCATTGACGACCGCATCACCTGCCGCGCCCTGAGCTGCTATCCCAGTGTGACCGACGCCAGCTGCGCCTGCAGCTGGGAATTCACTCTGAACGGCTGATGGAGCTTTACGGAACCCTCGGCCCGGCCTGCGCCCGGCCGGAGATCCTGCGGGAAATGTTTGCTGCCGGGATGTGCGGCCTGCGGCTGAACCTGTCTCACCGCTCCCTGGAGGAAAGCGGGGACTGGCTGGCCATGGCAGCGGCTGCCGCCGCGTCCTGCGGGAAAACGCCCCGCCTGCTGATGGACCTGCAGGGCCCGGAGCTTCGGGTGGGAGAAGAAGGACTGCCTCTGGATCTGACGGAGGGGGCGCTGGTGCCCCTGGACCGCCTGCGCCTGCCGGAGGCTCTGAGAAAGCGCCTGCATCCGGGACAGGAATTGCTGCTGGATGATGGGAAGCTGAAGGTCGCCGCGGAGGAAAACGGCCTGTGCCGTGTCCTGCGGGGCGGAAGGCTGCTGCCCCGAAAGAGCGTCGCCGCGCCGGGACTGACGGTGGACCTGCCCGCCCTCACCGCCGGCGACTGGAACAATCTTCGCCTCGCCCCGAAAATGGGCGTCACCGGTGTGATGCAGTCCTTTGTCCGGGGCGGGGAAGACCTGCTGGCGCTGCGGCAGGCGCTGGAAGCGTGCGGCGGCGGGCATATCCGCATTTTTGCCAAGGTAGAGGACCGGCGGGGGCTGGAAAGCCTGCCCGACTGGATGGACCTGGCCGACTGCGTGGTCATCGCCCGGGGCGATCTGGGCAATTCCATGCCCCTGTGGCAGCTCCCCGCCGCGCAGAAGCGCATCGCCGCCCTGTGCCGGCAGAGGGGAAAGCCCTTTTTGGTGGTGACCCAGCTGCTGGCATCCATGGAGCGCTCCGCCGTGCCCACCCGGGCGGAGGTCAGCGACATTTTCAACGCCGTTCTGGACGGCGCGTCGGCGCTGATGCTCACCGGCGAGACCGCGGCGGGCCGCTGGCCGGCCGAGGCCATGACCTATCTGTGCAGGACTGCCGCCCAGGCGGGGGACTTCCTGCGGGAGAGAAAGGAACTGTAAGCTATGGATTATATTGAAGTGCGTACCGAGACCACCCATGACGCGGCGGAATTGCTGGCGGAGCTGCTGGCGGAGATCACCGGCGGCGCCCAGGTGGACGATCCCCAAACCATCGAGGATTTTGTCAACGCCCCGGTGAAACGCTGGGACTATATCGAAGAGCAGCTGTTTGAAAACCCCAAACGGCAGCCCTCGGTCAGCTGCTATCTGCCCCCCGACGAGGACGGCGCCCGTATGCTGCGGGAGATGGGCACACTGCTGGCGCAGCTGCGGGAACAGGATGAGACCGGCTTTTACGGCAGCCTGAAAATGGAGGTCTCTCCGGTGAAAAGCGAGGACTGGGAAAATAACTGGAAGCAGTATTACAAGCCCTTCAACGTGGGCAGCCGGCTGTACGTCTGCCCCAGCTGGGAGCAGCCCCAGGTGCCCGAAGGACGGGTGCTGCTGACCATGGACCCGGCCTCCAGCTTCGGCACCGGCTCCCACGCCACCACCCGGATGTGCATGGAGCAGCTGGACAAGCTGGAGCTCAGCGGCGCCAGGATCCTGGACGTGGGCTGCGGCAGCGGCATTCTGGCCTGCACCGCCCTGCTGCTGGGCGGCCGTCACGCCACCGCCTGCGACATCGAGGAAAACGCCATGCGGGTCACCGCCGAGAACATGGATAAGAATCATCTGGACGGCTGCCGCTACAGCACCGTCTGCGGCGACCTGCTGTCCGACGCCGGCCTGCGGGAGACGCTGGGGGCGGACGGGCCCTATGACGTGATCCTGGCCAACATCGTGGCGGATGTGCTTATCGCCATGGCGGAATATCTGCCCCGCTGGCTGGCCGTGGACGGCCATCTGATCCTGTCCGGCATCATCGATACCCGGGCGGAGGAAGTGCGCAGGGCCTTTCGCCGGGTCAACATGGTCATCGTCAACGAGATCGCCCGGGACGGCTGGGTGATGCTGTGCTGCAAAAAGGCGTAAAAGGATTTCTAAAAAATCCTTAACTTTGCGATTACCCATGGACAAACTGTTTCCAATTTGTTATAATAACGTTTACTGCGAGGAGAAAGCACCATGCGTTTTTTTGTGACGGAGGACCGGATTTGCGGCGATGACATCACGCTGGAGCCAGCGGATGCCCAACACGTGTCCCGTGTTCTGCGGATGCGGCCCGGTGAGGAGATCACCGTCTGCTGCGGAAACGGAGAGGCCTGCCGCTGCCGCCTGGAACAGGTGGGGAAAAACGAGGTCCACGCCCGGATCCTGTCCCGGGAGCCGTTCAGCAATGAGCCTTCCGCCTTTGTCACGGTCTATGCCGGCCTGTCCAAGGGGGACCGGTTTGACTATCTGATCCAGAAATGCGTGGAGTGCGGCGCGTCGCACATCGTGCCCTTCACATCCCGGCACTGCGTAGTCCGGCTGGAAGGCGCGGACTGCGGGAAAAAGCAGCAGCGCTATGCCCGCATTGCTCTGGAGGCCTCCAAGCAATGCCAGCGTTCCCGTGCGGTGACGGTGGGGGAGATCGTTTCCTTCGAAGCCGCGCTGGAGCAGGCTGCCCGGGCTGACTGCGGCCTCTTCCTCTATGAAAAAGAACAGCAAAAGAGCCTGTCTGCCATTTTGCGTGCCGCACAGGGCACACGCTATGCGGTGGTCACCGGACCGGAGGGCGGCTTCTCTGAGGAGGAAGCTGCACAGGCGCAGGCGGCGGGCCTTGCCAGTGTGTCCATCGGCCCCCGCATCCTGCGCTGCGAGACCGCGCCCGTGGCAGC
This sequence comes from Clostridia bacterium, assembly GCA_029099685.1. Lineage (GTDB taxonomy): Bacteria > Bacillota > Clostridia > Oscillospirales > Butyricicoccaceae > UBA4644. The sequence goes on from JAQXOO010000014.1 coordinate 51,977, forward strand.
CGTTTGCGCCATTATGTACCAGACCGGTAATTTTGACATCGGAGAGTGAGTTTTTTGAACGAGAAGAATCGAAAGAAGAAGCGGGCACAGGACCTGGCTGCCCGGCGCATCCTGGCGGTCTTTTTGGTGACAGCCCTGATTCTCTGGGGAATGTCTTATCTGTATAATATGATGACTTACGGTAGCACCTTCATGCAGGGGCAGATGGTCAATAACGGCGTCCTGGCTGTCAGCGGCTTGTTGGCGGCGGTTTGCCTGGTGCTTTACATCGCCGCGAAAAAACGGGGCACCGTCCATGACGACAGGGTGGTCAACAGCGGCTTCTTTGCCCTGTGCGCTCTGCTGGTGTGCGCCAGCAGCTTCATTCTGGCCATGGATTATTATCATGGTATGCATATCCTGTACATCTTCCTGCCGCTGAGCGCCGTGCTCTATCTGGTGTATCACGTGTACGAGCGGCAGTTCTTCACGTTCTGCGTGGTGGAGGCAGTTGCCATTGGAACCGCCTATTGCTGCTATGCCGGCGCGTGGGAGCGGATCCCCGCCCTGGCACTGACGGTGGTTTTGTGCCTGGTGCCCATGGTGCTGGCCCTGCTGCAGGGCTCCGGAGCCAACAAGCTGGTGGAGCTGGTGCTGGGCAAACAGTTTGACAAGCGGTACACTCTGCTGGTGTATGCCGGGACCATCCTGCTGATGGCGGCCGCCGCCCTGGTGGCGGGCAAGCTGGCGATGTTCATCGCGCTGGGCCTGGGCGCCTATTTGCTGGCTGCCGCGGTGTACTTCACCGTGAAGGCAATGTAAATATTCGGAAACATTTTTTCGGTTAAAAAAATCTCTTGACAAACGGGCCGCTTTTCCATATAATAAATCTTGCTTGTTATGACAGGTACATGAATGGCGGCGTAGCTCAGTTGGCTAGAGCATCCGGTTCATACCCGGCAGGTCGTAGGTTCAAGTCCCACCGCCGCTACCATTCGGCCCGTTGGTCAAGAGGTTAAGACACCGCCCTTTCACGGCGGAATCATGGGTTCGATTCCCGTACGGGTCACCAAAAACGGGACGTCATGCGACGTCCCTAACCATTTCGGAGACTTAGCTCAGCTGGTTAGAGCGTTCGCCTCACACGCGAGAGGTCATGGGTTCGAGTCCCCTAGTCTCCACCATTTTAAAAAAGCCTGCAACCGTTGTGGTTGCAGGCTTTTCTTGTATTTTCAAGGGTTCGCGGACATTTTGCCGGGAAAAGCCGCGCTGCATCCCATAGATCATACCAATGGTATACAAAATAATATACTAATCATACGGATGATCAGTGGCGCACAGCCCATACCCATGGTACAATGGGGACACAACAGACAGGGAGGGATACCGATGGAGATCAGAGTGGGGGAACGGATCCGCGATCTGCGGAAAAAAGCCGGGCTGACCCAGGAGCAGCTTGCCGAGACCCTGGGCGTCACCGCGGGCGCCGTGTATAAATGGGAATCCGGGATTTCCCAAACATAAAGATACCACACAAAAACCCACGCTTACATTACTTCCAAATAACATTATTTTGGAGGTAAGCCCTATGAAAAAGCTGATTTCCTGCGAATATAACTTCGATAACTGCTGTGTGGAACTGAAATTCACCGATGGCAGCATGATTGCGATTGATACTATCGCTGTTGAGAATGAGGTTGCCCGTAATATGTACGAACGGTCTGAGCTTGACTATCTGATCTACAACGCTCCCTTGGAATACGCAGACTTTATTTTGAACGGCGAACCAGAAACATATCTAAAAACTGTTACTGAATACAAACCGCTTGACTAAGATTTTGAAGATTTTGCCGTCGCAGGTTTATCCTGTGACGGCGTTTTTGCACATTCAGATTACAACTAAACTAATGGTTCAATATTATCTGAACTAATTATACCTATGATACCTTCTTTATTCACAAATTCATGGTAGAATATAGATGCAAGGAAAAATGGAGGTAGAAGAAAATGAAGTTATCACTTCCTGCAAATATAAGTAAATTACGAAAAGAACACGCTATGACACAGGAGCAGTTAGCGGAAGCCTTGGGTGTTACCTTCGCATCTGTCTCAAAATGGGAGCGTGGCGTAGCGACACCAGAATTAAATCTTATTGCAGAAATGGCTGATTTGTTTGGCGTATCATTTGATGCGATTGTTGGTTTCGAGGTACAGAACGGAAGTATTATTGCGCTTGAAGAAAGAATACACCAACTACAACGTGAAAAGAATTATGATGAAGCTATCACTGAAGCAGAGAAAGCATTGATTCGTTACCCTAATGACTTTCGCATAGTTTATCGTTGCGGTGAATTGTACTCAGTTGCAGGTATGGAACAAAATAATGTTGCATACTCGAAGAAGGCACTTTCCCTCTACAATCGTGCGTGTATGCTAATCAAACAAAATGAAGATCCGGAGATAAGTGATATTGCTATTCGCAAAGAAATGGCAAAAATCTATCTTGCACTTGGTGAGTATAACAAGGGTGTAGAACTATTAAAACAGAATAATCCTTGCCGAATGAATCATCCGTTGATTGGACAAACACTTGCATCTTCGTGTGATAATCCAGACGGCGCATTGCCGTATTTGTCAATGGCATTGCTTGACTTAACGGTGACACATATGGAAATCGTAATGGGATACATCAATGTTTTCTGCAAAACCAAAGACTATTCTAATGCCTTAGCTCTTGTGGATTGGGCGCTTGCTTTTTATCCTGGACTAAAAAATCCAGAAAAGCGAGGGTACATGGACAAAAACGAAGCAATTCTTTGGACAGTTCGAGCTGATATTCTGTTGTCACTATGCAAAAAAGAAGAAGCAATCAAGAGTCTCCGTCAAGCAAAAAAAATTGCTTTGCGATTCGATGAAGCACCAAATTATAATGCGGCAAGTATTCGATTTGTTTCCTGCCAAACCTCTGCAACCGCTTTTGATGATTTAGGCGATACCGCTTTGATCGGTGTTGACGATCTTATAGCAAGCTATGAGAAAAGCGAATTGCTCAATCTATGGAGGATAGTCAAGGATGAATAAAATGTACAAGGCTGAACGCAAAAAATATACGGCGCAATTTTATAAGAAGAATCACACAACGTTCTTAATTACCTTGCTTTCTACGCTACTGATCGCTGCCCTTAACCTTTGGATTTCATGGGTTATGCAGCAAATGATAGATACGGTTTCGGGCGTTCCCGGTTCGTTAAGATTATCTGTTTTAGCTTGGTGCGTTGCCAGCGTAGTTATTGCCATTATTGTGCTAAAGGGAATAAGTTATTATTCTAAGCCGCGCTTCATGGAAATAGCGATGAGGCAATATAAGGATTTTGCATTTCGCAAGCTGACAAAAAAGAGCATTTCGACATTTAATGTTGAGAACACAGCAAATTACATATCTGCGTTCTCTAATGATGCCACAACCATTGAAAATGGCTATCTGGAAATGCAATTTAACATTTTAGCAAATGGCATTACTCTGATTGGTGCTTTGGTGATGATGATTGCTTATAGTCCAATTATGACGGTTGTAGCTTGTTTGTTTTTCGTATTGCCAATCGGTGTTTCTTATATTACGGGCAATCGCATCGAAAAAGCAGAGCGAACCATATCAGAGAAAAACAGCGAATTAGTTGCCACATTGAAAGACAGTTTAAGCGGTTTCTCTGTAATCAAGAGCTTCAAAGCGGAAAACGCAATCTCCGGATTATTTACAAAAAGCAATGCTGCTGTTGAGCAAGCGAAATGTAATAAGAGAAAACAGGTAACCGTTATTAGTGGTTTGGCGGGCGTAGCAGGTGTGACAGCACAGCTTGGAACATTTTTGGTTGGTGCGTTTCTTGCTTTAGCCGGTTGGGGTATCACACCGGGCATACTAATCGTTTTCATTGATTTGACCGCTAATGTGATTAACCCAATTCGAGATTTGCCAGAGCAGCTTGCATCCAGAAAAGCGGCAATTGCGCTGATTGATAAGCTCGCTGGCTCTTTAGATGATAATGTTCGTGAGGAAGGCATCCACATTCCAAAGCAGTTAAGCAACGGAATCACATTAAAAAATGTAACCTTTGGTTATGAAGCAAATTACAACATTCTGCATGACATCAACACCACCTTTGATGCAGGCAAGAAATACGCTATTGTCGGCGCATCCGGCAGCGGAAAATCTACGCTTCTGAATTTGCTCATGGCAAGCCACGGGAATTACTCTGGAGAAATCTGCTATGATAGGTATGAAGTGAAGAACATCAGCAGCGAATCGTTGTATGACATCGTTTCCATGATCCAACAGAATGTCTTTGTTTTTAACGCTTCTATTCGTGACAATATTACGATGTTCCATGAGTTCCCAAAAGTAGAAGTAGATCGAGCCATCGAACTTTCCGGCTTGTCAAAGCTGATAGCGGATCGTGGCGAGGAATATCTTTGCGGCGAAAACGGCAGCGGCCTGTCCGGCGGCGAGAAGCAGCGCATTTCCATTGCACGGAGCTTGCTCAAAAAATCGCAGGTGCTGCTGGTGGACGAAGCCACCGCCGCGCTGGATGCCCGGACCGCCTATCAGGTGTCCAGCGCCATTCTGGATCTGAGCGGCCTGACCCGCATCGTGGTGACGCACGCCCTGGACGAAGCGCTGTTGAAACGGTATGACTGCATTCTGACCCTGAAAAACGGCAGCATCGCAGAGGCCGGCACCTTTGACCGTCTGATGGAGAATAAGGGCTATTTCTATTCGCTGTATACTGTGGCCCAGTGACCTTTTGGGCGCTGTCCTGCAAAAAAACACCCGCGGTATCCGTTGCCGCGGGTGTTTTCCGGTCTCTGCCGGAACGCGCGGGCCGTTGGGAGCCGTCATCACCGGCCAAAGGCCCGGATCTCACCGCAGGCGATCCTCTGTCCCGCTTTTCCCGCGGGCTGCGTGGTAAAATCATCGGGATTGGCATGAATGATCACGGTTTTCCCAAGGATCTCACGGACGGAAAACCGGTCGGTGAGAAAAACCTGGAAGGCGTAGCCGCTGTTGCCGAACAGGGGCGGCAGGTCGCCCGCGTGATAGGGATGGGGGCAGGAGCCGGGGTCATAGTGGGACAAGGCGCCTGCAAAAGGCTCCTCCGCAGTCCCGCTGCACACAGGACCCGCGTGGATGTGGAACGCGAAGATACCGCTGGCGCAGCGGCCCGGGGGTTGGGGCAGGCCGGATACCTCCGCGGCGACCACAGCGCCCCGCACGGTTTGATAAAAGAAAACGGTGCCGGCGATGCCGGGATAGGCGTCGCTTCCCCGGATGCGGGCATATGCCTGGGGCTGCCGCCGAAGCATGGAGAGCAGGCATGTGGACGGTGTGCTTCCGTTCATGGCGTTTCTCCCTCCTTTCCAATCGGGTACAGGACCGCAAAAGGCCCTGGTTTATCGGTGCCAGTCTATGCGCCTTACACCGCTTTGGTGATGCCACGGAAAATGCCGCACAAGTGAATTGTCAAACTAAGTGCAACAGGAATTAAGTTCAAAGTCCCACAGTTCCTGGGCAGAATGAAAGTTTAAGACTTTGCGAGGCCTGGCGTTGATCAACGCCAGGTTTCGCTTTAGTGTAGCAGGAGCCACACGAGAG
>JAQXOO010000015.1 GCA_029099685.1 Clostridia bacterium
GGTAATGCCGTTCTCAGCGGCCCACAGAACTGCGTTGGCGTAGTAAGCGTCAGCCGCCACGTCGGTGAAGGGATTCACGCTGTCGGAGGCGGGGGCCTTCTGGCTGCGCCACAGGAAGGTGACGATCTGGGCGCGGGTGCATTTCGCGTTGGGGGTAAAGGTGGTGTCGCTGGTACCCGTGGTGATGCCGTTCTCGACCGCCCACAAGACCGCATCGTAGTAGTAGCTCCCCTTGGCCACATCCTTGAAGGGCATTTCGCTGCTCTTGGGAGCGGGGCTGCCGGCAGCGCGCCACAGGAAGGTCACGGCCTGCGCGCGGGTGCAGGGCGCGTTGGGTGCGAAGTGGGTATCATCCACGCCGCCGGTGATGCCGTTTTCAGCGGCCCACAGCACCGCGTCATAGTAATAATCGCCGGGGAACACATCCACGAAGAAGTTCAGCATGGAATTGTCCTCCATGAAGGTGGCCTTGACGGTGACCTTGCTTCCGGGCATTTTGAAGGTGAACTTGCCGTCGCCCTTGTGGGTCAGCTCGATCTCGTTGCCGCTCTTGTCGGTGACGGTCAGGGTCTCCAGCGTGTAGCCCTTGTCGGGCGCAACGGTCAGGGTAACGGTCTCGCCCTTCGACGCGGTTTCAGGGCTGACGGTTATACTGCCATTCGCGGCATTGCCGATTGAAATCATTTTGCTTGGCGTGTGGCCGTCGCAGTCCGGAGATGGAGTATCATCCTCAACGTCCTCATCCTCAACGTCCTCATCCTCAACGTCCTCATCCTCAGTGTCAGGCGTGTTGTTGGTGGAAAGCAGCTCGTCGCTGGCCTCCGTCGCAGTCTCTCCCAAGTTGGCACCCCAGGCAGACACATACTCGCCGTCATCGATGTAGTAAAGGACCACAACGCTCTCCGGCGTCATTGCACCGGACGTGATCACCGTATCGGGCGCAATCGGCATGCCGTCAAATTCCTGACTTCCGAGGGAATTGCCGGCTTCGTCCAGATATTCGATCTCCGCGTCCATGGTCCCTGCGCCGGTGCCGCGGATATCCAGCACATAGTCCTCAGAATAGTCCAGCGTGAAAACGATGCCATCATCAACCCGCTCCACCGTGCCAAAGGGGCGCTCAAAAGGACCGTACTCACTGTCAAGGATAAAGCCGTTCAGCGTAACAGAAGCTTCCACAGGACAATTTATGCGGATGATCGTCTTACTCGCTTTTTGGGTTTCCCGAACTTTCTTCCACGTTTTTGCTGTACCCTCAAAATAGGATCCGCCGTTGGTATCGTCAACGTAGTTGATCGAATTCTTCAGCGAATCGTAACTCCTGTACTCTAATAAAAGACTGTGGTTGGTCTTGCTGACGTTTTTTCCTCCGCCATAGCTGATGCAATAAATTCCTTTTCCATCGTCTCTCTCTCCGAGAAATACGATCGAGTGGCCGAACAATCGGATTTCCTCTCCAGGATCAGCCCATTTGCGGATAAACTCTTTGACTTTTTCAACGGATCTCTTATCACTGAATTTGTTGAATTTTTGTGCCTTTCCGGTACGACCGTAAGTGTACTGTTCGCAGAATTGCGCATATGCCATGCATCCGCCGCATCCGTGCTGCAGCTTAATAGGGCCAAACACGGAATCTTTGATGATTTTATCTTTATATTTCTGCGTTTTGTTAGCCTGATCGATGTTCTGGATCGTAAAGTTTTTATTTAGGTCCACTGAACCCGTAAATATGGCCTTCTCAGTGTTTGCAAATTTACGATTCTTATTGATTCCCGTCGGTCTGAACTGTGCCTTGAAGATCAGGTTATAGATCGCATTCTCAATATTCTCCCGGGAATCGGCATCTGCGTTTTTCAGAGCGTCTTTCGTAACGCGTTTAACGAACCGCAGATTGTTGGATGCCTCATCGATCTTGATCGTATAGTTCCGCCGCGCGGCTGACGCACCGGGAACCTGGTTTGTAACCTGCACAGTAAATGTAAATGTACCGGCCTTCTTGGGTTTTCCGGTGATCTCGCCGGTTTCGCTGTTCATCGTCAGCCCATCCGGCAGCTTCCCAGAGGTGATACTCCATGTGAAGGGAACTGTCCCGGTCACCTTTATGGTATCCTTATAGGCCATACCGATCTCACTATCCAGCAGAGAATCCGTTGTGATGCCGGGCGCAGTCCCGGGCAGCGACGCAGACGGCCCCTTATAACCGCATATCTTGCATTCCTGATGTTGTTTTCCCGGGTTTGCGCCGAAGGGCTCCTCATCCGGATACCACTCGAGAACGTGTACGCCCACATTCTCCACCGCATAACAGCCGGCATGCTTGCACCCAAACCAGTGTCCGCGGTCAAAAAGCGTTTCCCAATACCACTGCCACTGATGCATACCCAGACGAACATACGGGGTAGTGGTCGGGTCAAACGCCCATGTCGATTCCCGCTGTGCAGATGCTTCATTCGCGCCGGCGAAGATCTCCTCCGGAACATTCAGCGGCGCTTGGCTGAACGCGGCGGGTTTGCCGATGACCGTCAGCGAGGCAGACGGGTTTGCAATCTGGATTGTCAGATTTTTCGCCTCGATGGCGATGCCGTCCTGTTTCCTCATTGTTATGCTTGATTCAATGCGCAGCGTCAAGTGATCCAGCTCCGATTTCAGCATCGGCGTAGTGCCCGCAGTGCCAAAACTGTTGCCATTCGCCCGCAGCGTCAGCGTGTTGGTCTTCGGATCAAAACTTGCTTCGCCCTTGCCCTTGCCCAGAATATCTGCCTTGTTGGCTTCCGTCACCTTTGTGCCGAAAAACCAGAGGGCATAGCTTTCATCCTCAGGTGGCGGAGTGGGAGTGGAGGGTTCCGGGCTGATATTCCATACGCAGTCATCGCTCGGCGTGACGGAAAGATCCTTTCCGCTGGCAAGAATTTTGCCGGAGATGGTCATCGTCACCTGACCGTGATACGGCGTGCATCCCCTGCCCTGAATACGCACAGCCATCATCCGGTCGTTTTGAGTCAGGGACTTTTCATTGACCAGATAGAATTCTCCGTCTGCAGGCGTATCCAGAAGCAGGTAGTTCGTCAGGTCGGTTCCGGCGGGGAGTGTGCCGTTCTCGGCGTCATATCCGTTGATCTGACTGAGGTCGAAGGAATCGCCCGTCAGATCAAGGTCAATACTTGCATTGATTGCGCGGTGTCCTTCGCCAGAAATCACGCCGGAGAGCGAAGCGGAGCGTGCCGTTGTCCCATCCGTATTGAATACAGCACTTGCCGCAGACCAGCTAGAACTTTGAACTGTGCTGATATCCCGGCTTAATGCCGCAACTTTGAAGGTAAATTGGTCGAAATGGGAATCCTCCAGCCATGATTTTATATCCGCGCTGCATTCAGTGCTGTAAACAAGCTGAATCAGATTGCTGCTATTTACGTCAGATACTACAATGCCGTAGGCCGCAATCTGGGATGTATTGCTGCCTGGCTGTGTCCAACTGAGCACTCCATCCGTATAGCTCAAATTTATCGGTGCTAAAAGCTTTTGGGAGGGCTGGGTATAGTGCCAGATATCAGATTCTGCTACTGCACTGTCCAACAGGTTATCAAAGTCATCGCCTGATGAGTTTCTCAGTTCCTCACTGATTATATATTGCACTGTGAAATAGTAGTCTCCGCTTTTCAGATGACCGGCGTTTGAAGTGCTATCGTCGTATTCATTGAATATTAACTCACTGACGATAGGCGTGCTTTCAATGCTACGGTATTTAGGCCACATAATAACAGTACCATCAGCAACAAATTCGTCTGAACCAGCAGGTGCGTCCGCTTTTCGGTACAGCTTATATTTTGCTTCGATAGCATAGTTTCCGATGACTTCAATTAGGTCTTCACCGTTCCATGTGCAGATTTCAGGCAAATAAAAGCCGGAATCGGTGTCATAGAACGACCATACGTCATTAGAATATCCGCCCCATTTCAGTCCGGTTGGGGTGGGAAGTGGTTCAGCAGTATTCGCCAGCGTCTGAACCGGCAAAATTCCCGCCAGCATCACAACGCACAACAGCAAAGAAACCATTCGTTTTCGCATCTCTCATTTTCCTTTCTCGCATTTGATGATTTCCGCAGGGAGTATGGTTTCCGATCCGCGCGGGCACCTCCTCCGCCGCAGAAAGGGCTTGCGCTGCACGGCAACTTTGTGTATATTTATAGCGTAAATCCCCCATTGCGGCGACCGCTTTTGCACGATCCGCACGGTTTTCAGCATAATTCGCACAACGATTCAGGAGGAATGCTTTATGATACGCCTGACCCCTCTCTTTCTGATCGGAAACGCCATTTTTTATTGCATCATGGCCGCCGCGTACTGCCGGATCCTCAAGCGCCGGTTTTCCTGGCCGGTCACGCTGCTTGGATTTCTGATCGGCTTTTTGGCCTATGTGCTCCCCCCGGAGTTGATGCCCTACGCGGACATGGAGCGGGTGTTGTTTGCGCTGGTCACCGTCCCCCTGACGCCCATTGTGTTGTTCCGGGACAAATGGTATAAATCCCTGCTCTGCGCCGCCGTCGCACTGGTATCCATGTCCGTGTCGGATCTGTTCTCGGTCTCCGTTTTGCTGACGCCGGAGCAGCTCCAGCAGGGTCTTACCTTTCAGCCGTTCCAGGTGCAGCTGGCTGTGTTTGCCATCTTTTTAGCCACGGACGCGTTTCTGATGTGGGCCTTTACACTGCTGATGAACCGCTATAAGAACCGGCTTTCGGGTAAAGAATGGCTGCTGTATCTGAGCTTTCCCATCAGCCAGTATCTTCTGCTGTATGGCTGGATCATCCTCTGCCGGGTGGATTTCAGCCTGCGCCGCGTCCTGGTCATGCTGCTGGGTCTGGCAGTCTGCGTAGTGGCGGACGCCGCGCTGTTCGCCGCGATCCGCGGTATGGCGCAGCGAAGCGAACTGAAAGCGAAAAATGACCTGTTGGCCCGGCAGATCGACCTGCAAAAAGAGCACTATTCCGCCATTACAGCCCAATATGAGAATATCCGCCGGATCCGCCACGATATATCCAGCCATCTGTATACCGTGGAGGCTCTTTTGAAGGAGGGGCAGTATACCGAGGCTGCAGCCTATTCCGCCGAGGTATCCGAAGCCTGCCGCTACAGATCCAATCTGGGCAGCTGTGAAAATCCCATCGTGGACGCCTTTCTCTTTTCCAGAACCGAGGAACTGAAGACACAGGGCTATGAAATACAGACACAGGTCCGTGTCCCGGCCCGCACCGGCATTCCGGATGCCGATATGGTGGTGGCCTTCGGAAATCTGCTGGACAATGCCGTGGAGGCCTGTCAGGCCGCCGGGAGAAAGCAGATCGCCCTTTCCGCGCATATGGAAAAGGGGTATCTTCACATTGAAGAGCGCAATCTCGCCCCCGCAGCCCCCACCTCCCGAAAGCGCCGCATCCCGGAGCTGGAACGGGGCATCGGCTTTCACATTCTTCAGGAGCTTGCCGGAAGGTATGACGGAAGCTTTGCCGCTTCTGTGGAGCAAAACGAGTTTACGGCAAGCCTGATCCTGAAAGGAGCTGCAGAGGTATGATTCCGATCGCCGTCTGCGATGATGAACGGATACACGGTCTGCGGACCAGAGAGGTCATTCTCAGCCACGGCGGGGTACGGGATCCCGTGGTCCAACTCTTCGAAACGCCGGACGCTCTGTTGGACGCCATCCGCCTGCGGGATTACTGCCCCCGGGTGGCCGTGCTGGACATCCGGATGGAGGGTACCGACGGGATCCGGCTGGCGGAACAGATCAACGACCTGTTGCCCCAGTGCGCCGTGATTTTCCTGACCGCGTTTTTGGAATACGCCACCGATGTCTACGAGACGCGGCATGTCTATTTTATTCTGAAAAACGAGCTGGAGCAGCGGATCGGCAGCGCACTGGAAAAGGCGCTTGACGGGACGGGGATGCCCCCGCACCTGCATCTGTCTTCCGGTTCTTCCGTCAAAAGCATTCTGCTTCGGGATGTCCTCTATCTGGAGCGGATCCTGCACAAGACAAGGGTTCGGATGGGTAATGGCACAGAGATGGTGGCCGCGCCTCCTGCCGAACTGCTGAAAGACGTGAGGGAAGGCACTTTTATCCGCTGCCACCAAAGCTATTGGGTCAACTACGAACATATCAACGCCATGGAAAAAAATGAGTTCGTGCTGTCCGACGGGACGCGGATCCCGATCAGCCGCACCTTTCGCGACAGCGCAAAGGCTGCGTTTTTCTCCGATATGCGCACGCGTTGATTTCCGCAAATGCCGTACAGGAGCTGCCTAAGGATGTTCCTCTCCAACTTCGGCATTGACTATGACGCGATCGCCAAGGAACAATTTGTAAACCTGATTGAGGTCTTGAACCTGTCCAAACATAAGAAAACCCCACTATCCAGCGGGGCAAGGCAAGTCTCCAACAGACCCGCGGAAAAGGAAAACGCGAATAAGCGGAAAACACGCCATACGCAGCCTTTGAAGCTGAATATGGCGTGTTTTTTCATTGATCAATCGATGCTCATTTCGCGCTGTTGCGCTAACACTGCCTGACGAACACCTGCCATTGGGTGGCTTTTTGCTTGGTTCCGCGCCTTTTCAATACAGCCGGTACTGTTCCGCCTGTTCCCGGAAGGCGGCGCAGTCGGCCGCTTGGTCCCGGAGCAGCGTGTCCGCGCTCCAGTCCGGCTCCTCCAGGTCCCGCCGGCCCGCCAGCAGGGAAAGAAAGCACGTTCCGCCTGCTGTCTGGGGCGGCAGAACGGAAAAGGTCCCTGGAAACGCCGTCCTTGCCAGCTCCACCAGGCGGAATCCCAGCTCCACCGGCCGGATGCTGTGCCCGTCGGTAACGTGCAGATGCACGCCGCCGCAGACTTCGCCCCGGTGCTTGGAGGCCGTGGGCACAAAATACACCGGCGTGCTCTCCACCCCGGGCAAGCCCAGGGCGTTAAAAGCCCGGGACAGCCCTTCGGCGTCCACGCCGGGCGCGCCCACCATGGCAAAGGGGTCCGCCGTGCCCCGGCCCTCGGACCAGGAAGTGCCCTCAAACAGGCAGGTGCCGGGATAGAGCAGCGCCGTCTCGAACCGGGGCATGGCCAGACTAGGCATCACCCACACCCGCCCCCAGTCATAAAACATCATGGACCGGGTCAGCCCCGCGCAGGGCACCACCTGCAGGTCGCAGCCCAGTCTTTCCTCTCCGTTGACCATCCGGGCGAACTCGCCGCAGGTCAGGCCGTAGCGCTGGGGCATCTCCCAGCAGCCCACAAAGCTGCGGCATTCCCGCTGCAGCAGGGTGCCTTCCACCGTCCCGCCCAGGGGATTGCCCCGGTCCAGCACCACCAGGCGCTTGCCCGCTCCGGCGCAGCCGGCCATGGCGTTTCGCAGGGTGGAAATAAAGGTATAATACCGGCATCCCACGTCCTGAATGTCATAGACCAGCGTGTCGAACCGGTCCAGCGCCTGGAACGAAAGCCCCTTGCCATCTCTGCGGTACAGGCTCATCATGGGCAGGCCGGAGGGCCCGTCCACGCAGTCGTCAAACAGCTCTCCCGCGCCCTTGTCCCCCCGGACGCCGTGCTCCGGGGCCAGCAGCAACTGCAGGTCGCAGACCTCCCGCAGCCGGTCGATGGAACTGCGGTTGTCCGCCGTCCGGCCCGAGGGCGCGGTGATCAGCGCCACCCGCCCCGCCAGCAGCTCCCGGTATTCCGCCACACGGTCAATGCCGAATAAGATCATAACAGCTCCTTTTCCATCGCGGCGAACGTCCGGACGTCCCGGAAGCCCGCCTTGCGGTACATCCTCCCGGCGGGGTTGTCCACCCCGGTGAACAGGGTCATATACCGTGCCCCCGCCGCCTGCTCCGCCTGCAAAAGGCGGTAAAACAGCAGCTTGCCCAATCCGTGTCCCCGCCATTGCGGCCCCACGGCGATGCCCGCGAAATAGCCCCGCCCGCAGGGCTCGGGCCGCACCGGCCCGGTAAAGCCCGCCACCGTGGAGCCGGACAGGCCCACCAGCAGGGGCAGTCCCGCCCGGGCCGCCGCCGGGATCTCGGCGCTCCACATGGAATTGCGCAGGCTCTCCACCATCTCATCCACGCCCCGGTGGCGAGCGCTGTCATACCAGTCCACGGTATAGCCCTCCTCCGCCATGGCCTCTGCCTGCCGGGCCAGTTCCTCTGGAAAGGAGAAGCCCTCCAGCGGCAGGTACATGGCCGTCTGGCGGCTGCGCACCTGCCAGCCCCGGCTCTTCAGCAGGGGAAGCAGGCCGCTGTCCTCGGGCACGCCGGGCAGGTTGTTGTGGAGCGCCCCGCCGGTGCCCGGGAGGACCCAGGGCAGGCGGATCGGACAAAACCAGTTCACCTGCAGCCGGGAAAGGCCCCGGGCCGCGGCGTCTGCCTCCGCGATTTCCAGCAGCTCCGCCGTTTGTCCCAGGGCGCAGGCCAGGAATTCCCCCGTGCAGCAGACAAAACCCCGGACCGCGCCGTCCTCCAGCGCCACCCACGCCCGCTCCGGGCAAAAGTCCGGATGCCCGGTGAGCAGGTCCGCTGCCCCGGGGGCGCAGCGTTCCTCTGCCAGCGTCCGGATAGCGTCTCCGGGCCGCCAGTTCCGCAGGGTCATCTCTCCCATGGGCCGTTCCTTACAGGCAGTAGTTTCCGTCTCCGTCCCGGGTCAGCGTCCTGCCGAAATAGGCCTCCATGGCCTGCTTCAGCCACGCCAGGTCCCGGACGCCCGCCGTTTCGCAGGCGGAATGCATGGCCAGCTGGGCCAGGCCGATGTCCACCGTGTTCACCGGCACCTGGGTGTCCGCGATGCTTCCCAGGGTGCCGCCGCCGGGCAGATCCGAGCGGTTGGCATAGACCTGGGTGGGCACCCCGGCCTCTTGACACACCCGGCGGAAGATGGCCGCGCTGACCCCATCGGTGGCGTACCGCTGGTTGGCGTTGTACTTGATGACCACGCCCTGGTTCATAAAGGGGCAGTTGTCTCCGTCGGCATATTCGGGATGGTTGGGATGCCGGGCGTGGGCGTTGTCCGCAGACACCAAAAAGCTCTGGGCCAGCATGGTCTGCAGCAGCTCCTCGTCTCCGCCCAGTCCCAGCACGATCCGGCGAAGGGTATCCCGCAAAAAGGCGGAAGCCGCGCCCTGCTTGGTGGAGCTGCCCACCTCTTCGTTGTCAAACACGCAGCACACCGGCAGGCTGCCGCTGTCCTCCGCCGCCAAAAAGCCCTGCATCAGGCTCCAGGCGCACTCCAGGTCATCCAGCTTGGGGGCATGGATAAACTGCTGCCGGTCGCCCAGCAGCGTGCCGGGGCAGCGGGCGTACAGGAACAGGTCGCTGCCCAGTACCGCCTCCGGGTCCGCCCCGGCGCACCGGGCGATCATCTCCGGGAAGGCCCCCGCGGACTCCCCGTCGCCGAACAGGGGATAGGTGTCCACATTGGCCTGGTATTTCATGCCGTCATTGGCGTTTCTGTTCATATGGATGGCCACATTGGGGATCACCAGCAGGTCCCGGTCCACATGGACCAGCCGCTGGGTGAGGCGCCCCTCCTCACACACCAGCACCCGGCCCGCCACCGACAGGGGCCGGTCCAGCCAGGTGGACATAAGCATCCCGCCGTACTTTTCCGTGTTCAGCTGAACATAGTGTCCCAGCGCGGGATGCTCCGGGTTTTCCTTGATCTTGAAGCAGGGGGAATCGCTGTGGGCCGCCGCCATCAAAAAGCCCCCCTTCAGGGCCGCCGGCGTGCGGAAGGCGATGATGGAGGATCCGTTCCGGGTGACAAAATACCGCCCGCCGGGGACCAGCTCCCACCGCTCCTGCTCCCGCAGGCGGCAATAGCCCGCCCTCTGGAGCATTTCCGCGAAGTTCTCCGTCACATGATAGCAGCTGGGGCTGTTCTGGATAAACGCCATCAGCTCCCTTGCCAGATTTTGTGCCTGTTCCATGGTGTTTCCTCCGTTTCTGTTGTTGCCGCCCCGGGCCGTTGGGGGCGTTTTCTGTATCACTGGTTGTTTCCGCCCGTGCTTTCCGCGCCCACATCGGCGCCCAGGTCACAGGTGTAGACCCAGCAAACGGCGTCCCCGTCCTGCAGCGTGTACTGGCTGCAGCCGTAGTTGGGAAAGACCCCGTTGACACTGTACATCCATCCCGACAGGTCCCCCGCGTCAAAGGCATACAGGTTGCAGATACCCTCGATATAGGCGCTGTTGTACAGGGGCGTCTGGACGAACTCCAGGTGCAGCTTTTGCTGCTTCATGGTGCGCTGCAGCACGTTGAACACGCTCTCTCCCTGGGAAAACGCCACCGTGGTGGCGGCCAGCAGCACGCCGTCCCCGGGCACCAGCTCCGCCTTGTCCGGGTCCAGGCTGCTGTTGCCCACCAGGGTGTCGCAGCGGATCTCCAGGGTGCATTGCAGCTGCGTCTGGGCAGGCGGCGTCTCCGGCTGCTGCGGCTCCGGGGGCTGCTCCGGCTGGGCAGGGGGCGTCTCCTGTCCCGGCTGCTCCGGCGGCTGCTCCTCCTGCCCCTCCGCCGGGGCGGGCCCGCTTTCCTCCGGCAGCGCTGCGGTGCCGTCCGGGGCAGGGTCCTCCGCCGTGGCCTGTCCCCCTGTCTGTTCCGGGTCCGCCGGCTGGCTGGGACCGGAGGGCTCCGGGCCTTCCGCCACAGGCTCTGTCAGCGGCGGCCGTTCCGGCCCGGCCGCCGCGCCGCACCCGGCCAAAAGGCACAGGGCCAGCACACACGCCGTCAGGGCGCTCCAATTTTTTCTCATACAAACCTCCCGGCTGACAGCCGTTTTTCCGTTATTCGATTGCATCTTGCACTTTTTTCATCACTTTGCTATACTGAAGCATGGAATTTCTTCTGATGGGGTGATGCTATGGACCTTTCCTATATTCTGGCCGACCCCAGCGGCAACACCACCGCCTTTGTGCTGTCTCCGGTGGACCCCGCCCGGTACGGCCCGGTGGCCCGGGCCGTGATGCAGGCGCTGGACGCGGAGCAGGTGGCCTTTGTCCACCACGGCCGCATGGACATGATGGGCGGCGAGTTCTGCGGCAACGCCAGCCGCTGCTTTGCCCTGTGGCAGGCGCTGCACCGGCCGGACGGCCTTTCCCTGCTCCCGCTGGAGGCCCCCCGTGAGGAGGCTGTGACGGTCTCCGGCGCGCCCCGTCCCCTTTCGGTGCTGCTGGCGCCGGGGGGCGTCCCGGGCGCCTACCGGGCCTGCATCCGGATGCCGCTGCCCCGCCGGGTGCTTCCTCTGGAGGAAAGCCCCCTGGGCCCCTGCACCCTGGTGGAGTATCCGGGCATCAGCCACCTGGTGCTGGAAGATCGCCCTCCGGCGGAGGACCATATCTCCCTGGCCTCTGCCCTGCTGGCCCGCCTGCGCGCCGAAAGCGGCTGCTTCGGCCTGCTGTATCTGGAGGGCGCTGCCATGCGCCCCCTGGTCCACGTGCGGGACACCGGCACCCTGGTGTGGGAGAGCTCCTGTGCCTCCGGCACCTGCGCAGCGGCGGCGGCCCTAGCTCTGCGGCAAAACAGCCCGCTGACCCTGGAACTTTTTCAGCCCGGCGGCAGTCTAACGGCCAAAGCCGATGTTAAAAACGGCGTCCTCACCGCCCTGTCCCTGGACGGTCCGGTGACCTTTCCACGGTCGGGGGTACTGGCCCTGTAACGCCATCTGAAAGGAGCCCGCTCATGAAACTTCTCTTCAAACAGCGCTTTTTCTCCTGGTTCGACAGCTATGACATCTATGACGAGACCGGCGCCACCCTGTTCACGGTGGAGGGCCAGCTGGCCTGGGGCCATACCCTGCACATCAACGACGCCGAAGGCCGGCACATCGCCACGGTGAAGCAGCGGGTGCTCACCTTTCTGCCCCGGTTCGACCTGTATCTGGAGGAAGACCTGGTGGGCACCATCACAAAGGCCTTCACCTTCTTCCGGCCCGCCTTTGAGGTGGACTGCAACGGCTGGCAGGTGGAGGGCGACTTTTTCGAGTGGGATTACCGGATCACGGACCGCTCCGGCGGCCTGGTGGCCACCGTCAGCAAGGAGCTGTGGAACTGGACCGACACCTACACCATCGACGTGGTCAATGGCCGCGACGCCCTCTGCGCCCTGATGGTGGTGCTGGCCATCGACGCGGAAAAGTGCTCCAGAGATTAACCTTCGTCCTCAGGCGGCCCTTCGGGGCCGCCTTTTTCGCGGTCATAGTCCTCCAAAAAGCTGTGGGCCTCCCCGTCCCGCTTCCACCCCAAAAGGGTGTCCATGTTCACCATGTGGATGGCCCGGAAGATGTGTTTTTCCACATCGGGATTGGTTTTTTTCAGCTGCCGCAGCAGCTCCTTGGTCTCCCTGCGCTTGGACAGGCTCTCCCGTCCCGCGCCGGCGGCCTGCTCGGTGAACCGGCAGGCACACTGGAGGAAGGACAGCCCGTTGTACCTGGCCCAGGAAATGATGGCGTCCTCATGGACGCAGTACATGGGCCGGATCAGCTCCATCCCCGGATAATTCCGGCTGTGGAGCTTGGGCAGCATGGCCTGGATCTGGGCGCCGTAAAGCAGCCCCATCAGGGTGGTCTCCACCACGTCGCTGAAATGGTGGCCCAGGGCGATCTTGTTGCAGCCCAGCTCCCGGGCGAACTTATAGAGATAGCCCCGGCGCATCCGTGCGCACAGGTAGCAGGGGTTTTTTTCCGCTCCGTTGGCCACGGCGAAAATATCGCTGTCAAACACCGTCACCGGGATCTCCAGCAGGGCGGCGTTGTCCAGGATCCGCTGCCGGTTTTCCGGGGCATAGCCCGGGTCCATCACCAGAAACCGCAGTTCAAAGGGGAAATCGCTGTTCCGCTGCAAAAGCTGCAGCAGCTTTGCCAGCAGCATGGAATCCTTTCCCCCGGAGATGCAGACGCAGACGCGGTCTCCGGGCCGGATCAGGGCATACTGCTTCACCCCGGTGATAAAGGGACCCCACAGGGTGTCCCGGTATTTTTTCTGGATGCTCCGCTCTATGCGCTGACAGGGGGTCAGCGCGGACAGGTCCCGGGCCACAGGGCCACCTCCCTACAGGATGATATCGCAGCAGTCCCGCACTGCGCAGGCCTCAAAATAGGCATTCTCCAGAGGGATCCACTGTTCCAGGAACCTTTGGAGCATTTTTTCGCCGTTTCGGGCCAGGATGCGCGCCCTTTGGGTGGGCGCGTCTACCGAAAGGAACACCTTCAGGTCATAGGCATCCCGCAGGGCGGGATGGAGACTGTAGGCCCCCTCCACGATGACCACATCCCGGACCGGCTCCCGGCGGAAGGCCGTCACCGCCATGGCAGAGCAGTCGAACACGCCGTATTCCGGTGGCCGGCCCGCCTTCAGCGGCTCCAGCACCTGCTCCAGCACCCGCTCCCAGTGGACGTTGCCGCCGGGCTGCCGGAGCCGTTCCGGCGTCCGCAGCGCCCCGGGCAGAAAAAAGTCATCCATGTGGACCAGGGTCGCGTCCAGCGCCCCGGCCAGCGCGGCGCCCATGGTGGATTTACCCCCGGCGCTGCCGCCGTCGATGGCCACCAAAAAGGGCCGTTTTCCGTCCTTCCGGGCCAAAATTTCCTTCATCACCCGCTGGGTCTGTTCGTTCATGCTCTCCCGCCTTTCCAACGGAATGATTGTATCATGTTTTTGCCGCCTTCGCAACCGGGGGAGCGTGGCGCACCTGCGCCCATCCCCTTCCTTTTCCGGCAAAAACTTCATATTTAATTAAGATTTGAAACCCTTTCCCTTCTTTGCGGTTTCCTGTATAATAAACGCAACAGACCGTTATCCGTACCCCCGCATGAAAGGAGCCCCTATGAAACGCTTTTCCCGCCGCGCCGCAGCTCTGGCCCTGAGCCTGCTGCTGGCGCTGTCCCTGGTGACCCCGGCCCTGGCCGCGGGCGCCTCAGCCTACACCGTTGCCACCCAGCTATGTGACAATCTGACCCTCACCCAGCTCAACAGCCGCTCGGGCAGCACCCGGCGGCAGCAGTTCACCCTGGAATACCAGCCGGAGGGCTCCGCCTCGCCCCTGGTGCTCTACGGCGACACCCTTTACGGAAAATCCACCGTGGAACAGGTGGTGCAGTACGCCCAGGACCAGGGCTACCACGTGCTGGCCGCGGTAAACACCGATTATTTTTCCACCTCTTCCGGCGTGCCCACAGGCATGACCATTCAGGACGGCCGCCTGGTCTCCTCCGACGGCGGCTGGAACGCCGTGGGCTTTTTTGAGGACGGCTCCGCCCTGGTGGGCACCCCCAGGCTGACCATCACCCTGACCACGGAGGACGGGCGGGAATACCCCATCCACGCCCTGAACAACGTCCGCACCGCCGACGGCATCTATCTGTACACCCCGGACTTTGACTACTGCACCCGCACCTCTGCCGAAGGCACCGAGGTCCTGCTGGAGCTGGACCGCCGCAGCGACGGCCTCCGGCTGGGCAAAAAGACAAAGGCCACCGTCCTGTCCGTGGCCCAGGCGAAAAACACCCCCATGGCCGAGGGCCAGATGGTGCTGAGCCTGACCGCCAACAACAAGCTGGGCCTGGACCTGGCCGCCATCCTGGGTGAGGGGGACGAGATCACCCTCCGCGCCGTGACCCAAGACGACGCCTGGGAGGATGTGGTCTGGAGCACCGGCGGCGGCAACATCCTGGTCCGTGACGGCGCCGTCACCGCCGACGCCACCGCCGGCGGCAGGGAGCCCCGCACCCTGCTGGGCACCCGCCGGGACGGCTCCGTGGTCATCGTGGAATGCGACGGCCGCCAGAGCGCCGTCAGCGCGGGCCTTTCCCTGGCGGAAGCCGCCCAGCTGATGCTGGACCAGGGCTGCACCCAGGTCATCAACCTGGACGGCGGCGGCAGCTCCGTCCTCACCGCCGCCTATCCCGGACAGCCCTCCGCCGTGCTTTCCTCTCCCTCTGACGGAAAGCCCCGGGCCGGGGCCACCTACCTGCTGTTCGTGGCCACCGGCAGCGACCAGGGCCGGTCCTACGGCAGCGTGGTCTATCCCCGTGCCGCCACCCTGCTGTGCGGCGCGGAGCTGGAGGTCAGCGCCGTCTCCTACAACAAATACTTCCTGGGCTTTGTGGACGCCGCCCACCGGCTGGAGGCCTCTGACGGATATGTGGAGGACGGCCTGTTCACCGCCCCCGACTACCCCGCCGACTGTCTGGTGACCACCGGCGACAGCCGCTGCCAGACCGCCCTATATACCGTCACCGACACGGTGGAAAGCCTGAAGCTTACCCGGGGCGGCAGCCCCGTCTCCTCCCTGTCGCTGGACCGCCGGGAGAGCGTGGACCTGGACGTGGCCGCCTCTGACGGCATCCGCACCGTCGTCAGCCAGGACCGCCAGTTCACCTTTACAGTGTCGGGCGGCATCGGCGAGATCGACGAAAACGGCGTGTTCACCGCCGGCGCCTACAGCGGCACCGGCTCCATCACCGTGTCCTACGGCGGCGTCTCCGCCACCATCCCGGTGACCGTCTCCGGAAAGGCCTCCGCTCTGCTGGAGGGCTTTGAAAACGGCGGGAGCTGCGGTACCTTCGGTTCCGCCCTGTCCACCGCCGCCGTCACCACCGACCTGACCCAGGTGCGTTACGGCCGCGCCGCTTTGCGGCTGACCTATTCCGGCGGCGAGGGCGATTCCGCCGAATACCTGCTGTCTGCCGCCCCCGTCCTCAACGATGTGTCCCACCTGACCCTGATGGCCAACGGCACCGGCAGCTGGTCCCTGTTGTTCCAGCTGGCTGACGGCAGCGTTTCCACCGCGGGCTTCACCATGAACGGCAGCGGCTGGCGCACCGCCACGGTGGCCGTGCCGGGAGGCGCCGTTTCCCTGCTGGGCCTGACCTGTGAAGGCGCCGGCCAGCACATGCTGCTGCTGGACCAGCTCACCGCCCACTACGGCGCGGTGACCATGGACGCCGTGCCTCCGGTCATCACCATCGACAGCGTGGATGACCGCCTCACCGCCACCGTTTCCGACACCGGCGAGACGCCGCTGACCCGCTCCGACCTTTCTGTCACCATCGATGGCAAGGCTGCCTCCTTTACTCTGGAGAACGGCGGGCTCACCTGTGCCCTGCCGGAGGATACCGCCCTGCACCGCGTCACCGTCACCGCCCGGGACGCCGCGGGCAACCTGTCCCGCAAAAGCGCGGACGTGGGCAGCCTGAGCTGCTCCTTCTCTGACATGGACGGCCATTGGGCCGCCGCCCACGCGGAATATCTGCTGCAGAAGGGCGTGTTCTCCGCCGCGGACCGCTTCAACCCCTCCACCAAGGTAAGCAATGAAATGGCCGCAACCATGTTGTCCCGGTTCCTGGGCGTGGATACCGGCCGGTATGACAGCGTGGTCCTGCCCTATACGGACACGGACAAGATCGCCTCCTGGGCGCTGCCCCATGTAAAGGCCATGTATGCCCTGGGCATCATGCAGGGCAGCCTGGACGCCCAGGGCCGCAGCGTCCTGTATCCCCAGAACAGCTGCTCCCGGGCGCAGATCATGACCATTCTGGGCCGCACCCTGGAGCGGGGCTATGCCTATGAGCCCTGTGTTTTCTCTGACTCCGCGAAGATCCCCACCTGGGCCAGGGACCACATTGACCTTCTGACGTCCCTGGGCGTCATCACCGGCAGCGGCGGCGCCGTAAACCCCACCGGCACCATCACCCGCGCCGAGTTTGCCGCCCTGCTGTACCGGATGTATTGACCGGCTATTCCCTCTTTTTTAAAGAAAAAAGCACCCTTTCAGCCGGGTGATCGTAAAACAGTAAAATCAAAACATGGCGAAAACCTTGTGTTTTCAAGAGGTGCGGCGTGACTTCGGTCACGCCGTTTCCTCTTTCATCATTTTCGTTCCGGTCCAACCGTTTTCTGCGGATGCGGATCTGCTCGCCCCTTTCCAGCCGGAGTTGTTCCTCCATCACTGCACGGAAATGTGCCTCATGCCGCGGAATGCAGCCTGCCACAATGCGCAGGCCCCTGACCTCTGAGATGACAAGGGATTTTCCCGCAGTGACACAAAACAGCCCGGACATTTGTCCGGGCTGTTCGCTCCCCATGCCGAGCCGCGGCGAGGTGTTTCGGAGGCCAACCGCCACGCCGGCGGAGGAATGCACGCCATCAGGGACAACAGGCTTCTGCCATACATCCGGCTGCGGCATCATGAAACTGCACCGTCCCAAGGACACCATCCGTACTCCGGCAGATCCATATGCAGACGGTCAATGCCCAGCCTGATCATTTCAAACTCGTGTGTATGAGCAGTCTCCACAAGGGATGGCTTCTCACGCTTCATCCAGGCCCGCCCCTTTGTAACAGTTACGATTTGCCGTCAAACTTCACGAAGCCTATTTCAAGGTGAAACTCTGCAAATAATCCGGTTCGCCCAGCCGCGCAACGATCGCCGCGACCTCACAACGCTGAATATTGCTTTCCGGGCGGAAGCTGTGAGCCGCATCGCTGCCGGTAAGCACGCCCAACCGATAAAGTGTGTAGACATCATCGGCGTACTGATACGTCATGGGCACATCCGGAATTGCCCCGTCTCTCACCTCATTTTTCGGGACAACACCGCCTTCATCATACAGTGCTTTGTTGTTTTTGTAATACGCCGCAAAAATATGCGCGAACTCACTGCGTGTAATTTTGATGTTGTAATCGCTGTACTGCCAGGGAAGGCCATTTTCCTTTGCGTATTCCACATAGGGCTGATACCATGGTCCTGAAACCGGATACAGCTGTGCCGGGTCTCCCGGGATTTCTTTGACCAGCGCATCAAGGCGGACAGCCAAGGTGATGGCTTCAGCCACTGTCATGTTGTCCGCAGGGGCGAATATGCCTTCTCCCTTGCCCTTCAGCAGACCTGCGTCTGCCAGCAGCTCAACATAGTGTGCATACCACGCATTCGCGGGAACGTCTGAGAAGACCGGCGTGGATTCCTGACCGTCCGGTTCTCCCGTATCTCCCATATCCCCCGTATCCGTTGTTATTCCGGCAGTCAGTTCATTGGAATACATACCATAGTCGCTGCCGCTGAAGCCGATCATTTTGTTGTTGTCGTCAACATAAAAACCATCATAGTATACGCGCAGGCGGACATCCGCTGATGCCAGTTCCTCGTAGCTTTCGAGAACAGAAGTATAGCACTCTCCCTCAACGAGCATCTCACCGGGAGCATCTATGCCATCGTACACCATGTCATACTCCGTCCACGCTCCGCCGTTGACGGAATACTCTGCCCATATGCCATTGATCATGCCTACAATGAAGCCTTCTGCCGCGCCGTTTTCCATATACCAGGTCCATGCGTCAAGCGCGCCGGGTGACTGCTCCAGATAAAATACAAGACGTGCATGGCCACCACCCGTTTCCTCTATGTAAAGATCCGAGATATGCGGCGCGCCCCAGCTGGATGGGTCGGGACCTTTTATTGCGAAAGCCGTTGCAGGCATCAGTGAGCAGGCCATAACGACACACATCAGAAATGCCAAAGACCTGTGCAGGTACGTTCTCATTTTCATTGTACTTCCTCCCAAATGTCGTGATCTTTTCATGAACATGAAGCCTCCCCGGCTCGAGTCTGTTCGTTTCTTCAAGCTTCACCCCTATCCTTTCTTTTTCTTGTTCAAGCCGCAGAAAGGGCCTGCGCCGCAAAGCAGCTTTGTGTATATTTATAGCGTAAACGCCCCATTGCGGCGACCGCTTTTGCACGATCCGCACGGTTTTCAGCATAATTCGCACAGCGATTCAGTGCGGGATCCGGGAGGAAGGCTCCCATCAGGAGCTGCTGGTCCGGGGCGGCCTGTACTGCAAGCTCTACAAGCTGCAGTACGAGCACAGCCTGGAGCGGTGGAAGCCTGAGCCGGCGCTCCGCCCTGCCGTCAGGGGCTTTGCCCCTGTATTTCCGCAAAAAAAGCCGCCCCGGCCTTAGGCGGGGCTTCGTAAAACAGCATGAAATACGCCCGGAGAGAATCTAGTTTCTTCGGGCGTGTTTTTATGCAGATGGTAATTATTTGCAATAAGTTTCTTAATCTGTTAATCCAATATCCTCCCGGATAGTGACCCTTAGTTCATCTAACCGAGCTTGGACTATTTGAGGTGGTAAATCCGTATCAAGCGCTTCGACTGTTTTCCTGAATTGTTTACATACTTTTTGTGGGATATACAAAGTCATCAAAATCTCAATATTTTTTGCTAACATTTCTGTCGAGTCCTTTTGGTATGATACAAAATTTCTATTAGTTAAGTTGGAAGTTTCAGTTAATATGAATTCAGATATTAATCGATAAACTTCTTCCTTTTTCTTCCGTATGTACTGCCTGTTTTCATCGTCATGCTTTTTGTGTTCTGCCCTTTGTGTCAAGAAAGAAGATATCACTACGCCTAACAAAGCCATACCACCAGAAATTAGAGCAATACAAATATCAGTCATTTGTTGTTCCTCGCATCATCTTTTGTAGAGTAATCCTATCCCAGAGAAGCACGCCCGTTGCATTTGCTAAAGCAATTGCACCGGGAGTAAAAGAGGAATTGGTCATTACAACACCTACATGGCAGTTATAAAACACTTTTCCAGCATTTACTTCCTGAACGGGTGTATTGCTGAGCGGCGTTGCATAATTTTTGCACTGAACAGCATAACGAATACCGTCCTTTACAGCGAGAATATCAACACCCTGATCGCCAGAACCCGGGGTAACAGTTACATCTGAAAAGCCATTATTCCGAAGCAATTCTGCGCAAAAATATTCAAAAGCGTGTCCTTCCATACCATCAATGTCTGAAACATCATTGCAATAACCAGTATCGCTCGAAGGAGAGGCTGGATAGATAGCACGACGAATACCCTCAACGGTGGGCTTTCCCCCACATAGTTCAATCGCTTTTTTCATATTCACAATTCCAAATTTCGTTAGAAGCCCCGCTTCACGCATACAGTTTTTGCAGACCGGACGGTTATATTCAACCTTATAAGTTGAAAAAGACTTTTTATTACAAACAGAACAAACAGCCATTATTTTCACCTCATTATCAAAGATGTTATTATTCTAATTCAAAGCGACAAAATAGTAAAGCTTTGTGTTGCCATTGTCTTTCTTAATTGTTTCTTTCACATTCTTTCATATAATTAATTAATAAAAATGAAAACAGTAAAAGTAGAGGTAATGGTAATTTGGACTATAGAAAAACTCTTTATGAACTAAAAGGCGCACTTATATACAGAGAAAAGCCCTATATGTTCGCTCTGTGAGACAAACAGCCCGGACGCTTGAATGTCCGGGCTATTTCGCGTCATTGCGTTCCGAACAAGGGATTTAACCCCTTGCGTCGCTTTGCAGTTATCCCTGTGTGATAAGGGACTCACCGAAACAAGTTCCCCAAATAAATCCTCCGTATGGTTGCAACATACGGAGGATTCACCGTTTCACGGCCACTCCGCCTTCGGGGCGGCTTTTTTATCTTCGTGGATCAGAACCGCACACGGCTGCAGATCTCCTGCAGGGGCGCGGCCCAGGCGCCCTGCTCCAGCACATACTGGATAAAGGTCTCCAGCATGGTGATGTTGTGGGGCCTGCCGATGACCTGGGGGTGCATGGCTACCACCATCAGGCCGTTTTTCGCGTTTCGGATGCCGTAGTCGAAATGGGCCTTCCAGATCTCGAAGATCTGGCTCTGGGGCTTCATCCCGGTCCGGGTCATGATAAACTCCGAGTGGGGGAAATCATCCAGATACCAGGAGGCGGGCAACTCCACCACCGTCGACGGCTCGCCGAAGGTGTTGCCCCGGTCATAGTGTACCGTGCAGTATCTGGGACAGTAGGGATAAAAGTCATTTCCCATCAGGCTGCTGTCATAGCGGAATCCGTATTTTTCCAAAAGCGACAGGGTGTTGGGACTGAAATCAAAGCCCGGAGAGCGGTAGCCGGTGGGGCGGACGCCGATCTTCGCCAGCGTCTCCAGGCCCTTCACCAGGATGCGCTCCTCCTCCTCGCGGGAAAGGAAGGTGGGGTCCTCGTGGACATAGCCGTGGTGCCCGATCTCGTGGCCCCTGGCCGCGATCTCCCGGCAGACCTCCGGATAGGTGTCCAGGGTGTGGCCGGGCACGAAAAAGGTGGCCTTGATGTTGTATCGGTCCAGCAGCTCCAGGATCCGGGGAACGCCCACCTCCGCGCCGTATTCTCCCCGGGAGGTGTAGACCTGGGAGCTTTTCTGAAAGGATTCCATCCAAACGGATGAGGAATCAAAATCAAAGCCGAAATTGACGGCAAGCTTTTTGCCCTCCGGCAGCAGTACGCTTCCTGTTTTCTGCATAAAATCCTCCTGGCCGGGAAAGGCCCGCGGGCCTTTCCCCTGTAGTTGTTTTCTACTGTATCACTTTAAACGAAAGATTGCAAGGCCCCAGCATAGCGCCCGGAAGCGGCTTTTTACCCGCCCGCGCCTGTCAAATGGAAACTTCCGCCTCCGTTCGCTACAGTGTGGGGAAGGAGGTGAGAACATGAAGGACGGCATTTTGGACGACGCCGCCTGCGCCGCGGATCCCATGGCCTTTGGGCGGCGGTATCTGAGCCATTATTTCACATCGCCGTCGCCGCCGTTTCACAGACAGCTGAGCAAACTTTGGCAAAAGAGGGTGATGGGAGGTCTGGTGCCGGGGCCGGACACCCTGGAGGCCATGCTGGGGGCGCCGGGCTGCCGTTTGGCGCTGGCGGCGCCCCGGGGACACGCCAAATCCACCGTCATGTCCCTGCAGAACGTGCTCCACGCCGCCCTGTACGGCTACAAAAAGTACATCCTGCTGGTGTCCGACACCGAAAGCCAGGCCGCGGCCTTTCTGGACTGCATCAAGGCCGAGCTGGAGGACAACGAGGCCCTTTTGGCCCGGTTCGGCCCCCAGAAGGGCAAGGTGTGGAAAAGCGGGGTCATCCTGCTGCAGAACGGCTGCCGCATCGACGCGGCCGGCTCCGGGCAAAAGCTGCGGGGCCGCCGCCACGGGGCCAGGCGGCCTGACCTGATCCTGCTGGACGACATCGAAAACGACCAGGAGGTGCTGTCGGAAGAAGGCCGGCGCAAGCTGGAGCGGTGGTACTTCGGCGCGGTGTCCAGGGCAGGAGACAGCTATACCCACATCGTCTGCGTGGGCACCGTGCTGCACCACGACAGCCTGTTGGCCCATCTGCTGGAAACCCCCGCCTACCGCGCCTTCCGCTGGCAGGCGGTGGAGCGGTTTTCCCCAAGCCCCCTGTGGGACACCTGGCGGAAGCTGTACACCGACCTGTCTGATGACCGCAGGGACCGCACCGCCCTGAGGTTTTTCCGGGCGCACCGGAAGGAGATGCTGGCAGGCACCCGGGTGCTGTGGCCCCGGAAGCACAGCTACTATGAACTGATGTGTATGCTGGTCAGCGAGGGGGAGGGGGCGTTTTTCCGTGAGATGCAGAACCAGCCGGTGGACCCGGCGGCCTGCCTGTTTCCCCGGGCGTGGCTGCGGTTTTACGACCGGGAAGGGATGGATTTCACCCGGGATTTCCGGTTTTACGGCTACTGCGACCCCAGCCTAGGCAAAAGCGCCCATTCGGATTTTTCCGCCATCATCACCCTGGCCCGGCACCGGAAGACCGGCCTGATCTATGTGCTGGACGCGGACCTGGAGCGGCGGCACCCTGACCGCATCATTCAGGACGTGCTGGAAAAGGCCCGCTGGCTGCGGCGGGAATACGGCGGGCAGTATGCAGCCTTCGGCGCGGAGACCAACCAGTTCCAGTGGTTCCTCAAGGAGCGGCTGGCCGCCGAGAGCGCCGCCCAGGGGGTCTATCTGCCCCTGACGGAGGTGCGGGCCGCCACGGACAAGGTGCTGCGCATCCAGTCGCTGCAGCCGGATATCCGCAACGGCTATCTGCTGTTTTGCCGGGACCAGACCGAGCTGCTGCGCCAGCTGGAGCAATTTCCCCTGGGCCGCTACGACGACGGCCCCGACGCGCTGGAGGGGGCGGTACGCCTGTGCAAGCAGGGAAACCGCCTGGGGACCCTGCCCCTGCGGGTATAAGGGGGCTGGTTTTCCTTGAAAACCGGCGAAAGGGGCGGTATAATGAGGAAAACACACGCACGCAAAGGAGCGACGCTATGTTTTTTTCCTATGACCGTATCATGGCCGTTTTTGACGTGCTCAACAGCGTCGTCATCCCGGTGGCGGGCGCCGTTATCACCTGGTCCGAGCTGCGGGACGCCCGGCGGGAAAAGCGCATCCGCGATTTCGGCAAGGCCGGCGAGGTCTCTCCCGAGGAGCGGGGCGAATATGTCCAGCAGGCACTGGAACTTTACAGCAGGTACTATGCCGCGGAGATCGCCCGGGGCGAAATGGTGGTGCGGCACCTGATCTATCCGGTGCAGTGGGTCCAGAGCGCCGAAAGCGACCGGTTTATGCGGCTGAGCGACCTGTCGGTGGACATCACCGGCACCCGGTGGGAGGAGCCGCCGCCCCACTGCCGCTACCTGCCCTATGCCAAAGAGGGCTACGCATCCAACCGCAAGACCTTTTCCAACGGCGCGCTGCTGTTCAACGGCAAGCTCTTCGCGCTGGAAGCCTGGAGCGGCAGCGTTACCGGCGGTGACTTTGCCGTGCAGGTCAAAACGGCGGGATATTTTGATTTTCTGGACACCTGTGAGTATCTGGTCTATGAGATGGCCTATGTCCACAAGATCCAGCGGAAAAAGCCGCCCTTCCGCACCGGCTGGTTTTCCCGACTGCCCCTGCGCTCCCGCCAGATGGACCTGATGGACCTGAACAACCGCTTTGCCGGCATCGGCATCAACAACGGCACCGTCCTTTATAACGTAGAGGTCACCGATTACTGGGGAAAGACCCGGAAGGAGCCGTTTCTGCTGCTCCATCAGCGCTCGGGAAAGGTGGCCGAGTGCTTCGGCGCCATCAGCGTCATCCCCGCCGGGTCCTATCAGCCGGTGGGACTGGAGCTACGCTCTTTCTTTAACCGGGATATGGCCAATACCATCTACCGGGAGTTTGGCGAGGAGCTACTGAACATCGACGAGTTCTCCCATCTGGAGGACGAAATGGTGCTGGAGGAAAAGTACCGCCGCTGGCCGGTATATCTGCTGGGCTTCGGCTTCGAGCCGCTGAACACCAAGATCGAGGTCATGACCGCCATGAAGATCGACATGGACGATGAAAACAACCGGGAGCTGTTCGACGGCGCCCACAGCCTGGAGGGGCTGAAGGCGTTTTTCCGCACCAATTACGAGGGCGCGCTCATCATGGTGCCCTTCAAGGAGCACACCCTGCGCCAGTACCACCGGGATCCCCGCACCACCCCCGTGGGCAGGGAGATCCTGGCCATTATGCTGGAGCACATGAAATTTTTTGAAAGCGTGTAAAAACAAGCCCCTGGAGCCTGCTCCAGGGGCTTGTCTGCTGCCGGAAAATATGCTATGGTAGAACCATCAGAATACAGAAAAGGAGCAGCTCTATGGCATCCAAGGTTTATTTTACCGACTTTTCCTGCAAGAGAGAAAATATTCCCGAAAAACTGCGCCGCCTGCTCATCACGGCGGGCATCAAAGGGATCGATTTCAACAAAAAGTTCACCTGCATCAAGCTGCATATGGGCGAGCCGGGCAACATGGCCTATCTCCGGCCCCAGTACGCCAAGACGGTGGCCGACCTGGTGAAGGAGCTGGGGGGCAAGCCCTTTTTGTCCGACGCCAACACCCTTTATGTGGGCCGCCGGAAGGATGCCCTGGAGCATCTGGACGCCGCCTATGAAAACGGATTTTCCCCCTTCTCCACCGGCTGCCAGGTGATCATCGCCGACGGACTGAAGGGCACCGACGAGTGCTATGTCCCCGTGGCCGGGGGCGAATATGTCCGGGAGGCCAAGATCGGCCGCGCCTTTATGGACGCGGATGTGTTCATCTCCCTGAGCCATTTCAAGGGCCACGGCTCCACTGGCTTCGGCGGCTGTCTGAAGAACATCGGCATGGGCTGCGGCTCACGGGCGGGCAAGATGGAGATGCACAGCCAGGGCAAGCCCGCGGTGAAGTTCGACAAGTGCGTCTGCTGCCGGGTGTGCGGCAAAAACTGCGCTCACGGCGCCATTTCCTATGACAGCGGAAAGGCCCGCATCGACGAGAGCCGCTGCCTGGGCTGCGGCCGGTGCATCGCCGTCTGCCCCATGGACGCCATCGTGCCCCAGTGGGACGAGGCCCGCGAGGTGCTCAACTGCAAGATCGCGGAGTATACCAAGGCGGTGGTGGACGGCCGTCCCTGCTTCCACATCAACATCGTGGCGGACGTTTCCCCCAACTGCGACTGCGAGGACTGCAACGATCTGCCCATCATCCCCGATGTGGGTATGTTTGCCTCCTTTGACCCCATCGCCCTGGACCAGGCCTGCGTGGACGCGGTCAACGCCCAGGAGGTGAACCGGGGCAGCATTCTGGACGACATCGCCCGGGATGCCGGGCTGGAGGCGCCCCGCTCCGACTATTTCAAAATGATCCATCCCGACACCTGCTGGCAGGCGGGGCTGGAGCACGGCGAAAAGCTGGGCCTGGGCACCCGGGAATATGAACTGGTGAAGATCTGAACGGAAAAACGAAAACAGAGCCGGGCGCAGGCCCGGCTCTGTTTTTTACCTATTTTTGCGGCGCCGCCGGACAGGCAGGGAAAAGCCCCGCGGCTGCAGCGGCGGATAATCCCCCAAAAAGCGGTCACCCGAAGCGCGCCTGCAGATAGGCAAAGGTGGTGGGCGGAACCAGACGCTCCAGCGCGGCCCAATCCCGGGTTTCCAGCAGCGCACGGACCCGGCTGGCGCTGATGGGCCCACCGTCCAGCTCCTTCCGGGGGATGAGGGTCACCTGGATGCCCTTTTGGGGCAGAAAGGCCATCATCTGCCGGTTGTAGGCGTCGGTGACGGGGCTCAGCGGCTCGGTGCCCACAAACCGCCGGGTGATGCCCAGGGCGGGGGCAAAGTGGTTGGAGAAGATCTCCAGATCCAGCCGGCAGCGGATCTCCGGGACCCGGTCCTTGTCCTTGATGAAATAGGTGGGGAAGGTGGCCGCCGAGATGAGGTAGTCCCCGGTGGGGTGAACAAAGACATTTTTCAGGTGGGCCACCCCCTGCCGCACCAGCTCCAGCCGGTCGGCGGCGGGAAAAAAGCTCTTGTCCTCTGACAGCACAAACAGGTGCAGGGTGTCCACTGCCGCCGCGGCCTGCTCCGCCAGATACAGGTGTCCCAGAGTAAAGGGGTTGCAGTTGGCCACGATGGCCCCCACCGTTCCCGGGTGCTCCGGCCGCTCCAGAGAGGCCACGAACTGTCCCACCCCGTCCCGGACGTTCTCCATCAGCAGGGTGTCGGGGGTCTCCGCCACGGGATAAAAGCTCAGCCCCTGGAACAGAAAGCGGTTTTTGGGCTTGGTGTACAGAAACAGGTGCCGCAGGCCCCGGCGGAAGGCCTCCTGCCGGAGCTGGGTGATAATCGTGGCCGTCAGGCCCTCGCCCTGAAAGGCGGGGTCCACGGCGATGCACTTGCAGATATTGCCGTCCAGGGAGCCGGTGGCGACGATGCGGTCATCCTCCAGCAGGTTGACGGTGAAGGGGATGGCCGGGTCATAGTCCAGGGCCTCCCGGGACAGGAACTCCGCCACGGCCTTTTGCCGCCAGGGGCGCAGGGGCGCGCCGGTCTCGATCTCCATAAAGCTACCTCCGTTCTTCGATGCCGTAAAAGCGTTTTGCGTTGGCGCAGGTGAGGTCCGCCGCTTCCTCCACCGAGATGCCCAGGATCTCCGCCAGCGCCGCCAGAGTGTGGGGCAGCAGGCCGCTGTGGCACCGCTGGCCCCGGCAGGGGACCGGCGCCATATAGGGGCAGTCGGTCTCGATGAGGATGCGCGACCGGGGCATCATCCGCAGCACCTCGTGGGACTTCCGGGCGTTTTTGAAGGTAATGACCCCGGTGAAGCCCAGGTAAAAGCCCCGGTCCAGCAGCTCCCGGGCGGTTTCGGCGCTGCCGCTGTAGCAGTGGAACACCCCGGTGACCCCGGGATGGCGGCGGACCACCGAAAGACAGTCCTCCGTGCCCTCCCGCTGGTGGATGACCACCGGCAGGCCCACCTCTTCCGCGATGGACAGCTGGGCGTCAAAGCAGGCAAGCTGGACCTCCGCCGGGTCGCACATCCAGTGGTAGTCCACGCCGGTCTCGCCGATGGCCCGGACCTTGGGATGCCTGGCCAGGCGGCGCAAAAGGGCCTCGGCTTCGGCGTTCCAGCTGCCGGCAAACTCCGGGTGCCAGCCCACGGAGGCGTAGATGAAGTCATACTGCTCCGTCAGGGCTACCGAGGCTTCGCAGGTCTTGGCGTCGCAGCCGATGTTGGTGATAAAATCCACGCCCTGCCGGTGCAGGTCCGGCAGAAGCCGGCGGCGGTCTTCGTCAAAGGCGGGGTCGTCGTAATGGGCGTGGGAGTCAAAAATATGCATGGCGTGACCTCCTGTGAAAGTGGGGTGACCTCCCCGGCGGAAAGATCTCCCGGCGGCGGATGAAAAAGAGCGGCCTTGCGGCCGCTCTTTGGCGTTTTTCAGCAGAGCTTCGCGCCGGCGGGGATGGCGTCATCCAGCATGACCAGGTCAAGCTCGCCGTCCTTTTCGGCGCTCAGCAGCATACCGCAGCTTTCCTGGCCCATCATCTTCCGGGGGGCCAGATTGGTGACAGCCACCAGGGTCTTGCCCACCAGCTCCTCCGCCTTGTAGTACTTGGCGATGCCGGACAGGATCTGCCGGGGCTTGCCGGTACCGTCGTCCAGCTGGAACTTCAGCAGCTTTTCGCTCTTCTTGACGTTCTCGCAGGCCAGAACCTTGACTACGGTCATGTCCACCTTCAGGAAATCGTCAAAGGCGATCTCGGCCTTGGGAGGATTGGCGGCCTCGGCTTCGGCGGCAGCCTTGGCTTCCTGAGCCTTGACCATCTCCTCCAGCTTCTTGGGGATATCGATGCGGGCAAACAGGATCTCGCCCTGGTTCAGCCGGTGGCCGGCGGGCAGGACGCCGAAGCGGGACAGGCTGTCCCAGTCGGGCAGGGCGATGTTCAGCTGCCGGCAGATGCGCTCGGCCGTGCCGGGCAGGAAGGGATGCAGCAGCCCGGCGGCCACGCGGATGGTCTCCAGCAGGTTGTACAGGACGGTGTCCAGCCGGCCGTGGCTGGCTTCATCCTTGGCCAGGGCCCAGGGCATGGTCTCGTCGATATACTTGTTGGCCCGGCGCAGCAGAGTAAAAATCTCGTCCATGGCGTCGGCCACGCGCAGCTCGTTCATTTTGGCTTCCACCCGGGCAGGGGTGTTCACGCACAGGTCGATGAGCTCCCGGTCAAAGTCGCCGGGAACGTCGTGGGCGGACAGCACGCCGCCGCTGTATTTGTGACTCATGGCGATGGTGCGGTTGACCAGGTTGCCCAGAATGTTGGCCAGGTCGCTGTTGATGCGCTCCATCAGCAGCTCATAGGTCATGGTGCCGTCACTGGCAAAGGGGATCTCGTGGAGCAGGTAGTACCGCACGGCGTCCACGCCGAACAGCTCCACCAGGTCGTCGGCATAGATGACGTTGCCCTTGGACTTGGACATCTTGCCGTCACCCACCAGCAGCCAGGGATGGCCGAACACCTGCTTGGGCAGGGGCTGGTCCAGAGCCATCAGCAGGATGGGCCAGTAGATGGTGTGGAACCGCAGGATGTCTTTGCCGATGAGGTGGACATCGGCGGGCCAGTATTTCTTGTACATCTCGCCGTGGTTGCCGTCCACGTCGAAGCCGGGGAAGGTGATATAGTTGCTCAGGGCGTCGATCCACACATAGGTGACGTGCTTGGGGTCAAACTCCACCGGGATGCCCCAGGTGAAGCTGGTGCGGGACACGCACAGGTCCTGCAGGCCGGGCTTCAGGAAGTTGTTGACCATCTCGTTCTTCCGGGCCTCGGGCTGGATGAACTCGGGATGCTCCTCGATGTGCTTCATCAGCCGGGGCGCGTATTTGCTCATGCGGAAGAAATAGGCCTCCTCCCGGGCGGGCTTGCAGGGGCGGCCGCAGTCGGGACACTTGCCGTCCACCAGCTGGCTCTCGGTCCAGAAGGACTCGCAGGGGGTGCAGTACATCCCCTCGTACTCGCTCTTGTAAATGTCCCCCTGGTCATAGAGCTTTTTGAAGATCTTCTGCACCTGCTTTTTGTGCATGGGGTCGGTGGTGCGGACAAAGCGGTCATAGGAGGTGTTCATAATGTCCCAGATGCGCTTGATCTCGCCGGCCACATTGTCCACATACTGCTGGGGGGAGATGCCGGCGGCTTCGGCCTTTTCCTGGATCTTCTGGCCGTGCTCGTCGGTGCCGGTCTGAAAATACACATCGTAGCCGCACAGGCGCTTGAAGCGGCAGATGGCGTCGGCCAGGACGATCTCATAGGTGTTTCCGATGTGCGGCTTGCCGGAGGTATAGGCGATGGCCGTACTCAGATAGAATTTTCCCTTATCCATATCTCTTTCACCTCAGAAAGTTAGTATCTCATCAATAAATTTCATTATAACAAGAATGAAAACGGTTTACAAGACGGAAAAACGCATTTTTGTCCCCAAAAGGAACAAAAGCGACCGGCCAGAGGGCCGGTCGCTGTGCTGTTTGGCTCAGTCCAGGGTCAGACCGCCGCCGGAGCCTTCCGGCTCGCCGGGCGTATCGGGGACGGAGGGCTCCGTCACCGGCGCTTCGGGCTCGCCGGGACCCACCGGCGTTACCGGGGCGGTGGGCGTTTTGGGATTGTGGAGGATCACCTTGTCAAACTTTTTGTAGGTACTGGTGTTTTCCTTGGTGCGGGAGACCTCCACGCCGTCGATGTAGACCACCCGGTAGCTTTCCGTTTTATAGCCGGTATAGCCGTTGGATTTGACCTTTTCCGTGCCGGGGGACAGGGTCTCGTCCACCTCGTACACCACCTCAAAGGGGGTCTTGGACAAAACGGTGGTCTCGATTTTGACGGTCTTGTTCTGCAGGGAGGTGCCGTACAGCTTGACGGTCAGGTTGCCCGTCCGGTGGGAGGTGACCACCTTGATGGGAAAGTCGGTGTTGTTGGCAAAGCGGAAATCTTTGCTGCCCCAGGCCACGGTGGCGTCCTCGCCCAGCGGTACATAGGTGACCATGCGGCTGTGGGCGTAACGCTCCACGATCTGCAGGTCGGCCCGCAGGGCGGCGTAATAAATGGTGGAGCTGACCTGGCAGATGCCGCCGCCCAGGCCGTCCTCGGCGCTGTTGCCCACATAGACGGTGGCGTATTTGAAGCCCCGCTCCTCGGTGCGGGGGCCTACGGCCTCGTTATAGGAGAACACATCGCCGGGCATCAGGATGACGCCGTTGCAGAAGTCGGTGGCCAGCAGCACGTTGGTGGTGCGGCCCTTGTTGCCCGGGTTGAAGTCGGTGGTGCACTGGCCCAAAACGTCCCGGAACAGCAGGGCCTTGTATTCGGACACGGTGTAGTCGGGCTGGGTGACGGTGCAGGGGACGGTCTCCGTGCGGTTGTCGCTGTTGATGGCGGCCTGCAGTGCGGCCTCATCCACGCGGACGCCGGGGGTGCCCGCCCGGACGGTGCCGCCGGTGGGGTCCGCGTCCAGGTCCAGGGTGGTCTGCACCACCTCGGTGTTCACCGCCTGGGCGATGGCGGCGGCGGACAGGGCGGCGGGCTGGGCGGAGTTGAGGATGCCCTCCGCCGGGGTGAAGTCGGCGGAACGCAGCTTGCTGTCCAAAAGGGCCAGCAGGCCGTTTTGATCCAGAGAATAGCCGGCGCGGCCCTTGTCCAGGGTGATGGCGCCGTCGGCATAATGATAGGACGAGGGGGACAGGGGCTGCTCCACCGCGGCGGCGATCTCGTCCACCCGGGCCTGGAGCACCTTGCTGTCCAGCACGGTCACCAGCTCCAGCTGGGCGGGGTGGGCCCGGGTGCTCCAGAACAGCCGGGCGCGTTCCAGGAACCCGCCCTGGCGGCCGTAGGCAAAGGCCAGGTCGATGCTGCCGGGGATGTCATAGGCCAGGCCGCATTCCCGGGCGGTGAGGGAAAAGGCGTTTTCGCCCACCCGGATGTCCAGCGTCCGGTCGATGGTCTCGCCGCCGTAGGCCTCCTCCAGAGCGGTGCGGGCCTGGGCCCGGTCCATGCCGGACAGGTCGCATTCACCCATGTGGACGCCTTTGAAAATATCGTTGTTCAGCAGCACGCCGTAAGCGGTATAGCCGCAAAAGGCCACGATGACCAG
Organism: Clostridia bacterium; assembly: GCA_029099685.1. Classification (GTDB taxonomy): domain Bacteria; phylum Bacillota; class Clostridia; order Oscillospirales; family Butyricicoccaceae; genus UBA4644. Next base: position 31,324 of record JAQXOO010000015.1, read on the forward strand.
TGCCAGCACCGCCGCCAGGACCGTGCCGCCCACCACCGCGGTGCGCTGGGTCTTCTTTTTGGGAGAAGAGGGGGCCTGGCGCTTGCCGGCCACATGGGCCCCGCCCTTTTTCTGATTTTGCTCGCTCAATGTCAGAGCCTCCGTTTCTCAAGCCGGCGCGGAAACGCCAGTTATTTCTTTTTATATTATAGACGATTCACGGGGGAATAGCAATTACACAGAGGTTACAGAAGCTATGAACTTTTTTCTTAAGAAATTTGTGATTTGACAACAGGACGGGGATTCCCTATAATGAAAAAGCAACAAAAAGTCATTCCCGCCGCCCCCAGCGGCCCGAAAAAGGAGCGTTATCGTGGTAAAAGCAAAAAAGACGTTTGAAAAGCTGTTCTGGCTGCTGCTGATGGTCAGCCCGGCCCTGGACCTGGTCAACGGCATCTGGTCCTATGTGCTGTGCGGCGGCGACGGCGGTATGCTCAGCAGCCGGGATATCCAGGGCCTGCCCACCCTGAGCCCCAGCTTCGCCGTCCGGATGGTGATGCTGGTACTGATGGTGGCCTATATCTTCCTGCAGAAGCAATGGAAGGCGGTGCTCATGTTCGCGGGCATCGGCCTTGCCTGGGTTTTGTCGGTGGGCGGAGAGGTGCTGCGGGGCGTGTCCTTCAGCCTGTCCGCGGACATCCAGTACATCACCCGGTTCTGCTACTGCCTGGTGGTGCTCATCACGTATTCCGTCATGCTGAAGGAGGACGGCCGGGACCGGGAAGGCCTGCGGGCCGCCATCGACAAGGTGCTGTCCCTGTCCCTGATGGTGCTGGGCGTGGGCGTGTTGGTGCCCTATATGCTGGGCATGGGCTTCTTTACCTATGCCGACCGCATGGGCTACCGGGGCTGCCGGGGCTTCTTCTATGCGGGCAACGACATCACCGCGGTGATGATGCTCATGCTGCCGGTGGTGCTGGTGGGATGGCTGGAGCAAAAGGATGTGAAAAAGGCCGGCTGGCCCTGGGCGCAGGCGGTGGCTTCCGCCATGTGCCTGCTGTCCATGCTCATCATCGGGACAAAGACCGCCTTTTTGGCGCTGGCCGTCACCCTGGCGGCCATGGGCGGCTACGGGCTGTGGGCGGGCCTGCGGCAAAAGGAATGGCGGGTGCTCCGGCGGCTGGCGGTGGTGCTGGTGCTGGTGCTGGCGCTGCTGCTGGTGCTGATGGCGGTGTGTGAGGACAGCCCCCTGGAGACCATCTGGAAGTCCCTTACCGTCACCCAGCAGATCGCGGAAAAAGAGGATCTGGAGACGGCGGTGCTCTCGGGCCGCACCACCACCCTGGACAAGGTCATCACCCAGTTCCGGGAGGGAATGCCCCTCACCGCCCTGGTGGGCGTGGGCCGGGGCAGCCAGCAAAAGGTCATCGAGATGGACCTGCTGGAAGTGGTGTTCTATTACGGCCTTCTGGGCGCGGCGGCCATGCTGTGGCTGTACCTGCTTCAGGGCGTCAGGATGGTCATTGACCTGTTCCGGGCCTTTTCCCTGCGGAGCCTGGCGGTGTGCGTGGCCCTGGGGCTGTGCGTGGGCTATCTGACCCTGGCGGGACACACCCTGTTCAGCGTGACGGCGGGCTTCTACTTCGCCTTTATGATCGTTTACGCCCGGCTGTTCTGCTCCCGGGACGGCCTGGAGACCCGCATCCTGTAAAACAGAATTCAAAAAGAGCGGCGTGAGCCGCTCTTTTTTGCTGCGCGTAGAGGTGCCCGGTCTTCCCCAGACGGGCTCAGTCGTTGTCAAAGGCCTCCAGCGTGCCCTTTTTCGGGGGCTTGCTGTCGCCGTGCTTCACCATCAGCATGGTGCAGAAGCTCAACAGGGAAAACACCACCGCATAGGGGAACAGCACCCGGTATCCCAGGCCCAGGTTGTCAATGAGCAGGCCGGACAGCAGGGGGGTGCAGATCTGGGCCGCCATGGAAAAGGCGTAATAATATCCGGTGTACCGGCCGGTGTCGCCGGCGGTGCTCATCTCCACCACCATGGGGAAGGAGTTGACGTTGATGGCCGCCCAGCCGATGCCCACCAGGGCAAACAGCAGGTACATCACAGGGGTCTGCTCTGTGATGAAGCAGGCGGAAAGGTAGCAGAAGCTCATCAGCAGGATGCCCAGCAGGATGGTCTTTTTCCGCCCCACCCGGCCCGACAGCATGCCCAGGGGCACAAAGGCCGCGATGGCCGCCACCGTGGCGCACATGAGATAGCCCGAGGAGGTGCTCAGGTCAGCGTTCCACACCGTCACGCAGTAGCGGGAAAAGGCGGTGGTGACGGCGTTGTAGGCCATGAACCACAGAAACACCGACAGCAAAATCAGCAGCAGAGAGCGCAGCACCGGACGGGGCAGCTTTTCCCCGGCCTTTGCCGGGCCAGCGCCTGCCTCCTCGCCGGCGGCCACGGCGGCCTGGGTGCGCTCCACCAGGTCGTTTTCCCTTGTGGTCAGCACCATGAGGAGCACGCTCACCAGCATAAAGGCCGCCACCACCAGGAAGATGGGGGTGAAGGACTGACCGGAGGCGTAATGGCTGGAACCGTCGGGCCCCTTTTCGCTTTTCAGCAGCAGCATCATCATCAGGGTGGAAAAGATGCCGCCGATGTAGCCCACCAGGTTGATGATGGCGTTGGCCTTGGACCGGAGGGGCTTGGGGGTCACATCGGGCATATAGGCCACGGCGGGGGACCGGTAGACGCTCATGGTGAGCAGCAGGCACAAAAGCGCCCCGAAAAACAGCGGGAAGCTGCCGCTGGCGGTGGCTGCCGCCAGCACGGCCATCAGGCAGACGGCGGCCAGGGTGCCGAACAGGATGTAGGGGGTGCGGCGGCCCAAGCGGGTGCGGGTCCTGTCGGACAGGGCCCCGAACAGGGGCAGCAGCAGCAGGGAGGACACGTTGTCGATGGACATGATGGCGTTGGTGGTAAAGGTCCGCAGGCCGAAGACGTTTTCCAGCAGGTGGGGAATGACCTGGTCATAGAACTGCCAGAAGGCCAGAATGGACATAAAGCCAAAGCCGATGAGGACGGTGCGCTTGGTATCCAGCTTCATGGAAGGCATCTCCTTTTATATAAGTCGTTCAAATGGATTATACAATGAAGCCCGGGGCCATTGCAACCGAAAAAAATCCTGCGGCCTGCTCCGAAAAGGCTCCGGGACACGGCCGGCCCGGTATTGGAAAGGGCTTCACCCTGACAGGGCGGAGCCCTTTTCTGCCGTTTCGGCAAGAAATGCGCCAAATGTCTGAAAACCGGCACAGAAAGGGGAAGATCCCACCATCACCGCCCCTATTTCCCTACAAATTCCTCGTGTTTTTTTCTCTATAATGAAGAAAAAACGAGAGGAAGACACAGTATGGCACTGGAGACCCAAAAATCCCCCCGGCACGTCCGCAAACGTTCTTTTCTGCCCCCCCGGGGCCTTTTGGCCCGGCCCGACTGCCGCCGGCTGGGACGGCAGGGCCTGGCCCTGCTGCTGGGGGCGGCCTTTGCCCGTGCCGCCGTGGCGGAGGACATCCGCCCCTTCGGCGTGGCCTACATCGCGGCGGCGGGACATCCCCTGGCGGCAGCGGCAGGGGCATTTTTGTCCTATCTCACGTTGGGCCGGGCGGGGCTGGTGTGCGGCGCGGCGGTGATGGTGACCCTCACCTGCCGCATGGTGCTGGAGGGCACCGCCCTGGGGCGGAAAAGGGTGTTTTTCCCCGGCTGCGCCGCCCTGGCGCTGCTGTTTACCAAGGGGGTGGTGGCGGCCGCCGGCGGCGTCCGGGCGGTTTTGCTGCTGCTGTGTGAATGCACCCTGTGCCTGGGCTTCGCCCTGATGCTGCGGGAGGCGCGGGACAGCCGCTCGCCCCTGGCCCTGTGGGGCAGACTCACCGCCGCTCTGGGGGGCATTTTGACGTTGCTGCCGGTGACGGTGTGGGGCGGCTGGTCCCCGGCGGGGCTGGGGGCGGTGTTTCTGGTGCTGTGCGCCGGGGCCTTCGGCGGACCGGCGGCGGGAGTGTGCGTGGGCACCGCCTTCGGGGCCTGCGTGGACCTGGTGCTGGGCCGCAGCCCCCAGGCGTCGCTGATCTGGTGCGTCACCGGCCTTGCCGCCGGCCTGGGCAAAAAACGGGAGCGCCTGCCCGCGGCGCTGATGGCCTGTGCCGCCTGCGGCCTGGCCTCCCTGTGGCTGTACGGCCGGCCGGGGGTGCGCCAGGGGCTGCTGGAGTGCTTTTCGGCGGCGGCCGTTTTGGTCCTGCTGCCGGAAAAATGGCTGCTGGGGCTGGAGGCGGCCTTTGCCGGGGCTGGCGCGGGACTGGAAAGCGGGCGCAGGCCTATGGCCGGGGGCACGGCCCTGCGGGGCCTGTCCGACGCGGTGACGCAGCTGGGTGCCGCCATGATGGCCCTGTGGCACGGCGCGCCGGAGGAGGACCGGGACCTGGGGCACGTCTACCGGACCGCCTGTGAAACTGTCTGCCGCAGCTGCAAGCGCCGGGACCATTGCTGGCAGGCGGGCTACGGCGACCTGCGGCGGATGCTGTCCGACCTGGCCCAGCCGCTGCGGGAGCAGCACGCCATCCGGCCGGAGCAGCTGCCCGCCTGGTTTTCCGCCGGGTGCCTGCGGCCTCAGCGGTTCTGCGGCGCGGTGAACGACGCCTACCGCACGGCGCTCCGCCGTCAGGCCCTGCAGCAGCAGGAGCACCGGCTGCACCGGGTGATGAGCCGCCAGTACGAGAGCCTGAGCACCCTGCTGGAGGGCATGGCCGCCCGGGCCGGCAGCGGCCCGGAGTACGACGCCGCCCTGGAGAGCCGGGTCCGCCGGGTGGTGCGGGCCTATCTGCCCCGGGCAAAGACCACCGTGTACCTCACCGGCGGCCGCCTGCAGATCGACCTGCTGGTGCCCGGAGACGGCCCCGAGGCCACCGGCGACCACTCCGCCATGATCCGTTCCCTTCAGGGGGCGCTGGGGGTGGCGCTGCTGCCGCCGGCGGCGGTGGAGAGCACCCGGGGGACGGTGCTGCGGGTGCGTCAGCGGGAGGCGCTGCGGCTGGACACCTGGGCGGCAGTGCGCAAAAAAGAGGGCGAGACCGTGTGCGGAGACAATCACCTCACCCTTCACACCGATGACGGCCGGGGCATTCTGCTGCTGTCCGACGGCATGGGCACCGGCGCCCGGGCCGGGGCCATGTCCCGCCGCGCCCTGGAGCTGGTGGGCAGCTTTGTCCGGTCGGGCTGCAGCCTGGCGGAGAGTACCGCCGCCGTTTTGCCGGTGCTGGCGGCCCGGTTCGAGGAATGGGGCTTTGTCACCCTGGACCTGGCGGAGATCAGCCTGTTCACCGGAAGGGCCTCTCTGCTGAAGTACGGCGCGGCGCCGGGCTTTTTGCTGCGGGAGGGCCGGGGCACCCGGCTGGAGGCCCGGGCGCTGCCCGCCGGGCTGGAGCCCATGGAGGGCGAGCCGCCGGTGGTACAGCTGCGCCTGCGGGAGGGCGACCGGCTGGTGCTGCTGTCCGACGGTGTTTGGGACGGAGGCCGCACCGAGGAGCTGCTGCGGGAAAACGCCGGGCTGGAGGGCCAGGCGCTGGCTAACCTGCTGGTGGAGGATGCCGCGGGCCGGGGCGGCAGCGATGACATGACGGTTTTGATCGCGGATCTGCACAAGGCGGAAAAAGAAGAATAACACGAAAAAAAACCGCCATCCTAACAAAAAACATACGGTTTGGAGGCGGTTTTTATGGATCAAAACCAGGGACGGCGGGTGGATACGCCGGAGGAAATGCTGGCCTTGGCCGAGGAGCTGGCGTCGCGGTATCCCGCCCAGGCCACCGGCACGCGCCTGCGCCTGCACCTCAGGCCCTGGATGCGCTACGCCCTGTGGTTTCTGGGGGGCGCGGGGACGGCGGGCCTGTGCTGGTGGGCAAGCCTGATGACCTGAAAAACGGCATAAAAAGCGTCCGGCGGGAGGACAGAGGGCATTCCCCGCAAGGCCGGGGGCTTGCGCCGCAAACAAACGTAAAAAAGCACCCCCGGCGGGGGTGCTTTTGAACTTAATCCAGGATGGTGACGCCGTCGATGAGCTCTTTCTCGAACTCCACCCGGTGATGCTTGGTGTAGATGCCGGGCAGGCCGCCGGTGTGCAGGAAGATGATCTTGGAGCCCTTTTCGATCTTGCCCTCCCGGATCATGTCGCAGATGCCGGCGAAGGCCTTGCCGGTGTAGCAGGGATCCAGGATGATGGCTTCCCGCCGGGCCATGTAGCACACAGCGTCCCGGACCTCGCGGCAGGGATTGTTGTAAGCGCCGCGGGTGTAATCCTTCTCAATGTGGAAGTCCTCGCGCTTGGCGTCGCAGGTCAGGCCGAACGTTTCCTTGACGCTGTTGAAATACTCCACAATGCGCTTTTCCTTGGCCTCCAGGAAGGGAGAAATGGCCACGCCCACCAGGCCCAGGGGGGACTTTTCATTGGCCAGGCCGCAGTACAGGCCCATATAGGTGCCGATGCTGCCCACGGCGGCGTAGACGGTGGCGTCCTCCAGCCCCATGGCCTTGGCCTGCTGGGTCAGTTCCTGGGCGCACTCGTAATAGCCCAGAATTCCCAGGTCGGAGCTGCCGCCGATGGGGATCTCATAGACCTTTTCGCCCTGTGCCTCGTACCGGGCCTTCACCTGGGCGGCAACCTCGGCAAACTGCTCGCTTTCGGGACGGCCGTCATCTTTTTTCAGCACCACCTCGGCGCCCATCAGCCGGTCCAGCAGCAGGTTGGCGGAAAGCTCACCGGGATAGGGGTCCACGCAGACGATGGCGCACTTCATGCCGTATTTGGCGGCCACGGCGGCGGTGAGGCGGCCGTGGTTGGTCTGGGCGCCGCCCAGGGTCAGCAGCATGGTGGCGCCCTGGTCCTGGGCGTCCTTCAGCAGATATTCCAGCTTGCGCAGCTTGTTGCCGCCGACGCCCAGATTGGTCAGATCGTCCCGCTTGATGTAAAACTCCACACCCAGGTCCTGAGAAACGCCGGGAAGATATTCCAGCGGCGTGGGCAGATGCAGAAAAGATACTTTCTCGTGTCCGAGCAGCATAAGTTATTCCTCCTATCAGTTGTTGGGACCATTATACCACCGGGAAAGCGCGGCGGTCAACCCCGCGTCAGGAGGATTTCCGCCGGCCCTCCTGCTGCAGAATGGTGCGGATATGCCGCTCGGAGAGGCCGTATTTCCGGGAGAGCTGCCGCACGTTGGAGCCGTCGAACTCCTCGGCGATGGCCTTGCGGCGCAGGCCCCGCTCCAGGGAGCTGCGCTTGGGAAAATAGAGGAATTCGCCCCCGGCGGTGTCGATGATCTTCAGAAACCGCTCCATGCCCACCAGCTCGTACAGCCAGAAAAGCTCCTCCGGGACCTGTTCCTGACTCAGCTTGAATTGTGCCATAGTGCCTCCTTTCCTGTCCGGTTTTTCGGACAGCCGTTGATTTATCATGGGATCATCCCGCAGAGAATGTATGTTGGGCTGTGATCGTGGTCTCAGAATAAGTCAACGTGTCGGAAATGTCAATGGAAAAATTTCAATAGTTCTGAAATTTTGTCTTTACATTTTCAAAAAGATGTGGTAGCATCCAATCAGAAACAGAGGGGAGGAACGTCTGATGTCCTTTGGAACACAGCTGCGTCAGGCGCGCAAACGCCGCCGCCTGACCCAAAAAGCCCTGGCGGACGCCATCGGCGTCAAGCATAATTCCGTGAGCAACTGGGAGAGCGACCGCAACAGGCCCGACCCGGAGACCATCCGCGCCCTGTGCGCCCTGCTGGAGGTGGACTCCAACTACTTTTTGGAGACCGACCCCATGGAAAGCCAGCTTTCCGGCGTGGAATTCGCCCTGTTCGGCGAGGTGCGGGAACTGAGCGAACAGGACAAGCGGGATGTTCTGGAGTTCATTCGGTTCAAAAAAGCCCTCAGCGAAAAGAGGCGGCAGGAATGACCCACCTGCAGCGTCTGTATGAAACGGCCGACGGGCTGGGGCTGCAGATCTGCTATTTTCCTATGGAGAACAACACCGCCATCTCCACCCCCGACGGCTTTATCGGCATGGATGTGGACCGGCTGGAAAACAGCGCCGGAGAACTGGAGTGTCTGGCCCATGAGATGGGCCACTGCATCACCGGCAGTTTTTATACGCTGGACAGCGATCTGTATCAGCAGCGGCGGTGTGAGGAACGGGCCGATCGGTGGGCCATGGAACGGCTGGTGCCCTTGAAAGATCTGAAGCGGGCGCTGGCCATGGGCCTTCGACCTCACGAACTGGCCGAGCTGTTCGGCGTTACCCAGGCCTTTTTGGAGAAATGTCTGCGGTATTATCACGAGGCAAAAGGTGAGATTTGAGGAGGTGCGCCCATGTCGTGGAACAAACTGGATCGGATGCGACTGGAGTCCGACGTACTGGAAACCGAGATTCATGAACAGGATTCCGAACGGTAGGTTCGGCAGCACGAAAGCCGGGTCTGGTTTCATATTGCCGCCCTTGCGGTGGTGGCCGTGGTGCTGATTTTGTCGGTCTACGGCGCGATTTAGTGGTTTTTTACAACCGGAAAGCCCCTGTTTTGTGGGGTTTTCCGGTTTTTGTGAATTTTTCTTAAGAATCGTTGCGGACATGTTCTCCATAAGATATAATAGAAACAAATAAACCGATAAAGGAGGGCGCTGTATGAGCTTTGGACTGAACAACTGGAACAACAACCAACAGGTGCGTGACCGGATGGAAAATGAATCGCTGGAATATCAGATGCGGGAGACCAATCCAGATCAGGCCAAAAAGGATCTGGTCAGCCGGATGTCGGTTCGGGGCGCGATCCTCATTCTTTTGGTGGTCGTCCTGGCCGTGGTGTTGCTGCTGACGGGATCGTAACGAACAAGCGGAAAGGAGCCGAACCATGAAGCAATTTCAACGAGATTTTATTCGCATGGAGTCCAATGTGACCGATGCGGATATCCGGGACAAGATGCCCGAGCAGGGAAAACGGGATTTTGAAGGACATGCGCCCATCAAGATGTTGTTGCTGGTGTTCGTGATCCTTGCGGTCATACTGACGATAAAAGGATTATAAGGGAATAAAAAGCCGCCTGCGGGCGGCTTTTTTCTTGCTCATTCACAAATAATTTTCATTTAAAATTATATAATGTCATTGACAAAATTAAAAACCGTGATATGATGGTGACAGAATCCCAAGAGGAGGGAAAGTCAATGAAAAAGAGCGTGTATTCTCTCGTTCTCAGCGACGACGTGGTGGAGGCGGTGGACCGGGCCGCTTATCAGAACGGCCTGAGCCGCTCGGCCATGGTCAACCAGATCCTGGCCGACTATGTGTCCTATACCACCCCCGAAAAGCGGATGCGGGAGATCTTTTCCCAGGTGGAGAGCCTGCTGACGGACGGCGGCGTGTTCCAGACGCTGCTGCAGCCCTCGGACAGCATGATGAGCCTGCGCTCGTCCCTGGCCTATAAATACAACCCCAACGTGCGCTACAGCGTGGAGCTGTATCCCGGCACGCCCACCCAGGGCGAGCTGCGGGTGTCCCTGCGCAGCCAGAGCAGCAACCTGATCCTGTATCTGGGCCAGTTCTTCCGCCTGTGGGACAAAATCGAAACGGCCTATCTGGGCGGTACGGACTGCGTCATTCAGGACGGCCGCTACAGCCGCAGGCTCCGCCTGCCGGAGGGACTGTCCGACCGGGAGCAGGGCGCTGTGCTGGCAGGGTATATCCGGGCCATGGAGCGCGGACTGAAGGCGTTTTTCAACAGCCTGGAGGACCCCCATCAGGCCGCCGCCGCGGTGGACCGGGCCTATCAGGAATATCTCAGACAATATCCCGCCATCTGAAGCGCGGCGGACCCACGGCCCGGGCCGGCAGAACGCCGGCGGGGCTTTTTCCCGGGAGAGAAAGGAAATCGTGAAAGACAGGAGGTTTTTTTATGAATCTCAACCAATTTACCCAGAAAAGCATCGAGGCCATCCAGGCGGCCCAAAGCCTGGCGGTGGAAAACGGAAACCAGCAGGTGAGCCAGCCCCATGTGCTGCTGGCCCTGCTGCAGCAGAAGGACGGCCTCATCGGCCAGCTCATCGACCGGATGGGCGTGCCGGTGGACAGCTTCACCTCCGCCGTGTCCGGCGCGGTGGGCGCGCTGCCCAAGGTTAGCGGCGGCGGCCGGGAGCCGGACAAAATTTATGTTTCCCAGCAGCTTGACCAGGCCCTCAACGCCGCCGAAAAGCAGGCCGGCCGCATGAAGGACGACTTCGTTTCGGTGGAGCACATCTTCCTGGGCCTGATCCAGAACCCGGAAAGCAGCCTCAAGCAGCTGTTCCAGACCTTTGAGATCACCGAGCAGCGGTTCCTGACTGCGCTGAAGGACGTGCGGGGCAACCAGCGGGTCACCTCCGACAACCCGGAGGAGACCTATGACGTGCTGCAGAAATACGGCCAGGATCTGGTGGAGCGGGCCCGGGCGCAGAAGCTGGACCCGGTCATCGGCCGCGACAGCGAGATCCGCAACGTGATCCGCATCCTGTCCCGGAAGACCAAGAACAACCCGGTGCTCATCGGTGAGCCCGGCGTGGGCAAGACCGCCATCGCAGAGGGCCTGGCCCAGCGGATCGTCCGGGGCGACGTGCCCGAAAACCTGAAGGACCGGAAGATCTTTGCCCTGGATATGGGCGCCCTGATCGCCGGCGCCAAGTTCCGCGGCGAGTTCGAGGAGCGGCTGAAGGCCGTCCTCAACGCCGTCAAGACCAGCGAGGGCCGCATCATCCTGTTCATCGACGAGCTGCACACCATCGTGGGCGCCGGCAAAACCGAGGGCAGCATGGACGCCGGCAACCTGTTAAAGCCCATGCTGGCCCGGGGCGAGCTGCACTGCATCGGCGCCACCACCCTCAATGAGTACCGCCAGTATATCGAAAAGGACGCCGCCCTGGAGCGCCGCTTCCAGCCGGTGATGGTGTCCGAGCCCACCGTGGAGGACACCATCTCCATCCTCCGGGGCCTGAAGGAGCGGTATGAGGTGTACCACGGCGTCAAGATCCAGGATCAGGCCCTCATCGCCGCCGCGACCCTGTCCAACCGGTACATCAGCGACCGGTTCCTGCCGGACAAGGCCATCGACCTGGTGGACGAAGCCTGCGCCATGATCCGCACCGAGATGGACTCCATGCCCTCTGAGCTGGACGAGATCAACCGGAAGATCATGCAGCACGAGATCGAGGAGACCGCCCTGAAAAAGGAGACCGACCGCCTGGCCCAGGAGCATCTCAAGGAGATCCAGAAGGAGCTGGCCGACCTGCGGGACCAGTTCAAATCCATGAAGGCCCGCTGGGAGAACGAAAAGGCCGCCATCTCCAAGGTGCGCAAGCTGCGGGAGGACATCGAGCAGGTGTCTGCCCAGCTGGAAAAGGCCGAGGCGGAATATGACCTGAACAAGGCCGCCGAGCTGAAATACGGCCGCCTGCCCGAGCTGCAGCGTCAGCTGCAGGAGGAGGAGCGCATCGCGGAGGAGACCGAGCAGAACAGCACCCTGCTGCGGGACCGGGTCACCGAGGGCGAGATCGCCCGCATCGTGGCCCGCTGGACCGGCATCCCGGTGCAGAAGCTGGTGGAGAGCGAACGGGAAAAGCTGCTCCACCTGGACGATATCCTCCACAAGCGGGTCATCGGTCAGGACGACGCGGTGGAAAAGGTCTGCGACGCCATCCTGCGCTCCCGTGCGGGCATCCAGGACCCCGACAAGCCCATCGGCTCCTTCCTGTTCCTGGGCCCCACCGGCGTGGGCAAGACCGAGCTGGCCAAGGCGCTGGCCGAGGCCCTGTTCGACGATGAGCGGGCCATGGTGCGCATCGACATGAGCGAATATATGGAGAAATACTCCGTGTCCCGCCTCATTGGCGCTCCTCCGGGATACGTGGGCTATGACCAGGGCGGTCAGCTCACGGAAGCGGTGCGGCGCCGCCCCTACAGCGTGGTGCTGTTCGATGAGGTGGAAAAGGCCCATCCCGCTGTGTTCAACGTGCTGCTGCAGGTGCTGGACGATGGCCGCATCACCGACAGCCAGGGCCGCACGGTGGATTTCAAGAACACCATCATCATCCTTACCTCCAACCTGGGGTCTCCCGTGATCCTAGAGGGCATCGACGAGCAGAGCGGCGAGCTGCGGCAGGAGGCCAAGGACCAGGTCATGTCCCTGCTGCACCAGCAGTTCCGGCCCGAGTTCCTCAACCGGCTGGACGAGATCGTGTTCTACAAGCCCCTGACCAGGGACAATATGCACGGCATCATCGACCTGATGCTGGACAGCCTGCGGCGCCGCCTGGCCGCCCGCCAGCTGAAGCTGGAGGTCACCGACAACGCAAAGGACTTCCTCATCGCCGGGGGCTACGATCCCATGTACGGCGCACGGCCCCTGCGGCGGTACCTGCAGCAGGCCGTGGAGACCTTGCTTGCCCGCCACATCATCGCAAACGATCTGGCTCCGGACACGGTGCTCACCGTGGACGAGGCAGGCGGAAAGCTGTATATCCGATAAAAGAGAACGCCCCGGCGAGAGCCGGGGCGTTTTTTGCGTCTATTTTACGGAATCGGCCACATCCGGCAGGAGCAGCAGCCATTGACCTCCTTGGGCAAGCTCGGCACGGGTCATGTCCCGGTCAGCAGCCTGATGATACCAGTCGATGTTTGCCGGATCGGAAACCTCGTATAGGGTAACGAACTAAGCCGACAACCCGCCGCCGGGGGCAGTGAACAGCCAGCCTTCTTCAAATTGGTCACCCATGGCGTAGGTGTAGGCCTTTTTCACCTGCCAGCCGGTCAGCTCGGGACACAGGTCACCACCGTCAAAGGGCGGCTCTTCGGTATAGCCGTTGGGCGGTTCGGGCAGCTGACTTTGCAGCGGAAGGTCGCCAAAGCTAACGTAAAGGCCGGGGCAGGTGGGCTTGTGATACTCTGGATTCTCGGCAGGGCCAACATAATTTGCAGAAAAACTGTCGAGGGTCAGCCTGTCCGACCAGTCGTAGATTTGGCCGGGTTCAAAGTTCCCTTCCAGCTCCACCAGACAGCCGTCAAACCAAGGGCTGTCATTCACCGAAAGGGTTACGCAGGGGATCTGGGTCAACCGGAAACTGCCCAGCTGATCCGGCAGAAGGATTCCCCGAGACGCCAGCAATTCCTGATTGGAAGGATATCGCTGCAATGCGGTGCAGCACCACCACAGGCCGTCCTCCCCCTGGGCCACGGCGTAAAACTTGCCGGGAGCATCCAGGCCGAAAGCTTCCATTTCGGCATAAAAACTGCTTTCCCGTTGAACCGGGTCTTTGCAAGAGGGCAAAGGGCTTTGGGCGGCGCTGTAAAACTGTGCCTTTTCATCGGCCTGATACAGTGCCGAAAGGAGGGCAGGCAGGGTTTGTGCGGTATAGGTGCGCTCGGGGGTATAGAGATAAACGCCGTCGGTGAGCACCTCACGGCCGCCGTCCAGAGAAAAGCGGTAGCGGCCCTTGAGCGGATAATAGCAAGGGGTTATGTTCTGTTCCACCAGCGGTACGTCATCCATCAGCGCCCAGAGCTGCTCCAGCACTGTGGGATCGTCGATGGTAAAGTTGTTTTCGTGACTGTTGGGCCAGGAGGTCACCGTGACGGCGGCAGGGGCGGACTGAGAGCGTCCGGTCAGCAGCCGGGACAGGGTGTCAGGATACTGCTGTCGCATCATCAGCAGCAGGCACAGTGTGAAGGCGGCAAGCAGGCAAAGAGACAGATAAAACCCTTTCCTTTTCATGGTAAACACTCCTTTCTGATTTCATTGTATCACGGGGAAAAGCCCATGCAAGAACAAACATTAAAAATTAAGAAAACTTCAGAACTGCTTGCCTTTTCAGGTGGAATATAGGGCCATATAGGCAGAAATCATCATTCGGAGGAATGTTTTATGGTTATTTGAAAGGAAGCCCAGCGCGTCCGGGTGCGGGATAACGTCCGGGGCGGAAACGGCACCCCGGAAAACCGCCATATCTTCGCAAACGATCTGGCTCCGGACACGGTGCTCACCGTGGACGAGATCGGCGGCAAGCTGGTGGTGCGATAAAAAACGAACCGCCCGGCTATTCGTGGTGCTTTTTCTTCTTATTTTCTCTTGTTCTGCTCTCTCTGCTCCCGCCTGGCCCGCCGTGGCGTTGTCCCCCACATCCTTTCCCAGGTCGCAGGTATAGACCCATTCCACCCGGTCTCCGTCCTGAAGCTGATAGCGGCTGCAGCCGTAATTGGGGAACCAGCCGTTAACGCAATACATCCATCCGGACAGGCTCCCGCAGTCAAATTCATACAGGTTCCCGATGCCCTCGATATAAGCCGAGTTGTAAATGGGCGTGTCGGTATACTCCATATGGATGCTGTTTTCCATGCACACCCGCAAAAGCACATCAAAAACACTCTCATTTTCATAAAAAGTCACGGTCAGCGGCTGCAGGATCCAGCCGTCCGCAGGTACTAGTTCCGTCTTTTCCGGGTCCAGACTGTCCATGTTGTCCAGGATCGCAGCGCAGGATATGGAAAGAACGCAGGAACAGGCGGTATCCGTGACCTCCGTGTTCTGGGGCTCCACCGGCTTCGGTTTTCCCTCCGGGACCGGGTCGGTGCGGTAGGCATCCTGCCGGGGCTTCTGAGCTGAGGACTGCCCGGTGCCGCTTTCTGTGCCGGAGGAATGGACTTCTTCCCCCTCCGGTCCGCTGCTTTCAGGCGGCACATCCCGCGGGTCTCCATTTTCCTCCGGCGGAGACTGTTCTTTCACACCGCCGGGCCGCTCCGTCGCAGGCGCATCTCCCGTGGTCCCGCTTCCGTCAGTCTGCCGTCCCGGGAGCGGGGCGGGGACGTCCCCGGCCGCCGGCGCGGCGCAGGCGCCTGCCAGCACGGCCACCAGCAGCACTGCCGCCAGGATGCGGCGCGGATGTTTCTTCCCCATGGTTCACTGCCCCCCTGCCAGCGCCAGCAGATTGCAGACCATCTGCGCCACCTCCCAGCGCAGGATGGCCTGTTTGGGCCGGAGAGACCCGGTCCAGGGCGCTATGCCGCTTCCGCAGCAGTCAGCCAGGGCGGCCCTGGCCCAGGAGGCCGCTTCCCTGCCGTCGGAAAAGCCCGCCAGCACCGCTTCCGGGTCCGCCGCACCGGTATCCAGCTTCAGGCTTTTACAGACGCGGGCCGCCATGACGGCGGCTTCCTGCCGTGTGATGGTGCCGTCCGGGCCGAATTTCCCGCCGCCGGTGCCGTTAACGATGCCCGCGGCACTGGCAGCCCCCACATAGCCGGCATACCACGCCCCGGCGGGGACGTCGGAATAGCCCTCCGCCGCCTTGGGCGCAAGGCCCAGGGCCTTGACCACCGTGGCGCAGAACTCCGCCCGGGTCATGGTCCGGTCCGGGGCAAAGGTGCCGTCGCCCATACCGTTGAGGATGCCCCGGGCCGCCAGCGTCTCAATGGCGGCCTGGTTGGGATGTCCCTGAATGTCGGAAAATGCCCCGCCTCCGGCGGGCGTGTCCGCCCCGGCCATGCGGTACAGGGAGCACATTCCCCGGGCGGCCCGCCGGGCCGCCACCAGAGCGTAAAAACCCTGTTCGGTGGACATGCCGTCCGCGCCGCTGCCGCCCCCTGCCACATGGGTGAATCCGCTGCCCCGGACATAGAAGGTCATCAGGCCGTCCAGGGCCGTGCAGCCGTTCTTCACAAAGCGGCCGTCCTCCGGGGGAATACCCAGTTCACACAGGGCCACCACCACCTGGGCGCAGGATTCGCAGTTGGCGGTGCCGTACACCGAAAAGGTGCCGTCGCCGTTCTGACTTGCAGAAAGCCAGGCCAGCGCCCGCTGGGTGGCCGCCTGCACGGCGGGCTGCTCCTGGTATTTGGCCAGAGCCTGCAGCGCCATGGCGGTGACATCGGTGTCGGGGGCATCGCTGTCCAGAGACCAGCCGCCCCCGGCGATCTCACTGTCCAGAATGCAGTCTACATACCGCTGCCGGACGGCGCATGGGTAGCTGCCGCTGTCCAGAGCCAGCAGGGCAAAAATGGGTCCGTTGACCCCTTGCCATACGGTTTTGTCATAATCGTTCAGGGGTGCGGTCAGATCATAGCCGCCCACATCGGTGGGGTCCTTTCCTATGGCGGTGAGCGCCAGGACCACCCGGGAATATTCGGTGTATTTGCGGCTGTGGAGCACCCCGCCGCAAGCCTTTACATAGGCAACCACCCGGTCATAATACCCCTCGGGTACCGGATATCCGCCCCGGGCCAGCCCCAGGACGGCCCATTCGCCGCCGATGGAGCCCACCTGGGGTTCAGGGGTGACCTTTTGGATATAGGCGGCGGTGTCCTCCACCGCGTCGGAAAGGGAGCCGGCAGAGGCCGGGACCATCAGGCAGAGGCACAAAAGCATCGCCAGGCCAAAGGCCCCCGTTCTGCGTCTGTTCATGGGAAAACCTCCTTGCGGAACATATTCTGAATACTGCAAATGCCAGACCCGGATGGCTCCGGGTCTGGCTGCTGTTCAGGCGGGCATTCCGCCTGCGCGTTGGATCAGTCCGCGTTCACCACGTCCACTGCGAAGCGGTGCAGGATGGCTGCCACCTCCGCGCGGGTCGCGGTGCCTTTGGGTGCGATGGTGGTGAGGGTTCGGCCGGTGACCAGGCCCCGGGCATTGGCCCACCGCAGGGCAGGCAGGGCATATGCCGATACTTCCCCGCTGTCCGTATAGCCGGAAAGGCTGCCGGCGTCCGCGGTGTCATAGCCCTTATAGGCGGCGTAGCGGTACAGGATGGCCGCCATCTGCTCCCGGGTGATGCTGTCTCCGGTGCCGAACAAGCCGTTTCCGTAGCCGTTGACGATCCTGTACTGGGAAGCCCAGGTCACCGCGTCGGTGTACCACTGTCCGGGCAGAACGTCGGCATATTCGGCGCTGCCGGAGACCGCCGGCCGGCCCTCCAGCCGGTACAGCACCGTGACCAGCATGGCGCGGGTCATGGGCGTGCCGGGCGAAAACAGGGTTTCGGTGGTGCCGTTGAACAGGCCCGCTCCGGTGACATACCGGACGTCCTCGTAATACCAGTTTGCTTCGCTGACATCCAGGAAGCCCGTCCGGATGCTCTCGCCGGGCTGCTGGGTGGCGCCGCTGCTGTCCAGGCCGGCGGCATATGTTTCCGGCGTGATGTCCGGGGCCTCCAGCCACCGCCGGTAATAGACGCTGGAGCTGCTGCGCTCCTCCAGGGTATAGTCATCCACATAGTGCCAGATGATCTCGTCGCCGTCCTTGAGGACATAGTCCTGGAGGCCCACGTCGGGATGCCTGCCGTTTACGGTATACATCCAGCCGGAGTTTTTGCCGTTGTAAAACTCTGCCAGCCAGTAGCCGCCCAGCACAGCGGGCGCCCGGATGGCGGAAACATAATTGCTGTCCGCGCCCCGCTGGCTCAGGCTGTAATCGCCGATGGCCGCCAGGAACACGTCGTAAACCGTATCGCCCTTGGCGATCTCATAGGTGGTGGTCTTGATCCAGGTGACATACCCGTCATGGTCCCGGACGCCGCCGTCATGGACGGTGTCGCCGATCAGACGGAAGGTGACCTCCAGGAGGTCTCTGCGGAGGGGGATCTCCTCCATGGCCTCCAGGGCACTGTCCAGCGCCTTTTCGATCTCCTCGGTGCAGGGGGCCCGCCGGATGGCCGTGCGGCCCTTGCTGTATTCTGCCTTCAGGCCGCTCCAGCCGGCGGCGGCATAGTCGTCCTGGTCATAGGTTTCATATGCGCTTTCCAGTTCGTCCAGCGCCCGCTGGATGGCTTTGTCCAGCAGGGTGTCAAACTGCTCCCGCGCCTGGGCCAGCTTGTTTGCGTTGGGGACCTGGGCCTTCTGGCTGTCAGAGAGCTGCGCGTACAGCGCTTCCGCTTCCTCCAGGGCCTTCAGGGACGCCCGGTCCGCCTTTCGGATGCTCAGCCGGTCGATGGCCTCGGCCGCCGCGCCGGCGGGATCCGCCGCCAGACGGAAGGAGGCCTCCAGGACAACGTCGCTGCCGGGCATGGTGAAGCTGGCCGTGCCCTCGGTCACGGACAGGGCCGTGCCGTTCACGGTCAGGCTCACCAGCTCATAACCTGCGGCGGGTGCCGCGGTCACGGTGATCTCCGTGCCGGCAGGTGCCCGGAAGGCGCTGGGCGTCACGGTGCCGTTGACCGCCGTGACCGTGATGGTGTGGCTGACTGCCGTGTCGGACATGTCATACAGGCTGCTCTTTCCCTCTTTCAGGCGGAACCAGGAAGCCAGCGCATAGAAGGACTGCTCGGTAGCCATCTGGTTATAGCTGCCGCTTGCACTGTGCCGGAAGCCGTTTTTGCTGCCCTCTGCATAGAAAGCGCGCAGGCCGTCCAGCAGGGTTTTGCTGTTTTTGGTGAATCCGGCGTCGGAGCCCGGGTCGCGGCCCAGCCCGGTCAGGGCAACGATCACCTGGGCGGTGTTTTCGGCCGAAGCGTTCTGCCCTTTGGGCTTGATCTGGCCTTCCCCGTTCATCAGTCCGGCCAGATAATCCAGCGCCTTGTCCACAGCGGCCTTCACGCCGTTATCGGTCTGGTAATAGGGCGCCAGCGCCTGCACCGCCATGGCGGTGGTATCGCAGTCGGCGTCGCCCGAGGTGATGTACCAGCCGCCGTTTTCCAGCTGCTTATCCAGCAGGCTCCGGACCAGGGCGTCCTTGTTTTCCGCCTCATAGCCGGCGGCGTTGATGGCCAGCAGGGCAAAGGCCGTGCTGTTGTTGCCCTGGCCGGTGACCCAGGCGGTGTCCTCCAGCGCCTTCATCAGGTCCATTCCCTTGTAGGCGGCGGGATCGTTGCCCAGCGCCCGCAGCGTCAGGGCGATGCGTTCATTCTCGGTGGGCCGGGTCTCGCTGAGGACGCCGGTCTCCGCGTTATAGTTTTCTTCCAGATAGGCGTCCAGCGCTCCGTAATAGGCCTCCAGCATGGTCTCCGGGATGGCCTGTCCGCCGCGCGCCAGGCCCAGCATCATCCACTCGCCCCGCTGGGAGCCGGTGGTGACGTCGGTTGCCAGCAGGGTCCGGGCCGTCTTCTCATAGATCTCCCGCAGGGCCGCAAGCTGCGCCTGTTCCTGTTCCAGTCCGGCCAGTGCCGCCTCGGCGGCGGTCAGATCCGCATAATTCTCCACCAGCGCCTTCTGGCCTTCGGTCAGCCCGTTATAGGCCGCTCTGGCCGCGCTGATGGCGTCCGCGCTTTCCGTGGTGACCGGCGTGCCGATGGCATTGATCAGGGCTTCAACCGCATCCGCGGCCTCCCGGTCGGGATCAGGCAGGCCGGTGCCGGTTTCCACCGTGAACCCGCTGAACCACGCCCGGTCGCTGCCGCCGGCGGCGGAGCTGTCCTTCGCAAAGGCAAAGGTAAAGGTATAGGTGCCGGCCTCCAGCGTCCGTGCAAAGGAACCGTCTACGGTACCGCTGATGCCGCCGGCGACCGGTTCATCGCCCAGAGAGATCGTCAGCTTATCATAATCACGCTCCGAGGACACGCCGTAGGCAAAGCCCACGGTGCCCTCAGCCGTCAGGATGATGGTGACGGAAGTCTGGGAGGTGGAGCTGTTGACACCCACATTGGTGCTTTCAAAGCGTCCGGCTTCTTCGTTGTAGGCCCAGGGGTAGCCGCCCTGGTCGGCCATGGTGATGTCGGAAAGGCCGCTGCCCGTCAGGGTGACATGCGCCAGGCGCGGGTCGTTCCATTCCACGATATGCTCCCGGCCGCAGACCGCGCAGGTATAGGTGCGGTAGGCCGGGGAAACCAGGACGGAGCTTTCCCGCGGCGTATGGCCGGTGGCGGGGATGACATCAGTCTTAGTGGCTTCGCAGCCCTCCCGGCTGCAGATATGGACCAGGGAGCCCTCGGTCTCGCAGCCGGGGGCGGTGTAAACGCAGTTGGTGCAGTCCGTAGGGGTATCCGTGTGCTCACAGAAGTCGTGGCCCAACGGCACGGTGAATTCCTTGCGGAAGTTCTGGCCGCATCGGATGCAGAGATAGCTGGCATAGCCCTTTTCAGTGCAGGTGGCCGGGACGCTCTCCTGCAGCTTTCCCTGGACGTGGAAGGTCACATCGGTCTGCCACAGGAGGGCCGGATAGCCGCCGCAGGTGGGGGCAAAGACCTCGGGATCCAGGTCGGCGTTCTTCATCCCGTCCGCATCCAGCGCTTCGGCAGCGGGATCGGTCTCTGCCGCAGAGGCCAGGTAATAACCCCGGGTCACCGATGCCTTGCCGCTGTTGAAGCTGCCCAGCAGGCCGCCTGCATTGGTCTCGCCGGTGACGGTGCCCACGCTGTAGCAGTCGGACAGGGCCGCCGTGCCGCTGCCGTAGCTGGGGCCGGTCAGCTGGCCGCCGATGCCGCCTACATAGGAGGTGCCGGTGACGGCGCCCAGATTGTAGCAGCCGGTCACCGTGATGGCATAGCCGCTGCTGCCCAGGATGCCGCCCACATTGGTGGTGCCGGTAACGGCGCCTGTGTTATAGCAGCCGGTGACCGTGGTCTCTCCCGCGAAGCCACCGATGATGCCGCCCACCGACGTTGCGCCGGTGATGCTGCCGCGGTTGACGCAGTTGCGGATGGTGGTGCTGGCCGCGTAGCCGGCGATACCGCCCACGCTGTTGCCGGTCCCGGTGAGCACGGCCTCGTTGACGCAGTTTTCAATGACCGCACCCCGGGCGTAACCGGTGACCGCGCCGCCGCCCGTCAGGGTGCCGCGGATGGTGAGATCCCTGATTTCCGAATCGCTGCCCAGCGCGCCGAACAGGCCCCGGGTGGCGTTGAGGTTGTATACCGCATGGCCGCCGCCCTCCAGCACGGTGGCCCTGCTCGCGCTCGCCAGCGTGTTGTTCCAGGGATAACCGGCCAGGTCGATGTTGGCGGTCAGCTTGCCGGAGATGGCCTGGGTGTCCTTCTGATTCTGCGCCGAGAACCAGGCCAGCTCCGCGCCGGTGGCGATCAGGTAAACGTCGTTTTCGTCCCGCTGGGGCTCGGTTTCTGTGGCGCCGTCCCAGGCGTTTTCATCGCTGTTCACCAGCTCGATGCGCTTGGCCACAGCGGTGTCGTCCTCATCTATGATGAAGCTGCCGGTCTTGTAGCGGTAGCCCGCGCCCCGGATGACATAGCTGTAGGTTCCTGCCAGGCAGGGGAAGGTGCCGTCGCCGGCCACCACGATCTTGTTGCCATCGCCGTCGGTGAGGGTGACGGTCAGCGCCGCGGGATCCACCCCATTGCTGTTGCTGTCAACAAAGGTCAGCTTGCCGACCACAAATTCCGTCTTCGCCAGCGGGATGGTCAGCTGAGGCAGCCGGCTCAGCACCAGGCCGACGCTGGTCGCGTCAAAGCTCATGGGCTTGCCTTGGGCATAAGTGACTTCCCGGTGGCCGCCGATGGGCGCCGCCGCAAAGCCCCCCAGCTTGATCGCGCCGTTGAGGGTGTAGCTGCTTTGATTCCAATATTTCGGGATGGTGATGGTGATGTTCTGGCGCACCGGGTTGCCGCTGAAATCGTAAACGCCGAAACCGCCGCCGCCCGGATTGGACCGGAAGGAAGCGCCGTCCTCGCCGAGATAATACAGGCTGAAGTTGAAGTTATACACGCCGGACAGCTTCTCCGCCGGGCTGAGCAGACCGGTGAACTGTACCTTGATCGTGTCGCCCGCGTGGATCTCGGCGTCCGCAGCCAGTGGGTTGCCGTCCGCGTCCTGCAGCGCATAGCTGACTCCGCGCGCGGTGACCACCTGATAGGCCGCATGGCCGTCCTTCTCCACCTTGATGATGTGGCGGCCGGTAGTCAGGCCGGAAACGGTGACTGCGCCATCCGCCACGGTGACGCCCTCACCGGTGAAGCCGCCGAAGGTCATCTCGTCCGAAACCACCGATCGGTCCACCGTGACGGTGCAGCCATCCTCGGGGGTAAAGGTGTAGCTTGCGCCCTCTCCACCCAGATAGAATAGCGTGTCATGCTCGGCGTCCAGGGCGGTGGCGGCGCTGTCCAGACGGTCCATCATCATGTTGGTCCCGATGGACGAGCCCTCCCCGCCCACGGTGACGACCACCACGCCGGTGCACTCGGGCCAGATAGCCGAGAACTGGCTGCCGCCCATGCCGGGCGCATTGGTCATGGCGTCATAGGTCACCAACACGATGGCGGTACCCGCCTTATTGGCGGTCATGGTGGCCACCGAGCTGTTGTTCGCGTCGGGGATGACGGTGACAATATCGCTGGGGTTGCCCTCGGCATCAATGACGGTGTAATGCATGTCGGGGAGGCCCACCTTGGCGTTCATAAAGCTCTCAATGGACATCCAGTTGCGGAACACATTGAATTCAAAGGTCTCTCCCACATCCAGGTCCAGCCAGCCCTGGCCGTTGGCGTTCAGATAGATGTTCGCCATGTCATAGACGTTCTTGTCAAAGCGGCAGACCGTGTCCTTTGTGAACGTGGCGCTGTTCAGGTTCAGATCCTCCGCCGTGACCCCGACCTCCGTGTCGGCCGTCCACTTGGTGAAGTTCCAGTAGGTCACGCCGGCGGGGTTCTGCACCCGGTAGAAATGGTTGGCCGAGGTCTGCGGCACCCGGAAGACGGCGGTGACGCCGTTTTCATCCTCAGTCACCGTGGATCGCGCAAAGGTGTAGACATAATAGGTTCCAAACGTGCCCGCCGCGATGGTGGAGCCCGCCGGGGCCGTGATGGTGATCTCATAGGCCTGCGGGATGCTGGCGCTGAGCGAATCGTTGACCGTGGGGGTCTTCTTCACCGTGGCCGGGAGGTGATTCGCCGCGCGCTCGCCGATTGGCGTAAAGTCCGCCTGCACCGTGTCACCCACCGCAAACAGGCAGGAGGTGTAATCCGTGCCCCAGCTGTTCGCCCGGCCCAGCTCAATAACACGCTCATTGCCGTCCGCGCCGGTCACGGTGACGGCGATGGTATAATCGGTGTCCTTGACCCAGCCGCTGTTGCTGGCATAGATCTGGTACATGCGCTGGAGTTTAAAGGAATTGTGCTCCGCGGAAACCGTGAGCTTCAGGCCGCCGTTGTAAGCGCCGTTGGCATCATAGCCCTCTGCCCAATAGTCTCCTGCAGGCAGACTGACGGTATAAACGCCATCGTTGGCCGTGATGTCCGCCAGCAGGTCGGTCTCACCCTTCACATCGTCCGTGTAGGTATACAGCTTGAATTCGTTCACCTGGGCGCTGTGTACGCCGGACAGGGTGACCGGAATGGTCTCCGGCCCGGCGGCCTTCAGCGCGAACAGGTAGCCGCTGTCATTCTTGTAATAGAGAACGCCGTCCGCATCGGCGATGACGCTGCAGACGCAGTAATTCTGGGCGTCCGAATCCGGGGTATACAGCGTCTCCTGAACGGCTTCGGAGCCGTCGGCCTTCGCCTTGATGACATTGACGCCGCCCGGGTTGTTGTTATAGGTCACATACAGGTACAGGTATCCGGTGTCCTCATAAGCGGTGGACAGCAGGATCGAGCACTGGGGATAGGCAGGCTCCTCCACGCTCCACTTGACCTCCTTGGTCGCCGGATCGACGCAGACCACGCTCTGATTGCCGCTCCAGCTGCCGACGCCGAGGTAGACCAGGCCGTCATAGACCACGGGCGTGCCGGTCGAGCCCGAACCGTATCCCGAGCAGTCCACCGTGTTCAACTCACCCAGTGTGCCGTCGGCGTTCAGCTCGGCCCAGCACAGCTTGGCCGTGTAGCCGGAAAACCAGACCTTGCCGTCTGCGCAGCAGATGCTGGAGCGGATCTTTTCGCATACCTCGCCGCAATCGAGGTCGGCCTTTGCCTCGCCGGTCAGCTTGTCGCGGCTGACCAGATGGCCCGCGTCGTTGCCGACAACAATATAATCGCCCACAACGGCCGCACCTGCCCAGTAGAAACCTGCGGAATCCAGCACGCGCCACTTAACGGCGCCGGTGCGGGCGTTGAGGCAGACAAAGGCATATTCGCCGCCGTAGCCAAAGCCCACATAAACATAGCCGTCCGCATAGATGATGGAGCTCTGGGACTGTCCGCCCTTTTCATCGGTGTACACCCACAGGGATTCCAGCGTTTTGGCGCTGAAAGCCTGTACCTTGCCGCCGCCCAGGGGGCAGAACAGGATGCCGTCGCCATAGGTGGGGGGAACGGTACCCCAACTGGTGGCAGCCGCCATCGTGGTGCTGGCCTTGACCGAACCGTCCGACCCATCCACCCGTTTCAGGGTGCTGCCGCACATGGTGATGATGTCTCCGTCCACCAGGATCATCGGGCTGGGCGCGTCGCTCCAGCCGGTATTGAGCTGCTCCGCCCATACCAACTGGGTGAAGTCAGCCGCAATGGGTGTCCGTGCATCAGTGACGCCGTTGTTCCGGGCGTTGCCGCGGAAGCTGGGCCAATCAGATGGCAGATCGACAATCTCGACCGTGGGCCCCTCCGCGACGCCCTCGACGGTGACAGTCTGTGCTTCGTTGATCTCTTCGATGGTATAAACGCCGTCGGATTCGGTCAGCGGCCGGCCGTTCGCCTTGACGGCGAAATCGGCGGTCGCTTCATAGCCGTCCGCAATGGCGACCGTGAAGCGGAAGCTGCCGCCCGCCGTTACAGGAGAGGACCAGCCCTCCACCGCTTCGGCCGTGTAGCCGTCGCCCGCGGGCAGGATTACGGCATAGGTATTAGGCTCCGCCGCCGTCTCCACCGTCACGGTATAGGTTTTGCTGCCGCAGGTAATGGTGATCTCCGTGTCCGTCTCCACCGGGATGCCCACGCCCCGGCGGTATTCGGCCTCGCCCACCTTGACCGTTACTTTATCCTGCTTGTTCTCGGCGGCCGCTATGATGTTCACGGTGTCCACCGCCGCGCCCACTGTCAGGGTATAATCTGAGATTTCCTTGTCGAATTCAGGCTCCAGCTCCCCCTCACTGGCCGAAAGGCTGGCCAGCCAGTCCGGATTTGTGTCATAGGCGCCGCCCAGGTCCGCGCCCAGATCACAGGTATACATGACCCGGATCACGTCGCCGTCCGCAAGATCGGTGACGTCGGCAAAGCCGACATTCGGGAACCAGTCGTTCAGCGTGCCCATCCAGCCGGATCCGTTGCCGCCGTCCATCTCGGCCAGGCCGTTGATGGAGCTGATATAACTACCATCTGCGCCTACGGACGCGATCTCATTCGCATCCAGCGCGGCTTTGATACAGCTCATCATGGTGGACGCCTCCGTGAGCGCCACCGAGGTCTCCACCAAGGTCCCTTCCCAGGCTGCGCCGTTCTCCCTGGAATAAGTGGTGTTTTCCACAATGACCTGAACGGTTCCCAGGTTCTCGCCTGTCTCCCCTGTCCCGCCTGCCAGGACTGCTGTGGGGAACATTCCCAGCAGCAGAGCCGCTGTCAGAAACAGGCTCAGCAATCTCCTTTTCATTGATTTTCCCTCCTGATTTTCGTTTTTAACGTCCTTCTATTTCAACCGCGCCGTACGCGGGCTTTTCTCCAAACAAAAAGGAGGTCCAGCACGCCCGCGGAACGGCGCTGTGCCGCCTGCGGACGATGCCGGGCCTCCGGTTTTCCGGTCGGTCCTGGTCAGGTTGTTCATAATTTGATCTTTTTGCTGACGTCCATCATGGTGGGCTTTCCCTCGTGAACGGTGATGGTGACGGTGCCGTAATTCAGCCTCCGCAGCGTTTCCAGAATGGTCCGCTCCGCGGGATCCAGCGTTTGTTCCTTGTGTTCCATAAGGCCCTCCCCGAAAAAAATAACGGCTGCAGCGATTGCTCGCTGCAGCCGAATTCCTGCCTGATCTCTGTTTTCCGTACCGCCATGCTCCGGGCGGTCTTCACCGGGCGCTCTGATCGTCGGTCTTCTGGCTTGCGTTTGTGGGGCAGCGCCCCTGCGTCCGGCTTCCTACCTTCTCGGTTTCCCAATGGCCAACTTTCGTTGCGGAACCGGCCTCAACGCTTACAGCTGCGGTACAGCGGGGCATTTCACCCCATTATCTCATCCCGGACCCATGGGCTGAAGCCGTTAGGGTACAGGACTCGATCAAGCGATTATTCTTTTTTGCCTTTTTATTATATAATATACCTGTCTTTCCGGAAAAGTCAACCCCTCTCCGCCGCCCCGGAAACCGCGGCCATGGCCCACGCCATACGTATGGGACCCCAAGGGAACGCATCCGTGATCCTCCCGCCGCGGAGCCGGCAGTCAAGGCCCTTTTAGGTGCTTTTCCTTTTTACTTGTTCTTGTTCTGCTCTCTCTGCTCCCGCCTGGCCCGGAACTCCTCGCCCCGGCCCAGAAAGCCGAAGATGCCCACGCATCCCAGGACGCCCAGCCAGAAAAACACCTGCATCCCCGTGGCGTTGCGCAGGACGCCCCCCAGCAGCAGCGCGCCCACGGCAAACAGCATCCGGGAAACCTTGTTCAGCTTCACAGGCGCACCACCGTTTCTTCCAGCGCCTTGCGGCTGTCATGGGCGGCAGCCGGCCGGCTTCCTTCCGCGGGGTAGCCCAGGGGCAGCAGGGCAAAGACCTCCTGGCTGTCGGGGATGCGGAAGGTCCGCCGGGTCAGCTCGGTGTCAAACCAGCACACCCAGCAGGTGCCCAGCCCCAGCTCCTGGGCCTGCAGCATCATCTGGGTTGTGACGATGGAGCAGTCCATCTCCGCGGAATTGCGGCCGTTGAAGGGATTGACCCACGCCGCCTCCCGGTCGCCGCAGACCAGCAGCACCACCGGCGCGTCAAAGGCGCAGCGGGTGATGCCGCGGATCTTTTCGATGGCCTCCGCGCTCTGCAGCACATAGATCCGCTGGGGCTGCTGGTTTTTTGCGGTGGGGGCATTGGCCCCGGCGGCCAGGATCTTGTCCAGCTTGTCCTGCTCCACAGGACGGTCCGCGTACTTACGCACCGAATACCGGGCCTTTGTCAACTCAAAAAAGTCCATATTTGTGCTCCTTTTGACAACTTTTTGTATTTACTGACGTTTTTTCTGCATATTGTAATAGTCCAGGTAGCTCTGGAGGATGACCTGCGCGGCCACCGCGTCCACCCGCGCCCGCTGCTTCTCCCGCTTTTTGCCCGCATCGGAAAGGATGCGGTTAGCGGTGACCGAGCTGCCGCGCTCGTCCCACAGCACCACCTCCAGGCCGCAGGCCTGCTGCAGCTGGGCGGCAAATTCCCGGCACTCCAGGGCCTTGGGGCCTTCGGTGCCGTTCATGTTCAGGGCCAGCCCCACCACGATGCGCCCGGGCTTTTCCGCCTGGATCTCCCGGCAGACGGCCTCCAGCAGGCGCTGGCGGTTGTGCTCGGCAATGGTGATGCTCCGCCCGGCCAGAAATCCGCTGAGATCGGATACGCACACCCCGGTGCGCGCCTTTCCCAGATCGATGCCCATGATCTTCATGGCTTACACCAGGCCCAGGTCATTGAAGTGGTGCCGCGCCTCGTCCACATTGACGTTGCCCACCCGGCCCACCAGCAGCCAGCGCTGGTTGCGGTGGTCATAGATGATCTCCTTCAGCAGGTGGAAGCCCACGATCTTTCCGGTGCTGGAAACATGGGTCCGGGGACCGGTGCAGGGCTGGTAAGCGTCACCGATACGGATGGTGCGGTCGTCCACATATTCCACGGGCAGGTCGGCGGCGATGTCCGCCAGGACGGCCTTTTCCAGTTCTTCCAGGTCCACCTCCGGCGGGCTGTCGTGAAAGGCCATGAGAAAGCCGCTTTTGATGTCGGCGTGAAGGCAGCGCACGACCTCCTTCTCCGGCATATGGAACTCGCACAGGTCCTCCGCGGTGTGGGCCATCAGGCGGGTATGCACCGATTTGTGCACCACCTTGGCCACATCCTCCGGCAGGGGGCCGAAAATATTGGGCCGGGTGACGATGACCTCCTCGCCGATGCCCACGATCAGGTCGGCATTGAAGCCCAGCGCCTCGTACACCAGGTCAAAATGCTCGATGATGACCCGCTTGCCCCGGGCCACCGCCTCCCGGATGGCATCCACCAGCACATGAAGCTGGGTGAAGCCCAGTTCGAAGCGGGCGTCCATGTGGTAGGTATGGGGAGAATAGAACCGGTTCTCGTCATCCTGGCACAGCAGGGGCAGGGGGCGCACGTTGACGCCCTCGTCGTCATTGGTCAGCTCCAGGCCGGGGAACATCCCCTTGATGATCATGGATTTGCCGGAGCCTGCCTCGCCGATGACGCCGATGATCCGGTCGGCGGGGCTGAGATGCTGCTGGGCGATCTGCATCCCCAGCTGATAGATGCGGTCGCGGCCCCGGGGCGCGAAATACACGCTGCACAGGTGACCGCCCGCGCTTCCGTTAAAAGACATAATTTATCCCTCCTGCGTTGTTTTTTGCGCCAGGACCACGCCCAGCTTGTCCATGGCGTCAGCGATCAGGGCGCTCATGCCCTGCCCGCCGATGCCGGCGATCAGCGTGTCGCACTTGTCCGAGGGCAGCAGGATGCGCACCGCGCCGCTGCGGCCCACAGCTTCCGCCATGACGGGGGTCACCTCGCCCAACAGGGCGTCGGCGATGACCATGCCCACGGGTCCCACGATGACATCGGCCCGGCGGCAGGCCACGGCCACGGCGTTTTCCCCGGTAGCGGCCCGGGCCGCGCCGGCCTTGAGCATCCGCTCGGTGGCCATGCTGTTGGTGCCCACCGCCAACAGGTCGTGCTCCGGGAACCGCTGGACGATCTCCTTTACCAGCTGGCTGCCCAGCCTTCCTCCCTGTCCGTCCACCACCAAAACGGTCATATCAGTTGTCCTCCGGCTCGCCGCCCATGGCGTCCCACAGCTCCCGGGTGATCTGGCCGATGAGCACGTTCATCTTTCCCTCCTCGCCCTCAGGGAGCTGCCAGTTGCAGAAGCACACGATAAAGGGCTTTTTGGCAAAGACGATGCCGGTGTCGTGGGTGATGCCGTCATCCTCGCCGGTCTTGTGGGCGGTGCGGCCCTCGCCGGGCAGCAGCAGGGGCATCTTGTTGGTGCACTGCTGGGCCAGCAGCATCTCCATCATCTCCCGGGAGGCCTCCCGGCTCACCAGCTCGCCCCGGTAGATCACCTCCAGCAGCTTTCCGATGCCCGCGGCGGAGACATAATTGGTCTTTTCCCGGAAGCCGGGCCGCTTTTCAAACAGCTTGCGGCTGATGCTCACGCCCTCCAGACCCAGCCGGCGGATGTTCTCCTGGATGTTGTCCACGCCCAGCAGGTCGATGAGCATATTGGTGGCCATGTTGTCGGAAATGGTGATCATCAGCCAGCACAGGTCCATGGGTGTGACCTCCATACCGCTGTGCATCAGGGTGAGCACGCCGCAGATAGGCACCCGGTTCTCATCGGCCACCACCAGCTTCTGCTCCCGGGACACCTGTCCCGCCTCCACCTGGCGGAACAGCTCGGCCATGACAGTGAGCTTGATGACGCTGGCGGCGCACATAGGCTCCTGTTCGTTGTATCCGAAGTGTTCTCCGGTGGTCAGATCCTTAAAATAAATGGATGTATGGCCCGGAAAGGCCGCCACCCGCTCCAGAATGCTGTTTTTCAGTGTTTCCATAACGTTCTCCTCCTTATGATCTCATCCAATGACAGTTTACAGGGCCAGCCCCATCAGCACCGGGGTGACAAAGGTCTCCACCACCGCCGCCACCGTCAGCAGCGGCAGGCAAAAGCAAACATACTGCCGCACCAGCTGGGGCAGCAGCTCCTCCGGACGGGGCGCGCCGGGCTTTTTCCGGATGGCGGCGCTCAGGCCGGCGCACAGGCGCAGGCCCATGGCCATCCCCAGCAAAATGGCGGGCAGCTCGAACACGCCGTGGGGCAGCAGCCCCAGCACCACCATCTGCCACAGTCCCGCCCCCATGGCAGAGGACGCCGCCAGCACCGCGCCGATGACCACAGCGTTCATGGCCAGCGGCAGCACCGTCAGGTACACAAAGGGCACGATGCCCAGCGCCGCGGCCACCAGCGTGGCCCGCAGGTTGTTGCCCAGCAGGGCCGGCAGCCCGATGGTGCCGTTCTCTTTCAGCAGGCCGCTCTGCTCCAGGTCGGACAGGAACTGTCCCACCACCGCCTCTGCCTGGGGGGTGAACCGGCCAAACAGCAGCCCGCTCACCACGCACAGCGCCAAAAAAGCCAGCGCGCAGCCCAAAAAAGGCTTTGCAAGGCTCTGTTTGAAAAAATCCCAGGCCAACCGGTACTGCCGCTTTACAAATTCCATGGTCATTCCTCACATTTTCCCCAGCACCGCTCCGGCAAGGGCACGGTGACGAACACATCCCGGCACAGTCTGCGCAGCCGTCCCGCGGCCGCCTCCGCCTGCTCCCGGTCCTCAAAAATGCCGAACACCGCCGAGCCGGACCCGGTCATCCGCGCCCCCAGGGCGCCGCTGTCCAGCAGGGATGTCCGCAGCCTGCCCACCAGCCGGTACCGCCGGGAAACGGGGGCCTCCAGGTCGTTGTGCAGTCCCCCGGCGATGGCCGCCAGATCGCCCTCCTCCAGGCCCTTCAGCACCGCCGCGGCGGTGGATGGCTCCCCGCCGGGCCTGTTGTCATAGAGGGCAAAGGCATCCTTGGTAGCCACGGAAAATCCCGGCTTGCCCACCACCAGAAAACAGGGCGGCATGGGCCGCTGGCTCTGCAGCTTTTCCCCCACGCCCCGGGCCAGCGCCGTCCCGCCGTGCAGGCAGAAGGGCACATCCGCCCCAAGGCTCAGGGCCGTGGCGGCCAGCTTTTTCTCGCAAAGGGGCATCCCAAAGGCCCTGTTCAGCAGCCGCAGCACGCAGGCGGCGTCGGTGCTGCCCCCCGCCATGCCCGCGCCCACGGGGATGACCTTTTTGATATTGATATGCAGGCCGGGATTTTCAATGCCGCTGGCCTGAAAAAAGGCGTTGGCCGCCTTCACCGCCAGATTGCGGTGGTCCGTGGGCAGATAGGGCAGGTTGCACCGCAGGGAAACGCCACCCTGCCGGTGCAGTGAAAGGGACACCAGGTCGCACAGGTCAACGGCCTGGAACACGGTCTCCAGCTCGTGATAGCCGTCGGGCCGCAGGCCCCGGACACCCAGATACAGATTCAGTTTGGCAAACGCCGTTCCGTTGAAGGTCTTCATAGTCTCAGTCCTTGATATCCACCGCCCGAACGGGGCAGAGTTCATGGCAGCAATAGCACTGGATGCACCTGGCGCGGTCCAGCCTGGCCCTGCCCTCCGAGAGGGTGATGGCCCCCTGGGGGCACCCCTGGGCGCACTTGCCGCAGCCCACGCAGCGCCGGGTGAATTCCGGATAAGGGATGATGCGCTTCCGCAGCGGCTCCCGCAGCGGCCGGGGCAGGTAATTGAGCCAGCTGTGGCTGCGGCGCAGAACCACCGGCGGCAAAAACGGCTCCGCCAGAGGCTGCACCGGGTCGCCCGCCAACTCCAGTTCTTCCACGCTGTCCGCAGCCAGTCCCCGCCGCCGAGCGGCCCGGTGAACAGGTGCCTGGCCGGGGTCGATGCCGCAGTACCACATGGCCGCCAGGTCGGCGGCATAGGGGTCTGTGGAGCCGATGAGCACGCCCGCCTGTCTGGCCCGGCCCCCGGAGGGGCCTTTACCATCCATGCCCACCACGCCGTCGATGATGGACAGGTCCGGCGCTACGCACTGGCACAGGTCCACCAGCATTTCGGAAAAATCGTCCACGCCGGGCAGCCGGGCGTGCCATTCGGCCTTGCTCAGGCCGGCAACGGTGCCGAACAGGTTCTTCACCGCGCCGGTATAGCGGGTGAGCATATGGGTCTTGAGCTTGGCGATGCTGACGACCACATCCGCCTCCGCCACGGGGGTGATGATCTGAAACCGCCGTTCGCCCCAGGTCACGGTCCTGTGGGAAGGGTCCCGGTTCAGAACGGCGCCGGAGGCCTGGGCTGCGGCCTCCATGCCGCAGGCGGCATAGGCCCGCTGCATGGTCACGGCATTGTAAGGCCCGCCGCCGCTTTCCGCGATGGTGACCTGCGCCCCCGCCCGGACAAAGGCCCTTGCCGCCGCCTCCACCACGCTGGGATGGGTGGTGGTGGCCAGCTCCGGGTC
The DNA here is from genome assembly GCA_029099685.1 of Clostridia bacterium. Classification (GTDB taxonomy): domain Bacteria; phylum Bacillota; class Clostridia; order Oscillospirales; family Butyricicoccaceae; genus UBA4644. The sequence continues at coordinate 63,448 of JAQXOO010000015.1, forward strand.
CCGGGCCAGCAGCAGGTTGGGCTTGATGACCACCCGGCGTCCCTTTTTCAAAAAGGCTTCCGCCCCGCCGTACTGCGCCAGGATGCGCTCCACCCCTTGCTCCACCGCCCGGGGGTCATAGCGTTCGCACTTTGCGAAACAAACCGTCTGCTTCATGGTCAGATGGAAAGCTGCACCGGCTTGCGCTGCCGGTAGATGGTGACGCTGTCGAATCCACTCTCCCGCAGGATGGCGCAGGTCTCCCGCACGCCGCAGCCCACGTCCCGGGCGTGGTGGGCGTCGGAGCCGATGGTCACCCGCCTGCCGCCGTACTCCCGGAAGGCCTGCAGGATCCAGCCCTCCCCCGCCGGACGCTTCATCCAGCGGCGCAGGCCGGTGGTGTTCAGCTCCAGGGCGATGCCGCTGGCGGCCAGGTCCCGGAGAAAGGGCAGCATCTGCTCCTTCCACCGCTCCATGGTGGGCCGGGTGATGCATCGATCCATCAGCCGCAGGGGATAATCATAGTGTCCGAACACGTCCACATCGGCCACGCGGACCAGCTCCCGGGCCTCGTCAAAAAACTGCCGGTACACCGCGTCGCATTCCTCCAGGGTCTCATAGGCAAAATCCCGGTAGATGTCCCGTCCGGGCCGCACATCGTGCAGGCTGCCGATGACCAGGTCAAAGTCCCCGCCGGCGGCAAAGGCGCGGCTCACCGCCGGGTCCAGGTGGGGCTGGCCCAGCTCGATGCCGCACAGCACCTCCACCCGGCCGGCCCAGGCCCGCTGCGCGGCCCGCACCTCCTCCAGGCGCTGCCTGGCCCGGGCGGTGTAATGCTCCGTGCCGCCCCGCTCGGCATAATCATAATGTTCGGTCATGGCCACGGCGGACAGGCCCTGCCGGGCCGCGGCGGCACACAGCTCCTCCACATTGCAGCAGCCGTCAAAGGAATACCAGGTGTGTGTGTGGCAATCGCATAGATGTTCCATTGGGAAACGTCCCTCCCGGGCATTGTTTTTTTCAGTATAACACATTTTTTCGCATATTTCTATCCGAAAACCGCAAACTATGAAAAACACGGATTTGGAGGTATGTTTATGGATAAAACCGCACTTGCCCTCACGGTCATCGGCGGGCTCAACTGGGGCCTGGTGGCCCTGTTCCGCTTCGACCTGGTGGCCTGGCTGTTCGGCAGCAGCGCGGCCCTGGGCAGCCGCATCGTTTACGGTCTCATCGGCCTGGCCGCCCTGTGGTGCGTGGGCCTGCTGTTCAAGCGCATCGAGCCCCACCACGCATAAGGACTTCCGCCCTTGCCCCCATCCCTGTTTTATGGTATATTGAACGTAACATTGAACAGGGAGGTACATCCTATGGGTAAAACCGTCCTCATCACCGGCGCTTCCCGGGGCATCGGCCGGGCCTGCGCCCTGGCCTTTGGAAAAGCGGGCTGGAACGTGGCCGTCCATTACGGTCAAAGCGGGCAGGCCGCCCGGGCCCTGGTGCGGGAGCTGCAGGACCTGGGCTGTGACGCCGACCTGTTCCGGGCCGACGTCCGGGATCCCGCCCAGGTGCGGGCCTGCGCGGCGGCAGCCGCCGGCCGCTTTTGCCGCATCGACGCCCTGGTGTGCTGCGCCGGCGTGGCCCAGCAAAAGCTTTTGTGCGATATCACCGACGGCGACTGGGACGCCATGCTGGGCACGGACCTGTCCGGCGTGTTTTATTTTGACCGGGCGGTGCTGCCCGGCATGCTCCGGGCGCAAAAAGGCGCCATCGTCCATGTCTCCTCGGTGTGGGGCGTCCACGGCGCCTCCTGCGAGACCCACTATTCCGCCGCGAAGGCCGGGGTCATCGGTCTGACCCGCGCTCTGGCCAAGGAGGTTGGCCCCTCCGGTGTCCGGGTCAACTGCGTGGCCCCCGGTGTCATCGCCACCGATATGTGCGCCTGCTTTGACGAAAGCACCATGGCCGCCCTGGCAGAGGAGACCCCCCTGGGCCGCATCGGCCGGCCGGAGGATGTGGCAAACGCCGTCTTGTTCCTGTGCTCGGAGGAAGCCGCCTTTATCACCGGCCAGACCCTGGGCGTGGACGGCGGCTTCGCCCTGTGAGCCGGGCAGCAGCCTGCCCGTAACGCCCTTTTCCGGCCAAGGCCCCGCCGGCCTCCTCCCGCAGACGCAAAAAAGCCACCCCAACGGGTGGCTTTTTTTGTTTTTCACGCTTTTGCGTCCAGCATATACAGCAGCATACCCTGGGCCAGGTCCTCCTTGATGTCCGATTCATCCACGATGACCGTTCCCAGGTCAGAGGCCCGCTTGCGCAGCCCCACAAAGCCGTTGGAGATCTCTGCCGAGGTGACCATGGCCGCCTTTGCCCTGGCCCCGCCGAACTTGCGGGCATAGACCAGGATCTCGTTCATGCTGCTGGGAGAAGGCAGCCCGCTTTTGCAGGAAATGAACAGCGGCGTGATGCCCGCGCAGGCGATGATGTCGATCTCATTGTAGGCGGTGCCGGCAGCCTGGTCCTTGGCCTGGCCCCAGCCGATGCGCACGGACAGGCGGACGTCGGAAAAACGTCCGCTCTCCCGCAGCAGAAGATAGGTATACAGCTCCAGCCACACGCCGCTGTCGCACAGGCAGTGCTTGATGTCTGCCTCAGGGAAGCGGAAGCACACCCGGTCATCTTCCAGCCGGATCTCCTCCAACATACCCGTTTGCGCCAGCCGGGTCAGGTAGCTGCCGTCGCCCTTCACCGGAACACCGTCGGCGGTGCGCAGCTCCAGCGCCGTGTCCACCGTCAGATCGCGGGTGCGGGCGGCCGCCATCTGGAGAAACAGGCACTGCTCCTTCCACTTGTGCTGGTCCTCCAGTACAAGCCGGCAAAAGGCCCGGATGCGCCCGGACCACTGCTCCCCGGGCACCCGGTAGCCGTATCCCGCCAGAAAGGCGCCGTTCATGTTCAGGTGGTCCTCCAGCCTGAGCTGGGGAAAGGAAAAATTCTTTGCCAGGTGCTCGCACTTATGGATGTTGATCAGCGTGTGGCTCTCCATATTGATGTGCAGCATGGGCGCGTCGTTGCGGAAGGCAAAGGAATACGCCGCCAGCAGCATGGGCTCGGAGCCGCCGGTAAAGTCGAAAACGCAGTCGGGATGGTCCCTGTACAGCGTCTCCAGCGCCTCCCGGATGCTCTCCATCCGGCTGTCCCGGGCCCGGTAAAAATCCGTTTGGATGTTTGGCAGCCGGCGCTTGAGGGCCATCAGCGTGGCCTGGATCTCCGGCTCATGCCGTCCCGAATCAATGATGAAGATCAGCGACTGGGGCAAAAACGCAAACGCGCCCAATACATTGTCGATGGTGTTGTCGGAAAAAAATTCTACCAGGGTGGTGACCTTTTGTTCCATGCCTCCTCCTCCTTCATTCCGCCCCTTCCGGCGGGGTTTATTCCAGGGGCTGTTCCCGGTCTTCTTCCTCCCGGGCTTCCTCCGCCCGCCGTGCCTCCTCGGCCAGCCGGTTTTCCTCCTCGGCCAGGGCGATGGCCCGGTCCAGATGCTCCTTGCGGTAGCGGGAGAAGATGGGGTTGAAGTCCTTTGCCTCCAGCGGCGTCACCTCGAAATCGGTCAGGATGTTTTCGGGGTTGACGGTCTGGATCCAGGCGTCTACCAGTTCCTGGTTGTTCTGCTTGCTGATGTCCAGCGAGCCGTTTTCAAAGACCATCTGCTCCGCGCCCCGCTCCAGGACGCAGGGATAGCAGATCATCTTTCCCAGATGGATGCCCTCGATCCACAGCAGGTACAGGTCCTCCTCCCGGTGCCGTGCCTGATAGTAGCTGGTGCGTCGCCTGTCACCCAGAAAGAATGCCGAGACCCGCTTTTTCTTTTTGTCATTTACCAGCGCCTCAGTGTAATATTTCATAGAGCATTCTCCTTTTATACGCAATGATGTCTTTATTCTACATTCTCCGACACAAATTGTAAACAACAAAAATGTGAACTTGATGCATCACAGGGCGGTTTTCCGCATAAATTGCCCCAGGAAACGCCGCCGTATACAAAAAAGGGAGAGACACACGCCGCGTCTCTCCCCGGTATCATTGATATGTTACAGGGCCAGCTCCCGTCTGCAGTTGTCGCAGATGCACTTGTCTTTATACAGGGTGACCTTTTTATTGCTGCCGCAGAAAACGCAGCTGGACTCGTGCTTACGCAGAATGACGGAGTTGCCCTCGGTATAAATCTCCAGGGGGTCGCCGCAGGCCATATCCAGCGTTTTGCGCAGCTCAATGGGCAGGGTGATCCGTCCCAGGTTGTCGATATGTCTCACGATGCCGGTAGATTTCATAGTTGTTCCCTCCGATTCTTTGGTTGGTACTATTGTGCCTTTTCTTACATTAAATGTCAACCGCAAAACATACCAACTCTTTTCGACTTTTTTCTTTGGGTTCTGTCTATTTTGTTGATGGGCCCGCGGACGCCCCGAAAGGGAGCCGCGCCGGGGCCGCTTGCCAGAACAGGAGGGCTGTCTGATATGCTGATGTCAAAGGTACTGGCCGTGCTGGTGGGGCTGGCGCTGGTGATGGGCGCCCTTACCGGGCGTATGCCGGAGGTGTCCCAGGCCACCATTGCCGGCGCGGGAGAGGCGGTGTCCCTGCTTTTGCGCCTGGCGGGCACCCTGTGCCTGTGGAACGGCCTGATGGAGGTCATGTCCCGCTCCGGGCTGGCGGACAAGGTGGCCCGGCTGCTGGGTCCGCTGATCTCCCTGCTGTTTGGGGCGTATGCCAGGGACCCGCAGGCCCGGGCAGCCATCTCTCAGAATATGGCCGCCAACCTGCTGGGTCTCGGCTCCGCCGCCACCCCCTCGGGCCTGCGGGCGGCGGAACGGCTGTACTGCCTGTCTCAGCAAAAGCAGCAGGAGCCCCACGGCGTGTTTCTGCTCATCATCATCAACACCGCCTCCATGCAGCTTTTGCCCACCACGGTGGCGGCGGTGCGGGCGGGGCTGGGCTGCCAGACGCCCTATGACATCCTGCCCGCCGTATGGCTGTCCAGCGCCGTGTCGGTGACCGCCGGCGTGCTGGCGGCGCGGTTTTTACGGGGAGGGAAGCTATGACCGACTGGATCGTGCCCTGCGTCATCGCAGGCATCCTGCTTTACGGCCTGGGGAAAGGCGTGGACCTTTACGACGCCCTGACCTGCGGCATGAAGGCGGGACTGACGGTGTGCGCCGGTATTTTTCCCGCGGTGCTCACCATGCTGGTGGCCATCACCATGGTGCGGGCCAGCGGAGCCATCGACCTGCTCTCGGCCTTTCTGGGCCCGGTGCTGGAAGCAGTGGGGATGCCCGCGGAATGCCTGCCCCTGGCGCTGCTGCGGCCCTTTTCCGGCAGCGGCGCCCTGTCGGTGGGCAGCGCCGTTATGGCCCAGTGCGGGCCGGACAGCCGGGCGGGCCGGGTGGCCGCCGTCATGCTGGGCAGCAGCGACACCAGCTTTTACACCATCGCGGTGTATTCCGCCTATCTGGGGCTGAAAAACACCCGCTACACCCTGAAAGCCGCCCTCACCGCCGATGCGGTGGCCTTCCTCATGTCAGGGCTGGCGGTGGGACTGCTGATGCGGTAAGCAAAACGGCCATCCCCGCCGGGGATGGCCGTCAAGCGCCGCTGCCTGTCAGTCTGCCGGGGGCAGCTCCGGAGGCACCAGCGCAGTCTTGAAGTCAAAATAATTCACCATGCCCGGACCGGCCCCCTGGGGCTTTTTCACCCGGCGGACCAGGGTGTAGTCCACCGCCACCCGGGGCTGGCCCGAGGTGCTGCAATAGTAGGCCGCGATGGACGCCGCCTGGCGCAGCGCCTCGTCAGAAGGCTCCCGCCCCTGGGTGAACAGTACCGCGTGGCTGCCGGGGACGTTTCTGGCGTGGAACCAGATGTCGTTCTTGCCCGCCCGGCGGTGGGTCAGCTCGTCGTTTTCCCGGTTGTTGCGGCCGCACAGAACGGTGAAGCCGCCGGCAACGGTAAAGGCCCGGGGCGCATAGGACAAGGGTCTGGGCTTGCGCCGTCCCTTGTCCTCCGGCCGGACATAGCCTGCCTGGACCAGTTCCTCCCGGATCTCCCGGATCTGCTGGGCGTCCCCCGCCGCGGACAGGGTGTAGAGCACGTTTTCCACATACTCCAGTTCCCGCTCTCCCAGCCCGATCTGCCGGGTGAGGGCCTCCTCCGCCCGCTTCAGGCGGGTGTACTTGCCGAACAGCCGCTGGGCGTTCTCCTGCGGGGTCAGCGTGGGGTCTAGCTCCACCTGCACCCGGGGCAGCGCCGGGTCAAAATAATCTGTCAAGGTCACCGACTTGTCACCCGGCCGGATGGCATACAGATTGGCGGTGATGAGGTCGGCGGTGCGCTTCAGGCTCTCCCGCTCCTCCGCTGCCTGCAGCTCCTGCCGCTGTCCGGCCAGTTTGCGCTGCAGGCGCTTGCGCACAGTGGTCATGGTGCGCTCCAGCGCCCCGGAAAGGTTCTTCAGGTCCTGTGCGCGGGTCTGCTCCCGGTAAAAATCGTCCAACAAATCGGAAAAATTATCGTATTTTATACAATTTGTATTCAGATCCTGTCGAATTTCCATGGCGGCAAAGTCCGGCTTGCCCTTGTCCCGGCGCAGCAGCCAGGGGGCTGGCTTTGCCTCCCGCAGAGCCAGCAGCTCCCGGCAGACCCCTTCCGCGTCCCCGCCCCGGAACACCATCTCCCGGGCCAGCAGGGGGGACAGGCCCGCGATGCGGTCGCACAGGCGGCCCGCGTCATCTCCGGCCTCCCGGCACAGGGCCGCCAGCGTCTCCGGCGACACATCCCACAAGGAGGGCTTGTCCTGCCGGGGCGGCAGCCGGTACAGCAGGCCGGGCTGCACCGCCCGGGGCGAGCTTTCCTGGTCCACCGGATGCATACAGGCCACGATGTGCCCCTCCGGCCCCACCAGGATCAGGTTGGTCATACGGCCCATCATCTCACAGATGAGGTGCTTTTCCGCCATGACGCCCAGCTCGTCCACCGCGGTGAAGCGGATGTCCAGCAGCCGCTCATGCTGGGGCTGGGTGACGGACAGGATCCGCCCGCCGGCCATCTGCTTGCGCAGCAGCATGCACAGCATGGGGGGCGTTTCCGGGTTGTCGAATTTCTCCCGGGTGAGATGGACCCTGGCCCCCGCCCCGGCGCACAGCAACAGGCGCACGTTGCCCTCGTCCCGGCTCCTGAGATGCAGGATGACCCGGTCCCGGCGGGGCATGGTGACCTTGTCCACCCGGGCGTTTTCCAGCCGCGCGTTCAACTCCTCCGCCAGCCCGCCGATCACAAAACTGTCAAGCGCCATGACAGAACTCCTCCAATCTGCGCAGGACCGCGTCCTCATAGGACGTGTCCAGCCCGGCCAGGGCCTTGCCCGCCCGGGCCTTTTGGTATTTTTCCCGCTGCTGCCCCACAAAAGACGGGAACAGCGGGTCCTCCGTCAGCTTTTGGGTAAACAGGTAAAAGTTTTCCCCGCCGCAGCTGTCACCCGCTCCGTTTCCTCTGGCCTGAAGCAGGGTGTAAAGCCGCCGGCCCTCCCGGGCCAGGACCTCCTGTTCGATGGCGTAGCCCGCCTCCCGCAGCCATTTCCGCAGCCTGTCGCCGCAGGTCATGGGCTGCAGCACCAGCCGGTGCCGGCCCTCCCGGGTCCAGGGGGCCTTTTCCAGGATGGAGGCGATCATCTCGCCCCCCATGCCGCAGATGACGATGGTGTCAGCGTCCTCCGGGCCAAAGGCCTCCAGCCCGGGGCAGAGCACGGCCTGCACCCGGTCCTCCATGCCACAGGCCCGGATGTGCGCCCGGGCCGCCGCCAGGGGACCCGGGCGGATGTCCGAGGCATACGCCCGCTCCGCGCCCCGTTCCGCCAGCGTCAGGCAAAGATAGGCGTGGTCGCAGCCCACATCGATGACGCTGCGGCACCCCCGGCACAGCTCCGCCGCCAGAGCCAGTCTCGGCGTCAGTTCCATAGGATCCACCCTTTCCCGGCATACAAATAAACCAAGGACATTTCTGACCTTGGTCTACTTGATCTCATTTACAGCTGTGCCCGGCCTTACGCCTTTTTGGCCAGGTGGGCGTTGATCTTGGCCACCAGCTCGTCGGCGTCGGTGCCGTGGACGGCGCAGGCGTCGGCGATGGACTCGCCGCGGGAAGCGGGGCAGCCCAGGCAGTGCATACCGATCTCGAAGAAGTATTCAGCGGTCTCGATATCGTGATCCAGGATATCGCCGATCAGGGTCTCTTTGGTAACAGTCATCTTGTATCCCTCCGGGTATATTTTTTTTGAATAACAAACGTATTATACATCGGATGGACAAGCTTTTCAACCACAAATTTGAAAACAAAAAGGACGCCGCGGCTGCGGCGTCCCTCTGATGCTACAAAACGGTAGGAGCTCAGGCCTGTTCGCGCATCTTGGCGAAGCACTCGGAGCAGTAGACCGGACGGTCGGTCTTGGGCTCGAAGGGCACCTTGGCTTCCTTGCCGCAAGCGGCGCAAGTGGCGGTGAAGTACTCACGGGGGCCACGGGCAGCCTGCTTACGGGCGTCGCGGCAGCTCTTGCAGCGCTGGGGCTCGTTCTGGAAACCGCGCTCAGCGTAGAACTCCTGCTCGCCGGCAGTGAACACGAACTCCTTGCCGCACTCTTTGCACACTAAAGTCTTGTCTTCGTACATGGTTGTTACCTCTCTTTTCCGCGTTGCGGTGATAGTTATATGCGAACAGGACAGTGCCTGCTGTCGCCTTGAGACAGATAGCGGGCCAGCTTCCTCCGGATGCGGAGGATGGCGTTTTCCACCGACTTGGGGCTGCGCCCCAGGGTTCGGCTGATCTCGCTCACGGAATAGCCCGCCAGATAGGGGTCCAGGACAGACGTCTCAAAAGCAGAAAGCAAGCCTTGCAGCGCAGCTTTGATCTCTGTTTCGGTCTCGTTTGCCAGACATTGTGTTTCCGGGTCCTGCCCGCCGGTGAGGGATGGGTCGGGCGCCATGCGCCGCAGAACATCCTCTTCCCGCCGGGAGAGGGACGCATCCCGCCGCACAGCGTCATAGAGCTGCCGGCGGATGCACAGGGAGGCATAGGCCTCGAAGTTGTCGGAGCGGGCGGGGTCATAACTGCGTATGGCCTTCAGCAGGCCGATCATACCCTCCTGGTACAGGTCGTCCCGGTCGCCCCCCCGGAGAAAGAACTGCCGCACGATGCGGGACACCAGCCGGGAGTATTCGGCAGCCCGAAGCTCTTCATTATCAGGCAGCGCGGCCTGCTCTGCGGGGACTTTCGGCGTCACAGGTTCTCCTTTCAGGAGCACAGCACCGCTCCATCCGTTAGCTGTCAAGGGCAGTATATCCCTTTTGCACAGGATTTGTCAAGTATAAAGCGTGTTTTTGTGAAATCTGCTGGGAAAATCGCTGTAAATTCGACTATTTCAACAATTCATCGGGATCTACAGAGTGTTCCTCCTTCACCGTGGACAGGATCAGGATGGTCCGGGTGTTCTGAACGCCGGGAATGGACTTTACCAGATTGAGCAGATGCTCCAGACTCTGGGTGTTGTCCGTGACCACCCGCAGCATAAAGTCAAAGTCGCCGGTGATGTAGTGGCAGGCCAAAATCTCCCGGTTCTCCTTCACAAAGGCGTGGAACCGGTCGATATACTTGGGATGCTCCAGGCTCACCGACAAAAAGGCGTTCACGTCCTTGCCCGCCTTGGCGCTGTTGAGGACAGTGGTGTGCTTTTCGATCAGGCCGGAGTTTTCCAGCTTCCGGATGCGCTCGATGACGGCGGACACCGACATATTGACCTTGTCGCTGATGACGCTGGCGTTTTCCCTGGCGTTGTTCCGCAGGCATTTCAGAATTTTAACATCGATCTCATCCATAAGCGGTCCCCTCCGTCTGCACGTATGCAGGTATTATATCTCGCATTCCGAAAAAATTCAAGGAAAAACTGCTTTTTCTAAAATTATTTAGAACATCCGGCGCTCTCTCCGGTGCCGCCGGAGGAATTTCCCGTTGATTTTTCATTCTTTGCATATTTTCCGCGTCCCCGGCGGCCGGCGCAGACAAAGCAGGGGCCTGCCGGAGCAGGCCCCTGGGGCTTATTCTTCCGTGACGGTCTTTGCCGCGGGCTTTTTGCCGTGGCCGCCCCTGCGGCGGCGGGAGCCGCCGGACTTTTTGGGGCTTCCCTGCCGGCTGTCACCGGCGGGCGCCATGCCCTCGGGCGCCACGATGACCTTGCGGTTGGGCTCGGTGCCCACCGAATAGGTGGTGACCCCCTCCACCTCCTGCAGGGTGGCGTGGATGGTGCGGCGCTCATGGGGATTCATGGGCTCCAGCGCCACGGGCTTGCGGTATTTCAGAGCCTTCTGGGCGGTCTTGTGGGCCAGGGCCGCCAGGTTCTCCTCCCGCTTGGCGCGGTAGTTTTCGGTGTCCACCGTCACCCGCCAGCGTTCTTCTTCCTTGCGGTTGGTAACGATGTTGGTGAGATACTGGATGGCGTCCAGGGTGTCGCCGTGGTGGCCGATGACGGCGTTCATATTGTCGCCGGTCAGGGTCAGGGCGATGGTGTGCTCCCGGATATCTTCCTCCGCGTGGATGTCGGCGGGGGTGCCGAACCGGATCAGCAGTCCCTGCAGAAAGTCCACGGCACGGGCGGTAGGCGTGGTCTCATAGGACACCCGCACCAGGGCGGGTTCCTTGCCGAAGCCCAAAAAGCCGCTCTTGGGCTGCTTGAGCACCTCCACCGAGACATCGTCCCGGCTCAGGCCCAGCTGGGCCAGCGCGCTCTCCACAGCGGCGTCGATGGTATCGCCTTTTGTTTCAAGATACTTCATGGATGTTCTTCCGCCTTCTTATTTGTTTTGAGACTTTTCCAGCTGCTTTTTGGTCCAAATGCTCATGAGCACTTCCTGGACCGCGGCCAGCACGTTGTTGCAAATCCAGTACCAGGTCAGGCCCACCGGCAGCATAAAGCCGAACCAGATGGACATAAGGGGCATCATCAGCATCATCATCTTGTTGCTGCCCTGCATCTGGGGGTTGCTCTGCTGCATGGGGTTCATCTTCTGCTGCAGCCAGCTCATCAGATAGGAGGTGGCGCCGGACACGATGGGCAGCAGCCACAGGACGCTCACCTGACTGAAGGTGGGCTTGGCGGCCATGCTGATGGGACCCAGGGAGAAATTCACCTGCATCAGGTTGCCGGCCACGTGGGCCACCTTGTCAAAGTTTTCATAGATCAGGGTAGCCAGCTCGATCTGATAGTGGTAGTTGCCGCCGATCTGGTAGTTCAGCAGCTCCGCGATCTGGGCGATCTGGTCGCCGGTGAGCTGCATAAAATAGGTCAGGGGCTGGATGATGACGCCGTACAGGCCGATCATGATGGGGAAGATCAGCAGCATGGTACCGCAGCCGGACATGGGGGAAACGCCCTCCCGGTCATACAGGTTCTGCATCTCCTCCTGCATACGGCGCTGGTCCCGGGCATAGGTCTTCTGGATCTTCTGGATCATGGGATTGATGCGCTGCATCTCCAGCGCGGAGCGCTTCTGCTTAAAGGTGAGGGGCAGCATCAGCACCTTCACCAGCAGGGCGAACAGGAACAGGGAAAGGGCATAGTTGCCCACCACCATGTAGATCCAGCGCATCACATAGCCGAAGGGCGTGGAGATGATCTTGTAGAGAAACTCGTACATTCAGTGGTTCTCCTTTTTCGTTGCTTTCTTGTGAAATGGCTTGGTAAACGGATTTTCCTCGGGCACCGGGTCCAGACCGCCCTTGAACAGGGGGTTGCACCGCATCAGGCGCCAGAGGGCCAGCGCACCACCGCAAAGGGCGCCATGGCGCTGGATGGCCTCTGCCGCGTACTGGGAACAGGTGGGGATAAAACGGCAGGTGGGCCCTCCCTTCATGGGAGAAAGGTTCTTCTGATAAAACCGGATGCACCGGAGCAGCAGGTCACGCATCTTCCGGCTCCTCCAGCAGCGAAAGCTGCCCGGCCAGCTTCAGGAGATCTTTTTCCAGCTGGTCAAAGGGTGCCTCCGCAGCGGCCTTTCGCGCAACGATGACGATGTCAAATCCGCTTTTCAGGCGGGCCTCGTTGAGACGGTAGGCTTCACGGATGCGGCGCCGGGCGCGGTTTCGCACCACGGCACAGCCCAGCTTCACAGAAACGGTGATACCCAGGCGGTTCACCGCTTGGTCCCGGCGCTTCATCACATACAGCACCATGGTCCGCCGGGCGGCGGATTTTCCACGGTGGTACAGGGCGCGGAACAGGTGGTTTTCCTTAAGGGACAGGGTCTTTTTCATGCTTTTCACCCGTTGTTAAAATTTAAGACCGCAGGAATTGCGGTCTTAATGGGATGATCAACAAACGGAACTCAGGCGGACAGGCGAGCTCTGCCTTTCGCACGGCGGCGGGCCAGGACTTTGCGGCCGTTGCGGGTCTTCATGCGTTTCATGAAGCCGTGCTCCTTCTGACGCTGACGCTTTTTGGGCTGATAGGTACGGACCATGTTTCACACCTCCTGATCGAAGCTATTATTGACACCGGCGTGGGTTTGGGCTTTTCAAGCCCGCGCCGCTGCCGATAACGCACCATGTATTATAAAGGATGGGACCGCACGCTGTCAACCTTTTTTTGTTTTTCCCCGGATTTTTCGCGAAAATCCCGTCCGCGCCCCGCCGGAGCTCCGGCGACGGCCCGTTCCCCCACTTTCCAATTTTACAAAACCGTGTTATAATGTAAAAACATGTAGAAAAGGAGGGGCTCCATGGGTAAGATCTGCATATTCACCGGCCACCGGGACCTGCCCCGGGACACAGGGCCCCTGCGGGCCGCCCTGCTGCGCCAGATCACAGCCCTTTCCGCCGGCGGCTTCACCGATTTTCTCAGCGGCGGCGCCATGGGCTTCGACCTGCTGGCGGCGGAGACCGTTCTGGAGCTGCGCCCCGTTCTTCCCCGCGTCCGCCTGCTGATGATCCTGCCCTGCGAGGGCCAGGACCGGGCCTATCCCCCCGTGGAAAAGGCCCGCTACCGGTCGGTGCTGGACCAGGCTGACCTGGTGCGCTACACCGCCCATGCCTATTACAACGGCTGTATGCTGGCCCGGGACCGGGTGCTGGCCCAGGCCGCGGACTTCTGTCTCTGTTATCTCACCCGCTCCACCGGCGGCACGGCCTATACCGTCCGCCAAGCGGCCCTGCGGGATGTACCCATCCTCAACCTTGCCGAAGAATGCCCGGCAGAAAGGAACCGCCATGATCCCACAAAAAGAATCTCCCTCTGAAAAAAGCCGCCGCCTGCTGCGCCGGGGCAAAAGCGGCCTGCTGCGTCTGGTCTTCAGCCGCGCGGGCCTGGTCGCCCTGCTGCTGCTGCTCCAGGTGGGCCTGCTGCTGGTGATGTCGCTGAAATTTGAAGACTACCTGGTGCATTACTACGGCGCCTTTTCCCTGCTGTCCGCCGCAATGGTGCTCTATCTGCTGCGCACCGACAGCGATCCCAGCGCGAAGATCACCTGGCTGGTGCTCATCCTGCTGGCGCCGGTGGCCGGCTCGCTGCTCTATATGTACGTCCACACCGATGTGGGCCACCGGGCGCTGAAAGCCCGGGTGCGCCAGCTTACCAAGGCGGCCCGGCCGGTCCTCCCCGCCACGGAGGCCGACGGCGCCCTGGCCCGGAGCTTTCCCGCGGACGCGGGCATCGCCCGGTACCTGCGGGACGCCATGGGCTTCCACGCCTATGACCGCACCGCCATCCGCTACTTCCCCCTGGGCGACGACTTTCTGCCCGCCCTGCTGGCCGACCTGGAGCAGGCCCGCTCCTTCATCTTCCTGGAGTATTTCATCATCGAGGAGGGAGAGATGTGGGGCGCCGTGGCGGACGTCCTGGAGCGCAAAGTCCGGGAGGGCGTGGAGGTCCGGGTGCTGTGCGACGGCACCTGCGAGTTCACCAAGCTGCACCGCAGCTTCCTGCGGGAGCTGGGTGAAAAGGGCATCCAGTGCCGCCTGTTCGCCCCCATCCGCCCCTTTATCTCCACCCACTACAACTACCGCGACCACCGGAAGATCGCCGTGGTGGACGGCCGCGTGGCCTATACCGGCGGGGTCAACCTGGCGGACGAATACATCAACCGCGCCCACCCCTTCGGCCACTGGAAGGACACCGCCATCCGTGTGGAGGGCGAGGCGGCCCGGTCCTTTCTGCTGATGTTCCTCCAGCTCTGGCAGGTGGAGGAGCGGGGCGTCTCCTTCGGCCCCTACCTGCAGCAGCCTGTTCCTCCGGTGCCGGAGGCCCCCGGCTATGTGATCCCCTACGGCGACTGTCCCCTGGACAACCAGCCGGTGGGCGAGTGGGTCTATACCCACATCCTCAACGTGGCCCGGGACTATGTCCACATCATGACGCCCTACCTCATCCTGGACGACAAGCTGGAAAACGCCCTGAAATTCGCCGCCCGCCGGGGGGTTGACGTGTCCATCATCCTGCCCCATATCCCGGACAAAAAGATCCCCTTCGCCCTGGCCAAGACCCACTACCCCGCCCTGGTGGAAAGCGGCGTGAAGATTTATGAATACGTTCCCGGCTTCCTCCACGCGAAAAGCTTCGTCAGCGACGGCGTCCGGGGCGTGGTGGGCACCATCAACCTGGACTACCGCAGCCTGTCCCACCACTTCGAGTGCGGGGCCTATCTGTGCGGGACGCCCTGCATCGGCGACATCGAGGCGGATTTCCGGGAGACGCTGAAGCGCTGCCGGCGGGTCACCGCCCAGGAGGCCGCCCATCCCGGCCTGTACTGGCGCCTGGTGGGCACCCTGATGAAGCCCTTCGCCCCGCTGCTGTAAGCTGCCAAACACAAAAAGACCGCCTCCCGGCGGTCTTTTTTATATCCACATTTTCCGCAGGGCCGGGCACCGCTCGTCCGCGTAAGGGATCATTTCTTTTTGACCTGCTCCCAATAGGCCTTGGCCTGCTGCTCGGTCTTGTTGTCCCCATATTCATAATACCGGGCGTTTTTCAGCTCGTCGGGCAGGTACTGCTGTTTGACCCAATGCCCGGGGAAGTCGTGGGGATAGAGGTATCCCTGCTCCCGCTCAAAGCCGGCGCCGTCGGCGTGGACGTTCTGCAGCTCCCGTGGGATCTCCCCGATCCGGCCCGCCTTCACATCGGCCCGGGCCGCCGCGATGCCCAGATACGCGCTGTTGGACTTGGGCCAGGTGGCCAGCAGGATGACCGCCTCGCTGAGGGGCAGCTGGGCTTCCGGCAGGCCCAGCTGCATGGCGCTGTCCACGCAGGCCTTGATGATGGGCACCGCCATGGGATAGGCCAGGCCCACGTCCTCGCTTGCCGAGCAGAGAATTCTCCGGCAGGCGCCGATGAGGTCCCCCGCCTCCAGCAGCCGGGCCAGATAGTGCAGCGCCGCGTCGGGGTCGGAGCCCCGCATGGACTTCATCAGGGCAGAGACGATGTCAAAGTGGGCGTCCCCCTCCCGGTCATAGCGCATGGCGCTTTTCTGGCTGGCGGCCTGGGCGTCCGCCAGGGTCACCTGCATCACGCCGTCCTCCACCCGGGAGGCCGCGCACAAAAGCTCCACGGCGTTGATGCCCTTGCGCACATCGCCGCCGCAGCCCTGGGCGATGTGCTCCACCACGCCCTCCTCCAGGGCGATCTTCTGGCGGCGTTCCCTGGCGCACAGGCGAAAAGCCCGGCGCAGGGCCTTTGCCACCTCTCCGGCGGTCACCTGCTTGAACTCGAAGATGGTGCTCCGGCTGAGGATGGCGTTATAAACATAAAAATAGGGGTTTTCGGTGGTGGAGGCGATGAGGGTGATCTTGCCGCTCTCGATGAACTCCAGCAGGCTCTGCTGCTGCTTTTTGTTGAAATACTGGATCTCGTCCAGGTACAAAAGCACCCCCTGGGGTGCCAGCAGGGTGTCCAGTTCGGACACCACGCCCTTGATGTCGGCTGTGGAGGCTGTGGTGGCGTTGAGCTTCACCAGCCGGCGGTCGGTCTTGTTGGCGATGATCTGGGCCAGGGTGGTCTTCCCCACGCCGGAGGGGCCGTAAAAGATCATGTTGGGGATCTGGCCGCTCTCCAGAATGCGGCGCAGCAGTCCGTCCGGGCCGATGATGTGCTGCTGTCCCACCATGTCGTCCAGCTCCAGGGGCCGGATCTTGTCTGCCAGGGGCTGATACATGAGCCACCCCTCCTCTCTGATTATAAATGAGTATACCACACTTGAAAACCGTTGTAAATCACCGGCCATCCCTGAAGAACATCTTCGTTTTAGCCGTTTTTCCTGCGCCGCGTTTCCGATGATGTCAGAATGCTGTAAAAATACGAAAAGAACCTGATGCATCAGCAAAAAACGCCGCTTTCGCGGCGTTTTCCTTTTTTCTGTCATTCTGAGCGCAGCCGAAGGATCTCACGGCAAGCCAGCCCTGGCATCCCCCGGCAAGCCCGGGATGGCAAGCAATACTTGGTTCGTTTTCAGTGCTTCTGCTGCTTCATCCAGATGGCCATGACCCACTTGTGGGGCAGCAGCTTGGTGGCCAGCACCTGGGCCTTGACCCCGAAGCCGGGAACGCACACGTCCTTGCCCCGGGCGGAATCCTTCATAGCCACGCGCACCACCTCTTCCGGGGTGAACAGCTTATTATAATAGGTGACCGCATCCTTGGAATAGGTCCAGGCATGGTCGAAAAAGTCCGTTTTGACCCAACCGGGGCAAAAGGCCATCACTTTGATGTCCCGGTCCCGGAGCTCCACGTTGAGGCTTCGGGAATAGCTGAGCACAAAGGCCTTGGTGGCGCCGTACATACCGATATAAGGTACCGGCTGGAAGGCGGAAAGGGAATCCACCTCCACGATGCGGCTGCCCCGGGGCATATAGGGCAGGGTCAGCTTGGTGATGCGCACCAGCGCCTTGCAGTTCAGGTCGATCATGTCCAGGTCATCCTGCAGGGGGATCTGGTCGTTCCGCCCGAAGCGGCCGAAGCCGCTGGCGTTGACCAGAAAGGTGACGTTGGGACGGCGGCTCTCCAGCTCGGACTGAAAGGCGGCGAAGCTTTCCTCCCGCAGCAGGTCCAGGGGCAGGACGTGCAGCGGCACGGAGACCTCCTGCTGCAGGGCCTCCAGCCGGTCCCGGCGGCGGGCGACCACCCAGATCTCGTCGATATCGCCCCGCTGGGCGGTCATTTTGACAAATTCCCGGCCCATACCGGAGGATGCGCCGGTGATGATGGCAGTATTCATAAGGCGAACTCCTTTTTTGCTTGTTTTTCTGCATTTTACCACATTTTTCACAAAAAGAAAACCAAAAATTTGTCGAACAATTTTCGAACAAGTGTTTGCATTCATCGAACAAGCGTGCTATAATGTATCCATCAAACAAACAAGTGTTCGAAACGGAGGTCATGGAAATGAAAAAGCACGGACAGAGAATGGAGCTGGCGGGGAGCTTGTCCCTGTTGTGGCTGGCCATGGCCTCGGACGGCGGCAGCATCGGTGTGCTGCCCCTTCTGGTGCTGGCGGGGCTTTCCGTGGGGCTGATCCTGCTGGGAGACATGTTCACCCGGCCCCGGAAAAAATACCGCACGGCCCGGCGGCAGGCTGCGGGCAGCCTGTACCCCCGGCGGAAAACCGGCGCTTTCGGCCTGACGGACATTCCCCGGGCGGCATAAGCCTCCCCCGGGCGCCGCTCCGGCGGCAAACCGGATCTTATTTTGGGGAAAGCGATGGCTGACGAAGTCTTGCCGGGCAATGTCATGGTGGATTGCCACGATGAACAAACGCTCCAGACATTCTACGGGCGGGCTGCTGGGCTGGGAAAGGTTCCGGCTGTTCGGCAGGCCTGCTGTCCGCAGCGCCTCCGGTGTGGGATCCCTGTTCGCGGAGGAAGTGGACGATCTTCGCCCCACCTGGCCCAAGCAGCCCGGAAAGCAGCAAAAACAGGTGCATTTTGACTTCCAGATGGACGATGTTGCGGAAATGGTCAAAAAGGCGGAGGCCTAGGCGCCCAAAAGGCAGCGGCGCAGTTCGGCGGACGGGATTTTGCGACCATGCCTGGCCCGGCGGGCACCCCTTTTGCCTGTGCCGAAAGGGACGGTCCGGGCAGAGCACAATCTGAAAGCGTCTTTTTGACAGGCCCGGCTGGGCGCTGCGGCGTGGTTTTGCCGGGGTGTTTTGACCATTTTATGAGAAAAAATCACGGTCTGAACCGGTTCCGGGGTGCGGAGCGCCGCCGTTTTTCCGTCGGAAGCACTGCGGTCATATTTTTGAAAAACGAAGGGGCGGGACCCGTGTGGGTCCCGCCCCTGTTTGTTCTGTTTCCGGAGCGGCGGTCACACCGCAGCTCCCTGCTCCTCCAGCGCCCGGACCAGGCACCGGCATTTCTGCGTGCCCACATAGCCCCGGTCGCCGCACAGGGGGCAGTCCGGCTTGTCCGACAGCCAGTCCTCCGGCTTGTCCAGCTCCGCGAGAAGCTCCCGCTGCCGGGCCAGATAGCCCTGGTATTCCCGGGCCAAGGCAGCCTTGTCGCCCGCGCCCGCCCGGGCCATACGGGAGGCGCACAGCCGCAGGGCGCTTTCGTTTTCCGCAAACGCCGGCGAAGCCTCCCGCAGCCAGGTCCGGCGCTCCTCCAGGGCCAGCGCCCGCTGCTGGCGCTTTTCCTGCATCCGCCGCAAAATGGCCGTCTCGGCCGATTCCCGCGAGGGGGCAGCCTGTCCCGGCCGCGGACGGCCCTTCTGCTCCCCGTTTTCCACGTCCCGGGCGGTGCGGAAGCCCTGCTCCCGCCAGGCGCACAGGATCTTGTGGAGATAGGGCCAGCTCAGCCGCCCCGCCCCCAACAGCGTCCGGTCATAGGCCAGCCGGAGCAGATCGTCGGAAACACCCATCTCCTCCCACTGGTCGATGTATTTCTGCTCGCTCTCGCCGGGCAGCCGGTCGTGGATGCCCAAAAGCTCCAGCACCTTTGCGCCCCGGGTCTGCCGCCGCCGCTGGCGGGCCAGATAATTGCCCGCCGCTTCATAGTTGTCCAGTCCCAGGTCGTACCAGCGGTAGGCCTGCTTTTCCACCTCCCGGGCGGTGAGCCGCCCCCGCTGGGCGCAGTCGCCCACCAGCAGGGTCAGCACCTCGGGGGGCAGGCCCAGCGTCTGATAGACATTCAGCAGAGTCTCCAGCTCCCGGCGGTTGAGCATCCGCCCCACCTGGCTCTCAAAATAATCGCACAGGCCGGAAAAGGCCGCGTCCTCCTCCCGGGCCTGGGCCAGCTCGGCGGCGGGATAGGCCGCCCCCTGCCGGGGCGGCGGCGCGGTGTGGTTCACCGCCAGGCCGTAGACCAGCAGCAGCTGAGAGGCCTTTTCCATCTGTTCAGGAGAAAAATCCAGCGCCTGGGCGGCCTGGGCGGGCGTGCAGCCTCCGTCCCGGCTGGCGGCATAGGCGTAAAGCAGGGCGGCATCGCCGTCCCGCAGGCGGGCCAGCGCGGCCATGGCCTCCCGCCCGGTCCTGCTGACGCGCAGCTTGGTCCCTTCCATCCTCCGCCTCCTCTCGCAAAGGGTTCGTTCGCCTACAGATTATAACAAAAATAGTTGCCTCCGTAAAGCAAAAAGGGATGGAAATTTCCCGCGCTTGCTGTTATACTGAACATATGGGCGCCGTCCCTGTTTTTGTGCGCCCGCATATCCGGCTTTTTGCGTTTTTGAAAGGAGCGGTCATCATGGTTTCCTTTTACGGCCTGGCGTTGGGAAACGCCGGCGATTACCGGCGGGAGTTGCTGTCCTGCACGGTGTTTGAGCACCTTTCCCTGGCGGTGGAGGCCGCCGGCGGGCGGCTGTACCTGGCGGCGGAGGAAAGCGGCGGCTGCGAGGCTTCTCCGGCTGACTTTCGCGCCCGGGTGGGCGGCGGACAGTGCCTGCTGCTGCTGGCTCCAGCAGGGGCGCTTTCCGCCGAAACGCTGCAGCGGCTGGTGAACCAGGCCGAACCCGCCTGCCTGATGGCTGGGCGCGAGCCGCTGGCCCTGTTTGGCCCGGCGGACGCGGTGCTGGGCGCCGACCTGTCCGCGCTTCCCGGCGGGCTGGCCCAGGTCCAGACGCCCCCGGGCGAGGGCATCGTTGTGACTGGCGCCGAGAGCGCCTACGCGGTCCAGGAGCAGCTTCGCCGCCGCATCAACATGGCCTGGATGGCAAAGGGCGTCATGCTGGTGGATCCCAACACCACCCACATCGGCCCCCGGGCCGTACTGGATCCCGGCTGCACCCTTCTGCCCGGCTGCCTGATCTATGGTGACAGCGTGGTGGAGACGGAGTCGGTCATCGGCCCCAACGCCCTGCTGAAAAGCGCCCGCATCGGCCGGGGCTGCACGGTCAACGCCTCCCAGGTCACGGAAAGCTCCGTGGGCGCCCATACCACGGTGGGCCCCTTCGCCTATATCCGGCCCGGCTGCCGGGTGGGCGAGCACGTGCGCATCGGCGATTTCGTGGAGCTGAAGAACTCCGTCATCGGCGACGGCACAAAGGTATCCCACCTGACCTATATCGGCGACAGCGACTTCGGCCGGGGCATCAACGTGGGCTGCGGCGTGGTCACTGTCAACTATGACGGCAAGAAAAAGTACCGCACCACCGTGGAGGACGACGCCTTCATCGGCTGCAACGTGAACCTGGTCTCACCGGTCCGGGTGGGCCGGGGCGCCTATCTGGCCGCCGGCGGCACCATCACCGAGGAGGTGCCCGAGGACGCCCTGGTGGTGGCCCGGGCAAGAGCCACCGTCAAGCCCCTGTGGGCAAAAAAGAGACGGGAACAAGGAAAATTGTAATTTTTACAGATAAAAATGTAGGGGGTAACCAACATGATTCCTCATGGCACCAAAATCAAGCTGTTCGCCGGCAACTCCAATCCCGTTCTGGCTAAGCGCATCGCCGACGCGCTGGGCCTGACGCTCAGCGACTGCGTCTGCAAGAAATTTGCCGACGGCGAGATCTCCGTCTCCTTCAACGAGACGGTCCGCGGCTGCGATGTGTTCCTCATCCAGTCCACCTGCTGCCCGGTCAATGACAACTTCATGGAGCTGCTCATCATGATCGACGCCTGCCGCCGGGCTTCCGCCGGCCGCATCACCGCCGTCATGCCCTATTTCGGCTATGCCCGCCAGGACCGCAAGGCAAAGGCCCGTGACCCCATCTCCGCCAAGCTGTGCGCCGAGATGCTGGAGGCCGCCGGCGCGGACCGCGTCCTGACCATGGACCTGCACGCCAACCAGATCCAGGGCTTCTTCAACATTCCTGTGGACAATCTGCTGGGCACCAAGATCCTTACCCAGTATTTCTATGACCGGCTGGGCGTCAGCAACCCGGACTATGTGGTGGTGTCTCCCGACCTGGGCTCCGTCACCCGCGTCCGCAAGTTCACCGACAAGCTGGACCTGCCCATGGCCATCGTGGACAAGCGCCGGCCCAAGCCCAACGTGTCCGAGGTCATGAACATCATCGGCGATGTCCGTGACAAACATGTCATCCTGGTGGACGACATGGTGGACACCGCCGGCACCCTGTGCAACGGCGCCAAGGCCCTGGTGGAGCGTGGCGGCGCCAAGTCCGTCACCGCCTGTGCCACCCACGGCGTCCTGTCCGGCCCCGCCATCGAGCGGCTGCAGGCCAGCGTCATCGACAAGCTGGTGCTGCTGGACACCATCCCCGTGGAGGGCGAAAAAGCCATCGACAAGATCGAGACCCTGTCCGTGGCCGACCTGTTTGCCGAGGCCATCCGCCGCATCTACGACGAGACCGCCATCTCCGACCTCTACAACTAAACGATTTTCAAGGGACCGCGGCGTCCCGGGGCGGGAGCACGTTTCCCTTCCGGGATGCCGCCGGTCCGCAAAGGAGTTTTTCCCATTTTTCGACGAAAAAAAACAGCCGAACCCCAGCACGTGGACTATATCGTCTGCGGCCTGGGCAACCCCGGCGCCAAATATGAAATGACCCGCCACAATGTGGGCTTCGCCGCCATCGACCTGCTGGCGGAAAAGCTGGGCCTGGGCCGCCTGACCCGCACCCGGTGCAGGGCGGTCTGCGGCACCGCCCGGGTGGGGGACAAGACCGTGCTGCTGATGAAGCCCCAGACCTATATGAACCTGTCCGGCGAGTCCGTCCGGGATATGCTGGAGGTCTGCTCCGTCCCGGTGGAGCGCCTCATCGTCATTTTTGACGATGCGGACCTGCCCGCCGGGCGCATCCGCATCCGCAAAAGCGGCTCCGCCGGCACACACAACGGTATGCGCAACATCGTCTACCTGCTGGAGAACGACCGGTTTCCCCGCATCAAGGTGGGCATCGGCGGTCCCGACCGGGAGCACGGCGAGGATATGGTGGATTTTGTGCTGTCCCCCATGGACAGCGACACCTTTGCCGCCGTCAGGGCCGTGCCCGACGCGGTGCTGGATCTGCTGGAGCACGGCGTGGACCACGCCATGCAGGAATTCAACAAATTTCAGCCTGTCAAATAGGAGGTACCTATGCTTTTCATCAAAAACGGCCATGTAAAGACCATGGCCGGCCCGGATATCGAAAACGGCTGCGTCCTGATCGGGGACGACGGCAGGATCGCTGCGGTGGGCGCCGGCCTGGCCTGCCCCGAGGGCGCCGCTGTTTTGGACGCCGCGGGGCGTCTGGTGACTCCCGGCTGCGTGGAGGCCCACTGCCACATCGGTCTGGACAACGAGGGCATGGGCTGGGAGGGTCACGACTATAATGAGATCGTGGACCCGGTGACGCCCCAGCTGCGGGCCATCGACTCCATCAATCCCATGGACGAGGCCTTTGACAACGCCCTCAAGGGCGGCGTCACCACCGCCTGCACCGGCCCGGGCAGCGCCAACGTGGTGGGCGGCACCTTTGCCGCCATCAAACTCTGGGGCAAGCGGGTGGACGACATGGTGGTCCGGGAGCCGCTGGCCATGAAGTGCGCCTTCGGCGAAAATCCCAAGCGCTGCTACGGCCAGTCCAAATCCAAGGCTCCCATGACCCGCATGGGCACCGCCGCCCTGCTGCGGGAACTGCTGTTCAAGACCCGCCGGTACATGGAGGACAAGGAAAACGGCAAAAACCCCGCCTTTGACATGAAGCTGGAGGCCATGATCCCGGTGCTGCGGGGCGAGCTGCCGCTGAAAGCCCACGCCCACCGCCACGACGACATCTTCACCTCCATCCGCATCGCCAAAGAGTTCGGCTGCCGCCTTACCCTGGACCACTGCACCGACGGCGCCCTCATCGCGGATGAGCTGGCCCGGGAGGGCCTGCCCGCCTTTGTGGGCCCCACCTTCGGCGGCAAGAGCAAGATCGAACTGCAGCACAAGAGCTTCGACACCCCCAGAGCCCTGTACGAGGCAGGTGTGGACATCGCCATCATCACCGACGCCCCGGTGATCCCCCTGCAGGCCCTGCCCATGTGCGCGGGCCTGGCCGTCAAGGCCGGCCTGCCCTATGAAGAGGGCTGGAAGGCCATTACCGTCAACGCGGCCCGCCTCACCGGCATCGGCGACCGGGTGGGCAGCCTGGAAACGGGCAAGGACGGCGACGTGGTCATCTGGACCGCCGACCCCCTGACCTGCGTGGGCGGCGAAGCCGCCGTCACCATCGTCAACGGCAAGATCGTCTATCAGGCCTGACGGCCCCGTCTTTTCCCCAAAAAAGGACGGCCTGCTTGTAGGGAAAAGCCCCGCAACCGGAGGTTTTTCCGCCCCGCGGGCATCTTCCGCAATATTGCCGGGCCGGGGATGTCCTCCGGCGGAGACCTTCAGGGTCCCCAAGAGGAGTCGCCAGGGGGCGGGGCGCATCGAACCGCGCCTGCGGGCGCAGCCCTCACCCCCGCCTGACGTTCCACCGCGAAAAAGACATCAAAGCGCGCCGGGGGTCCTCCCCATAGGGGCAGGAAGCCCCCGGCCCGTATTTTCCCGAAAACCGCAAGATACCGTCGAAACACCCCGTTCCGCGTCGGAACGGGGCAATGCCCGTTGTCCCAAAAGGAGGGATCTTTCATGGAACTGCTTTCTGCCCTGGTGCGGGGCCTGTCCGAATATCCGCGCCTGCTGGAAGCCGCCCGGCAGCGCACCTCAGCCGCGGTCTACGGCGCGTCGCCCATCCACCGCGCCCATCTGGCCGCCGCCCTGTGCGGCGATCTGCCCGGCCGCGCCGTCTGCGTGGTACTGCGGGACGAGCAGGCGGCAAAGACCTTTGCCGCCGACCTGCTGGCCCTGGGCGGAGTGGAAGCCGCCCTGCTGCCCTGCCGCGACCTGGCGTTTCACAACATGGAGGGTGTGTCTCATGAATACGAGCAGCAGCGGCTGCAGGCCCTGTGGCAGGTACGCACCGGCAAGACCCGGGTGCTGTGCGCCTCTGCCGATGCCCTGATGCTGCGCACCCTGCCGCCGGAGGCGCTGGACCGGGCGGTGATGACCCTTTCCGCCGACGGCAGCTACTCTGTGGACACGCTGGCGGAGCGGCTGCTGCAGGCGGGCTACACCCGATGCGCCCAGGTGGAGGGGCCCGGCCAGTTCGCCCTCCGGGGCGGCATCCTGGATGTATTTCCGGCGGGGGACACCGCCCCCGTCCGCGCCGAGTTCTGGGGCGACGAGGTGGACTCGCTGGGCCGGTTCGACCCCCTGACCCAGCGGCGCACCGAGACGGTGGACGCCGTCACCCTGCTGCCGGTGCGGGAATCCCTGCCCACCCTGGCGGAAGGGGGCCTGGACGGCCTGTGCGCCGCCCTGAAAAAGCTGGCGGCACGCAAGGGGACCGCCCCGGCGCTGAAGAAGACCCTTCTTTCCGACGCGGACACCCTGCAGGAGCTGCGCAGCCTGCCAGCCGCGGACCGCTATCTTCCCCAGATCTACCCGGAGCCTGCCTGCGCCCTGTCCTATCTGCCGGAGGACGCCCTGTTCCTGGTGTGCGACACCCCCGCCGTGCTGGAGACCGCCCAGGGCATGGCCCACCGGCAGGCCGAGGACGTGAGCCATCTGCTGGAGGAAGGCCTGATCCCCCCCTCCAAAACCGGCTACGGCCTGGACGAGCGGCAGTTCGCGGCCCGGCTGACCGCGCCTGTGCTGCTGGACAGCTTTCTGGCCGGGTCGGCCTTCACACCCCAGGTGCTCATCTCCCTCACCGCCAAGCAGCTTTCCGCCTCCGGCGGCGGCATTGACAACCTGCGGCGGGAGCTGGGCGATTACCTGCGCCTGGACTACACGGTTCTGCTGCTGGCCGGCGGTCGTTCCCGGGCACAGAACCTGACGCAGCTTCTGGCGGAGTCGGACATTCCCTGCACCACGGACTCGGCCCAGGCCGGGCCGCGGAAGGTGTGCGTCCTGCCGGAGGCCCTGTCCGCCGGCGCGGAATATCCCACCCTCAAAACGGTCATGCTGTGCGACGGGGGCCAAAGCGCCCGAAAGCCCGGCAAAAAGCGCAGGTCCTCCAGCAAGGACCATATCAAGAGCTTTTCCGACCTGCATCCCGGAGACCTGGTGGTCCATGAGCACCACGGCATCGGCCGGTTCGTGGGGGTGGAGCGCATCCAGGTGGACAAGGTGTGGCGGGATTATATGAAGATCGCCTTTGCGGGCACGGATTTTGTCTTTGTCCCCGCCACGGGTCTGGACCTGGTGAGCAAATACATCGGCAGCGCCGAGCAGGAGACCGTCCGCCTGTCCAAGCTGGGGGGCGCCGCCTGGCAAAAGGCCAAACAGCGGGCCAAAAAGAGCGCCGCCGACCTGGCGGAGCAGCTACTCAAGCTGTACGCCGCCCGGCAGAAAAACCCGGGCTTCGCCTTTGCCCCGGATGATGACTGGCAGCGCTCCTTTGAGGAGGCCTTTCCCTATGAAGAGACCGAGGACCAGCTGGTCTGCGCCCAGGAGATCAAGCGGGACATGGAGCGCCCGGTGCCCATGGACCGGCTGCTGTGCGGCGACGTGGGCTTCGGCAAGACGGAGGTGGCCTTCCGGGCCATTATGAAATGCCTGCTGTCGGGCAAGCAGGCGGCCATCCTGGTGCCCACCACAGTGCTGGCCCGGCAGCACTATTTCAGCGCGGCGGAGCGGTTTTCCGGCTATCCCGTCCGGGTGGACATGATGAGCCGCTTCCGTACCCGCAGCCAGCTGCAGGAGACCCTGCGAAAGGTAAAAAACGGCCAGGTGGACCTGCTCATCGGCACCCACCGCATTTTGCAGAAGGACGTGCAGTTCAAGGATCTGGGTCTGCTGGTGGTGGATGAGGAGCAGCGCTTCGGCGTGGCCCATAAGGAGCGCATCAAGCAGATGGCCCAGGGCATCGACGTACTGACCCTCACCGCCACCCCCATTCCCCGCACCCTGAACATGGCCCTGTCGGGCATCCGGGATATGTCGGTGCTGGAGGAGGCTCCCCTGGGCCGTCAACCGGTGCAGACCTATGTTCTGGAGCAGAACGACGCCATCCTGCGGGACGCCATCCGCCGGGAGCTGGCCCGGGGCGGGCAGGTGTATTACCTCCACAACCGCATCGACACCATCGACCAGACGGCGCTGAAGCTCCAGCAGAGCTTCCCGGACGTGCCCGTCGCCGTGGCCCACGGCCGCATGACCGAGGAGCAGATGAGCGACGTCATGTCCCGTATGTACGCCGGTGAGATCTCCGTTCTGGTGTGCACCACCATCATCGAGACCGGCGTGGACATCCCCAACGTGAACACCCTCATCATCGAGGACGCCGACCATATGGGCCTGGCCCAGCTCCATCAGATCCGGGGCCGGGTGGGGCGGAGCAACCGCCACGCCTACGCCTATCTCACCTACCGCCGGGGCAAGGTGCTGTCCGAGGTGAGCCAGAAGCGTCTTTCCGCCATCCGGGAGTTCGCGGAGTTCGGCTCAGGCTTCAAGATCGCCATGCGGGACCTGGAGATCCGGGGCGCGGGCAACGTGCTTGGGGCGGAGCAGAGCGGTCATATGATGGACGTAGGCTACGACCTGTACCTGCAGCTTTTGGCCGAGGCTACCGCCGAGCTGAAGGGCGAAGCCCCCGTCTGCCGCACCGACTGCACCGCGGACCTGCTGGTGTCCGCCGGCCTGCCCCAGAATTACGTGCCAGACGCCGCCACCCGGGTGGACCTGTACCGCCGCATCGCCATGATCTCCTCCCGTGAGGATTACAGCGATATGCAGGACGAACTGATCGACCGCTTCGGCGATCCGCCCCGGGCGGCCTGCGCCCTGCTGGACATCGCCCTGCTCCGGGCAGATGCCAGCGCCGCGGGCATTTACGAGATCACCCAGAAAAACGGCAGCCTGCTGCTGTTCTTCCGCCCGGAGGGGCTGGAGGGGGCCGCCGGCGTCTGCGCCGCGCCCCGGTACCGGGGCCGTATTTTCCTGTCCGCGGGGGAGAAGCCCTACATCACCCTGAAGCTGCGCCCCGCCGACGATCCCCTGGAGCAGGCCCGCGCCCTCATCGACCTTTACACCGGGGAAAAAGCGTGATAAAATAAACGGAAGCTGCCGGGGGCGCCCCGGCAGCCATTCCTCAGAAGGAGGCTGCTTATGCGAAAAAAATTATGGGCGGCGGCCCTGTGCTGCGCTTTGCTGTTATGCCTGCTCACCGGCTGCAGTCCCAGCCCCACCGCCGTCCGGGTGGGCGACCGGAAGGTGGACGCTTCGGAATACGCCTTTTACCTCTACTATAACCGCACCAACACCGGCGAGGACAGCGGCACCATCCTTTATGACGCCGCCGCTCTGCAGACCGCCCGGGAGCTGGCGCTGGAGCAGATCGTCACCAACGAGGTGGTACGGCTGAAGTGCAGTGAGTTCGGCCTTGCGCTGTCCGAGGCCCAACAGTCCACCCTGTCCCTGTCCAAAAGCCGCCTGGTGGAGTCTCTGGGCGGAAAGGCCGCCTATCTGGACTACCTGCGGCAGACCTATCTCACTGACCGGGCCTATGACAAATTCCAGGCCAACGCCTATTACTACGACCTGCTGTACACCTATATGGCCCAGGAGGGACAGACCTATTTCACCGACGAAAAACTACGGCAGTATTTTTCCGGCCATTACGCCACGGTGAAGTATGTTTATCTGAGCCTTCTGGACGAAAACGGCCAGCCCCTGGACCAGGAGCTGCGGGAGGAGCAGCAGGCCGCTGCCCAGACCGTCCTGGAACAGGCCCGCAGTGGGGAGACGGACTTTGACAGTCTGATGCTCCAGTACAACGAGGACCCCATGATGACCGTCGGTTTCCCCATCAGCGAGCCGGAGGCCCGCAGCACCGACTATCTCACCACCCTGTTTGACCTGGAGGAAAACGGGGTCAGCGATATCATCACCACCACCGACGGCTATTATATCCTCAAGCGCTGCCCGGTGTCGGCCACCTATTACGATGAGAATCAGACCGACATTTACCAGGCCGCCCTGGATGAGCGCTTCGCCCAGACTCTGGACGAGTGGAAGGAAGAATATCCGGTGACCGTGGAAAAGATCGTGGACAAGATCAATCTGAGCAATCTGGGCGATTATGTGAAATAAAACCCCTCAGCTGCGAAAAAAGCCACCCGAACGGGTGGCTTTTTTGATGAAGCTTGCGCGTTTACAGCTTGAGATCGCCCTCGCGGATCCAGCCCAGCCGGCGGAACAGCAGGCCGAAGGCCCAGCTGAGCAGGGCGGGCAGCACGATGCAGACCAGCAGCAGTCCCAGCCAGTCCATAAAGCCCGGGGTGATGGCCACGGCGCCCTTGGCGGCGGCGGTGGCGGAGGGCTCCAGCCAGCCGGTCCAGACGCCGATGGGGCCGCACAGGCCGCGGGTGCCCATGCCGGAGTGGCGCTCCGCGCCGTTCATCTGCAGCTTGAACACGCAGGTGGCGATGGGACCCGTGATGGCGGAGGCCAGCGTGGGCGGCAACCAGATACGGGGGTTGCGGACGATGTTGGCCATCTGGAGCATAGAGGTGCCCAGGCCCTGGCTCACCAGGCCGCCCCAGCGGTTTTCCCGGAAGGACAGGACGGCGAAGCCCACCATCTGGGCGCAGCAGCCGGCCACCGCCGCTCCCCCCGCCAGGCCGGTGAGACCCAGCACCGAGCAGATGGCGGCGGAGGAGATGGGCAGCGTCAGGGCGATGCCCACCAGCACGGACACGGCGATGCCCATGAGGAAGGGCTGCAGGCGGGTGGCCTGGTCGATCATCAGGCCAAAGGCCGAGGCCACGGTCCCAATGGGGGGCGCGATGAGCTTTGCCAGGGCCACGCCCACCAGAATGGTGACGCCCGGGGTCACCAGAATGTCAACTTTTGTCTCCTTGGAGACGGCCTTGCCGCATTCAGCGGCCACAATGGCGATGACCAGCACGGCCAGCGGGCCGCCTGCGCCACCCTCGGCATTGGCCGCCCAGCCCACCGCCGCCAGGGAAAACAGCACCATGGGGTCGGCCTGCAGGGCATAACCGATGGCCACGGCCATGGCCGGGCCGGACACCGCCATGGCGTAGGTGCCGATGTCCGTCAGAAAGGAAATGCCCAGCTGCACCCCCAGAGTCTTGATGATGGTGCCGATGAGCAGCGAGCAGAACAGGCCCTGGGCCATGGCGCCCAGGGCGTCGATGCCGTAGCGTTTTGCGGAAAAAACGATGTTTTTGCGTTTCAGAAAGTCTTTGAACGAAGCCATTTGGGTCCCCTCACAAAAAAATAGTCCCGACATGTGTCAAGACACCTGTCAAGACTATTGTAGTCATTCCCGGCAAATTGTCAACCTTTTTTATTCCTGAAGCATATGCAGCCGCCGCAGCGCCGCCCTGGCCCGCTCCAGTGTCTCCCCATCGGGACAGCGCAGCCTGTGGGTGTGAATGCCTTCGGTGAGGGCCGACAGGGGCAGCGCCGCGCAGCTCCGCACCTTTTCCAGAAAGCAGGCCACGTCCGCCCGGCAGGAAAGCTGCAGCCTTCCGGTGAGCTGGCCATAGACCGGGTGCTCCACGCTCACATCCTCCACCACGCAGCCCAGGTCCACCAGGGTGTTCAGCTCGGTCTCCATGTCCCCGCTTCTGTGGCAGCACACCACCTGTCCCGAAACGCCGGCGGGGCGGGACAGCACATAGCCCCGGGGCGTAGCCTCGATGGGCGTTCCGGCGGCACGGAGCAGGGCGATGTCGCCCACGATCACCTGGCGGCTCACGTCCAGCCCCCGGGCCAGGGCGGTGGCGTTCACCGGCTCCGTGGCCTGCTCCAGACGGGCCGTGATGGCGTCTCTCCTGTCTTTCGCGTTCATTTTGCCGCCTCCCTTTCCCTTGCTGGGGCCATTTTACCATACAGCGCCCTTTTTTGCAATGACAGCGGGTTTTCCCAAAAGAAAGGCAACTCATCTTTGTGTATTTTGCACATTGAAACCTGCTTGATTTTAGTTATAATAACCATCGTGACATTATAATAACCATCGTGATATTTTCCACATTTTGTTAACTTTTTATCGATTTAAAGGAGTCTCTTTATGTCTCAACTGATCCCCATGTCCATCGCCCTGGTGGCCGGACTGCTGATGACCCGTGTTTTCAAAAAGCTGCATCTCAATTTCCCCGACGTCACCGCCTTTCTCATCGCCGGTCTGGCCATCGGCCCCTATGGGCTGGGATCGCTGCACATCGGAGGCCTGGGCTTTTCCTCGCTGGAGGCCGTGAACGAGCTGAGCGTCATCTCCTCGGTGGCTCTGGGCTTCATCGCCTTTGCCATCGGCAATGAGTTCCGCCTGTCCCAGCTGAAGGAGACCGGCCGGCAGGCCGCCGTCATCGGTGTGCTGCAGGCCCTGGTGGCCATGGTGCTGGTGGACGCCGCCCTGCTGGGCCTGCATCTGCTGATGCCCGATGTGCTCAGCGCGCCCGCCGCCATCACCCTGGGCGCCATCGCCACCGCCACCGCGCCCGCCGCCACCCTGATGGTGGTTCGGCAGTACAAGGCCAGGGGCAAGCTCACCGACCTGCTGCTGCCCATCGTGGCCCTGGACGACGCGGTGGGCCTGGTGGCCTTTGCCGTGTCCTTCGGCGTGGCCACCGCCCTGCACTCCGGCAGCGTCAATCTGCTGTCCATCCTGGTGGAGCCCCTGCTGGAGATCGTGGGCTCCCTGCTTCTGGGCTCCCTGATGGGCCTGATCCTCACCCTGCTGGAAAAGCTGTTCTTCTCCAACTCCAACCGTCTGTCCCTGACCATCGCCTTTGTGGTGATGACCATCGCCCTGTCGGGCATGGAATTCCGGCTTGGCCCCGTAAAGCTGGGCTTTTCCAACCTGCTGGTGTGCATGATGCTGGGCACCGTGTTCTGCAACCTGTGCCCCCGCTCCCCGGACATCATGGAGCGTTCCGACCGGTGGACCGTCCCCCTGTACGCCCTGTTCTTTGTGCTCAGCGGCGCCGAGCTGGACCTGAGCGTATTTTCCAGCCTGGCGGTGGTAGGCATCGGCGTGGTGTACATCCTGACCCGCTCCGCCGGTAAGTATCTGGGCGCCAGAGGCTCCGCCGCCATGGTGAACTGCGACCACAACATCCGCAAATATCTGGGCATCACCCTGCTGCCCCAGGCGGGCGTGGCCCTGGGAATGTCCGCTTCCTCCATGTCTCTGGGCGCCGGCGACGGCAGGCTCATCCGCAACATCGTGCTGTTCTCCGTGCTGGTCTATGAGCTGGTGGGTCCCTCTCTGACCCGCTGGGCCCTGATGAAGTCCGGCGACATCCGTCCCGTGGAGCCGGAGAAGCAGACCTACGCCCGCTTCAAGAGCAAGGCGGACTGCTGACCCCCCGTTTCCCTGTTCCCGTACCCTCCGGGCGGCCCTTTGGGCCGCCCTTTTTTCATGATATTCATCTTTCCTTCACTTTTTTCGCGAAAAATGTGGTATACTGGTCCCAAACAAAGCTCTTGTTCGGGAGGTTCCGCGTATGTCGGTGAAAAAACGCCTGTTTTGGTCCAATACCCTGATGTTTGCCCTGCCCCTGCTGGTCTATCTGCTGTTTTCCCTGCTGGCGGACCGCATGAGCTGGCTGTATCTGCTGCAGCAGCGCTTCACCTCCATGCAGGATTTTCAGCAGCAGGTGCACCGCACCGAGCTGTTTTCCCGGTGTTTCACCCTGGGCGGCCTGGTGCTGACCCTGTTTATCGTCAACCGGGTCCTCAGCCGGGGCGTTCTGAAAAAGATCGAAGGCTCCCTCAGCGAGCTTTCCGCCGGGCTGCGGCGCCTGCGGGAGGGAGAGCTGGACTTCCGCCTGCCCGGCAGCCCCAGCGATGAGTTTTCCGCCGTGCGGGCGGACTTCAACGCCACCGCCCAGCGGCTGCAGCAGCTGGTGGAGCAGGAGCGCCAGAGCGAAAAAAACCGCCAGGAGCTGCTGGCGGGCATCTCCCACGACCTGCGTTCTCCCCTGACAGCCATCCGGGCCTATGCCGAGGGCCTGCTGGACGGCGTGGCCCGCACCCCCCAGGACCAGGCCCAGTACCTCACCATCATCCGGGACAAGGCCCGGGACCTGCAGGCTTTGGTAAACAAGCTGTTTCTGTTTTCCCGCATGGACCTGGGGCAGAACGAGGACCATCCGGAGCCGGTCTCCCTGGCAGAGGAGCTGACGCTGCTGCACCAGGTGCTGGCCCCGGAATACGCCGGCAGGGGCCTGGCCCTCACCCTCACCTGCGCCGGGCCCGGAGAGGGCCGGGTGCTGGCCGACCCGGACACCCTGCACCGGGTGGTGGCCAACATTGCGGAAAACAGCGCCAAATACGGCGCCGCCGCCCTGAACATCGCCCTGCGGGAGGAGCCGTCCTTTGTGTCGGTGACCTTTACCGACGACGGCCCGGGGGTGCCGCCGGAAGCGCTGCCCCACATTTTTGACGCCTTTTACCGGGCGGACCCCGCCCGGAATGAAAAGATCGCCGGCTCCGGCCTTGGTCTGGCCATCGTTTCCCGGGCGGTGCGCAACATGAAGGGGCGCATCATCGCCCGGAACGTCCAACCCCACGGCCTGCTGCTGGAGATCCAGCTGCCCAAACTGGAAACGGAGGGTTGATATGGAACACATCCTCATCGTGGAAGACGACCGGGCCATCGCCCGTATCGAAAAGGATTATCTGGAGGCCGGCGGATACCGGGTCACCCTGGCGGAGGACGGCGAGACCGGCCTGCGCACGGCGCTGAAGGAGCCCTTTGACCTGATCCTGCTGGATGTGATGCTGCCCGGCATGGACGGCTTTGCGGTGCTGCAGCGCCTGCGGGACAGCCTGGATGTGCCTATCCTGATGGTCACCGCCCGCACCGAGGACCTGGACAAGATCCGGGGCCTGGGCCTGGGCGCCGACGACTACATCGAAAAGCCCTTTTCCCCCGGGGTGCTGGTGGCCCGGGTCCGGGCCAACCTGGCCCAGTATGCCCGGCTGAAGCAGGGCGGCCAGGGCGGCCAGCTCACGGCCGGCGCGCTGAAGCTGGACCCCCGCTCCCGGCGGGTGTTTCTGAGAGCGCAGGAGGTGGAGCTGAAGAACAAGGAATACGAGCTGCTGCTGTTCTTCATGCGCAATCCCGGCCAGGTCTTTGACCGCGAGACCCTTTACGAGCGGGTCTGGGGGCTGGAGGCCCTGGGAGACAACGCCACCGTGGCGGTGCACATCAACCGTCTGCGTGAAAAGCTGGGCGAAGGGTACATCCAGACCGTCCGCGGCGCGGGCTACCGGTTCGAGGGATGACCCTTTCCGCACGCTGTCTATAAACGCCGTCCCGGGCCGGGACGGCGTTTTTTTGTTCAAAAATGATTTGCTGTTTGTTTATCTCCTGTTTAACCTGAGATTAACTTCTGTTTATCCGGCCCGGTTACACTAAAGCCATCAAAAAAACAAGAAAGGACGATCATCATGAGTGACTTCAATCATAACAACAACGATCTGAACAATGACCGGCCCCAGGAGTCCCAGACTTCCCGCCGGACCTATGATCTGGACAACCATTCCCAGGAGCCCCAGGCCAGCTTCGGCAGCGGAGACTGGCAGTGGCAGCCCGCCCAGCCTCAGCCCGAACCCAAAAAGCGTCCCCGCTGGGGCAGGATCGTACTGTCCGTGGTAGCCGTGGCGGTGGCCGCCGCTCTCTGCTTCACCGCCGGTTACGCAGGCGTGCTGGTGGCCAACCAGAAGAACACCGTGGTCATCCAGCAGGTGGCCCCGGGCGCCGGCAGCAGCGGCGGCACGGATGGGCAGCTTTCCGCTTCGACGGACGGCGTGCTCACCTCCGCCCAGGTGGCCGCCAAGGTGGAGTCCTCCGTGGTGGCCATCACCACCGAGCAGATGACCACCAGCAACTACTGGTTCGGCAACTATGTCACCTCCGGCGCGGGCAGCGGCGTCATCATCAGTGAAGACGGCTACATCCTCACCTGCGCCCATGTCATCGACGGCGCCTCCAAGATCACCGTGGAGCTGAACAGCGGCGAGACCTATAACGCCACCGTGGTGGGCAGCTACACCGACGGCGACATCGCGGTGATCAAGATCGAGGCCCAGGGCCTGAATCCCGCCGTCATCGCGGACAGCGACGCCATCCTCCAGGGCGAGGCCTGCTACGCCGTCGGCAACCCCGAGGGCCGCTTCTCCGGCTCCATCTCCGACGGCATCGTCTCCGCCCTGAACCGCACCATCACCGTCCAGGTGGAGACCTCCGGCAACAGCCGTGGCAATACCCTGTATGATATGTTCTACGGCGGCACCTATGTGCGCAACATTCAGCTGAACGTGATCCAGATGACTGCTGCCGTTTCTCCCGGCAACTCCGGCGGCGCTCTGTTCAACGGCCGCGGCGAGCTGATCGGCATCGTCTCTGCCAAGAGCACCTCCTCCAATTCCGAGGGTCTGGGCTTCGCCATCCCCAGCAATACCGCCATGGACATCGCCTCCCAGCTCATCGCCGGCGGCACTTATGTGCCTGAGGACGGCGAAAACAACGGCAGCGGCAGCGGCGTGACCCCCACCGCCAACAAGGCCATCCTGGGCATCACGGTGCAGACGGTGGACAGCCAGTCCGCCTATCAGTACAACATGGCCCCCGGCGTGTATGTGTCCTCCATCACCGTCCAGAGCACCCAGGACGCCGGCCTGGCTGTGGGTGACCGCATCGTCAGCGTGGACGATGTGATGGTGTCCCAGGCCTCTGACGTCACCGGCTATCTGGCCGGCAAGGCCGTGGGTGACCAGGTGACGCTGAACGTGGAGCGCCAGGGCAAGCTGGTGAGCGTGCCCGTCACCCTGGTGGCCAATCCCGACGCCCAGTAACAAAAAAATCCCGGCTCACAAGCCGGCGCAGACTGCCGAACGGCTCCCGAAAGGAGGCCGCTGGCAAGCTCAAAAAAAGCCCCCTTCCGGGGGCTTTTTTTATGACAATTCACTTTTCAGCACTGCAACCGACAACACCTGCAGCAGTTCCGCTGCAGAGGGCCGCCTGCCGTCCGGGAACATCTTCTCCCACCGGCGCCGGACAGCTTCATCCGAGCTTTGCATAGCCAGTGTAATGGCATTTTCGATCTCCCTGACGATATGTCCCTTGCTTACGCCCTGCCTGCTGGCCAGCCGTTCCAGTACCAGTTCTGCCTGTTCCGTTTCCATAGCATCTCCTTTGTAAAAAGTTGTCCTTATTTTTCAACAATTTCTTTACTTCATCATAGCTTATTGCGTTAAAAATGTCAAAGAAACTCGTTCGTATTTTTTCGACAGAAGCCGCACAGGCAAAAAGGAGGTGCTGCGGCGTTTCCGGGGGCCGCGCGGGGCTCAGACCTTCAGGATCACCGCCAGCATCCGGGCGGGCCTGTCCGAGCGGTTCTCGATGGCGTGGGAGGTGCCGCTGTGGGCATAGGAGGCGTCGCCGGGGCGCAGCTCGGTCTCCTTTCCGTCCTCGATGAGGGTCAGGACGCCCTCCAGCATATAATAGACCTCAGCGTCGGCGTCATGGACATGGGGACCGATGCCGTCGCCGGGATCAAAGAAGAACTCGGAAAACAGGGTGGCAGAGCCGAACATCCGGTCCGGCTCGATGATGTGGCGGTTTTCCAGGGTGCCGTTTCCGCCCCGGACGTTATCCCGCACCTGGACGCGCTGGGCTTCTTTTCTGATGACCATAAGTGGTTCCCTCCTGCAGATAAGAGTTTGCACGCCCATTATAAGGGATTTTTGTCCGGAACACAACGGTCCGCCGCCGGTAAAATGCGCTTGGCCGGCATAAAAACGTGGAAACCGCCCCCCGCGGGGCGGCCGCCGGTGCGAACGCGCCCCAAAGATCCGCGGATCTTCCGGTTTTTCTGCGCATCCGGTTGATTTTCCCGGGTTTTTTTGGTAGACTGGGCGCAAGAACACACCGGTCCGGTGTGTATGGGGAGAGATAACCATGAATAAAAAATGGATCAACATCCTTTTGATCGCGGCGGCTGTGGCCCTGGGCGTATATTGCTGGCTGGTTCTCCCGGCCACGGTGGCCGTCCAGGTGGGGCTTGACGGCCAGGCGACCAATACCATGCCCAAATTGCTGGCGGTGGCCATCCCGGCGTGCCTATCGGTGGCCGGCTCGGTGATGAGCCTGACCGGCCGGAGCAGCAAACCCAGAGCGGGCTATGTTCTGGCGCTGGTGGGCATCGCCGTCATGATCCTGACCCTGTTCTTTAACCGGTGACGGGCTGGGACGGCTTTGTTTTGCGCTGTCGGACCCGGTTTTCCGCCGGGCTTGTCCTTTCTTCGCAGGCAAACCTGAACTTTTCTGAATTTCAGGGGAACGATCCTTCTAATATTGCTCAATAAAGAATCGTCAGCAGTCCTGTCAAATCGGACACCTCATAGTCGGGCGGCGATATCTGTGCGGTTTCCTTTTTGCGGTTTACCCAGCAGGTTTTCATTCCCACCTGCTGTGGGCCGTAAATATCATCCGTCAGGGAATCTCCCACAAACAGAACCTCCTCCGGCTGCAGGGATAACGCCGCAAGGATCTTTTCGTAAAAGGCCTTTTGCGGCTTATATACCTGCAGGTCCTCCGAGGTGAAGATTTGATCCACCGAGATACAGCTTCGCGTCAGATCCTGCAACAGAGGGGCCGTGTCGGTGGTGGAACCGATACACAACACCTTGCCTGAGCGCTTCAGCTGCTCTATCACTGCTCTGCTTTCCGGGAACGGGCTTCGGGTGCCCAGCGTGTCCAGCATAATCTGCACATCCTCAGCCGCATTTCCCGGCAGCCCATATTATTCGTATAGCTTTTCCAGATCCCACAGAAAAATCGTTTCTTCTGGCATAAAGAGGGACAAACCGTTCATATGTTCCCGATGGTATCGCTTCCAATCCGCGTAAAACTCCTTTGCGGAAACATCTGAGCTGTGCAGATCCAGAATCTTCTGTGCGGCATCCAGCGATCCGGTACCAGTGGAGATCAGCGTGCCGTACACATCAAAAACTACGGCTTTAATCATGAACATTCACCTCCTGTTTTTTTATTATCCGATACTCCCCACAAAAAGGCAAGTCCAAAGTCATCAGTTCTTGCAAAGACTTTCTTTGTCTGCTACAATGCATGAAACGAATATTTTAAGAGGTGATGCCATGTGGCACGGGCAAAATACCAAGTATTGGTCATCCCCTACCTGAAAACAGAGAGTGCGGTGCTGTACTGCATATTCAAAAGAAGCGATATGGATGACTGCTGGCAGTTTATTGCAGGCGGCGGCGAGGAAGAGGACGGTACGCCCTTGGTCTCCGCCAGGCGGGAGGCCTCTGAGGAAGCCGGAATCCCCTTGGATGCCCTGTATACCCGGCTGGAAAGCACCTGCAGCATTTCAACGGAACATTTCCCCAAAGCCCGCCGTGTCTGGGGCGAACACTGTCTTGTGATCCCGGAGTACTGCTTCGCGGTTGCGCTGCCGGATAAAACGGTCCGGCTTTCAGAAGAGCACACGCAGTTTGCCTGGGTCGGCTATGACACCGCCACCCAACAGCTCCGATACGACAGCAACAAGGTCGCCCTATGGGAGCTGGACAACAAGCTCCGGTCCGGGCTCCTTTTCTGACAAAAAGCAAAAAATTCCAAACTATGGCTATTTGATAGCATACTTCGGTCTATTTATCTCACTCCAGAACTCCAACGGTACAAAGGCTCCCTTTTCCTTCCATGTTCGTTCGGAATTTGAAGTTTACTCTGATATCTATCCAGAGGTAAATGACCTGTACTTGACATTTTTTTACAACGCCGATTTTTCCTTTACCGAAACCGCCACAAACTTGTGAGGTGTATCTATGAAAATGCATAGAATCCGCGTAAGTACGCTGGTTGCGGGCACGCTTATCCTGCTTTTTCTTGCTTCCTGCACAGGCAACACCATCGTTTTGCCCGATTGGCTGCCCGAGGCTGCGGCAGAACAGGCACCCGTCTCCTGGACAGCGGATTATACGGCCGGCGAGCTGTCTTTTGTCACCGGGCAAACCTCCTCCCTTTCCTGGAAGTGGGATGGTTCCGTGGTTCCTTCCATGGAAGAGTCGTCCTTTTCCGTGACAGGCTCTGCCATGACCTTTTCCCAATTAGCCGGGCTGGCGGATGCATTCCTCCACTGGCTGCCAGAAGAAGATCCCGCGCTTCTGGAAGGGGACTTCTCCCTCTCTTTTGCCCAGCCGGACGCCTTTTATCAGGGAAGCCCCGGAGGACTTTTATCCGGTAACCGCCGGCTGGTCTACTCTATCAAAGATTCTTCCATCAGGGAGTGCGGCTCTGTCTATAACGGCAGCCAGAAATACGGTGCTGTTACGCTGTATTTCGTTGGCGGTCCCTGGCAGATCCTCATTGATGACTGAACCACGCAAAAAACCGCCCGGGCAAAACGGACGGTGTTCGTTAGACATTTAACGGCCACAGCAGTTCACTCTGCTGTGATTGTTCTTGTATTTTGTCCCGTTATGAGCGAATATGGAACCGAACAGACATGCAAAACTGGAATTGATAGGTGCGTGTATATGGAAAAAAAGTTCGAGCTTAAGAGAATTGGGATGAATGAAATAGAAGCAATAAAAGAATTATTCGTAGGTGTGTTTACGATTGAACCGTGGAATGATGATTGGTCAAATCAAGAACAGCTTAATTTGTATTTGTCTGATTTGGTGGGTCAAAGTAATTCATTAACATATGGATTGTTCCAAGGCGAACACTTGATTGGTGTTTCTATGGGACATATTAGACATTGGTATTCCGGTACAGAATATTATATTGACGAGTTGTGTATTCAGACAGATAAGCAAGGAAATGGTATTGGAACCCTTTTCCTGAAAGAAATTGAAAACGGGATAAAGGAATGAACTGCACCCCATTAGTTAGACAGTATGATATACTATCTAACAAGTGGGGTGTTTTGTTATGCCAAAAGGAGTACCAAATAAACGGTATACACCAGAGTTCAAGCAAAGAGTTGTGGAAGCAGTGATGAAGGAAGG
>JAQXOO010000016.1 GCA_029099685.1 Clostridia bacterium
CTGAAGGGTGAGTGCCAGGCCATCGGCGGCGGCACCTATGTTCATGAGATCGAGGGCGGCGTGGCCTTTGGCTGCGCCATGCCAAGCACCGACAACCGGATGCACGGCGCAGACGAGTTCGCCGTTATTGAAGAACTGATGGTCAGCGCCAAGATGTTTACCCAGATCATTCTGGAGCTGTGCGACTGATATGAGCGAGGAATATGTAAGGTATTTCCTTGCTCCAGCTGACTTTCAAAAATTTGATGATCCACATGTGGTTTTAATGGATCTTCAGACAGATTTTGATATGATCGAGCCGTATTATCTGCACATGGGTGTGGATGATATGACAGCTGATCCATTTCCGGAATATGTACAGGCTGTTGGATATGTGCAGAATGATGTGTTGCTGGGGTTTCTGATGATCATGCACCTGGAAGAGGATGGCACGCTGGAGATGGCGGCCGTTTCGGTCCGGCCTGAACTGCATGGAAAGGGAATCGGAAAACCTTTGATTTCCAAGGCTGCAGAAGAGATTTTCGCAAAGGGAAAAATTCCCTCGCTAACTACCAAAACGACGAATATAGCAATGCGCCGTTGCGCGGAATCTATTGGAATGAAAATGGGATAAAGCAACGGCTCGTGCATTTTGCACGAGCCGTTTTATACTCATTTTTCATCCGAAGGGGTATCGTCTTCGCCGTCTGAATCTTCTTTGTCTGAATCTTCGTCACTGTCTCCGCTTTCTGCACCGGTTTCGGAAACAAAAACCTCCTGCACCGGGGGAAAGAACAGCCCACAGCACAGCAGCAGGGCATAAGCCAGCAGCGCCACCGTCGCGGCGATGGACAGGCCGGGGACGGTATATACAGCCTGGGGCTGCCGCGCGAGATAAACCAACTCCTGAACGATGAAAGTCAGACCCAAGCTGCAGCATACGGAGCGGAAGCGGGGGCGCGCTTTTTCAAAGCGTCCGGCCACCGCGCTGTAGATCCCCAGCAGGACGGCCAGAAGCACGGCAATCTCATATCCAAACTGCAGCAGATAAGGATTATCGCCGTTGCTGCGGTAAAAGATCAGCAAATAGTAGCTAATGAAAAAGACGGGAAGCAGGGAATAGACGGCGGCGATCTGACCGCTGTCCCGCAGGGGCAGACGCATCAGCGTCAGCGCGCCGCAAGCGGCGGCAAAAACGGCGGTGACTACCCGCAGGATCTGACCCACATTTTGCTGCAGCAAAGAAAACACGGCGGCCAGCAAAAACAGAAAGCCTGCGGCGGCCAGCAGCGCGAAGCCTGCTTTATTCATAACCGCGGGCGCCGGACCCGCCTTTTTTTTCATACCTTCCACAGCCAGGCTGAACAGTGCCACCACCACGGCGGCAGCCACCCCCACCAGGAACAGCGCCACGCCGGATGACGGAGCCGTGATGCGGTGAAAAGCCAGCACAACGCCGCACAACGCGGACAGCAGTATCTGAAGGACCGGGAGTATCCGATTGTTTTTCATTTGATCGCATCCTAACATAAAAAACGATTTTTCTTCGTATGATGGAGCAGAGCACGTCCATACAGCAGTGTTATCATAGCATAAAATACGAAAAAAGGGAATGATAAAATCATGAAGAAACTGCTGAATTTTATTTTTTTGCTAACGATATGCGCCCTTTCCATCCCACTGCTGACTGTAGGGCTGGCGGCGGATGCATCGGTGGAGATTTACGAGCCAAACGCCCTAGTGTCAGAGGCCGTGCTGACGCAGCAGGAGCCCAGGCGGGAATACGACGGGAAAACCGTGCTGAAACTGTGCGCCCAGGGAGAGGTGCGGGAGATCTCTCTCCAGGAATATTTGGTAGGCGTGCTGGCGGCGGAAATGCCGGCGGGCTTCCCGGAGGAGGCGCTGAAAGCACAGGCCGTGGCGGCCAGGACCTATACCCTGTATAAAATGGCGCTGTACGGCAGCGGGGAACAAGCGCCGGAAAGCCACAAGGGCGCCGACCTGTGTGATGATCCCACCCACTGTGAAGCCTTTGCCGACCTGACAGAACAGGCTTTGGCCATGTGGGGCGACAGCGCGGAGGTATACCAGCAGCGGCTGCAGGCGGCGGTAAAGGCTACGGACGGCATGATCCTGGTTTATGAGGATGAGCCCATTGCCGCGGTGTTTTGCGCCGCTTCCGCTGAAAAAACAGAGAGCGCAAAGGATGTCTGGGGCAGCGAGCTGCCCTATCTGGTCAGCGTGGACAGCCCCGGCGGGCAAGCCTGCAGCCAGTATCAGGGAACGGTGACCGTTTCACAAAGCGATTTTGCGGATGCGATCAAAGCGCGCTGGCCGGAAGCGGACTTTTCCGGCGCGCCATCTACCTGGTTCCGTGATTCCCACCGGTCAGAGGCAGGCGGCGTGATCGATGTTTTGGTGGGCGGCGTGCGGCTGTCGGGAAGCGAGGTCCGTCAGGCGGCGGGACTCAATTCGGCCAATTTCAAGGTCCGGGTGGAGGGCGGGGACCTGGTGTTCACCACCGTAGGATACGGACATGGAGTAGGACTGAGCCAGTACGGTGCGCGGTATCTTGCCCTTGACGGAAAGACCTACGACCAGATCCTTTCCCATTATTATCCAGGAACACAGCTGCGGCTGGAGGGATGATTGCATAAAGCCTGCATTTCTCGGCGATAATAGAGCCGGAGGTGCACGATATGCAGAAAGGAAACTTTTTTCAGCGGGCGCTGCGGTTTGCGGAGAGCAAAGGATTTTACATGATCCTGGGTCTCTGTCTGGTGGCCATCGGCGTATCCGCGTATGTGTTGTTTTTTACCACACCCGAGCAGGAGGTCATGCGCGGCCAGCTGGTGACCGATGAGCCCCAGGCAGGGGTTTCCGGCCAGGTCCCCGATGTGACTGTACCCGATGAAAAAGAGCCCACAGGAACGCGGCAGGAGGGCAAGAAACAGGACCAGCTTCCTCCTACGTCCGAGCAGACCCCCAGCGACCCTCTGAAAGAGCCGGAACCCGCAGAGCCCACCACCGGACTTCAGCCGGAGAAACCTTCCAACGCGGTACAGGTCGGCGCGCACACGACTGTAAAGGAACCTGTCTTTACACTCCCTGTCCAGCCGGGCGAGATCCAGCGGAACTATTCCGGAAACGACCTGGTCCAGGACCCCACCATGGGGGACTGGAGGACTCACAATGGCACCGATTTTGCCTGTGACGAAGGAGACACGGTCATGGCGGTTTTGGATGGCTCTGTTGCGGAAATCTTTGAAGATGCCATGCGGGGACAGTGCGTCCGCATCGATCATGGCGCCGGTTTGCAGAGTCTGTATTGCGGCGTGATCGCCCAGGACGGTCTGAAGGCCGGGCAGGACGTGACAGCGGGGCAGACCATCGGCCGTGTCTGCAACGGCAACCTGGCAGAGAGCGCCCAGGCGTGTCACCTGCATCTGGAAATGACAGAGGACGGACAGACCATAGACCCCATGAGTGTTTTGAAATAAGAAAAACGACACCGATTTTTTCGGTGTCGTTTCTATTTGCGGTTATATTTATCAGCAGTGGAAGCCTTCCAGCGGCTCACCCGGGCGCACGATCTGTTGGACCCACTCCCTCCGGATCTCCCAGATATTTCCGCATACATTAAAGATGGTCCAGTTGTCGATATCAAAGACCCGCTTCCAGCTTTCACGGATGCGTTCTTCTTCCCGGGGATACATACCCTTGTAGCGCCCCTGAAAAAACTCAAAACCGTTCTGCACGCCCAGCGCATTCAAATGCTTTTTGTAAGCAGCCCGGTCGTCTTCATCAGCGGGAATGTAGATGCGGTTGAGGACGTAATCCCATTTTGCTTCATCAAAGTAGATGACCTTGTCTTTGGGAACGTCCAGTACATAAACCACAGTGCCGTTGATGGGCTTCAGGCAGTTTTGAGCACTGATGGAACACCAGATCGAAGCGGTCACGTCATCAGGCTTTGGGATGCGTTTGGCGGCCTCGGCGGTGAACCAGTCGTAGCTGTCCAGATAGTGCTGGGCCATGTCTCCGAAGTGCATCCGGACATAAGCCCGCTGGTTGATGATGCGTCCGTCCCGTTCCAGCTGGGTCAGCGTCTTATCGTTTTGGCGGGTATAAAGCCTTACGGTGTCCTGTTCCAACGGGCGATCTCCTTTCCGAACGTACGCTCCATGCGGTCCATATCATCGAGAAACATTTCCATATACCAGGCCCGGGGCGTCACCACAGCAAGGCTGAGCTCGGGCCGCTTTGCCACAAAATCCGCCAGCATCTCCCTGAGATTTTCGGCGGTCACCAGGTAGTTGTCAATGATCTCCTGCCGGCCCGCGCCCATGCGCCGCAGCAAAAGAGCTGACAGCACACCGGTGCGGTCCTTGCCCGCGTTGCAGAAATAAAGAACATTGGAGGGGGCGCTTTCCGCCAGCTCCAGGATGCGTGCCATCTGAGCGTCCACCATGGCGTGATAGGACCGGGGCACATCCTCAGGGCAGAGCGGCACGATGTCGCCGGTGCTCACCGGCATCGGGTGGTACTGAAAATCCGGATGGGACGCCAGGGGACAGGGCCGCTTCGCGGCTTCTTCCGGCGCGCGAAGGTCGATGACCGTGCGTATATCGTGCTCCAGCAGCCAGCGAATATCCTCCGGAGCA
This sequence comes from Clostridia bacterium, assembly GCA_029099685.1. Taxonomy (GTDB): domain Bacteria; phylum Bacillota; class Clostridia; order Oscillospirales; family Butyricicoccaceae; genus UBA4644. The sequence continues at coordinate 4,644 of JAQXOO010000016.1, forward strand.
AGCCGGTCGGGCACATCGCTGCGCAGGTACCGGCAGCAGCCCTCCCGCAGCCAGCGGGTGTTCAGCGTATAGGTCAAAAGACTGGACATGGGATTCAATCCAGCAGATGAACGATCTTGTTCACATCCCCTGCGCCCATGGTGAAGATCAGGTCGCCGGGCTGCACCAGTTCTTCCAGGCGCCGGGCGGCGTCGCGGAAATCGGCGACCGTTTCTGCACCGGGAATGCGGTCCGCCAGGTCCTGGGAAGAAATGCCGTAGGTATTGGTCTCCCGGGCGGCATAGATGGGGCAGAGAAGGGCTTTGTCCGCATGGGACAAGGCAGCGGCAAAGTCATCCAGCAGGGATACCGTGCGGGAATAGGTATGGGGCTGGAAAACGCAGATGACCCGGTTGGGGTTCAGGGATTTCGCGGCTTTCAGAGAGGCCTCGATCTCGTTGGGATGATGGGCATAGTCATCATAGACCTTGGCTCCGTGCCAGGCCTTTTTGAATTCAAAGCGGCGGCCCACGCCCTGATAGGCGGCGATGCCCGCTGCGAAATCCTCAGACAGCACACCCAGATGCATGGCCACGGCGGCGGACGCCAGGGCATTTAGCAGGTTGTGCCGGCCGGGGACTGCCAGGCTCATGCGGCAGTACAGCTTGCCACGGCAGGTCACGTCGCACTGATAGCGGCCGTTCACCATTTCGGCGTGTTCGGCCCGGACGTCGCAGCCGTCGGAGAAGCCGAAGGTGATGACCTTGCGGTCCAATCCTTCCACCGCGCAGCGGCAGTTGGCGTCGTCGCCGTTGACGATGACCACGCCGTTTTCAGGCGTCAGCAGGGCAAACTTGTGGAAAGAGGCGATGATGTCATCCGTATCCTTAAAAAAGTCCAGATGATCCCGGTCAATGTTGAGGATGACCGCTACAGTGGGGTGGAACGCATGGAACGAGTTTTGATATTCGCAGGCCTCTGCCACGAACAGGCCGCTGTGTCCGATGCGCAGGGTGCCGCCGATGGAGGGCAGATCACCGCCTACCATGACAGTGGGATCCATGCTGCAGGCCTGGGTAAAGGTGGCGATCATGGCGGTGGTAGAGGTCTTTCCATGGGTGCCGGACACGCACACCACCTGCTGATAATGCTCCATGATAAAGCCCCAGGCCTGTGCCCGGGAGATGATGGGAATGCCGGCCGCCCTGGCGGCCACGATCTCCGGGTTGTCATCCCGGATGGCGGCGGTGCGGATGACCAGCGCGGCCTGGCGCACATTGTCGGGGCGGTGGCCGATGGCCACGGGAATGCCCATTTCGTCCAAACGCAGCGTATAGATGGAGCTGTCCCGGTCGCTGCCCCGGACGTTTGCGCCCATGTCCTTGAGCATTTGGGCCAGCGCCCGCATGGAAACGCCGCCGATGCCGATCAGGTGGATGGGTCTGCCGGTATGAAGAATTTTCGTAAAGTTCAGATCGTTCATGCAAAGACCTTCCTCAATCAAAGTGTCTATGGTTGTAGTATCTTGAAAAAACGTTAAAATATCGGTGATGAAAAGGCGGATGCGGGGATGCGCCTGTTGAATCAATTTAGTTTATCACATTTTTTTGCATTTGCATAGCCTTTTTTGCACCGGCGGCGGGCTTATCACATAGACTGGGGCGAAAGAGGTGGTAGATATTTGAAAGAACCAATGGATTTTGTAGTGCTCCGGGGCGACCGGCGTCAGAATTTGCTGTGCGATCTGTTGGTCGCCGACGGTCACAGGGCGCAGCTGGTGCCGGAACCGGAAAAGTGGGGCATGGAGAATCTGCCTCCGCCGGGCGCCTTTCTGGTGACGGCGAAGGCCTCCGCGGCCCTGCGGGAAGCGGCTCTGCAGTACGGCTTTACGCTGCTGGAATACGGAAATCTGCCCTCCTTCCAGGAGGAAAACGGGGCGATCACGGCGGAGGGAGCCCTCCAGACGGCCATGAAGCACCGTCTGCGGACCGTTCGCGGCAGCGAGGCGCTGGTGATCGGTTACGGAGGCATCGGAAAACCCCTGGCCTCGCTGCTGAAGGGCATGAATTGTGCCGGCGTCAGTGTGGCGGTCCGGCGGGAAGAACTGCTCTGGGTGCTGAAAGGTGAGGGGTACCGCGGGCTGTTATCCCGGGACCTGGAGGACCAGGCCGGGGAGTATGACCTGATCTTCAATACCGTGCCGGAGCTGCTGCTGACGCGGCCGGTGCTGGAACAGCTGCGGCCCGGGACGCTGGTGGTGGACCTGGCCTCCAAACCAGGCGGCGTTGACTGGGAGGCCGCCCGTCAACTGAATGTTAAGGCGGTACACGCTTTGGCGCTGCCGGGGCAGCTGACCCCCGTTTCCGGCGCGATGGCCATCCGCAATGCGGTTTATGAACTTTGTAAGGAGGAGCGTTATGCAAGGTAAAAAAATCGGTGTCGCCATCACCGGGTCCTTTTGCACCTTTTCACAGGCGCTGCCGGTCATCGAACGACTGGCGCGGGATAACGAGGTGACGGCCATTTTGTCTCCGGCGGCAGCCACCACGGATACCCGTTTTTATCGGGCGGAGGATTTCCGAAGAGAGCTGCAGCGCATCACCGGCCGGCCCCCCATGACCACCATCGCGGAAGCGGAGCAGGTAGGGCCGCAGAAGCTGTTTGACGTGCTGCTGGTGGCGCCCTGCACCGGAAACACGCTGGCAAAGCTGCACCACGGCATCACGGACACTTCTGTGCTCATGGCCATCAAGGCGCAGGTGCGCAACGACCGTCCGGTGGTGCTGGCGCTGTCCACCAACGACGCGCTGGGTACTTCGGCGATCAATATCGGCGGACTGCTCAACCGCCGCAATTTGTATTTTGTCCCCTTCAGTCAGGACGACCATGAAAAGAAACCCCGTTCCATGGCTGCCCGGTTCGGTTTGTGCGAACAGACCATGGAAGCCGCCTTGGAAGGACGCCAGGCCCAGCCGCTGATTCTCTAAAAGCTTTTTGACATTTCGCAAAAAAAGGATATAATAGATATATCGGATATCGTGGATATATCATTTAAAACATGAAAGGATGAGTGATATGAACCAGAGCACCGTATGCGTCCCCAAAGCCAGAGAACTGCCCGAAGGCTTTGTTTACATCGATGAGCTGATCGAGGACTGCATCATTGACGCCAAATATGCCGGCACCGACAACTTCATGGGCCGTCCCGCCGTGGGCTACGAGCAGCCCCTGGTGGTCATGACCAAGGAAGCGGCCGAAGGCTGCGTGAAAGCCGCTGAGATCCTGCGGAAGCAGGGCTATGTAATGAAGTTCTTCGACGCTTACCGCCCCCAGCGTGCCGTGGATGACTTCTGTGCCTGGGGCGAGGACGCTGAGGACCAGCGCCGCAAGCCCATTCAGTATCCCAATGTGGAAAAGCTGAAAATGTTTGACGAGGGCTACATCGCCCGCCGCTCCGGCCACACCCGGGGCAAGGCCGTGGACCTGACCATTGTGGATATGAAGACCCATCAGGAACTGGATATGGGCTCCATCTTCGATTTCATGGACCCCCGCAGCTGGCCGGACAGTGACGAAGTGACCCCCGAGCAGCGCAAAAACCGCCACATCCTGCGGGATGCCATGCTGGCCTGCGGCTTTGAGCCCTATGAGTGTGAGTGGTGGCATTTCAGCGTCACGCCCGAACCCTATCCCGATACCTATTTCGATTTCCCCATCAAGTAACAGAAAAGGCCGGCAGAGAAGCCGGGCGGCGTAAAACAGTACAATCCAAAATGGTGAAAACTTTGGGTTTCAGTGAATTGTCAAACTAAGTGCAACAGGAATTAAGTTCAAAGTCCCACAGTTCCTGGGCAGAATGAAAGTTTAAGACTTTGCGAGGCCTGGCGTTGATCAACGCCAGGTTTCGCTTTAGTGTAGCAGGAGCCACACGAGAG
>JAQXOO010000017.1 GCA_029099685.1 Clostridia bacterium
ATCTGGACTATTACAATAACCACCGTATCAAGGCAAAGCTAAAGGGCTTGCCGCCTGCTCTTCACAGACAACAAGCCCTTTCGGCTGCTTGAACAATTTTTTCTTTCTAATATTGTCTAACTTTTCGGGATCACTTCAGAATTAGGCTTGGTACAAATATTTTTGCAAACGGAGAATACTGTTCCCGCTTATGGCTTCTATCAAAAAAATGGATTTTATGAATTGAAAGAGCACGTATCCTTTACAAAAAGAATATAGCGTACAAGCTCCGGTTTGTCCAACAGATACTAAGGGCGCACTTCTATGCGCTCCTACAGAGTGTACTGTGCTTCCTGCGGATCTCCATTCTCCTCCAGCAAGTCAGAGGAATAAAGGCGCAAAAATAATCCTCCGTAGATCTAGATCATACGGAGGATTTTCGGTTTTACGGACGCCGCCCCGATGGCCGGGGCGGCTTTTTTTCGGAAAGACAGGGGCAAAGCCCTGATGCGGCAGGGCGGAGCGCCGGCTCAGACCTCCACCGGCTCCATGCCGTGCTCGTACTGCAGCTTGTAGAGCTTGTAGTACAGGCCGCCCCGGGCCAGCAGCTCCTGATGGGAGCCTTCCTCCCGGATCTCGCCCTTGTGCATGACGATGATCTTGTCGCAGTTCTGGATGGTGGACAGGCGGTGGGCCACGATGATGGTGGTGCGGCCCTCCATCAGCTTGCCCAGGGCGTCCTGGATCAGGGTCTCGGTCTCGGTGTCGATGTTGGCGGTGGCTTCGTCCAGGATCAGCACCGAAGGCTGGAAGGCCAGCGTCCGGGCAAAGGACAAAAGCTGCCGCTGGCCTGCGGAAAAGGCCGCGCCCCGCTCGATGACATGGTGGTCATAGCCCCCCTCCAGATTGGAGATGAAGGGGTGGGCGTTGACATATTTGGCCGCCTCCACCACATCCTCGTCAGAGATGTGGGTGTCGTTGAGGCGGATGTTGCTTTTCACATCGCCGGTGAACAGGAACACGTCCTGCAGCATCTGGCCGATGTTCCGGCGGAGGTCCGCCACGCGGATCTTGCGCACATCCACCCCGTCGATGAGGATTTGGCCCTTCTGGATGTCGTAGTACCGGCAGATCAGGTTCTGGATGGTGGTCTTGCCGGCGCCGGTGGCGCCCACAAAGGCCACCCGCTGGCCGGGAAGCACCTCAAAGGACACATCCTTCAGCACCCATTCCTCCCCGCGGTAGGCGAACCAGACGTTTTTGAACTGGATATGGCCCTGGAAGGACTCCATATGAACGGCCTCCGGGTCGTCGGTGATGGCAGGCTCGGTGTCCATCAGCCAGAAGATGCGCTCCGCGGCGGCGGCGGCGGACTGGATGACATTGAAGTTTTCCGCCAGGTCCTGAATGGGGTTAAAGAACTTTGTGATATACCGCTGGAAGGCGGGCAGGGTGCCCAGGGTGATGACCCCGGCCATGGCCAGCTTGCCGCCGTAGGCCAGCAGGATCGCCATGGAGGCGATGTTCAGCACATAGGAGGTGGGGCTGTAGATAGCGTGGCACATGAGCTGGCGCAGGTGCGCCTTGCGGAGATCCTCGCTGGCCTCCTCAAAGGCCTGCTGGGTCTCCTTTTCAGCGGTGAAGATCTGCACCACCTTCATGCCGGACACGTGCTCGGCCACAAAGGCGTTCAGCTCGGACACCCGTCCCCGGATGGCCCGGTACAGCTTGCGGGTGACCTTGGTAAAGATGGCGGTGAACAGCACCGTGAAGGGGATGACGATGAAGATGGCCAGGGACAGGCCCACGTGCTCCATCAGCATGGCCCGCATGACGCCCACCAGGATGAACACGCTGCTGACCATGTTGACGATGACGCTGGTGAACATCTCCAGCACCGTTTCGCAGTCATTGGTGACGCGGGTCACCAGGCGGCCGATGGGGTTGTCGTTGAAAAAGCCGATGTGCAGCCGGGTCAGGTGGTTGAAGATGTCCGTGCGCATATTGTACACGATCTTCTGTCCCACCGAGGCCAGCAGCGCCGCCTGGGCATAGGTGAGCACCATGGTGAGCACCACGCTGAGCAGATACAGCCCGCCCAGCCGGAGGACGCCCATCAGGTCCTCGTGCCGGAGGTTTTTCAGTTCCGCGATGGAAAAGCCCTCGTTGGAAACGCTGACATATTTGGCCAGATACTCGTCGGTGGCCTGTCCGATGAGCTTGGGCTGCCACAGCTCCAGCTGAACAGTGCCCACGATGATGACCAGCACCAGCAGGAACCAGCCGATATAGGGCTTGCCGTATTTCAGGAGGCGCCGCACAACGTGGCGGTTGACGACGGCGTTATCTTGTTTCACGCTCATAACGCATACTCCTCCTTTTTCATTTTTTCCAGCAGCTGGCTGTGGTACATATCGGCGTAGATGCCGCCCTTATCCACCAGCTGCTGGTGGGTGCCCTCCTCCGCGATCCTGCCGCCGTCGATGACGATGATCTTGTCGGCGTCCTGCAGGGTGGAGATGCGGTGGGCGATGATGATGTTGGTCTTGCCCTTCCGCTGCTCCCGCAGGTGCTGCAGGATCTTTTCCTCGGTGTCGGTGTCCACGGCGGACACGGAATCGTCCAGAATCAGGATCTCGGGGTCCAGGATCAGCGCCCGGGCGATGGCGATGCGCTGCTTCTGGCCGCCGGACAGGGACACGCCCCGCTCGCCCACCATGGTGTCATAGCCCTGGGCAAAGTCCATGATGTTGTCGTGGACGCAGGCGGCTTTGGCGGCTTCCTCGATGTCCTGCTGGGTCTTGGACCGGTCGCCGAAGCGGATGTTTTCGGAAATGGTGTCGGAAAACAGGAAGTTGTCCTGAGGCACATAGCCGCAGGTCCGGCGCAGCTGCTGCAGGGGGATGGTGTGGATCTCCCGTCCGCCCACGTACAGCATATTTTCCCTGGGGTCAAAGACCCGCATCAGCAGGTTGACCAGGGTGGTCTTGCCGGAGCCGGTGCGGCCCACGATGCCCAGGGTCTGCCCCTTTTCCAGGCGGAAAGTCAGGTCGTCCAGCACGGGCTCGTCCTGGCCGGGATAGGCAAAGGTCAGGTCCCGGGCCTCCACGGTGCCCTCCACGGGACCGCAGTCCTGGGCCTCAGGCCCGTCGCAGATGTCAGGCTGGGCGTGGAGGATGGTCTCCAGGCGCTGCATGGCGGCGCTGCCCCGGGTCAGGATGTTGATGATGCGGCCGATGGCTGCCATGGGCCACATCAGGTTATTCAGGAACATCAGGAAGCTGCTGAAATCGCCCACGGTGATCCGCCCCAGGATGGCGATATAGCCGCCGTAGCCAATGGCGATAGCCATGGAGATGCCGGCCACCATCCGCATAAAGGGGAACATAAAGGCCTGCATCCGGGCCTCACGGATGTTGGCGTCGCAGGCCAGGCGGTTGACCTGGTCAAAGTTTTCCCGCTCCTGGGGCTCCTGGACAAAGGCCTTGATGACCTTCATGCCGCCCAGTTTTTCCTGGACGAAGTCGGAAAGGTCGGAATAGGCCTCCTGCCGGGCCTTGAACCGGCGGTGCAGCTCACCGCCCATAAAGGTGGTTGTCACGGCAACTAAAATCATCGGAATAAAGGCCACGATGCTCAGCCCCAGGTCGATGTTCCGGATCATTTTGTACAGGGTGCTGAGACCGATGGCCAGCGTGTCCATACCCATCATGACGGTGACGGCAAACACCATGCGCACCGCCTCGATGTCAGAGGTCATATATGCCATGATCTCGCCGGCCTTGTGCTCCTGGAAGAAGCCGGCCGACAGGGTCTGCAGGTGGGAATACAGGTCGTTGCGCATATCCCGCTCGATCTTTCGGGCCGAGCCGAAGATGAACCAGCGCCAGGCGATGCGCCCCAGAAAAACAATGAGCGCGATGACGGCCAGCCGCCGCACCGTCTGCCACACCAGGGCGGCGGTGAAGCCCTGTTCCGCGATGAAGTCGATGGTGCCGCCCACCACCAGGGGGACCTCCGTCTGGACCACATCGATGAAGATCAGCACCGCGATGCCGATGAGATAGCTCCATTTGTATTTGGTGATAAATCCACGGGCATAGGGACTTCGGAAGATATCGAAGATCCTGCCCTTTTTCTTTTGCGTTTGTTCCAAAATTACGCCTCCTTTTCTCCGCTGACGTCCGGCGGTTTCGACAGTATTTGCATTTTAAACCCTGGAGCGTGGTCCATGTCAAGCCCCCGCTTGCCCTTTCCCGCGCCGCGGGAAAGGGCTGGGGAGCGGGACGATATGCCTTATTCCTTGTCAAACAGATAGTCGCGGTAGGCGACCTCCCGGCCGTTTTCAAAATACACCTTGGGGACCCGGCGGGGCAGGGCCGCCTGCAGGCCGTTCCGGTTAAAATTCGAGATCTTCGCGCCCTCGGGATAGGTCATGGCCACCGTCTCGTGGGAGAAGACCACCACCTCGTCGCCGATGGCAACGCCGGGCACGTCGGAAACGTCGATCATGGCCTGGTCCATGCACAAAAGGCCCACAAAGGGGCACTTGACGCCCTTGACGGCAGTCCAGCCCTGGTAATGGGACATGGCCCGGGGCACGCCGTCCACATAGCCAAAGGGCAGGGTGGCGATGACGCGGTCATGGTCGGCGGCGTCGTCCAGGCCGTAGCCCAGGCCCTCGCCGGCGGGCAGCAGCTGCAGGTGGACGATCTCGCTCTTCAGCTGCATCAGGGGCTTCAGGCAGTCCAGATGGGGGTTGAAGCCATAGAAAAAGGAGCCGGGACGGACCATGTTGTACCGCATTTCGGGATAGCGGATGGTGGCGATGCCGTCGCAGATGCTCTTCAGGGGGAAGTGTACGCCCCGGGCCTCGCAGCCGTCGATGAACTGCTGGAACAGCTTCCACTGGCGGTAATCGTCATCGTGGGTCTCCAGCGCCAGGTGGGAGAAGATGCCCACCAGATCCAGGTTGGGCAGCTTGGCGATCTGGGCCACGATGTCCATGCTCTCCTCTGTGGGGGGAAAGCCCAGCCGGTGCATACCGGTGTCCACCTTGATCTGGATCTTGGCGGGCTTTTCGGCGGTGGAGCAGCGGCTCAGCACCTGGGCCTGGCGCAGAGAGCAGCAGGCCTGGGTGATGTTGTTCTCCACACCGTAATGGAGCAGATTGTCCGGGGACAGTCCCAGCACCAAGATCTCGCCGTCCTTGTGGAAGCGGCGCAGCTCCATAGCCTCGTTCAGGCTGGCCACGCCGAAGTACCGCAGGCCGTATTTCATCATATATTCCATCATGATGACGGCGCCGTGGCCGTAGCAGTCCGCCTTGATGATGGCCATGGGCTCCACATCGGGGCCCAGCTCCCGGCGCAGCACGCCGATATTGTGCTTCAGATTGTCCAGATTGATCTCAGCACGGGTCGAACGCAGGTGTTCCATAAAACGCAGCTCCTTTGATATGGTAAAAATATTGCTTGCCAGCTACTTATCATACTCTATTTTTCGACAGAAGAAAAGAGGAAACCGCAAAAAATCTTGAATCTTTTTTCATAATGTGATAGAGTGGATACAGAGACTTTTACAAGCCAATTTTATCTATGATACGGAGGTAGATTCCCATGAACGTGATCGTTGAAATTTCTGCCCGCCACCTGCATCTGAGCCAGGAGCACCTGGACATCCTGTACGGTGCCGGCTACAAGCTGACGCCCAAAAAGGACCTGTCCCAGCCCGGCCAGTTTGCCTGCGCCGAAAAGGTGGAGGTCATCGGACCCAAGGGCTCCATGAAGATGTCCATCCTGGGCCCTGTGCGCCCCGCCACCCAGGTGGAGATCTCTCTCACCGACGCCCGCACCCTGGGCATCAAGGTTCCCGTCCGTGAAAGCGGCGTGGTGGCCGGCTCCGGCTCCTGCAAGCTGGTTGGCCCCTGCGGCGAAGTGGACCTGGCCGAAGGCGTCATGGCTGCCAAGCGCCATCTGCACATCATCCCCGAGGATGCTGCCCAGATCGGCGTGAAGGACAAGCAGATCGTCAAGCTGTCCATCAAGAGCGAGGAGCGCTCCCTGATCTTTGATGACGTCATCGCCCGCGTCTCCCCCACCTGCGCCACCCGTGTGCATCTGGACACCGACGAGGCCAACGCCGCCGGCATCTCCGGCGAAGTGGAAGGCGAGATCATCCTGTAAGCTGTCCCCCATGAAACGCCCGCGCACCCACCGGTGCGCGGGCATTTTTCTTGTCCGGCGCGGCACGGACCGGGCTCATTTATAAAAATAGAGTTTTTCTATCATCCGACAATCGTTTATTTTTGCAATTTATATGTTAGAGGAAAGGCGGTGAAAGCGGCCGGCTTTTTGTAAAGAATATCCATTGTCACCGCTGGGAAACTCTGCTATTATTTGGGTTGAACCGGGCGGCTGCCAGGCAGTCCTCCCGCTATAAAAAAGAAAGGAATTGATCGAATCATGAATCGTATTGTGAAAAAATGGTCCGCTTTGCTGCTGGCCGCGATCATGCTGCTGAGCATGGCTGCCTGCGGTAACAACGACGCCCCGAGCGGTGGTGAGCCCCAGAACGGCGCTCAGACCGGCAGCGATGTCCAGAACGGCGAAACCCAGACCGGCGGTGACGTTCAGACCGTGGAGATCGATCCCCAGATCCACTTCTGCGGCTCCTCCTCCCTGGCGCCTGTGATCGCCTCCATCGGCGCTGCCTTTCAGGACGAATACGGCACTTGGGACAAGGTCAACGCCGCCTTCCCCGCTGAGGAGATCGATATCGCCGTCACCTCCGGCGGCTCCGGCGACGGCCCCCAGAGCGTTCTGGACGGCACCGCCGACTTCGGTATGCTGGCCCGCTCCGTCAAGGACGGCGAAAAGGAAAGCCTGGGCGCCGGCTACACCGAATATATGGTGGCCTATGACGCCCTGACCATCTCCGTCAACAAGAACAATCCCATCTGCGGCCTGATGGACGATCTGGACACCGACACCATCCGCAAGATCTTCTCCGGCGAGATCGCCTACTGGGACGAGTTGGACGCCTCCCTGGAGCACAAGGAGATCGTGGTGGTCATCCGTGACCTGTCCGGCGGCGCTGCCGAGGTCTTTGAAAAGAACGTGATGCAGGGCACCCCCATCTCTGAAAACGCCATCCAGTCCGCCTCCATGGGCGCTCTGGCCGCCAAGATCGCCGAGAATGAATACGCCATCGGCTATGCGGGCTACGGCGTGTACAACCAGAACCTGGAGAGCCTGTACGCCTTCAAGGTCAACGGCGCCGAGCCCACCGAGGAAAACATCCTCAACGGCAGCTACACCATCCAGCGTCCGGTGCTGTTCGTCATCAACCGCGCTCTGGACGGCGCCGAGCAGGCCTTTGTGGACTACATCTTCTCTGACAAGGGCCGCCAGATCGTAGTGGAAAACGGTTATATTCCCGCCTTCTAAGCAAAGCTTTTCCCCCGGGGCGCGCTGCAGCGCGCCCCGCTTGTCATTTTGCCCTTTACACCGGCAGGTCTTTGTCGTATTCTAAAGAAAAAAAGGAGGGGTGCGCGCCATGCGGAAAATCGCTGACCGGCTGCTTGGGGCGGCCGTGGGGGCGCTGTGTTTGCTTTCTGTGCTGATTTTGGCCTTTATGGTCTTTTTCATCGTCCGCGAGAGCCTGCCCGCCATCCGGGAGGTGGGTCTCCGGGATCTGCTGCTGGGGGACCAGTGGCGGCCCATCATCTACCGTGACGCGCCCAGCTACGGTCTGCGGAACATGATCCTTTCCACCCTGTACGTGTCTGTGCTGGCGGTGGCCCTGGCCCTGGTGCTGGGGGTGGGCTGCGCCCTGTTTCTGGCCTGCGCCGCCACAGAGCGGCAGCGGGCCCTGGTCATGCCCTGCATCGACCTGCTGGCGGGCATTCCCTCGGTGGTCTACGGCTTCGTGGGCCTGTACATCGTCATTCGGGCCATCGAGGCCTGCGGCCGGGCCGCCGGCGAATCCATTCTGGCGGGGGGCATCGTGCTTTCGGTGATGATCCTGCCCTATATGATCTCCGCCTGCTGCGAGACCATGGTCCATGTCCGGGAGCGGTACGGCGCGGCTTCCCGGGCCATGGGCGTTTCCCGCTGGTATATGGCCGGGGCGCTGGTGCTGCCGGCCTCCCGCCGGGGCATCCTCATCAGCATGGCCCTGGCCACCGGCCGGGCCATGGGCGAGACCATGGCCGTGATGATGGTGCTGGGCAACGCCATCGCCGCCCCCTCCCTTTTGGGCAAGGGCGAGACCATCTCCGCCCTGATCGCCCTGGAGATGGGCATGGCGGAGGTGGGCAGCATCCACTTCAGCGCCCTGTACGCCGCGGGCCTGGTGCTGATGGTGCTGCTGTTCGCCATCAACATCGGCTTTGAGCTGGTGAAGCGCAAGCTGAGCAGGGAGGGGAGCCTGTGAAGGGAAAAACGGGTCTGATCCGGATCTGGGCCGTGGGCTCCTGTCTGGTGGTGCTGGGCACCATTCTGTTTTTGTTCGCCTATATCTTCATCAAGGGGGCCGGGGCCATTTCCTGGACCTTTCTCACCGACGTGCCCCGGGGGCTGATCCTGGGCACCGAGGGCGGCATCCTGCCCGCCATCGTGGGCAGCCTCTATTACACCCTGATCGCCTGCGCCTTTGCCGCTTTTCTGGGCATTTCCGCCGCTGTTTACCAGGTTTTTTACTGCAAAAGCGACAGGCTGCGCTCCGCCATCGCCCTCATCATGCAGTGCATGGCCGGCGTGCCCTCCATCGTACTGGGCCTGTTCGGCTATTCCCTTCTGGTGCTCACCCTGGGCTGGGGCAAGTGCATTCTGGCGGGCGGCGTCACCCAGGGCATCATGATCCTGCCCTTTATCCAGGTGCGGGCGGAAAAGGCCCTGCGGGAGGCGGACGCCGGGCTGGTCCGCGCCTCTTACGCCCTGGGGGTTTCCCGCAGCCACACCATCCGCCGCATCGTGCTGCCCCAGTGCCTGCCCCAGCTGGTGTCCGCGGTGATCCTGGGCGCCTGCTACGCCATGGGCGCGGCAGCGCCGCTGATCTTTACCGGGGCGGTCATCCTGTCCAAGGTGCCCCGGAGCCTGCTCAAGCCCACCATGGCCCTGCCCTATCACCTGTATATGCTGCTGACCCAGGGCACTTCGTCTGAAAACGCCTACGGCACGGCCTTTGTCCTGATGATGGTGGTGCTGGTGACCAACACCGCTGCCACCTGGTTCGCATGGAGGAGAAAAAAATGAACGACGCCGTTTTGACCCTGCGGGAGCTGGGGGTCTCTTATGACAAAAAAACCGTGCTGGAGGATGTCAGCGCCCGGATCCGCCCCAACCGCATCACCGCCGTCATCGGCCCCTCCGGCTGCGGAAAATCCACCCTGCTCAAGGCCATGAACCGCTCCCTGGAGCTGGAAAAGGGGGCGGAGGTCCGGGGCAGCATCCTTTTGGGAGACACCGACATCCGGTCCATGCCCGCCGAGGAGCTGCGGCGGCGGGTGGGCATGGTGTTTCAGACGCCCACGCCCTTTCCCCTGTCGGTATACAAAAACATGACCTATGCGCCGCTGTACTACGGCGTCCGGGACAAGGGAGCGCTGGAAACCATCGTCCGGGAAAACCTGCAGGTCACCGGACTGTGGGACGAGGTGCGGGAGGATCTGCACAAAAGCGCCCTGAAGCTGTCCGGCGGACAGCAGCAGCGGCTGTGCATCGCCAGGGCCCTCACCGCCCGGCCGGAGGTGCTGCTGCTGGATGAGCCCTGCTCCGCCCTGGACGTGAAAAGCACCCAGGTCATCGAGGAGTTGCTGCTGCGTCTGAAGGAGCGCTACACCATCGTCATCGTCACCCACAACCTGTTCCAGGCCAGGCGCATCTCCGACGACTGTATGTTTCTGCTCAACGGACGGCTGTGGGAGCAGAACACCACCGGGGAGCTGTTCGCCGCGCCCCGGCGGCAGGAGACCCGGGAGTATCTCCAGGGTATGTACGCGTAAGGAGGCTGCCATGTTAACCGTGAACATCCCCGGACGGGGCGCGCTGTCCCTGTCCCACCTGATCCTGGACTACAACGGCACCATCGCCCTGGACGGCCTGGTGCTGGAGGGCGTCCGCCCCCGGCTGGAGGCGCTGGCCCGGGAACTGGACATCCTGGTGATCACCGCCGACACCCACGGCACCGCCGCGGAGCGCTGCCGGGACCTGCCGGTGCGGGTGCTCACCTTTCCCACCGAGCAGGTGGGTGCGATCAAGGCCCGGGAGGCCCGCGCCCTGTCCGGCGGCGTGGCCTGCATCGGCAACGGCTTCAATGACATCGCCATGTCCGATGTCTGCGACCTGTCCGTCTGCGTTATGGGTGCGGAGGGCTGCTGCGCCGCTCTTTTGAGCCATTGCCACGTAGCGGTGCCCTCCATCACAGACGCGCTGGACCTGCTGCTCCGGCCCGATCGCCTGCGGGCCACCCTGCGGACCTGAGTCCCGGCGTGTTTTTGCGGGGATCCGTGGCATACTGACCGTATCCTCAAAATACGGAAGGAGGGCGGTCCCCCATGGGCCTGCTCAGCGGTCTGACCCGAAACCCTTTTCTCCTCACCGGCCTTTCCTCCTGGCTCATCGCCCAGGTGCTGAAGGTCCTGCTTCACGCCGCCCTCACCGGGCAGCTGCGCTGGGAGCGCCTGTTCGGCGACGGCGGGATGCCCTCGGGCCACGCGGCCACGGTGACCGCCCTGGCCGTGCTGGTGGGGCTGGTGTACGGCACGGATTCCTTCGCTTTCGCGGTGTGCGGCATTCTGGCGGTCATCGTCTGTCACGACGCCATGGGCGTGCGGCTGGAGACCGGCCGCCAGGCGGCGGCCATCAACCGGCTCCTCCGGGAGTCCCGGGAGCCCTCCCGGGAGGTCCTCAAGGAATTCGTGGGCCACACCCCCGCCCAGGTGGCTGTGGGCGCCCTCATCGGCGGGGCAAATGCCTTTTTGATGCACCGGCTGCTGTTTTTATGAAAAAAGCACCTCTTCGCGGGATGTTCGCAAGACCGTAAAAGATGAAAGGCGTGACCGCGAAGGTCACGCCTTTTACACTATGAGGATCGCCGCACAACGGCGCAAGGGATACAGTCCCTTGTCCGGAACGCAGTGGCGAAAAACATCCCGGACATTCGCATGTCCGAAGCATCTTGCCCCGCAGAGCGCGCATACAGGCGCCCCGCATAGAAGCGCGCCCTTGCAGCCGTTCGGCAAACCGGAAGTTGTCGACATTATAGATCCTTTATCTCATACGGCTTGTTCCAAGAACCAATCTCGATGATATTTCCTTCTGGGTCAGCAATAAAGCATGTCCTTTGTCCCCAAGGCTCAGTAGTTGGTTCTAACAAAGAAGCTGCGCCATGGTCAACAGCATTTTTATATTGCATATCAACTTCCTCATATGTGTCAACATACAGCGCCATCTCAGAATGTGCGTTTACTCCCGTAAGATACTCGTATCTTTTGCTTGTTAGTTTTTCAAAATCCTTTCTCCCATACAGCAAAAACAGGGTGCCATCCTTTAATAAGTAAACATTGTCAGTGTTTTCATCTTCTTTGATCTCGAACCCCAATACATCACGATAAAAACGAATCATTGTAGCCATGTCTTTAACAAATAGACCATATCCATCCAATCTCATTACAATACACTCCTTATTCCTCCAAATCCCGGTTTGCAGGTCTGCTCGATTCCATATTATCACATAACAGGCTACAATGCATAAACAGCCACAGCAGGACGAATTGCTGTGGCTGTTACCTGTTTTATGACCACCGCGCAGGGTGCTTTTTGCTTTTTGAACACAGGTTGGCCCGATGCCGGCGCCGTTCATAAAACAGTCTTTTCTCCGTCAGGCCGAAACAGGTTTCCTGTCACAGCTTCACCGGCAGTTTTCCGCGGAAAACACCGGTTTTCAGGGCGTCCGCCACAGAGCCTGCGGACAGGGCGGTGTATTCATAGGCCGCCACCACGGCGTCCGCCTCCGCCGCCAGCGCCGCGTCATAGGGCCCGCCCAGCAGCACCGCCACCAGGGGACGGCCCGGTGCCTGCAGCTCCTGCAGCAGCGCCGCCTGTCCGGGGCGGGCACGGGCGTTCTGCAGCGCCAGCACCACGGCATCCGCCTCCGCCGCCCGGCGCACAATGTCCGCCCGTTCCTGGGGGCCGGGGTCCCGGGAGACCTCCACCGCCGTTCCTCCCAGGCTGCCGGCGGCGATACGGGCAAAGGACAGGCCGTCCTGCTCCCGGTCCTCCACACCGGTGGAAGCCCGGGTCACCGGCGAGAGGAACACCGGCGCTTTGGCCTTCCGCAAAGCGGCCAGGCCGCCCCGGTCCCGGACCAGGGTGACGCTGTCCCGGGACACCTGCCGGTGCAGAGCCAGCATTCCGGGGTCCTCCACCGCCGCAAGGGCGCGCTCCTCTGAGATGTGCTGGGGAATGTCCAGGCCCAGGAGCTTTTTGGCGGCCACGATGCGGTCATAGGACTGCCGGATGCGCTCCCGGGGGATGCGCCCGGTCTCCACCGCCCGGTAAAGGGCCTCTGCCGCCTGGGCCACCGCCTCCATATGGTGAGAGATGCACAGCAGGTCGCAGCCGGCCAGCACCGCCAGCACCGCGCCCTCGGCGGTGCCCCAGTTCTTTTGGATGGCGTCCATCTCCATGCAGTCGGTGCACACCAGACCCCGGAAGCCCTGCTTTTCCCGCAAAAGGCCGGTGATGATGGCCGGCGACAGGGTGGCGGGCAGCTCCGGGTCCAGCTTGGGGAAGCGGATGTGGCAGCTCATCACCGCCGGCGCGCCCCGGCGGAAGGCCTCGCGGAAGGGCAGAAATTCCGTGTCCTCCAGCAGGGCGGGGTCTGTGTCGTTCACCGGCAGGTCCAGATGGGAATCCGTGCGGACATTGCCGTGGCCGGGATAGTGCTTGACCGTGGCCAGAACGCCGCCCGCCGTCAGGCCCTCCATCACGGCGCAGCCCATCCGGGCCACCGCCCGGGGATCGTCCCCGAAGGAGCGGATGCCGATGACCGGGTTCAGCGGCTCGATGTTAACGTCCAGCACCGGGGCGAAGTTCACGTTGACGCCCATCGCCCGGAGCATCCGGCCGCAGTTTTCCCCCACCTGCCGGGCCCGGTCCGGGCCGGCGCCGGCGGCCAGGGCCATGGCCCCGGGAAACAGGGCCGCGCCCTCGGTGATGCGGCACACCAGCCCGCCCTCCTGGTCGGCGGCGATAAAGGGGGAAAGGCCGGTCTTTTCAAAGGCCAGCGCCGAAAGTCCGGCGCACAGGCGGGCGGTCTGCCCGGCGGTCTGCATATTGCGGGCAAACAGGATAAAGTTGCCCACCTGCCACTCCTCTGCCAAGCGGCGGGCCTGGCAGTCCACCTCCTGAGAGGGGAAGCCGGCGATGAGCATTTGCCCGATCTGATGTTTCAGCGTGGTATCCATAGGGGACCTCCGTGTTTTGAGATGCTTTTATCATAACAGATTCCCGGTTGCGTGAAAAGAGGGAATATGATAGGATATTCTTGACTCAAGCGGTGGTTGAATCGCCCTGTTTCAACCAACCCTTGCTGTTCTTTCGGCGGAAAACGGTCCGGAATGGGGCCATCAACCACCCGAAAGGAGCAAACACCATGTTATTCGGCAACAGTAAGACCCCGCAGGAGGAGAGCCGCGATATGTTCCATCTGGAACGCACCGGCGCCAACATCATGAAAGCCCTCAAAAACGGCCTTTCGGACATTGTCTCCCTGGCTCCGTTTCTCAGCGGCGGCGTGCTGAGCCAAATCGCCGGGGAGCTGCTCCGCACCGGCAAGCTCACCGACATCACCCCCCTGCTGCCCTTTTTGGACAGCCGCATCATCGAAGCCTATCTGGAAGACAAACACTGACCCCAGCCTTTCCCGCTCAGGGGCAGGGGGACCGCCCCAGCGGTGGATGCGGAGGCTTGTCTCTGCCCCCGCGTCCGTCCCTGCGTGCCGCCTTCCCCCTGGGGAGAACGCATTCTGAACAAAAGGAGTCCTGTCCTATGACCATCCTTGTCACCGCTTTCGAGCCCTTTCAGGGCGAGACCGTCAACGCCACCATGGAGGCGCTGGCCCTGCTGCCCGACGCCATCGGCGGCCACACCCTCGTCAAGCGCATCCTGCCGGTGGTATTCGGGCAGGCCATCCGGGAGATCGGCACACTGGTGGACCAGCTTCAGCCCGGCGCCGTCATCTGCCTGGGCCAGTCCACCGGCCGGGCGGACATCACCCCGGAGCGGGTGGCCATCAACCTCAGCGATGCCCGCATCCCCGATAACGCGGGCAACCAGCCCAGGGACCTTCCCATCCGGCCCGGCGGCCCGGCGGCCTATTTTTCCACCCTGCCCGTCCGGGAGATGACAGAGGCCATGCGGGCGGCGGGCGTCCCCGCCTCCCTGTCCAACACGGCGGGCACCTTTGTGTGCAACCATCTGATGTACGGCCTTTTGGACCACCTGTCCCGCACCGGGCGGAACATCCCGGCGGGGTTCATCCACCTGCCCGCCACCCCGGCCCAGGCTGCGGAGCGCCCCTCTCCCAGCATGTCGCCGGAAACGGCGGCCAAAGGCCTCGCCGCCGCCATAAACGCGCTGACTTTAAAATAATTCTTAAAAAGCACACGGTTCGTGTGCTTTTTTTCACTCTTTGTAGTATAATGGAGCGGCAAAGAAGGTGGATCATGAAAAAGCTGTTGATTTTTCTGCTGACGGCGGCGCTGGCCGCCGCTCTGGCCCTGCCCGCTGCCGCCGCCGGGGAAACAGACCCTCTGCTGACCCTGGTGAACCCCTGGAACACCATCCCGGAGGACTGGACGGTGGAGCTTAAGAGCATCGGCGGGGGGCACAGTGTGGACAAGCGGTGCTATGACGACCTGAGCGCCATGCTCCGGGACTGCCGGGCCGCGGGGCTCCGGCCGGTAGTGCGCTCCTCCTACCGCACCCGCCGCACCCAGGAGCAGCTTTACGCCAACAAGGTGCGCCAGTGGAAGGGCTACGGCTACAGTGACAGCGAGGCCCGGAAAAAGGCCGCCGCCATCGTGGCGCCCCCCGACACCTCCGAGCACCAGCTGGGGCTGGCGGTGGATCTGGTGGACGCCTCTTATCAGACGCTGGACAGCCGCCAGGCGGACACCCCCGCCCAGAAGTGGCTGATGGCCCATTCCTGGGAATATGGCTTCATCCTCCGCTATCCCACCGACAAGAGCGATGTCACCGGCATCATCTACGAGCCCTGGCACTACCGCTATGTGGGCCGGGACTACGCCCGGCAGATCTGTGAATCGGGCCTGTGCCTGGAGGAATGGCTGGACAAGCGTCAGGAGGCCCGGGCGGTGGAAAGCGCCGTCAGCGCCCAGATGGAGGAGCTTCGCCGACGGGCCTTTGTGATGCTGTGGCATCAAAAATAGCGATTTCTCAAAAGCATTTGTAACCTTTCTCCCTCCTTTTCCCTCTTTCAGGGCAAGGAGGGATTTTTATGAAAAAGATATTGCTGCTGCTGGCGGTGCTGATTGTTGTGAAAGATAAGGTACAATAAATTGCGCAAATTAAAAAAGGCATCTGGCCGGAACTGTACTCCGGCGCGGGCTGGATCTCCAGCAAGTATGTGACCAAGCTGACGGAATAGGAAAAAGCCCCGCAATTGCGGGGCTTTCTTTTTATAATGGCGGTTCCTTTTTTACCGGACCTGTGATTAAAATATTACAGTTGTTGCAGTGCCAACTTTCCGGACCTCGATAACGATGGAAAGCTGTCGGTCGATCGCTTATAATGATTCCATTTTCTTTATGCGCCATTTTAGCGGCAAATAGCGTTGGACCATGATATAATGCCATTTTTGAAGTATGAGGAAACCAGAGTAATGTAGTGACTTGACCAGTTCGGAGATACCCCAGAATCATGGGTTTCTTGCAGTAAGGACAGTTCATGGCATCACCGAAAAATCACACATATCTCTCGATGCCTGGGAAAGAGTAGTCATAAAACTGATACCAAAAAACATAACCTAATGATTCGCTTTCCCAGTTATAAGGGGTGAACCCCTCATAATACCACTCATCATAATAATCACCTGCCTCAGTTACTCTACGAGCAACGCCCTCAAAACTGTCAGAATACGTTCCTAATGAAAGATTACGGGCGTACAAATCATAGTAGCTTTCGATAACTTCTACTTCAATAGTTAAAAGATCTGCAATTGCGCCACCAACAATTTCAACGCCCTTTCCGACTGCAACAATTTCAACAAGAGCAATGAGGGAGGTTGCAGGAATAAAGCTTCCTAAATATGCACCGAGCAAGGCGGCTAAAACAGAAATTGTATCACCTACATAGCCATTGACAACATAATCGTCTGTTCTGGTATCTGTAAGTTCACTATATACGTGAAAGATAACACCTTCGTCTAATACTTCCGAATAATTACAAATCATGTACCCTAAAGAAGATGCTGCAGCAATAGAATAGGGTTGACCAATGCTTTCGGTCCATGTAAATAAGGTTGAATGGTGGTTGACGCGGCTTGATACCAGAATGGTTTCCTGAGAAACTATTTCGTTATTTTCGTAATCTGTTACGATTAGGTGTGCTCCTCCAAAGGAACCTGTTACTATTTGCATTAGTTCATCGTCATTGTATTGGCGGATTTCAAAATTGGTGTTAGAACTTGTTGCCGAACGTGTGCTTCCAGCAGGAGACGAAAATGTTTTCACATCAATTCGCACAGTATCAGATACGGTAATTGAAGTTTCATCAGATATCGCTTGTGTAGCGAATACAGGAAAAGAAAGGTTTAAGCACAACGTAATCATTAAAATTATACAAGTCGCTTTTTTCATTAGAAACGCCTCCATAACACTGTTTTGTGTAAGCAACAATTTTGTGGACGAACAAGAGATATCTACTATTCACTTACGCATCACCGTTTTCATGGCCCTCCAGATGATCGTGAAGTCGTGAATGATCTGACGCATACCCATCATCCTTTCTGAACACAAAAAAGACGTGATGATCTCTGATTATTTGTTCGAGCCTCGTCGCGTCATTGTTAATATTATCATGAGGCCCAGTCCAGACCTGTTTCGTACCTTCTTTGGTGAAATAATACTAAATAACGCCTTATATGTCAATATATTCAAATAATTTCACCAAATATTATAAATATAAGGCTGCATCGAAACTGGTCGAAGAATGTCACAAAGATGTAACTTGACGCGGCGGGCATTTTGCCCTACAATAAAATTATTCTGAAGCGAAAGGAGTGCCGGTATGGCCGACAAAAAGAAACCCGACGGCAAGGTCATCGCCGTCAACCGCAAGGCCCGGCACGACTATTTCGTGGAGGAAACCTATGAATGCGGCCTGGCCCTGGCAGGCACCGAGGTCAAAAGCCTTCGCGCCGGTGCGGTCAACCTGAAGGACAGCTACTGCTCCGTCAAAGACGGCGAGCTGTTTGTGATCGGGATGCATATTTCCCCCTATGAACAGGGAAACATCTTTAACAGGGACCCGCTGCGCCAGCGGAAGCTGCTGATGCACAAGCGGGAGATCCTGAAGCTGTTCGGCTATGTCAAGCGGGACGGCTACAGCCTCATTCCCCTGTCCCTGTACTTCAAGGGCAGCCGGGTCAAGCTGGAGCTGGGCCTGTGCAAGGGCAAAAAACTCCACGACAAGCGGGACGACATGGCCCGGCGGGATGCCTCCCGGGAGATGGACCGTGCCCTGCGGGCGCGCAACAAATAGGATTTTTTGTATCTGGTATTGCAATTTGTAATCATCATATGGGGGTGTAAAGGTTTCGACGGGGATCTTGAAGCCGGTCCAGCGAGCAGAGGCGCCCGGCCTCTATAAAATGGGCAATTTTCAAAACAAACGACAACACTAAGCTGTCTTACGCTGCCTGATTAAAGGCGGCCGTCTTTACCGGGAGGGCCACGGCCCGGATAAAGGCGTCGATCAGTGGCGTCCGTGCGTGCGGTAAGCTTTGCCCGCACCATGCATCATGAAGCTACCAAGGGCTGAAGGCTGACGGCTGCCGCCAGTCCGAGGGAATGTAAAGAACCGTCTGCGCTCGGAGAAGGACTTGTGGATGGGTTTTCGGACAGGGGTTCGACTCCCCTCACCTCCACCAAAAGGGAAAAAGCCTGCAATCGCTGTGATTGCAGGCTTTTCCTGTATTTTCAAGGGTTTGCGGGCTGTTTGACAAGTAAAAATCGTGAACATTACATGATCCGTTTGACACGCAAAAATCACGGTTTTTGCAACGGAAATGCACACGAATTTGCACATGTGCATTGGCGATCTTCCCCAGCGGCTGTTAAGAAGTGATTCTCCAACAGATCGTCAAACTGGTTCTTGTGCTCAGCCATGATATGACCGTATACCCGATTCACCATGTCCGATGAAGAATGCCCCATGCTGGCCACGATATAGTGCAGGGGCCACCCCAGAGCGATCTTTACGGATACATTATAGTGCCGGAGATCATGAAAGCGGAACGCAGGCAGACCCAGCCGGGTTCTCAGTGCGACAAAACGCTTGTGACGCGCCACTCGGCGCGGCCGCCAGAAGGCGGCATCTATAGTGTTGCGATGTTACAAATGGACATTGGACGAACACATACTTCTTTAACGGCGGTTTCGCCGTGAAGGTATGGCTCGGATAATGTCGTAAGCAGAAAAAGTCCGCTGAGGTCACCACGACCCCAGCGGACTTTTTCACTTTTCTGCGTATTCGGGATGTTTCTCAAGCCACTCCTTGTAAAACGCCTGTCTTTCTTCGCTTTCGTGGAAACGGCGGATTTCCGGAATGATGTATCGTGCAAAGGCATCCAAAACCTCTTTCGGTATCTACACCATATTTGCTTTTCTTTTTGTCCATATGTGCCTTTCTGCCATCTATGCGCCCCTGGCTCGCCTGAGAGCCGTTTATTCTTTGTCATGGGAAAAGATATGCCCCACAGCGTTTGCGTCGCTTGTGGGGCATAAATTATTCGCTCTATTGAGATAGAGCCTTCTCCCAGCTTATCCAAGCGCTTAAAACAGCTGGAGTTTGAAAAAGCCAAGTTGGAAGATGAACTGCAAAGAAGTATGTTGCCCGTTGTGACCGTCAATGAAGATAACCTCCGCCGCATTCGCTGCTGGGTTGGCTCTATAGCGACCAGTTTTCCAAACTGTTGACCGGCAAGGATGCTTGTCATATCACTTTCCCCGCGTTCCTTTCCTCTTCCCGCCGCCCAGCATCACCCAGATCAGCAGGACCGCCAGTATGGGCGCCGCCACCATGGGCGCCACGATCAACGGCTCCACCTGCATGGCGTCCGCCGTGACGCGGATGGTCCGGGCGGTCTCCGCGTTTTCCACCCGGTGGCCCCGCACCAGCAGCCGGTGGGTGTTGATGCCGTAGGGGGTGCAGGTCACAAGGGTGCACAGGTCCTCCCCCTCCCTGATGGTCAGCGCCGACACCTCCTGGGGCTCCACGATGAGGATCTGGTCCACCTCATAGGTCAGCGTCTCATCCAGCACCCGGAACAGAAAGGTGTCCCCCACCACCAGCTTGTCCAGATTGGTAAACAGCTTTGCCGAAGGCAGGCCCCGGTGGCCGGAGATGACGCAGTGGGAGCTTTCGCCGCCCACCGGCAGAGAGGTCCATTCGATGTGCCCCACGGCGATCTGCAGCACCCCTTCATCAGTGCCGTGATAGACGGGCAGGGAAACGCCGATGGTTGGGATCTCAATATAGCCCATGACGCCGTTCCCGCCCACATTCAGCAGGCTGTCATAGGCGGCTTTCTGGGTTTCGGACAGCAAAAAGGCGTTGTCCCTGTCCCGGAGGGTGCGGTTATAGTCCACCGCCTCGGCCCAAAGCTGTTCATAACGGTCCGTGTCCAGATTCGAGACTTCTTCCGCATAGGTGGCGATGGCCCGGGACTGGTGCAGGGAGTTCCAGTAGTCGCTCACCGAGGGATACAGCACCAAGGACAGCCCAAGGAAAAAGACCAGTATTAAGATGACGGTGGAAACAACGCTCTTTTTCATTCGGATCTCCTTGATGCGCCTGCCGGGGAGGGTTTCCCCTCCCCGGCCTGTGGATCATGATGTTGTTTTTAGGTTGAACAAGCGTCAGGAGCGGTTACTGCTCCGCGCCCATGCGCTTTTTGGTGATCAGCAGCACCACAGCGCCAACCACCAGCACGCCGCCCAGGACGTAGAACACGGTGGTGCCCATGCCGCCGGTGGAGGGCAGCTCGGTGCCGGACTGGTTCAGGACCTTGACCTCGTTAACGCTCTGGGGAGCCCCGGTAGTACCGTTGACCACGCCATTCTCACCGATCACGATGGTGACAGGACCGGCCAGCTTGTTGTAACCGGCGGGGGCGGCAGTCTCGGTCAGGTAGTAAGTATCGGCGTCCAGACCCTTGATGGTGAACTTACCGGTGGCATCGGTGGTGATCTCAGTCACAGTGCCGGTCTCGCCGGTCTTGGCCACACGGTAGACGTTGTTGCCCTCGCTGACCAATGCGATGGGGTTGGAGCCGTCGGCGTTCTTGCTCAGGGTGAAGGTGGCACCGGCCAGAGCAGTTTCGGTATTGCTGTTCATGGTGTACTTGAACACATCCACATCCCAGGTGTAGGTCTTGGTCTGGCTGTCGGGGGTGTACTTGGTGTTGCTGCTGTCGCCGTAGCTGACCTTGCTGGTGTTGGGGTTGCCCGCACCGGCAATGACGGCGTTCTCATTCAGCGTGGCGGTGTAGGAGATGACAATCTGGTCGTTGGCCTTCAGCGTGTCGCAGAAAGCCTGGGTGAAAGTAACATCGAAGGTATCGCCATCGGCAGCAGGAGCAGTGACGGTATAGTTGGAAGCATCCACAGTGGTGCCGTTCAGGGTGATACCGGTGACGCCGGTATAGGTCAGGCCAGCGGACATGGTGTCGTGGAACACATAGTTCTCGGCACCGGCCTGGGCGGTGATGGTGGACTTGAAATTCACGGTCTGGCCGATGTCGGCGTCGTTCTTCTCGCCGTAATTGCCGGTGGAATCTTCCTCAACGGTTTTCACGTTGACGGGGACTTCGTTCTTCTCTTCCATGACCACATTGGGGTTGGTGGTATCCAGAGAGCACAGAGTACCCAGGGTGGTGTCCACCAGGTAGTAGCCCAGGTCCAAACCGGTGAAGGACACGGTAGTGGTCGTTGCCGTCGCGCTGCCCTGATTGGTAATGTTGTTGTCCTTGGCATACTTCTGTGCAGCCTTGGCAAAGGCGGCAGCGTCAGCGCCAGTTTTCCAGGTCACATAGCCCTGAGCATTCACTTCCACATAGGTACCCTTGATGCCGTCACTGTTGATGAAGGCACTCCATGCGCTGGTTGCCTTATAGGCATATGCATTCGCCGATGCGTTGTAGCTCTCCAGATCAAGGATCTGATAGATGGTATAGGTCTGTTCTACAACGGCATCATTGATGGTAATACTGCCGGTCTCACCCGTCGCGAAGGCCGGGACGGCCAGGGCAAAGGCCAGAACCAGGGCCAGCAGCAGACTGGCCAGTTTCTTTGTGTGCTTCATACTTCTGTTTCCTTTCCTGCAATTCTTTTTCTCTATTTAAAGATCCTTTTTAAAACACCTGTCAAGGGCTGTCCCGGCCCCCTTTTCTCCGGAGACGCATCCCGGCATACAGCAGGCCCGCCGCCGCCATCAGGCACAGCCCGCCCGCCGTATACCATTCCGTCCCCCCGCCGCCCGTAGACGGCAGCTCATAATAGGGCGTGTTCACAAACGAGGCAGGCTTGATCGCCCCGGTCTCTATCTTTCCGGAGGCGATATAGCCCTCGTTGCCGTCAGCCGTGACTTTATAGCCCGCACGG
Organism: Clostridia bacterium; assembly: GCA_029099685.1. GTDB lineage: Bacteria > Bacillota > Clostridia > Oscillospirales > Butyricicoccaceae > UBA4644. Next base: position 21,890 of record JAQXOO010000017.1, read on the forward strand.
CTCTCCTCCGCCTCCGTCACCCGGTAGAAGGTACCCGTCGGAATGCCGCTGATGGTGACGGTATCATTTGCCTTCAGGGCGATGGTGCCGCCGCTCTTGATGGTACCGTAGGTTCCGTCGCTGCGGCTGTAGCTGAAAGTCTGGTTCAGCGGCGAACCGTTCTCAGAGGTGAGCAGTTCCACCTTGAACTTGTATTCTTCCTTGCTGTAATCGCCGTCGCCGCCCTCGACCGACTTTGCGATCTGCAGGCTGCCGGTGTCCCGGGCCGTGGTGGCGCTGGTGACAGACGGAAGCGTGAAGCTCATCCAGCAGGTGGAGCCGGAAGCGCCGCGCTCGGTATAGAAGAAGCTGAGGGTGTGCTGGCCGGAATTGCCCACCGGCAGGTAATCCCGCAGGTTTACGTATTCGCCGATGGAGCTGTGGACGCCGCCGATGTCGCAGATCAACGTGTTGTCCAGGAACACCCACAGGTCATCGTCGCCGAAGAAATAGTACTCCAACGGGCCTTCGTAATCCGCTGTCAGATTGAAGTTGAGGGCAAAGTTCATGCCGAAGAACCAGTTGTGGGCCCGACCGTCGTCGCTGACTGGGAAGTCTTTGGCGAGGTCACTCCAATTATAGTTGTTGCTCTCCGCGAAGCCCTGAAAACTGCCTGGATTACCATAGGCTCCCCAGTTTGCATCTTTTCTTGTGGGGTTATTGGCATTATCCATGGGCCAGAAGTTATTGGTAAAGATATTCGACTGGAACCCTTTCCCGTGCTCTCCGTCCCAAATGCAGTCACTGGCGGGCGAAGGATGGAAAAAATATTGCAGACCGCTGATACTCGTATCCCCGCCAGTGTAATTCTTCAAGGTTGCACTTCTGAGAGTATAGGTATCGCCCACTCGTTCGAAAGTCAGAGAACTGCCGGCATAAGTCTGCTTACCATTCACCTTCGTATCATCAAGTTCTTCATTAAAGAGTTTAGGCGCTACGATCCAATCATTATAACGAATAGTACCGTCACTATTCAGTCCTTGTACCAACCCAAAAGTCGCCTTCATATAATTAGGGTTTCTTTGGTTAGCCTTGTTCAAGGCGCCACCGTCAAACAAATAACCCGACATACCAGTACCGCAGTTGGCGTTACCGAAAGCCAGAATGTCTGCGCCGGAGCGCCAGTTGCGTTTATCGTTCAAGCTGGTACCATAATTGCCCTCTTTATTGATTCCCGTGATACCGGTACGCCAGCCTTCATCATATCCACTGGAGATATCATAATCATAAAACGTGGTGCCGTTATAATAGTCACCGGAACTGGTGTCGGACACCAGTCGGATGACCGCGCCGTCACCAATCAGGATGGTATTGCCTGCTGCCTGTCCGGCTTCGTTGGTAAAGGCGGTATCCGCGCTGTAAGTGTAGATATCCCAATCGGCCCTGTTGGTGCTGTCCGCTTTCTTTCCGGCCTTCAGCACCCAGATTTCTTTCAGCGTGTAACTCTCGTTGTCCTTGAGTTTGTTGAAATAGTCCAAGCCCGGGGATTCCTCATAGTGGAATGTACCATCCGTATACATCTTGGTCAATTCCGTGGTAGTTTTGACCTGGTACAGCTCGGTGGCAACACCCGCGTTTTGCGTGGTATTTTTTTGTATTCCCTCCAGATAAATGTTCCTGGTAGCCATGCTGCCGCCATTGGTGGGCAAAGCCTTGCCAGAGGTGTCAATGACTTTCAGCGGATTGCTGCCGGAGGTTGCGAACCGCGGGATGTTGGCGTAATACTGCACGGTGAAGGTGGGGTTGGCCTTGGTGGCCACCACCTCCACGGGCTGGGTGATGTTTTTGATCACGAAGGTGGTGTAGCCGCCCGCCTGAGCGGAGGTGACATCAGAGGCACCGGAAACCGACCACAGGATGCCGTCACCGTTGCGGACCGTAACCTTGGCTTCGCCGCCAGGCGCCACAGTCTTCACCATGCCGCTCAGTTCGCCGTCGGAATAGACCGCATAGGTATCATCCCGCACGGAGACCGACCAGAAGCTGTTCTTTCCATCAATATCGCTTTCCATCTTGTCCGTATAGGCATGGGAAATTTCTCCGGGAAGATAGTAGCACACAATATCGCCGTTGCTCTCCGGCGTCAGACCGATCTTATATGTACCATCACCATTAGATTCTGAAGCCGTGTCGTTGGAGATGCGGTATTGCTGAACGAGATACCAATACCGTGCGCCGCCGGTAGAATGCCAGACCTGCAGCTTGCCTCCATTTTTTTGGTTGTTGTTGCTCAAATCAATGACCTGATCCGTGGGGGCCAGCGCCGACCAGAAGGTGGTTCTACCGTCGGAACCTGTGTCCACTTTCCATTGAGAATTTTCATTCGTTGCCGCAGACAGCTTCAGCTGGGTACCCGAAGGATCTCCCGTGGTGAATCCATAAACATTGACGTGGAGCGAGCTATCCTTGATCGGTGTAATAAAGGAATAGCCATTTCCTGCATCCCAGATCCGGAAAATCTGTGCATCCGACTTGTTACTTGTGTACAACTGAACTACTTGTGCTTCCTTAATCGTTCCTCCGGCGACATCCATACAGAAGTTGGTTTGGGTGCTGCCGTTCGCGTAGAACAGCGTATAGATATCGTTGTAGCTGTAGCCGAAGTGATATCCCGGATCGGTGGCGGCGGTATAGCCGAAGTCCCCGAAGAACTGGGCCGCCATATCGGAGGTGATATAGGCCCGCGGGGAGCCATTGAAATCACCAGTATAATAGTAAGGCAAAGAGCCCACCGTCTGCCACTGGCCATCGATCATCACCTTAAAGGTGACGCTGTGGCTGAGTTCCTTGACATCGCTCTGTTTGGGCGAGACGATAACCGTACTCGTGATACTGTCAAGGATGATGGTGCTGCCGCTGATATTTGCGGTACTACCGCTGCCATAAGACACCAGCCAGTTGGTGATGCCGCTTTCGGTTGCATCATAGGTGAAACTACCGCCGGTCTTCACGACCTTCTTTGTGAGCAGTTGGCCTTGGGCATCAAAGACCTTGACGGTGTAGAAGGCGTTTGCGGTCTTGTCCAGGCTCTCTGACGAGGCAACACCTTTGATCTGCGCCGTATTGGCAGGCAGGTAGTAGAGATTATACCCGGCGTGGTCGGCATTCCGGGACAGAGGGAGTATCTTTTGGCTTGTCGTGTCCTCTGGATCTATCGGAACCGTATCGGTATCCGAATAAATTTTCGTATTACCCGACTTCTGCTGATAAGCCGTAACCCGGGAGGGGTTTTCTTCCTCCCCCGTTAAGCCATAGGGGCTCAAAATAGACACAGCTTGGGCTACTGTAATGTAATCCCGGTTGTAATTGGTCCAACCTTCTGTACCGTTATAGTTGTTATACCAACCGGTCTTGGTGGAGCCCACACAGATCCATTCGCCGTCAATACAGACATAATAGTCCACAGGAAGAAGATTCGGCCCTTTTTCGGCAGCGTTCTCCCGGCTATAGGCCGTCGAGGTTACCACGGTGCCCACCACCGAGAAGCCATCCTGGGTGTGGGTGAAGCTGGTGGAGCCGTCCCGGCTGTCCTCGGTGTCCACCTCCAGGATCTCCGGGCCGTCCTCCGCAAAGTGGATGGCCTGACATTCCTCTGTGCGGCCGATCTCAACCCCATCGTCATAGGTGATGGTCACCGACACCGGGGCCTCCGGCTCATAAACCTCGCCGTCCAGCTCGAACCACACGTCAAAGAACCGGGCGAACACCAGTGTCTGGGGCTGGGACCAGCTTGCGGGGTCCAGGGTCTCCACCGACTGGGTGTAATATTCACGGTATTCCTCGGTGTCCGGCAGGATCTCCTCCGCCCAAAGGGTCACGCCCTGGGGCAGGCCGGCCTCGGGTCCGTAAACAACGCTGACGGTGTAATCCCCGCCGGAATAAGACAGCTCTGTGACGCCGTCCTCCGGTTCGCCGGGCAAAGCGCCGCATTCCTCACTGTGCAGGTGCTCCGGCATGGTGCACAGCAGCGTGCCGGTCTCCGCGCTGAAACAATCTACACTGTGCAAATGCTCTGCCAAACCACAATGGTAAACTGTGCCGTTCGTATCCTTTTCAGAAGGATCACCATCCGGTTCCAGCGCTTCCTGAGCGGGATAGCACGCATCACTGTGCTGATGCTCCTCTTTGCCGCAAATTAAGACAGGCGCTTCCGCGGGAACTTGCTTAACCGCGAAACAAGTGCTGTCATGCACATGCTCCTCCACCTGCAGCAGGCCGCAGATGCAAGAACCGTCAGCATCAAAGCAAGTCTCGTCATGAATATGGGGAATCACTTCCGGCAAATCACAGACCAGCTGGGGGAGCGCGCCTTCCTCCTCCGTGAGCTGAGTACAGGTCAGAACAGACTCCCAGGCGTAGCAGGCATCAGCGTGCGTGTGGGGCGTTTCATCATCCAGGCCACAGACTTGAACATCGATCGTCTGGTAGCATGCGTCACTGTGAGTATGACCATCGGTCTCCTCTTTGCCGCAGGAAAGTTCCCGGGAGACCGTATAGCAAGCTTCGTCATGAACATGGTCGGGCTCGCCCTCCAGGGAACAAGCCAGTACAGAGGTCTCCACATAACAATCCGCGGTGTGATGGTGCGCCGGAATCTCCTCCAGAGAGCAGACCAGGGTCTGCTGAGAGGCGAAGCAGGCATCCGTGTGGGCATGCGTCTCCCCTTCGGGCGTGGTACAGATCAATGCCCCTTTTTGCGGCGAGTAACAGGACGCATCGTGGCTGTGAGGCGGGGCATAGCAGCTTTCATCATGAGTGTGGGCTTCGATCTCCGGCAGGCCGCAAACCAAAACGCCGCTATTGTCATAGCAGCCCTCATTGTGGGTGTGCAACACAAAATCGGCATAACCACAAATAGACCTGCCAGAATCATCATAGCAAGTCTCAGTATGGGTATGAAGCCGCACATGCTCGGGAGAACAGACAAGAACAGTCTGAGGGACCGTTTCCTGCTCCTGATAACATTCCTCGGTATGAATATGTTCTTCAATACCGCAAATGGTCTCTCGATTCATTGTAATTGCGGGAAGGATCAACGCATATGTTGTACAGAACACCACAACGGAAGACAAAACCATAACAGCTGTTTTCCAGATTCGATTCTTTCGGTGGTTCTTCTGATAATGCGCTGCGTCGTTGGATCCGGATTGCCGCACCTTGCGGAAGCCTCCCTCCGAAAAAAGTACATAATTCTTATATTTGAGTTATCAAAAACCCAAATAAAAAGTCAGTATGTGTTGCGTTGCACATCTGAAAGAACGTAAATTTCCAATTATTAAATAATGTGTCAAGTATAGTACGAAAATGTCGGAAATTCAAGCATTTAAAAGGGAAAAATGAGATATAAAGGCAAAAAAAGTCGAGAAGATGATGCAGCACTTCGTAATCCACAGGCTCGCGTCTTGATCTGCGGTGCGGAAATCAGGAAAACACCAAGTACATGAAACCATTTTGCCAATCCTTCCTTGAGATTACTCAAGCAGTAAGGAGAATGCCTGTGCAAACCCGCGACCTATTTGCGGCCGTGGAACGGGGTTTGTCAACTGGCGCCGGATGGAAGTGCGGTCGCGTTGCTGCGTCTGTTTTGCGGATCTGTATTGCGCATGGCAAAAAGGCACAAATGAACACCTGAACGGCCCGCTCCGAGGGTTTTGTCCCAGGGGGCAGAAGCCTTTCCCGCGCAGCTCCTGCCACACGAAAACGAGACCTGGCGTTGATCAACGCCAGGTCTCGCAAAGTTTTCAGCTTCCATTCCGCGCAGGAATTATGGGACTTGGAGCTTCTCTCTTTCTGCACTTGGTTTGACAATTCACTTAAGGCTTTTCAACCCCCGTATTCATCACCGCAGGAGTTCAGCGGGAAGCCTTCTCCTTGTGCAGGAAGGTCTGGATATGCTCTCGTTGGACGCGCCGAAGATGGCCATAAGCTGTCGCGGCAAAAGCTCCACGATCAGCAGGGCGATGACGCCCACTGCAGCCTCGCAGGTCAGCAGCTTGGTAAACAGGGCCTTCACCCGGGCATTCAGCCCCGCGCCCCTATTGAAACCCACGATGGGGATACAGCCGGCAGCCATACCCACCACGATGGAAATGACGATCTAGAAGAACTTCATGACGATGCCCACCACCGCCATGGGGATCTGGGCATATTGCTCCTGGCCGAACACAGCATCCAGCGCGCCGTAATGACGGATCATGTTGTTGATGGCCGCTATGGCCGCCACCAAAGAGATCTGGGAGAGGAAGCTGCAAATGCCCAGTGTCAGGGTGCGGCCCACGACTCTGCTCCGCAGGTGGAATTCCCCAGGGCGGAGCTTCACGGTTTTGGTATGACACAGATACCAGACAGCAAGGACGGCGGTAGCCATCTGACCAATGACCGTGGCCACCGCCGCGCCCATCATGCCCCATTTGCACACAAAAATGAAAATGGGGTCTAAAAGGATGTTGATGACCGCTCCAGCCAGGGTGGAGGCCATGGCGAACTTGGGACTGCCGTCCGCCCGGATGATGGGATTCATGGCCTGTCCAAACATATAGAAAGGGATACCCAGGGAGATATAGAAGAAATATTCCCTGGAGTGTTGGAATGTTTCGGCATTGACCGTTCCGCCGAACATGGCAATGATCTGCTCTTGAAAGATCAGATAAACAGCCATCAGCACCAGACTGCTGGCGATGGTCAGCACGATGGCGTTGCCCATGCTGCGGCTGGCCTCATCCGGCTTGTTCTGTCCAAGGCTCAGGCTGACAAAGGCGCAGCAGCCGTCCCCGATCATCACGGCGATGGCCAGGGCGATGACGGTCAGGGGGAACACGACTGTGTTGGCGGCGTTGCCGTAGGAGCCAAGATAGGCGGCATTGGCGATAAAGATTTGGTCAACAATGTTGTAAAGTGCCCCCACCAGCAGAGAGATAATGCAGGGAATTGCGTATTTTTGCATCAGCCTCCCCGGCTTCTCCGTTGCGAGAAAGGATTGATTCATTTGGTCCATGGGACGATACCTCCAGTTTCTAAATAAAAAGCGCGTGGCCAAGCAGCTGGTTTCCCGCTGCCTGGCCACACACATTTGGCACCTGGTCCACGAAATTCGGACACAAAAAGCGTGCAGCAAGCAACCGGACTTACGCAGTTACTGCTACACGCTGTAAAGATATTTTAGCACCAGGAGAAAGAAAAAGTCAAGTTGTGGATTTATATAAAAACAGACGGATCACAAACGGAATTCAGGGAGCGCAACGCCAGTCAGGAGGTACACTGCCAGCAGAACAGCACCTCTCAACAAAAGCCGTACACCCTGCTTTCTGCGTTTTTCTGCCGGTATTCATCCGGATACGCTATCGTCAGAAGTCCCCGATCTGTCACCGCCACCTGTAAATCCACCCTTTCCGCCGCTATAACGGCCGCCGGAGCAGACGCTGTTTGCGCGATCCCCGCTGTATGTGCCTCCGTAAGAGACGATATAGGTGGCCCCGTTCTTCAATCAGGATATGGAAGATGAAGCGCTGCTTTCCGGTCTGCATACAGGCCTGCCGTTGGGCGCCTGCCCGCGGAAAAAAAGAAAAAAGCCCTTGAGATCCTAAGATCTCAAGGGCTTTGCAGATGGTACGGCGTAAGGGATTCGAACCCCCGACCTTTTGGTTCGTAGCCAAACACTCTATCCAGCTGAGCTAACGCCGCATCTTTCGTGCTCAATTAAGATACCACAGGCAAAAGAAAAAATCAAGAGGAAAACCAAAAAAAACTTTCATTTTTTCTTAAATTTCTTCCGTGGGGCGGCCGCCGCCCTTGTTATGCTGTCCGTTTTATGGTATCATCAGAAAAAAGCCGCTGTGGAGGAGGCGTCTCCCATGAAAAATACCCGTCTGCTGGCGCTCGTGATCCTGTTGGTGGCCTTTGTGGCTGTCGTTTACCGCTTCTGGGATGTGGTGATGCTGTTTTTTCTGTCGGCCATCATCGCCTATCTGCTCAGTCCCATCGTCAACCTGCTGACCTTTGGAAAGCGGGTCCCCCGGGGCATCGCCGTGGCGGTGACGGCCCTGGGCGTGGTGGGCCTGATCGTTTGGCTGGGCGTGCTGTTCATCCCCTATGCGGTGGAGCAGATCACCGGCATCGTCAACGACCTGATGGCCTATGCCGGCAATTTTGACCGGCTGCTGGAAAGCCTGAACGAGCTGCTGGCCTCCTGGCACCTGCCCCAGGCGGTGCTGGACTGGGCCACCAAACTGGTGGGCCAGGCGGACGCTTATCTGGCCAAGCTGTTCAGCCTGATGCTCAACTGGCTGATGAATACCACCACCGGCCTGTTTGATGTGGTGGTGGTGGTCATCCTCATCGTCTATTTCATGCTGGACGGCGCCCGGATGATCGACAACGGCATCAGCGCCCTGCCCCAGCGGGCGGCGGTGCGGGTGCGCAGGGTGGTCACGGAATCCAACCGCTACACCTGGAAGTATCTGGGCACCCGGGTGCTCATCTCCCTGGGCATGGCCGCGGTGAGCTACTGCGGCTTCCGGATCATCGGCCTGCGGTATGCCCTGCTGTTCGCCATCATTGCCTTTATCATGGACTTCATCCCCTACTTCGGCTCCATCATCGCCGGGGTGGTGGACACCGTTTTTGCCCTGGTCACCGGCGGCGTTGCCCTGGCGGTAAAGGTGCTGATCTTTGTGCTGGTGGTGCAGCAGGTCGAGGGCAACGTGGTGGCCCCCAAGCTCCAGGGCAAATCCGTGGACCTGCACCCCATCTGGGTGATGTTTTCCCTGCTGGCCTGCAGCGAGCTGTGGGGCCCGGTGGGGATGCTCATCTCCACCCCGGTGGCGGCGGTGGTCAAAACCGCCCTGCGGGAGCTGTATTATTATATGATCGGCGACGAAAAACGCAGCGCCGTGGCTGCGGCCGTGGCGGAGACCGCCGTCCCCGCGCCGGACAAGGCGGAATGACCGGTCCGCCGCCCCTCTCCGAAAAAAGAGCGGCGGCGCTGTCACGATTTTTCCGGCCAAAGCATAAGGTATCACTGAGGTGATCTTATGTTATGGCTGATCTTTTTGGCGTTTTGCATGCTGGGAACGGCGCAGCATTTTCTCTTTGTGCCCCTGGGCCGGCCCCGGAGCCTGATGTGGCTGCTGCCCGTGTCCGAAAGCCCCTGGGAGCACTATAAACTGGCCTTTTGGCCATTGGGCGGGGCGCTGGTGCTGGCCGGCTGGCTGGCGGGCGCGCCGGTTTCCGGAATGGTGTGCGCCTGGTTTGCCGGGGCGGGCCACGGGTTTTGCACCATGCTGGGCATTTATTATTTCTACCGCGCCGCGCTGGGGGCGCCCCGGCCGGTGCTGTGGGTGGATATCCTGAATTTTTACATCACCATGTTTTGCGGCTGGCGTGTAGGCCTGCGGGTGCTGGCAGCGGCGCCCGGCTGGGCCGCCGGCCTGCCGGCGGGCGTTGTGCTGTTGGCCTGCGCCCTGTTTTTCAGCTGCGCGGCGGCGCTGCCGCCGGAAAAATACCCCATGTTTCGGGAGGAAAAGCCAAATGGCGGAGATCAGCGTACAGGAACTGCATAAATATTTCGGAGAGCACCACGTGCTCAAGGGGCTCTCCTTTGACCTGCAGGCCGGGGAGCGGGCCTCCATCGTGGGGCCCAACGGCTGCGGAAAGACCACCCTGCTGAAGATCCTGGCGGGGACGGAGGATTATGAAAGCGGCGTGGTGTCCATTGCCAAGGGCGCCCGCCTGGGCCTGCTGGAGCAGCTGCCGGTGTACGACCCGGAGGTGACCGTCCGGGAAGTGCTGTGGCAGGCCTTTGCCTATCTGGAGGACATGGGCGCCCAGATGCGCCGGATGGAGGAGGAGATGGCCCGGGGCGGAGACGTGGACCTGGACCGCTACAGCCGCCTGCAGACCGCCTTTGAGACCGGGGGCGGCTATGACCTGCAGGTGGCCTATGACCGGATGACCGGCGGCCTGAAGATCGGGCCGGAGATGCAGCAGCGCCCCTTTATGAGCCTGTCCGGCGGAGAAAAGACCCGGGTCAACCTGGCCCGGCTGATGCTTTCCGGCACGGACCTTTTGCTGCTGGACGAGCCCACCAACCACCTGGACATGGACTCCATCGAGTGGCTGGAGGGATATCTCCGGTCCTTCCGGGGGACGGTGCTCATCGTGTCCCATGACCGGTATTTTCTGGACAATGTCACCACCCGCACCCTGGAGCTGCGGGACGGCACGGTGGTCAACTGGCCGGGCAACTACAGCTATTTTACCGAAAAACGGGACGAGCTGGCCCGCCAGCTGGAGGCCGCCAAAAAGCGCCAGGACAAGGAGATCGCCCGGCTGGAAAAGGCGGTGGGCAACCTGCACCTGTGGGCCTTTATGGGCAACGATGCCCTGCACAAGCGGGCCTTTTCCATGCAGAAGCGCATCGACCGGATGGAGCGCATCCAGACCATCCGCAAGGAGCGCAAGATGAAAAACCAGTTCAACCTGGCGGCCCAGTCCGGCGAGGACGTGTTCGCCATCGAGGACCTCTCCGTGGGGTATGACCGGCCGCTGGTGTCAGGCTTTTCCGGCATGGTGTACCGGGGCGAGCGCATCGCCATCCTGGGCCCCAACGGCTGCGGAAAGACCACCCTGCTCACCACCCTGCTGCACCGGCTGCCGCCCCTGAAGGGCCGGATCTATGAGGGCGTGGGAGTGCAGCCCGGGTACCTGCCCCAGAACGTGCAGTTCGACCACCCGGAGCGCAACCTGGTGGACACCCTGCTCTACGGCACCAATTGCTCTGTGCAGGAGGCCCGGGACCGGCTGGCGGCCTTCAACTTCCGGGGCGAGGAGGTCTTCAAGACGGTGAGCGTGCTCTCCGGCGGGGAAAAGACCCGGCTGAAGCTGTGCCTGTTCATGTATCAGAAGATCAACACCCTGTTTCTGGACGAGCCCACCAACCATCTGGACATTCTGTCCCGGGAATGGGTGGAGGACGCCATCGACGATTTCTCCGAGACCATGATCTTTGTCTCCCATGACCGGTATTTCATCGACCGGTTCGCCACCCGCATCTGGCTGGTGGAAAACGGCGGCATCACTGACTTTGAGGGGGGCTACCGGGAGTTCCGGGCCGCCCGGGAGCGGCAGGCCCAGGTGGAGGCCGCCCAGCGGGAGAAGGAAAAAAAGGCCGAAAAAGCGGAAAAAGCCGGCCGTGACAAGCCCAAAAGCGACAATGTCCGCAGCCGGGAAAACGACACGCGGAAAAAGGAGCGCCAGCACCGCATCAAGGCCATTGAGGAGCGGCTGGCCGAGCTGGAGCAGGAAATGGCCGACTGCGAGGGCGGCGACTATGTAAAGCTGGGCGAGCTGTACGACAGCCGGGAACGCCTGGAGGAGGAGCTGCTCACCTTGTACGAGGAAGAGGATGGCTGACAGCCCCGCTCTTTTGATTTCCCCCTCCCCTGTGGGGGCAGAGGGGCGGTTTCAACGGCACAAGAGAAAAGAGCGGCCGGGGGAGCAATCCCGTTATGGCGCACTCCCCCGGACCCCCTGCGGAGCGCACCGCAAACGGATGCTTCTCTATCTCGTAAGCCTTCTTCCTAAGGGAAAAAGTGGGGCCGTACAGCGCTGGAGGATGGGACCAACGGTGGGAATTTTACCCCACATGGCCGCGCCGCGGCATCCGCCGATGGGGCCTATTTGCTTGGTCTTTTGGGCAGACAGGGGTCCGGGGGCTTCCTGCCCCTATGGGGAGGGCCCCCGGCGCGCTTTGGTGACTTTCCCGCGGTGGAAAGTCACGCGGGGGAATGGGCTGCGCCCGCAGGCGCGTTTCGAGGCCAACCGCCGCAGGCGGCTCTTGGGCCGGGATCGCGCAGCGCCCCAAAGCTGCCCGCAGCCACACACCGTCCCCCGCCCCGCAGGCCGGACCCAACCAGCGCACCGGCGCTGCCATTTCCGTCAAAGGAGGTCATCCCATGGCAAAAGGTCAAAATCAAAAGGCCAAGCTGCTGTATCTGGCCAATATCCTCCACCGGCAGACCGACCAGGAGCACCCCATGACCATCACCCGGATGATGGAGCTGCTCCGGGCGCAGGGGGTGGACGTGCGGGACCGAAAGAGCCTGTACGATGACCTGGAGACCCTCCGGGTGGTGGGCATGGACATTGAAAAGCGGCGGGACGGCCGCTCCTGGGGCTATTTTGTAGCCTCCCGCACCTTTGAACTGCCGGAGCTGAAACTGCTGGTGGACGCGGTGCAGTCCTCCCGGTTCATCACCCGGAAAAAGACCGACCAACTCATCCGGAAGGTGGAGGGCCTTGCCTCCTGCCACCAGGCCCGGCAGCTCCAGCGGCAGGTCTATGTCACCGGCCGCATCAAAGCCATGAACGAGAGCATCTATTACACCGTGGACGCCCTGCACGAGGCCATCGACGCCGGAAAGCAGATCCGTTTCCATTATTTTGAGTGGGCCCTGGGCCGGGGCCGGGAGCGGGTGGAAAAGCGCCTGCGGCGGGACGGCGGCTGGTATCAGGTCAGCCCCCGGGCGCTGATCTGGGACAATGAAAACTATTATCTGGTGGCCTATGACAGCCAGAGCGGCCAGGTGCGCCACTACCGGGTGGACAAGATGCAGGACCTGTCCGTCACCGACCTGCCCCGGGAGGGGGACGGCCGGGACTTTGACCCGGCGGCCTATGCCGGCAGCCTGTTCGGCATGTTTCACGGGGAGCTGGAGACCGTGCGGCTGCGGTTTGACAACAGCCTTATCGGCGTGGTGGCCGACCGCTTCGGGCGGGAGGTCTTTCTCCGGCCCGACGGGGAGGCGCATTTCGTGGTGACGGCAAAGGTGGCCGTCAGCCCCCAGTTTTTGTCCTGGGTGTTCGGCTTCGGCGGGCAGGCGGAGATTTTGTCCCCCGAACCGGTGCGGCAGCAATTTTTGGATCTGATCACAGAAACAGAGGTGAATTATAAATGATAAAAGCAGTTTTATTTGACCTGGACGGCACGCTGGTAAACAGCATCTATGATATCGGCGGCGCCATGAACCGTGCCCTGGAAAGCCTGGGCCAGCCGGGCTTTACCACAGAGCAGTATTACCACATGGTGGGCAACGGCATGAAAAAGCTGTGCCAGCGGGCGCTGGCGCCGGACCGGCAGGACCTGAACCAGGCTCTTTTGCAGCGGTACCAGGCGGAATACCTGGCCCACTGCTGCGACGATACGATGGTCTATGACGGGGTGCTGCCGCTGCTGGAGCGGCTCCATGACCGGGGCTGCAGGCTGGCGGTGATCACCAACAAGCCCAAGGACCAGGCGGACAAGGTGATGGGCACCCTGCTGCCCGGCGCGCCGCTGGATGTGGTCTGGGGCCAGCAGCCGCCCTTTGCCGTCAAGCCAGACCCGGCGGTGTACCGCCACGTGGCGGGCCTGCTGGAGGTGGCGCCGGAGGATACCCTGTACTGCGGCGACAGCGATGTGGACATCCACTTTGCCCACAACGCCGGGGCCCGGGGCGTGGGGTGCCTGTGGGGCTTCCGTGGCCGGGCCGAGCTGGAAGCTGCCGGGGCGGACTTTTTGGCGGAACGCCCCCTGGATATTTTGTCATGCCTGTGACCGAAGTGCTGTATCAGGACAAAGACCTGGTGGTGTGCCGCAAGGCCCCGGGCCTGTTGTCCGAGGGCGAGGGGCCGGACAGCCTGGTGACCCTCCTTTCCCGGCAGTGCGGCGGTCCTGTATACCCGGTCCACCGGCTGGACCGGGGCGCTGCCGGCCTGATGGTCTTTGCCCGCAGCCAGGCATCCGCCGCCGCCCTCTCCCGGGCGGTGCAGGAAAAGCGGCTGAACAAGGAATATTTCGCCCTGGTCTCCGGCGTTCCCACCCCCGCCGCGGGGGAAATGACCGATTTTTTGTTCAAGGACAGCCAAAAGGGCAAGGTGTTCCCCGTCAAACGCCCCCGAAAGGGCGTGCGGGAGGCCAGGCTCACCTACCGGACCCTGTGGAGCGGCGGAGCGGAGCCGGTTTCCCTGGTGCGCATCCGGCTGGACACCGGACGCACCCACCAGATCCGGGTGCAGTTTTCCTCCCGGGGGATGCCCCTGCTGGGGGACGGCAAATACGGCAGCCGGGTGAAGGGGGAACTGGCCCTGTTTTCCTGCGCCCTGGGCTTCCCTCATCCCGTCACCGGGCAGCGGATGGAATTTTTCGACAAGCCCCGGGGCGCGCCCTGGGACCGTGTGGAGGAGGACGCTTATGACCTTTGAGCAGCTGCGCGCCATCCAAAACGAGGCGGAGCAGGTCAATCGGACCTATGACCTTTTCAACGAGGACGCCCGGCTGAACCGCTCCCCCGCCGCCCGGGTGGAGTTTTTGACCAACTGCCGGTATATCCAACAGTACCTGCGGCCCGGGGCCCGCATTCTGGATGTGGGCGCGGGTGCGGGCGAATACAGCCTGCACTTTGCCCGGCAGGGCTGCCGGGTGTCCGCCCTGGAACTGGCGGACGCCAACATCCGCGCTTTCCGGCAGAAGCTGCGTCCGGAGGACGGCATCGAGCTGGTGCAGGGCAACGCCCTGGACCTGTCCCGGTGGGCCGACGGCACCTTTGACGCGGTGCTGGTGTTCGGCCCCCTGTACCACCTCCGCCGCCCCGCCCACCGGCAGCAGTGCATCCGGGAGGCCCTGCGGGTGTGCAAACCGGAGGGCACGGTGTTTTTCGCCTTTATCAGCCACGATATGCTGTTTATGACCGAGCTGGGCTATGACCGGAACTTTTTCGCCGGGAACACCTATGACCATGAGACCTTCCGGCTGGAGGACTTCCCCTTTGTGTTCCACACGGTGCGGGAGTGCCGGGAAATGCTGGAGGAGGGCGGCGTCACCGTCCTCAAGGCTGTGGCCTCCGACGGCTTTTCCGAGCTGATGGCGGACGCCGTCAACGGTTTGGACGAAGAAAGCTACCGGCAGTACCTGCGTTGGCATTTTTACATCTGTGAAAAGCCCGAGCTGCTGGGCGCCAGCAACCATTTGTTGTTTATCGGTAAAAAATAACGAATCGTATAGAAAAAGGAGGACGGTTTATGGAACGCGAATCCCTTATTTACATCGACCGCAACGGCACGGACTGCGTCAAGTGGGACGGCACCCGGGAACAGTTCGGGGAGGCCGGCCTGCTGCCCCTGTGGGTGGCTGATATGGATTTTCAGGCCCCGGCCTGCGTCCGCGAGGCCGTGTCCGCCTGGGCGGCCCACGGCGCTTTTGGCTATTACAAGGTCCCTGAGCGGTACTACCGGGCCTTTCTCCGCTGGGAGCGGGACCGGCACAGCTACGCCGTGGAGCAGGACTGGCTGCGGTTTTCCCCGGGCATCGTCTCCGCCCTGTACTGGCTGGTGCAGATCCTCACCCGGCCCGGCGACCCGGTAACGGTGCTCACTCCGGTCTATTACCCCTTCCTCAACGCCATCCGGGACAACGGCCGCACCCTGGCCCCCTGCGGGCTGGTGAACCGGGAGGGCCGCTACACCATGGACTTTGACCGCCTGGACCGGCATTTTGCCCGGACCGGCTCCCGGGTGCTCATCCTGTCCTCCCCCCACAACCCCGTGGGCCGGGTCTGGCTGCGGGAGGAGCTGGAGGCCCTGTGCGCCGTCTGTGAAAAGTACGGCGTCACCATCCTGTCCGACGAGATCCACCAGGACCTGGTCATCGGGGACCATCCTCACATCCCCACCGCCACGGTGTACAAGGGACGCACCGTCACCCTGGCCTCCGCCTCCAAGACCTTTAACCTGGCGGGACTGAAAAACGCCTTTGTGGTCATCCCCGACGAAGACCTGCGGCAGCAGTTCGACCGGTTCGCCCACAACCTGTCCCTCACCGACGGCCCCTCGGTGGGCTACGCGGCGGCGGCCGCCGCCTTTGAGGGGGGCCTGCCCTGGCTGCGGTCCCTGCTGGACCGGGTGCGCGAAAACTACCAGGCGGTGTGCGGCGAGCTGGCCGACCGCCTGCCCGGGGCGGTGGTCTCTCCTCTGGAGGGCACCTATCTCATGTGGGTGGACCTGCGGAAGTGCCTGGACCCGGAAAAGACCCATTTTATCGTCCAGGACGTGTGCGGCCTGGCGGTGGATTACGGCGAGTGGTTCGGCGGCGATGACTACCGGGGCTTCATCCGGCTCAACCTGGCCACCAGCCTGGACAACGTGATGCTGGCGGTGAGCCGCCTGGTGGCGGCGCTGACGGAATAAATTTCCCCGAAAAAGGGTCTTCTCACAATCGGTCAACGGCGCTATCATGGAAAAAACGGGCGGCGGGCCGCCCGGAACGAAAGGAGTGACCCGTATGCAGGCCATCAGAACCGCCGGCCTGACCAAATATTACGGCCGGGCCAGAGGCATCGAGAAACTGGACCTGACGGTGGAAGAAGGGGAATTCTTCGGCTTCATCGGCCCCAACGGCGCGGGCAAATCCACCACCATCCGCACCCTGCTGGGACTGATCCGCCCCACCTCCGGCAGCGCGTCGGTGCTGGGGCTGGATATTGAAAAGGACCGGCAGCGCATTCTTTCCCAGGTGGGCTACCTGCCCGCGGAAGCGGCTTTTTACCCCGGGATGCGGGTGGGCGAGGTGCTGCGGCTGTCCGCCGGCCTGCGGGGCCGGGACTGCCGTGGGGCGGCGGAGGAGCTGTGCAGCCGCCTGCAGCTGGACGTTTCCCGCAAGGTGGAGGAGCTGTCCCTGGGCAACCGGAAAAAGGCGGCCATCGTCTGCGCCCTGCAGCACGAGCCCCGGCTGCTGATCCTGGATGAGCCCACCAGCGGCCTGGACCCCCTGATGCAGCGGGCGTTTTTCCAGATCCTCCGGGAGCGCAATCAGGCGGGCGTTACGGTGTTTTTATCCAGCCATGTGCTGTCAGAGATCCAGCGCAACTGCACCCGGGCGGCCATCATCCGCCAGGGGCGGCTCATCGCCTGCGACAGCGTGGAGGGGCTGGCCCAGGCCGGCGCCCGGCGGGTGACCGTCCACGGCCAGGCGGATGTGTCCGGGCTGAGCGGCGTGCGGGACCTGCAGCAGACCGGCGAGGGCGTGAGCTTTCTTTACAGCGGTGATATGAACGCCCTGCTTTCCGTCCTGGCACAGGGGTGCATCCGGGACCTGTCCCTCACCGAGCCGGACCTGGAGGAGGTCTTCCTCCACTATTACGAGGAAAGGGGCGTTGACGCATGACGGTGTTCAAGCTGGAGCTGCGGCAGGGCAAAACGGCCCTGATCGTCTGGACGGCGGCCATCGGCTTTTTGCTGGCGGTGTGCATTTTCCTGTTTCCGGAAATGAAGGGTGAAATGGTCACCCTCACCAGCGTGTTCGCCTCCATGGGCAGCTTTACCGCCGCCTTCGGCATGGACCGCCTCAGCTTCGGAGAGCTGAGCGGCTTCTACGCCATCGAATGCGGCAACATCCTGGGCCTGGGGGGCGCCTTCTTCGCCGCCCTCACGGCGGTGAACGTCCTGGCCAAGGAGGAAAAGGACCGGACGGCGGAGTTTCTGCTGACCCACCCCGTGTCCCGGGGACGCGTCCTTGCGGAAAAGCTCTGCGCCGTGCTGGCCCAGATCACCGCCATGAACGCCGTGCTGCTGGCCCTGTCCCTGGGGTGTATGGCGGCCATCGGCGAGGACATCCCCTGGCGGGCCGTTTTGCTGCTGCACCTGGGCTATTTCCTGCTGCAGACAGAGCTGGCGGGGGTCTGCTTCGGCATTTCCGCCTTTATCCGCCGGGGCGGTCCGGGCATCGGCCTGGGGCTGGCGGCGGCGATGTATTTCCTCAACCTCATCTCCAACCTGTCTTCGTCGGCGGAGTTCCTGCGGTACGTCACCCCCTTTGCCTATTGCGAGGGGGCGGACATCATCAGCAGCGGAACGCTGGACACGGCGCTGGTGCTTCTGGGCCTGGGCTATGCCGTGGCCGCCGCGGCGGCGGCCTGCCTGCACTACACCCGGAAGGATATCCGCTGACCGGCGGCGTCAAAGTATTTTGAAAATAAGAAGCGGCGTGACCCAATGGGTCACGCCGCTTTGTTTATGCGTTATTTCCGGCCGTGAAGGATGGGGGACAGCCGCTTGTAGATCAAAAAGGCGATGGCCGCCACCAGCAGTTCCTTGCAGAAGGTGAAGGGCACGTTGAACCACAGCAGGGCATCAAACAAGCCGGTGCAGCTGGGGTTGATCTTCTGATATAGGCCCAGGATGGCTTCCATGGGCATGATCTTCCCATACAGGGGATAGATCAGGAAATAGTTGATGGGCAGGCTGAGGGCCGCGGACACCACGCAGCCGGTGAGGGAGCCCATGAGGGCGCCCTTCCGGGACTTGACGCGCTGGTAGATCAGGCCGGCGGGCATCACATACAGGCAGCCCAGCAAAAAGTTGGACAGCTCGCCCACGCCGCCGGTGCTGCCGTGGAAGATCAGGTTCATCAGGTTCTTGATCAGGCACACCACCGCGCCGGACACCGGGCCGTAGGCAAAGGCGGCCAGCAGGCCGGGCAGCTCGGAAAAGTCCAGCTTGATGAAGACGGGCATGATGGGGATGCTGAAGTCGATGAACATCAGCAAAAAGCCGATGGCGCCCAGCATGGCGACGGATGCGATCTTGCGGGTGTTGACGGTTTGCTTGGACATAGGTTCCTTTCCGGCAGGGTAAGGCTGGCCCCCCGCCAGACATGGCTGTGGATTTTTACAAAAAAAGGCCCTGTCAGACCCCCAAAAGGGCATAACAGGGCGCAGCTTTGCAAAGCCATATCTTCTTCCATCCAGACTATACTGTCGGTCCCGGAGTTGCACCGGGTCAGCCTCCCGCGGGAGGGTCGCGGACTTTACCGCCGGTGGGGAATCACACCCCGCCCTGAAGATTTAACGGCTATACCATAGCACACCGGGCAGCGGTTGTCAACCCCCGCCGGCGGCGAAAAAAGCGGCCGCGGAAAACCCATTGCGGGGCGGGCGGTCACACCGCCTGTCCCCGGAAATACACCCGGCGGATGCGCCAGTCACCGCCGCACAGCACCAGGTCGGCGTCCCGGCCCGGGGCGACGGCGCCGCAGACCTCCTCCAGCCCGGCGCTTTTGGCCGGGACGGCGGTGGCCGCGGCCACCGCCTGCTCCTCGGGCACGCCCGCCCGGATGAGGTTCACCATGCCCTCCCAGGCAAAGGTCACCGACCCCGCCAGGGTCCCGTCGGAAAGGGTGGCCCGGGGGCCATGCACGGTGACCGCCTGGCCCCCCAGGCTGTACTGTCCGTCCGCCAGGCCGCAGGCCGCCATAGAATCGGAGATCACCATTCCCCGGTCTCCCAGGGCCTGAAAGGCCGCCTTCAGCACGGCTTTGTGGATATGGACGCCGTCGCAGATCACCTCCGCCAGGCAATCCCCCGCCAGGGCGGCCCCTGCCAGCCCCGGCTCCCGGTGGTGCAGGCCGGTCATGGCGTTGAACAGGTGGGTCACCTGGGTGGCCCCGGCGGCAAAGCCCCTTTGCGCGTCCTCATAGGTAGCCGGGGTGTGGGCAAGGCTCACCCGCCGGGTCCGGGACAGGGCGGAAATAAAGTCCTCCGCCCCCGCCAGGCAGGGGTCCGCCGCCACCACCCGGATGGCGCCGCCGGAGGCTTCGTCCAGGGCGTCAAAAAAGGCCGGGTCGATGGGGGAAAGGAAGCGGGCGTCGTGGGCGCCCTTTTTCTCCGGGCCGAAAAACGGCCCCTCCAGATAGATGCCCCGGATGGGCAGGTCCCCCGCCCGGACAGCCCCGCCGCAGCGGGCGGCGGCCTCCAGCATCAGGGGCCGGGGATTGGTCATCAGGGTAGCCAGCACGGCGGTGACGCCGTGGCGCAGGTAGCAGCGGCACATGGCCCGGAGCTGCTCCTCTCCGGCGTGGTCAAAGTCAAAGCCCCCGCAGCCGTGGGTATGGATGTCCACCAGCCCGGGCAAAAGGCGCAGGCCGCTGCAGTCCTCTCCGGGGCCCAGGTCGGGCCCCACGGCGGCGATCTTCCCGTTTTCCACGGCCACGTCGGCCGCCGCGAAGCGGTTTTCCAGAAAGACCAGGGCGTTTTTCAGGATCATGGACAGGTCCTCCCCTTACCGGGCGGAATACAGCGCCACCAGGTTCTTCATGCATTCCACCGCCTGGTCCATCTCCTCCACGCAGCAATATTCCAGCTTGCCGTGGTAGTTGCCGCCGCCGGTGCCCAGGTTGGGACAGGGCAGCCCCATGAAGGACAGGCGGGCGCCGTCGGTGCCGCCCCGGATGGGCACGGCCGCAGGCTCCGCACCGGTGCGGCGGATGGCCTCGAAGGCGTTGTCCACCAGATGCCGGTGCCGGGCGATCTGCTCCGCCATGTTCTGATAAGAATCCCGGATGGTCAGGGACACGGTGCCCGCGCCGTACCGGGCGTTGAGGAACTCCGCCGCCCGGAGGGCCTCGGCCTTCTTGTCCGCCAGCTTCCGGGCGTCATGGTCCCGGAGGATGTACCGCATGGAACAGTGCTCCACATCGCCGCTCATCTCCGTCAGGTGGAAGAAGCCTTCATACCCCTCGGTGAACTCGGGCTTCTGCTCCGGAGGCAGCAGCCGCTCAAACTCCATGCCGATGGTCATGGCGTTTTTCATCCGGCCCTTGGCGGAGCCGGGATGGATGTTTTTGCCGGCGATGTCCACCTTGAGAGAGGCGGCGTTGAAGTTTTCATACTCCAGCTCGCCGTAGGCGCCGCCGTCCAGGGTGTAGGCGAAATCCGCGCCGAAGCCGCTGACGTCGAACAGGTCCGCCCCCCGGCCGATCTCCTCATCGGGGGTAAAGGCCACCTGCACCGGGCCGTGCTTGAAGTCCGGGTGGTCCCGCAGCCATTCCGCCAGGGTGAGGATCTCGGCGATGCCCGCCTTGTCATCGGCGCCCAGCAGGGTGGTGCCGTCGGTGACTACCAGGCTCTTGCCCCGGCAGCGCAGCAGCTCGGGGAACTCTTTGGGCGAGAGCACCGCGCCGCTTCCGTTGAGCACGATGTCGCCGCCGTCGTAATGTTCCACCACCCGGGCCTTGACGCCGGCCGAGGGCACGTCATCCACCACGTCCATGTGGGCAATGAAGCCCAGGACCGTGCCGCTGTAGCCGGGGATATTGCCGGGGACGGTGCCGTACAGATACCCGTTTCCGTCCAGCCGGACGTTTTCCAGGCCCAGGGACCGCATCTCCTGTTCCAGCACGCGGGCGAACACCCGCTGCTTTTCGGTGCTGGGACAGGTCTCGGAATTGCCGTCGGAGGCGGTGTCATAGGTAACATAGTTCAGCAGTCTTTCATAGGGACGCATGAGGGGGACCTCCTTTAATGATTTTCAGTTGTGGGGGTGAAGGCCGGGCGGTCAGCCCAGCTCCAGCATCTTTCGATAGGCAGACAGGCTGATGGGGATGGAATAGCGGTTGGCGTCTTTATTGTTCAGCTGAAAGGGCTGGGTGTAGAACACAAAGCCCTCACCGGTGAGGGCGTAGCTGTCGGAAAATTCCTCCAGGGTGCGCTTTTCCGGGTTGGTGACCTGCACGCCGTTGTCCCCGCACCACTGCAGGATGTCCGCCAGCAGCATGGGGGCCGCGGTCTCATAGTCGCTGCCCAAAAGGGCCTCCAGCGTCAGCCTCCAGCCGTTGTCCAGCAAAAAGACCTGGGCCTGGGAATACTGCTCGGCCTGGCCGTTTTCGCAGACGGAAAAATCGCACTGCACGCACAGGTACCCCTCGGGCGCCTGGGGAAGCTGGTAGCTGATGTTCACAAAAAAGCGCTTGTCGGCTTCGGTGACGGTGTCCCAGTCGGGGCCGTAGGCCTCCTTGGCAGAGGTGAACAGGCTGTCGGCGTCCTGGTTCAGTCCCGCCAGCTCGTTCTGATAATATTCATTGATGCGGGTAAAGCTCTGGGCCTTTTGGCCGTTTTTTGAAAAATACGGGAAGCGCACCTGGTATTCCGCCAGGGTGACACCGGCGCTGTTCACCAGCAGCCTGCTGAACTGCAGGTCGGTCTGCAGGGCCTCCCGGGGGTCCGCCCGGGACTGGTTTTCCAGCTTGGCGGCCTCGGCGGCCTGCTGGGCCGCCTGCTGCTCCTCCGGCGTGGTAAAGGGCATGGCGCTGCAGCCGCACAGCAGGGCCAGGGCCAGCAGCAGGGGGATGATTCGGGTGAGTTTCATAGAGATGCTCCTTGTTGTTTCCGGCGGGCGGAGACGCCCGCATTCTCGTTCCAAAGATACCAAAAAATCCGCCGCAAGTCAATCTTTCGGCTTGTTTCACCGGGCTTTCAGGGAGAATTTACATTTGGGGCAGGCTGTTTTCCTTGACAACCGGGCGGATTTATTGTACCATACCCTCTGTAACTAATTTGTAATCATTGTTTGAATTTTTCACTGTTTCATCCGTAGAAAGGATCTTTCATGCTTTTTGCCGATTCTTATGTGCTGCCCCGGAAGCGGGCCGGCGGGCGCCGTCACGGCCGCCGCCGCTGGGTCAAGCTGCGGGTTCACGCCAGGCGCCTGGCCAACATCGGCGCCAACGCCTCCGAGCTGCGGGGGCTGGTGGGGGGCGCGGCCCGGGTCTGCAGCTGGCTTTTGTGGTTTTTGTGGCTGCTGTGGAGCCTGGTGCTCCGGGGCTGGAACCGGGTGTACCGGTTCGGCTGCCGCCTGCTGGACGGCTTTTTGGACTGGCTGCGGGCCCAGGACCGGGTGCGCTGGGAGCTGTATCAGCACTATACCCATCTGAAAAGCCTGACCCACCGCCGCCAGCGGGGCCGCACCGCCCCCATTCTGCTGATGGCCAGCGCCACCGTTCTGATCATTTCCGCCTGCTATTTCGGCCTGGGCTTCCAGGTCCGGCTGGACGGCCAGCCCATCGGCTATGTGGAGGACCGCTCCCAGGTGGATGCGCTGGTGGAGCGGGTGGAGGAGCGCCTTTCGGCCTATCTGGGGGTGCCCTACAGCCTGGAGGCCGATTTTTCCTATTCCATGCGCTATATGGACCGGACGGACCCGCTGGACGAGGAGCTGCTGGAGCAGTGGCTGTTCGCCTCGGTGGGTGATGTGAGCCGCCGCTATGTGCTGACGGTGGACGGCGAGACCATCGGCGCCTGCCAGAGCAAGACCGCCCTGGAGCTGATGCTGCGCCGCATCCTGCTGGACAGCGCCGGCAACGCCACCCAGGTGAACACCTCCTTCGTCAACGATGTGCGCATCACCGAGACCACCTCCTCCGCCGCGGCGCTGGTGCCCCTGGCGGACATGGAGGCCCGGCTCACCGCCAACAAAACCGAGACCCAGACCTATACCGTCCAGTCCGGTGACACGGTGAGCGCCATCGGCCTGCGGTACGATATGAAGGTCAGCGAGATCAAGGCCCTCAACCCCGGGCTGAACGAGGCCAGGATCCACGTGGGCCAGCAGCTCACCCTGTCCGCCGCCGTGCCCTACCTGTCGGTGCAGCAAACGGTCACCGAGGCCTATACCCAGGTCATCCCCTATGAGACCGTGATCCAGTACGACGACACCATGTATAAAAACAAGAGCAAGATCACCGTGCAAGGCGTCAACGGCTCCGCGGACGTGGTGGCCGATGTCACCTATGTCAACGGCGTGGAGACCGGCAGGGAGATCATCAGCTACGTGGTCACCGCCGAGCCGGTGAACGCCGTCAAAGTGGTGGGCAGCAAGCCTCTGCCTCGGACCATGGCCACCGGCAACTTCATCAAGCCCAGCAACGGCACGTTCTCCTCCGGTTACGGCACCCGCCGCTCTTTGGGTGACTTCCACACCGGCGTGGACTTCGCCGGGGCGAAGGGCACCAGCATCTGGGCCGCCGACGGCGGCGTGGTCACCCACGCCGGCTGGAAGGGCAACTACGGCTACTGCGTCATCATCAATCACCAGAACGGCTACACCACCCTGTACGCCCACTGCAGCAAGCTGCTGGTGAAGGTGGGCGACAAGGTGGCCCAGGGGGACATCATCGCAAAGGTGGGCAACACCGGCCGCTCCTTCGGCGCCCATGTCCACTTTGAGATCAAATACAACGGCAAGACCCAGAACCCGCTGAATTATATTAACAAATAACCGCAGGACCGCCCCTCCGGGGGCGGTCTTTTTTTGTTTTCCCCGCCGGTTTCCACTTGTTTACATAAAATTTTTAAAGTTTCTTCAAATTTTACGTGCATTTGAGGAACACTTGTGCTATGATTAATCCTGTATAAATTCGTTCCGTTGAAATACGTGCAGAAAGAGGAGGACGCACCCATGCGAATGGATACCCAAAACGGCGTCATCGGCATCTCCAACGAGGTCGTCGCCTCGGTGGCCGGGACAGCCGCCGCAGCCTGCTTCGGCGTGCGGGGGATGGCCGCGCGGTCCGCGCTGGACGGTCTGGTCCGCCTGCTCAAACGGGAAAAGCAGACCCAGGGCGTCTGCGTCCGAAGCACGGCGGACGGCGTGGAGCTTGACCTGCACGTGGCGCTGGACAGCGGCGTCAACGTGCGGACCACCTGCCGCAACCTGCGGCATCAGGTACGGTACCAGGTGCAGCACACCTGCGGCGTTCCGGTGGGGACCATCAACATTTACGTTGAGACTGTAAAAGCTTGACGCATCAATGTTAGGAGGCAAGAAGCAATATGGCGAAAATGATCGATGGCGAAGCCTATAAAGAAATGATCCTGCAGGCCGCGGAAGCCGTGGCCGAGCGGGTGGAGGAAGTCAACGCCCTCAATGTGTTCCCGGTGCCCGACGGCGACACCGGCACCAATATGTCCATGACCCTGAACAACGCGGCCGACGCGCTGAACAAGCTGGAAAACCCCACCCTGGGCCGCGCCCTGGAGGTCACCTCCAGCGCCCTGCTGCGGGGCGCCCGGGGCAATTCCGGCGTCATCACCTCCCTGCTGTTCCGTGGCATCGCAAAGGGCATGAAGGACGCCCGCACCGCCGACGGCGCCACCCTGGCCGAGGGCTTGCGGGAGGGCAGCGCCACCGCCTACAAGGCGGTGATGAAGCCCGCCGAGGGCACCATTCTCACCGTGTCCCGCATCGCCGGCGACGCGGCGGTGAAGGCCGCCAAAAAGACCCGGGACCCCGAGGCCGTGCTGGGCGCCGCCATCAAGGCCGCCAAAAAGGCGCTGGAGGAGACCACCAACCAGAACCCGGTGCTGAAAAAGGCCGGCGTGGTAGACGCGGGCGCTTACGGCTATCTGCTGATCCTGCAGGGCATGCAGGACGCCCTCAGCGGCACCATCACCCGCCTGGCCCGGAAGATCCCGGTGCCGGTGATCAACCCCGCCATGCCGGTAGAATCCGCCGACTTCTCCGCCTTTGACGAGGAGGAGATCAACTTTGACTACTGCACCGAGTTCATCTGCGCCCGGGAAAATCCCAAGGACCCCGATGACCTGCGGCAGTTTTTGCCCACCATCGGCGACTGCGTGGTGGTGGTGGAGGATGACGAGATCATCAAGGTCCACGTCCACACCAACGAGCCCCACCTGGCTCTGGGCGAGGCGCTGAAATACGGCCAGCTCATCACCGTCAAGGTGGAGAACATGGTCCAGCAGCACCGGCAGAAGGTGGCCGAGGAGGCCGAGGCCGGCATGGGCAAGCGGGAATACGCCGCGCCTGTCACCCGCTACGGCTTTGTGTCCGTGGCCGCCGGCGAGGGCGTCATGAATCTGTTCCGGGAGCTGGGCGCCGACAACGTGGTGGGCGGCGGCCAGACCATGAACCCCTCTACCGAAGACATCCTGCGTGCCATTGACCTGACCCCGGCGGAGATCGTTTTCGTCCTGCCCAACAACAAGAACATCATCATGGCCGGACAGCAGGCCGCCGCCCTCAGCGACAAGCAGGTGGTGGTGCTGCCCACAAAGACCATCCCCCAGGGCATCTGCGCCATGCTGTCCTTTGACCACGACCTGGAGCCGGAGGAGAACCAGCAGAATATGGAGAGCGCCATCGCCGCCGTCCGCTCCGGCTCGGTGACCTATGCCGCCCGGGACAGCGAATTTGACGGCCGCCATATCCAGGAGGGCGACCACATGGCCCTGTCCGAAGGCAAGCTACTGTCCACCGGAAAGGACTTTTTCGCGGTGGTGGACGACCTGGCCCGGGAGCTGTGCAGGGGCGAATGCAACTTTATCACCATCATCTACGGCGAGGGCGCCGACGAGGAACAGGCCCGCCAGGTGCGGGACATCTTTGCCGCCTGCGCCGGAGACGCGGAGATCAACGTGCTCTGCGGCGGACAGCCGGTCTACAGTTACCTGGTTTCCGTGGAATAACGGCCCGGCCTGCTGTCCGGGAGCCTGCCGGGGATTCCCCGCAGGCCATAGATTTCCCTGTTTGACAAGCCGGGCGGCCCCGCGGGGCCGCCCGGTTCGGACTTTCGGAAAATTTCGACAAAAAGGAGCGCTTTTCCATGATCGAACAATGGCTGAGAGAACATACCGTCCCCACCGCCCAGGCCCTGGGGGAGATCACCCGTCAGACCGCCGGTGAGGGCGCCATCAGCGGCTACGGCATGAAAAGCAAGGTGCGGCGGCTCATCGACCTGCTGCGCTGCGCCATGTATCCCAGCGTCTACCATGACGGCATCGTCCGCCCGGAATTCGTCCCCGCCCTGGTCACCGGAAAGCTGCAGGAGGCCGCGGCGCTGCTGTATGAGATGTGCGCCAGCGTTATGACCGCCACCTGCCGGGAAGCCGCAAAGGGCGGCGCTGACTGCGACTGCTGCCGGGAAAAGGCCGACCGGGCCGTCTGTGACTTTATGGACAGCCTGTGCGGCATCGCCCGGGTGCTGAACACCGACATCATCGCCGCCTACGAGGGCGACCCCGCGGCCCGCTCCACCGAGGAGATTCTGCTGGCCTATCCCGCCTTCGAGGCCATCTCCATTTTCCGCCTGGCCCACCGGCTGTATGAGCTGCAGGTGCCCCTCATCCCCCGGATGATGACCGAGTACGCCCACCAGCTCACCGGCATCGACATCCATCCCGGCGCCACCATCGGGGAGTATTTCTTCATCGACCACGGCACCGGCGTGGTCATCGGCGAGACCTGCATCATCGGCCACCATGTGAAGCTGTACCAGGGCGTCACCCTGGGCGCCAAGAGCTTCGCCTGCGACGAGGATGGCAATCCGGTGAAGGGCGTTCACCGCCATCCCCATGTGGGCAACAACGTGGTGATTTATGCCGGAGCCACCATTCTGGGCGGTGACACCTACATCGGCGACGGCTGCACCATCGGCGGCAGCGTGTGGCTCACCCGCTCTGTCCCCGCCGGCAGCACCGTTTATAACAAATAACCCCCCAAGCCCCCGGAATTTTTGCAAAAACCTCTTTACAAATGCCGAAAGATTCGCTATAATAACAGAGCGCTCCCAATAGGGAACGCAGTAAAGGGGTATAGCTCAGTTGGTAGAGCAGCGGTCTCCAAAACCGCGTGCCGAGGGTTCAAGTCCTTCTGCCCCTGCCATGCCAAAAAGCCTTGAAAGCCTTGTGTTTTCAAGGCTTTTTGCTGTTTTTGGGGGTCTCGCAAATACGGCCAAAAACGGCCAAATATGGCATAAAAGTGTGTCAAAAGTGTGTCAGAAAAAAGGAGGGTTTCCCCTCCTTGAAGTGATCCCGAAAAGTTAGACAATATTAGAAAGAAAAAATTGTTCAAGCAGCCGAAAGGGCTTGTTGTCTGTGAAGAGCAGGCGGCAAGCCCTTTAGCTTTGCCTTGATACGGTGGTTATTGTAATAGTCCAGATAAG
>JAQXOO010000018.1 GCA_029099685.1 Clostridia bacterium
CTGGTCAGCTCCATTCGGGTGGGATTGATGGTGGCGCTTGGCATCTCGATCCCCCCTTAATCCTTTTTGGGCAGGTACTTGTCGATATACTCCGGCTTAATCCGCTTCAGCTCGCTCCGGGGCAGGATGGACAGCAGCTCCCAGCCCAGGTCCAGAGTCTCGATGATGGAGCGGTTCTGCTCATAACCCTGGTTGACATAACGCTTCTCGAACTCATCTGCAAACTTGGCGTACAGCAGGTCGGTGGGAGAAAGGGCGGCCTCGCCCAGAATGGTCATCAGCTCCTTGGCCTCCTTGCCGGAAGCGTAGGCAGCGAACAGCTGGTTCATGGTGGGGGCGTGGTCCTCGCGGGTCTTGCCGACGCCCACGCCCTTGTCCTTCAGTCGGGACAGGGAGGGCAGCACGTCCACGGGAGGCAGAATGCCCTTGCGGTACAGGTCGCGGGACAGAATGATCTGACCCTCGGTGATGTAGCCGGTCAGGTCGGGGATGGGATGGGTCTTGTCGTCCTCGGGCATGGTGAGGATGGGGATCATGGTGATGGAACCCTCGCAGCCCAGCTTGCGGCCGGCGCGCTCATACATGGTGGCCAGGTCGGTGTAAAGGTAACCGGGATAGCCGCGGCGGCCGGGAACCTCTTTTTTGGCGGCGGACACCTCGCGGAGGGCCTCCGCATAGTTGGTGATGTCGGTGAGGATGACCAGAACGTGCATACCCTTTTCAAAGGCCAGGTATTCTGCGGCGGTCAGGGCCATACGGGGGGTGGCGATGCGCTCTACGGCAGGGTCGTTGGCCAGATTGGTGAACAGCACGGTGCGGTCGATGGCGCCGGTGCGCTTGAAGTCAGAGATGAAGAACTCGGCCTCCTCAAAGGTGATGCCGATGGCGGCGAACACCACGGCGAAGTTGGACTCGCCGTCCAGCACCTTTGCCTGGCGGGCGATCTGGGCGGCCAGCTGGGCGTGCGGCAGGCCGGAGCCGGAGAAAATGGGCAGCTTCTGGCCGCGGACCAGGGTGTTCAGACCGTCGATGGTGGAGATACCGGTCTGGATAAACTCATTGGGATAGTCCCGGGCGGCGGGGTTGATGGGCTGGCCGTTGATGTCCAGGCGCTTTTCCGCCAGGATGGCCGGGCCGCCGTCGATGGGCTGGCCCATGCCGTTGAACACGCGGCCCAGCATATCGCCGGAGACGCCCAGCTCCAGGGGATGCCCCAAAAAGCGGATGCGGGACTCCTTCAGGTTGATGCCGGCGGAGCTTTCAAACAGCTGGACCACAGCCTTGTCGCCGTTGACCTCCAGCACCTTGCAGCGCCGGACGGAGCCGTCGGCCAGCTCGATCTCTGCCAGCTCGTTGTACGTGACGCCGCTGACCTGTTCCACGACCATCAGCGGGCCGGAAATTTCGTGGATGGTTTTGTATTCTTTCACAGGACCTCACCTGCTTTCTCCGCGATGGCGGTGATCTGCGCGGTCATATCGCCGGCGATGGCGGCGTATTCCGCTTCATACCGGTCGGCCTCCACATATTTTGCGCGGCCGATGCGCTCCTTGGCGGGGATCTCCAGCAGATCCTGCAGGTCCGCGCCCTTGATGACAGCGTCGCGGCACTGGCGGTCATAATCCAGGATCAGACCCAGCAGCAGCTTCTGGCGGTTGCGGTCGGAGTAGCCGTCCACATCCATAAAGGCGTTCTGCTGGAGGAAGTCCTCGCGGATCATTTTTGCCGTTTCCAGAGTGAGCTGGTCGGCTGGAGAAAGGGCGTCCTTACCCACCAGCTGGACGATCTCCTGCAGTTCGGATTCGCTTTGCAGCATGGCCATGGCGGCGTTGCGGTTGCGCATGAACTCCGGGCCCACGTGCTCGTCCAGCCAGGGCTTCATGCTGTCCAGATAGAGGGAGTAGGAGTTGAGCCAGTTGATCGCGGGGAAGTGGCGGCGGTAGGCCAGGGAGGCGTCCAGAGACCAGAACACCTTGACGATGCGCATGGTGCCCTGTGCCACCGGCTCGGAAAGGTCGCCGCCGGGCGGGGAAACGGCGCCCACGGCGGTGATGGAGCCCCGGCGGTCATCGCTGCCGATGGTCTGCACCATGCCGGCGCGCTCATAGAACTGGGCCAGACGGGAGGCCAGATAGGCGGGGTAGCCTTCTTCGCCGGGCATCTCTTCCAGACGGCCGGACATCTCGCGGAGGGCCTCGGCCCAGCGGGAGGTGGAGTCGGCGATGACGGCTACGTCATAGCCCATATCCCGGAAATATTCCGCGATGGTGATGCCGGTATAGACAGAGGCCTCACGGGCGGCCACCGGCATATCCGAGGTGTTGGCGATGAGCACGGTACGCTTCATCAGGCTCTCGCCGGTGCGGGGGTCCACCAGCTCGGGGAACTCCCGGAGCACGTCGGTCATCTCGTTGCCGCGTTCGCCGCAGCCGATGTAGATGACGATGTCCACGTCAGACCACTTTGCCAGCTGGTGCTGCACCACGGTCTTGCCCGAGCCGAAGGGGCCGGGAACGGCGGCGGTGCCGCCCTTTGCGATGGGGAACATGGTGTCGATGATCCGCTGTCCGGACTGCAGGGGCTGGACGGGGGGGAACTTTTTCTGATAGGGGCGGCCCACGCGGACGGGCCATTTCTGCACCATGGTCAGGGGCAGATCGGCGCCCTTTTCATCGGTGAGGTGGGCGATGACCTCGCGAATGGTGTAGTCACCCTCGGAAATGACAGAGGCCACGGTGCCGGAGGCTTTGGGCGGCACCATGATCTTGTGCAGCACAACGGCAGTCTCCTGCACGGTGCCGATGACGTCGCCGCCGCGGACCTTGTCGCCGGCCTTTGCCACCGGGACAAAGTGCCACAGCTTATCGGGGTCCAGGGCGGGCACTTCCACGCCGCGGGCCAGGTTGGCGCCGGACTTTTTCATGATCTCCTCCAGCGGACGCTGGATGCCGTCGTAGATATTCTCGATCAGACCGGGGCCAAGCTCCACGCTCAGGGGAGCGCCGGTGGTTTCCACCGCGGCGCCGGGTCCCAGGCCGGTGGTCTCCTCATAGACCTGGATGGAGGCCCGGCCGCCGGTCATGGTCAGGATCTCGCCGATCAGGCGCTGGTCGCCCACGCGCACCACATCGGCCATATTGGCGTGCTCCAGACCCTCGGCGACGACCAGCGGGCCGGAAACTTTTACAATGGTTCCGCTCATGCAAAAACTCCCTTCACTTAAGAGATATCAGCGCCCACGGCCCGCTCCACGGCGGACTGCAGCGCCTTCTGGGCCACGCCCAGACTGCCGCCCTTTCCCGGGATCAGGATGACCGCCGGAGAGGGCTTGTCGTCATATTTGGCGATCTCGTCCGGCATGCGCTGGGCAAGATCCTCGGTGATGTAGATGATGGCGTATTCTTCCCGGGCCAACCGGTGCAGTTCGTGGACGGCGGCGTCCCGCTCATCGGCGAAAACGACCTCCAGTCCCAGGGCGCGGAAGCCCAGGACGCTGTCCCGGTCGCCCAATACCGCGATCTTAGACATAGGATTCACGCATCCTTTCCCGAATGGTCGCCGGGGACAGCCCCGCCAGGCGGCCGCTGATGATGATGCGGATGTTGCGCTGCTCCTGCTCGCGGGCGGCAATATAGGCCAGCACCGGCTCCGGCCCAAAGGAGATCAGGATGGTGCCCTGCAAAAAGTGGGTCAGGGTGTCGTCGCAGGCCTTTTCAAAAGCGGTCAGACCGCCATCCGCCAGGGCGTGCGCGCCCAGAGCGGCGGCTTCCTCCAGCGCTGTGGCCTGGTAAGGCTCGGTCACTGTGCCGCCCCGGGCGGCCTCCAGCAGCACATCGGCAGAAATGCTGCCGCCGTCCACCAGGGCCTCCTGCAGCAGGAGGATGTTCTTGCCCATACGCAGTACCCGCACCAGGGTCCGCAGGTTGGCGATGTCGGTGAGCAGGCGGGTGTAATCCTTCAAAAAGGCGTTGCCGGAAGCTTCCGCCATGGCGTTCTGCTCGGCAAAGCAGGCCTTGTCCAGAAGAAGATCACCCTTTTGCGGGTCGCCGGTGGCACCCACAGTCTCCCGCGCCGCCCGGACGGCGTCCTGCAGGGGCTGGGGCAGGAACGCATCCTCACCGGCCAAAAGCTGGCTCCACAGCTCCTGGGGGTTCAGCCGTCCACCCTGCATCAGCAGGTGGGCGGCGTCCGCGCCGGTCCACAGCGCCTTGAGCGCAACCTTTACATTGTGATAATCATAGTGGATACGGAACAGGTCCAGTATAATACCGCTGTTGCTGCCGCTGGGAAGGAAGGCAGAAAGCGATTCCAGCGTGGCTTCCCGGGCGGTGCGCAGCGTCTCATCCAGCGACGCCATGGTGGGCGTCATTTCGGGATAGCCGTGCTCGGTCAGCAGGCGGATGGCCTCCTGAAGACTGTCGGCGTCGATCATGCGGGACAGGTCAGCGCCGGTGAGCAGCTGGCTCTCCAATCCGCGAACATAGGCGGAAACGCACAGATACTGTTCCGGTTTCATCTTTTTTGCCAAAAATACCCCTCCTTTCGGGGACAGGGCTCAGGAGAACAGGATCTGAGCCACTTCGGACGCCATCCGCTCCCGCAGGAGCTGGAAGTGCGCCGAAAGGCTGCCGTTGATCTCCACATTCCCCCGGCGCAGGATGACGCCGTCGATCTCCCGGGTCTCGCCGGACAGGACAAAGGCTGCGCCTGGGCGCAGCTGGTTGGCGCGGTCCGCCACCTGCTGTCCGATCTCATTTCGGGTCCCTGCAGAGAAGATCAGCTCCTCTGTGCCGGTCTCGGCGGCATTTGCCACCCATTTTGCCAGAAATTCGGTGTACTCCGCCGCCGGAAGGGCCAGCAACCGGGCTTTGGCTTGGTCAAAGACTGCGTCGATGCAGCTCTGCTTGGCCTGCAGGACCATCTGACGGGATTCCATATTGGCGGCGCTCACCAGGCGGGCCTTTTGGCTGGCAGCCAGCGCTTCATTTTGCTGGCGGCCCTCCGCCATAAGCGCGTCTGCGCGCTCCCGGCCGGCTGCCAGAAGCAGGTCGGCCTTTGTGCGAGCCTCCCGCTCCAGGGCATCCATCTCGCACTGGGCGTCCGTCTGGATGCGTCCGGTGATTTTTTCAAGTCCGTTCATGGCGAACACCTCTTACAGGGCGTTCATCAGCAGCAGGATGGTGGCCAGCAGAGACAGAATGGCATAGAACTCCACGATACCGCAGAGGATGATGCCCTTACTGGATTCCTCGGGACGCTTTGCAACGATGTTGATGGAAGCGGCGGCCACACGGCCCTGGAAAATGGCGGACAGCCAGCCGCCCAGCGCGATGGGCAGGCAGGAAGCAAAGACGGACAGGCCCTGCTGGACAGTGAGCTGCTGCATACCGCTGCCGCCAAAGACGCCCATGACGAACAGAACGAAGAACCAGGCAACCATGCCGTACAGGCCCTGCGTGCCGGGAAGCACCTGCAGGATCAGGCACTTGGAGAAGTTTTCAGGAGCGACACAGATGACGCCGGCGGCGGCTTCACCCACCATGCCGGTGCCCTTTGCAGAGCCGATACAGCACAGGCCTACTGCCAGAGCTGCGCCCAGAAACGCCAGACCGATACCACCGAAAGATTCAAAGAATGCTGCCATAGGATTGTTCCTCCTTAATGATTTCTACATGTTTTGTATCTGTTGTCAAGGGCTGATAAGGCTTTCCGCCCTCTTCAAAGAACCGGTTGAAAAATTCCAGACACTGCAGCCGCAGGTCGTGGACATAACAGCCCAGCAGGTTGAGCACGAAGTTCAGCAGGTTGCCCACCATGGAGATCACGATGAACAAAAGCACATTGCCGAACACAGCGCCCAGGGTGTTGAACACCTGGGCAATGACGCTGCCTGCCAGCATCAGCGCCATCAGGCGCAGGTAGGAAAGAATATCGCTGAAATAGCCGGTGACGCCGTTGTAAATGGTGCCGATGAGACTGGTGATCTTGCCAAAACCTTTTTTCTGGTACGTACAGCCATAAATCAGCATGAGACCGCCGATGATGAGCACCAGGGGCAATCCGGCCACGTTGCCCACACCCAGGATGGCCATAGCTACGCCGGCCAGCAGGATGTACCAGGTGATCTCGTTCCAGAGCGCGTCGGCGAACTGTCCGTCCCGGCATTTCTTGTAAACGCTGATGGCCATGCCGGTAATGACCTGGATGAGGCCCAGGACCAGGGAGCCCAGCAGGATGGCCACCGTGTCATCCAGCGGGGTGAACAGGGCAGGCAGGGAAATCTTGGTGCCGGGGCGGATGATGGACACGATCTGGGGGATGAAATCTCCGAAGAAGCCGCCGGTGGCAGCGCCCCACAGGAAGGTGGAGATACCGCACCAGCCCAGCAGCTCGCAGAAATCCCGCATACCGCCCGTGGGCTTTTTCTTTTTCAGGACGATGGCCGCGCCCAGGATCATCAGCAGACCATAGCCCATGTCGGCCATCATAAAGCCGTAAAACAGAATGAAGAAAGGCGCCATCAGCGGGTTGGGGTCCAGGGAGCCGTAACGGGGAAGCCCGTACATATTGGTGACCATGTTCATGCACCGGGTGAAGAAGTTGTTCTTCAGCTGCACGGGCACATCGCCGTATTCCTCCTCCGTGGGAGTACGCAGCTCCCAGGCACAATCCAGACTGTCAGCCAGCTTGCGGAAGGCGGCCACCTTTTCCTCAGGCAGCCATCCCTTCAGCAACATCACGCTGCCGCCGGCGCAAAGGCGTTCTCCCGCTTCAGCACGGGCAAGCTGCTGGTTCAGGCAATCCAGCGTGGTCTCCAGAGCGCTGTGCCGGTCAGCCAGGGCTATAACGCCCTGCCGCGCGGCCTCCTTTTGACCGGCGATGCGGTCGATTTCCCCATTGATGTGGGACAGGTTTTCCTCAGCGGTGCCATTCAGCCCGTTCCAGGAAGGCTGGGCGAACCCCTGGCCGCGGAGATGGTCCACGGCGGCCTTTTCCTGCTGCTGGTGCACCAGCAGCACCAGATAGTGCAGATCCTTATCCGTGGAGATCTCCCGCAGGACGGCGGTATCGGCCTCATCGGAGAGGGCTGCCTGCACCTGGATCAGGTCCAGCGCCGCCGGCAGTGTTCCGCAGATCAAGCGGGTGGAACGGGTACCCGAAAGCTCCAGCGGAAGGTCATAGCCGGCCCAGGGAAGCAGCGCCAGGCGCTGGTTCTCCAGCTGTACCTGCCGGGCGGTGAGAGAGTCCATGGATTGCTTGTATTGCTGGATGCGCCTGGCGGTGGCCAGGTCTTCGGAGCGAAGCTCCTCGTCCCAGAATTCACGCTCACGGATGGGTCTGCGCGGGGCCAGGAAGGAACTTTTCCAGGGGGCGTACCGCCGGAGGACCTCCAACGCGCCCTGTACCTCGCGGACGGACTGCCGCAGCTCTCCCGCCCGGGAGGCTACCGGCTGAAAGCCCTCCTCCTCCGCAGGCGCCAGCGCCACGCAGCCCAGCTGCTGCAGCTGGCGCAGAAGAAGGTCAATGTCCTCCTTGGGCGCCAGCAGGGTCAGCGCTTTCATTTTTACAATGGACAAACATCACACCTCCCCGGCCAGGATCGCGCCGATGGCGCGGTCACTGTTCTGCAGGGCCTTGGCCCGGAGGGCATCGCACTGGCCTGCGGCCTGCTGCAAAATGATCTCGCGGTCAGCAGCGGCCTCGGCCTCCGCCTTTGCCAGCAGTGAAGCCTGCTCCCTGCGGAGTGTGTCCCCGGCCTGAACAGCCAGGTCCGCAGCCTGAGCCTCTGCGTCTGCCAGCATACGCTGGATCCGGGCACGGCAGGCCGCTTTGTCCTGCTCTGCCCGCTGTTCGGCTTCCTGAATGGTTCGGATGCTTTCTTCCAGCATGATCTCACTCCTTTTGCTCAATGGATCTCACGATTGCTGCAGTAGTAATAAATATAAATTACCTTGTGCACTCATACTCACACGCATAAAACTATATCAGCATAATAGGAGAACGTCAAGGTGATTTTTGCCGAGATTTTAGGTTGAAATGATAAATTTTTTCGATATATAGAAACATATAAAAGAAAAAATACTCACGATTCGAGAATAATTATTATCTCCTCCGGGTGTGGATGAATCGGCGCGCACAAAGTCTTTCCGGGCCGGGACCGCACCCGGATGCCGCTGACCCCGCGGCGTTGGGCAAAGCGGCATAAAAAAACTCCGGAGGAGTACCTCCGGAGGAAGGGATCTGCGGGGTCAAGCACCCGGGCTCATCACTGCCGCCCAGCGGAACAGGCGCAGCGCCGTGAGAACGGCCTGCTCCCGGGTGTAAGGGCCAAGGGGATCAAAGGCGCCGCCGCCCACGCCCGCCATCACCGGGCTGCCGCTGACGGCGTCCCGGACCTGGGAGGCCCACTGGACCGCGGACCGGGCATAGGGGGCGATCAGGGCGCCGTCGGCATACAGCAGGCTGCCGGAAACAGAGGTGTCCAGGCTGGCCGCGCACGCCGTCTGCCACAGCAGCACGGCGGCGTCCTGCCGGGTGATGCTGCCGCCGGGACGGAAGGTGCCGTCACCCATCCCCCGCACCGCGCCGATGGCGGCGGCAGCCAGCACCTCCGGGTCGGCGCAGTCGGAAAACACCGGGGCCGGCCCCGGAAGGGCAAAGGCGTCCAGCAGGCCCGCGTTGTCCAGGCCGGTGGCCT
The DNA here is from genome assembly GCA_029099685.1 of Clostridia bacterium. Lineage (GTDB taxonomy): Bacteria > Bacillota > Clostridia > Oscillospirales > Butyricicoccaceae > UBA4644. Next base: position 8,699 of record JAQXOO010000018.1, read on the forward strand.
GCCGCAGCGTCTGCATCGCCAGGCGGCAGAACTCCAGCCGGGTCACGGGACGCTGGTACAGGTCGGTAAGGTCGCCGGGCACCAGCCCCAGCTCTCCGGCCCGGAGGACCTCCTCCAGAGCCCAGGCGGAAGGGGCGGAGGGTCCCTCCGCGTCAAAAAAGCGGACGGTGTAGGCCAGCGCGGTCTCAACGCCGTCCCGGGTCTGCAGCCCGGCTATGGACACGGTGTAATCGCCCAGGTAGCACCCGGCGCCCAAAGCGTCCCTGCCGATGGAAAAGCTGATGCACGGCCCGGTGCCGTAGGCGTGGCTGCTCACCAGCAGATAGGTACCCTCCCGGTTCAGCTGGGCCTGTCCGTCCAGCGGGGCGGGGGTGAACACCGCCCCGTCGCTGAGCCGGGTGACCGTGACCTGCAGCCGGGTCTCGTCAGGCGTCCGGTAGACCGCCGGGTCCAGGGAAACCGACCAGGGGGTGCCCGGAGAAAACACATTGTTGGGGAACGGTCCCGCCGCGGGCCAGCACACCTCAGCGGGGACGCTGCCGGAGCCGGTGCTGTCGGAAACAGGCACGGTGATGTACTGCTTGCCGGTGGAGGAGGTGGCCAGGCCGAAGCCGGTTTTCCCCAGCCGGGGCTCCAGCAGCCAGCGGCGGTGGCCCAGGTGCAGGCGGTTCAGTGGACTGTCCTCGTCCATGTGGCCCTGAAGGGCGTTTTGCAGCAGGGTATCGTGCTGGTAGCCGAACCGCATGGAAAGGTTGCTGGAGGCGCAGGCATTGGCCCCCATCCGGTAGAAGGAGGATTCCATGCCGGCGGGCTTTTCTGGGGTGTGGGTCAGGCTGTCGTTGGCTGCCAGCAGCACGGAGCCGTATTGGGCCTGGACGCACAGGTGGTCAGAAAGGGCTGCGGGCTCCAGCCCGGCCAGCCCCCGCAGAAAGTTCAGATATTGAAGGCCGGTGTCCAGATAGGGCCCGCTCAGCGTGCCGATGGCATAGGGCTCGGAAACGGATGGCTCGGCGGCATAGACCGGCTGGTCCCCCAAAGCGGGTTTCAGCAGCTGCCAGGCTTCTGCGATGGCCCGCTGCCGGGGATCGCAGCCTTCCGGCACAGGGAACGGCCGCTCCGGGGAAGGGGAGCCGGCCTCCTCCGGCTCCGGGACGTTCCCGGCAAAGACGGGAAGGACGCACAGCAGCAGGCACAGGAGCCAAGCGGTGATTCGGCGGGACATAAAACCTCCTTGTAACGGACGCCGGGGTCAAACCCGGTTCAGCGCTTCTTCGGACAGAATTTTCTGGTAGGTGCGAAGGAAAATGAGGCCGGTGCAGCAGGCGGACAGGATATCCGCCACAGGCTCGGACAAATACACACCCCAGACGCCCAGGCCGAACAGCTTGGGCAGCAGCAGGGCCAGGGGGATCATCAGGAAGACCTTTCGCAGCAGGGCGATGAACAGGGAAATTTTCGCCTGGCCCAGACCAACAAAGGTGTTCTGGCACCCGGTCTGAAGGCCGAAGATCCACATACCTGCGGTAAAGATGGGCAGCACTTTGGCGGTGAGGGCGATCAGCTCCGGATTGTCGGTGAACAGCCCCGCAAAGCCGGCGGGGAACAGGGCCACCAGCAGGGAAAACACCGCGCCCAGACCCAAGGTCACAGAGATGAGCCGGATGAAGGCCTGCTTTACCCGGTCAAAGTTCCGCGCGCCGTAATTGTAGCTAATGATGGGCTGAACACCGCTGGCAAAGCCGTTGTTGAGGGCGAATACGATCTGCATCACGCTGTTGAGGATGGTCATGGAGCCCACATACAGGTCGCCGCCGTAGGCCTGCAGGCCGTTGTTGAGCACCAGGGAGACGGCGCTTTCCGTGAGCTGCATGATGAGCGGCGAGACGCCCAGGGCACAGATGCGGCGGAGCATCTCCCGGCGGGGGCGGAGATACCGGGGGCGGATGCGCAGCGATGACCGCCGGGAGCACAGGTAGGATACCACCCACAGGGCGCTGGCGGCCTGGGAGATGACGGTGGCCAGGGCGGCCCCCTCCACGCCCATGCCGCAGGTGGCCATAAACAGAATATCCAGCACCACGTTAACGATCACCGCGGCGATCAGGAACAGCAGGGGGGTGCGGCTGTCGCCCAGAGCCCGCAGGATGCTGGAGCTGAGATTGTACAGAATGGTGGCCCCGGCGCCCATAAAGACGATGAAGATGTACTTGTAAGCGTCGTCATAGATTTCGGCGGGGGTGTTGATCAGGCGGAGAATATCGTCGGTGGTGAAAAAGGTCAGCACCGTCAGGCCCAGGGAAAAAATCAGGCCCAGCCAGACCAGCTGGCCGGTGCGGCTGCGGACGGCCTCTTCATCCCCGGCGCCGAAGCTCTGGGCAATGGGGATGGCAAAGCCGGAGCAGATGCCCAGGGCAAAGCCCAGCACCAAGAAGTTCAGCGCCCCGGTGGAGCCCACGGCGGCAAAGGCGTTGACGCCCAGCAGCCGGCCCACGATGATGCTGTCGGCCAGGTTATAAAACTGTTGGAACAGGTTGCCCACCAGCAGCGGCGCACAGAAGGCGAGAATCCGCGCAAGGGGGGAACCTGTGGTCATGTCTCTTGTCATAAAACTTTCCTCCTCTCGGAACATAAATGGCAGGGCAGGGAGTACTGCCTGCCAACGAAGTCCATATTTTAGCCTTTTTGGCGGGAAA
>JAQXOO010000019.1 GCA_029099685.1 Clostridia bacterium
ATCTGGACTATTACAATAACCACCGTATCAAGGCAAAGCTAAAGGGCTTGCCGCCTGCTCTTCACAGACAACAAGCCCTTTCGGCTGCTTGAACAATTTTTTCTTTCTAATATTGTCTAACTTTTCGGGATCACTTCAGAAAAACGCGGCCGGCCCGGCTTTTTTATCAATGGTGCAGGGCGCTGTTCAGATGGTCCAGACGGCGCTGCCACAGGGCGGCGTCACAGCCTTTCGGTTCCAGCCCGTAGTGCTCCTCCAGCCACCCGGCCAGAAACCGGGTGAATTTTTCCGCGCCCCGAAGATTGAAATGGAGAAAATCATACCAGTCGGTGCTGTCATCGATGCCCATGCGGGGCAGCTCCCGGTTGAAGTCCGCCAGGGCCACGTCCCGCGCAGCCAGGTCACCTTCCAGCGTCTTCAGGGCGTCGGCGGGGATTTTCCCCGCCGACGGGGCGATGTACAGCAATAGCTGCGCGCCCCGGTCCGCACACAGGTCCCGCAGCTTTTCCACATAGGTCAGATTGCGGCGGTAGTTGTCGCCGGAGGCGGTGTAATCCCGCACCTGCTGCTGGGGCGGCGGACAGTGTTCGGTGAGCAGGGTATAGCCCGCCGTCAGCCCGGCCGAGGGAAAAAGGTGGCCGGACAGGTCCTCTGCCGTGGCGTCCTGCCAGCGGTAGTGGTAGTTGTACAGGGGGAACAGCAGGCCGAAGCGCTCCTCCCGCTCCGCGGCAAAAAAGGTGGCCGCCAGCCGGCTGCGGCCCATGGGCATATAGCCGATGTTGGCCTTGGTGTAGTTGGTGTAGCGGGGATAGAACATTCCGGTGGCCTCCAGCACCACCAGCTGGGGCGACTGGGTCTCAAAGGCCTGCCGCACGTAATAGTAGCTGGTGGGAATGGTCTGTTCCGGCCCCGCCAGCACATAGGCGCTCAGGCCGGTCTCCTCCCACAGAAAGGCGGGCGCCACATCACAGTATACCAGCGAACTGCCGAACAGCAGCACATCGCAGCTGCCGGCGTCCTCCTGTAAAAACTGCTCCCAGTCGCTTCCGTACTGGGTGCGCACAGGCATCAGCAGCCAGGCGGCGCACCAGGTCACGGCGCCGAAGAGCAGGACCGCCAGCAACAGGGCGGCGGCCTCCCGTCGTTTGTTCATAGGATCACCCTAAAAATTGAAATAGACGAAATCCCTGGGGTCGAAGCCCTCTCCGTACACGCCGAACACGGCGATGGCCAGCAGCAGCGCCAGCATCAGCCCCCAGTAGCGGAAGGAGGTGCGCTCCACAGCGGGAAAAGCCCTGTTTCGGGCGACAGCCAGGTCCTCCAGCACGCAGGGCAGCAGCGCCAGCAGGGCCAGCAGAGCCGGGCGGAGGGGGAACAGCCGTGCCGCAGAGGCCCAGCCGAAGCCGTCCCGGGGGATGAGCAGGATGTGCTTGACCACATCCACCGCCTGGCTGAAGCTGTCGGCGCGGAAGAAGATCCAGGCCGCCGTCAGCAGGCAAAAGGTGAAAAAGCCCTGCCACAGCCGCAGCCAGCGGCTGTTTTCATCCACGCCCAGCCGGGCACGCAGCCGCCGGCGGAAGGGCCCGGTGACCGCACCTGCCGCCTGGTACAGGCCGTTGAGCAGACCCCATACAACAAAGGTCCAGTCCGCGCCGTGCCACAGGCCGCTCACCGCAAACACGATGACCACGTTGAGCTGGGTACGCCAAAAGCCGCCCCGGCTGCCGCCCAGGGGAAAATACAGGTACTCCCGGAACCAGGAGGTGAGGGAGATGTGCCATTTTTTCCAGAAATCCTTCACCGTGGCAGACAGGTAGGGGGCGCGGAAGTTTTCCGTGACGGAAAAGCCCAGCATTTCCGAAGCGCCCACGGCCATGTCGGAATAAGCTGAGAAATCATAGTAGATCTGCAGGGAATAGCAGCACACCGCCAGCAGCAGCGCCCCGCCCGATACCGCCAGCGGGTCGGCGTAGGCCTTGTCCACAAAGCTGCCCAGCAGGTCGGCCACCACCATCTTTTTGGCGGCGCCCCAAACGAACCGCAGGGCGCCCCGCCGCACCCGGTACAGGTCAAAGACCACCGGCTGCTTCAGCTGGGGCAGAAAGGCCCGGGCTTTGCCGATGGGGCCGGCCAGCAGCGTGGGGAAAAAGGCCACGAACAGGGCAAAGTCCGGCAGGCTGCGCTCGGCCCTGAGCTTGCCGCGGTACACGTCAAACAGATAGCCGCACACCGCGAAGCTGAAAAAGGAGATGCCCACCGGCAGCGCCAGGGAAAGTCCGGGAAAGTCCGCGCCCGCCAGCGGCAGCAGCATACCGCAGAAAAAATTCAGGTACTTGAAGAAAAACAGAACGCCCAGGGTGTAAACAACGCCCAGCGCGGTCCACAGCCGCCGGCGGCCCCACAGGGCCTTTTCACAGGCAAGGCCGCATAAAACCCCCACCAGCGTTTCCCCTGCCAGCAGCAGGGCAAAGGCCGGGCGGACCAGCATATAAAAGACATAGCAAGCCAACAGCAGCCAGGGCTTTTTCAGCCTTTTGGGCAGCGCGTACCAGCCAAAAGCCGCCCCGGCGAAAAAGACAATGAATTTCAGAGAGGTAAAGCTCATATACCGTCCTTATTGAAAACGCGGAAAAGCCGGACAGGGATGTCCGGCTTTTTACAGGTCGTGGTCCGCATCGCCGTCTCCGTCGGCATCGCCATCGCCGTCGGAAAAGAACTCCCGGCTGGCCACGCGCTTGGCCATGCGCTCGGTCTCCACCAGGTCGGAAAGCAGATCCTTCACCCGGGAGGACTGCTTGATGTTGGCGATGTTCACCTCCGGGGTGGACTTGTCGGCGGTGCAGCAGTGAACGGTGCCCAGACCGAACAGCCGCTGCCAAAAGGACCGCTTCAGGGTCAGGTCCATGATGCGGTAAAGGCGGATCTCCTCTTCATTTTTGTTGAAAACGCCGCTTTCGACCAGCAGCTTTTCCTTTGTGATGGTGTATTTGGTAAAGGTCCAGGGCAGGCCGAAGATGATGCGCCTGCGGTCGGACCAGACGGGCTCCTGCGCCATAAAAACAGGCTCCTTTCCGGTGAGATCTTGCAGCATCATCATAGCAGAGAACGGCGGCTTTTGCAAGAAATTCCGGGAGAAAAGGGCAGTTTTGCCCCCTTTTGGCAAGAAGGGCCGCCGCACCCGGAGCGGTGCGGCGGCCCTGTACCTGGCGGTTATTCAATGTCCAGCTCCGGCGGGATGTCCAGCTCGTCGGACACATATTTGCCGTTTTTCTTCCGCTGACGGACACACTCGGTGAGCAGATACTCGATCTGGCCGTTGACCGAGCGGAAATCGTCCTCCGCCCAGGCGGCGATGGCGGCGTACAGCTTGGGACTCAGCCGCAGCGGGACCTGCTTCTTGTTGTCTGCCATAAGCTTATACGCGGAACCGGACGGCGGTGCCGTAGGCCATGACCTCGGCAGCGCCCTGCATGACCCCCGCAGAGGCGTAGCGGACGCAGACGACGGCGTCGGCGCCCAGGGCCTCGGCTTCCTGCACCATGCGCTTGGTGGCCAGGGCGCGGGCGTTGTTCATCATTTCGGTATAGGATTTCAGCTCGCCGCCCACCAGGGTCTTGAAGCTCTGGGAAATGTCAGAGCCCAGGTGCTTGCTCTGGATGGTGCTGCCTTTCACCAGGCCCAGCATCTCCAGCTCTTTTCCGGCGATGGATTCGGTGGTTACGATCAACATGATGTGTTCCTCCTTTTTAATAACGGTCCAGGTCGTCTGTTTCGCCCGACCGCAGCTCCCGCACCCGCTGCACCAGTACAAAGATCACCAGGGCGCACACCGGCACCGGAAGGCTGCACAGCAGCAGTCTGGCCCATAAGGCGATGCCCGGGAGCCAGGCAAACAGAACTGCGGCGGCGCCGTAGTACAGCAGCAGGCAGGCCGCCGTCACAACGGCGCCGGTATACCTCCGCTTACGCATGATCAATACAGGCTGCCGGTGTTGACGATGGGCTGGGCGTCGTGGTTGCCGCATAGCACCACCAGCAGGTTGGACACCATGGCGGCCTTGCGCTCCTCGTCCAGCTGGACCAGGCCGCCCTGGTTCAGCCGCTCCAGGGCCATCTCCACCATGCCTACGGCGCCGTCCACGATCATCTTGCGGGCGTCGATGATGGCAGAGGCCTGCTGGCGCTGGAGCATCACCGCTGCGATCTCGGGGGCATAAGCCAGATAGGTGATGCGGGCCTCGATGATCTCCAGACCGGCCTCCTGCACCTTGGACTGGATCTCGTCCCGGATGCGGCCGGCCACCACTTCGCTGGAGCCCCGCAGGCTGCCCTCGTCGGCGTGGCCATCGCCGGTGGTGTCCACGTTGGGCGCCACGTCATAGGGATAGATGCGCACGATGTTCCGCAGGGCGCTGTCGCACTGGAGAGACAGGTATTCCTTGTAGTTGTCCACGTTGAACACCGCCTTTGCGGTGTCGGTGACCCGCCACATGACGGCGATGCCGATCTCCACCGGGTTGCCCAGGCAATCGTTGATCTTCTGCCGGGCGTTGTTCAGAGTCATGATCTTCAGCGATACCTTTTTGGAGACCATCTCAGCTGTGCCGGAGCCGGAACCGGTGTTGAGCAGAATGGACTTTCCGCTGTGTCCCCCGTCCACGTCGCCGCTTTGGTTCAGCTTGGTCTTGGCGGCGGGATTGACGGCCGTGCAGAAGGGGTTGACCCAGTAAAAGCCCTCGCCCTTCAGCGTGCCGGTATATTTGCCGAACAGGGTCAGCACCAGGGCCTCCTGGGGCTTGAGCACCTTCAGCCCGCACAAAAGGATCCAACCCAGGCTCAGCCAGGCAATGAGAACCACCATGACGGGCACGAACAGCGCACCCAGCCGGCGGCCGAAGAACCCCATGCCCACTACGCCCAGCGCGGCGATGATGTAACCCAGGAGCACGGCCAGCAGCACCAGCATCCCGTTCTTTTTATTATTTAGAACTTTCTCGTTCATAGTTTCCCCTCCACAAATTGATTTGATATCAAAGTAATATCACACAGATATGCGTTTGTCAAGATGTTTTCGGTTGTTTCCCGGGAAAAATTATGTTAAAATAAGAAAAAACAAATCAAAGGACGAAGGCTTTATGAAAATGCAGCGGGAATATCCCCGGTTCATCATCACACAAAAGGGCACCCGGTGGGTGGAGAACGGCCACCCCTGGATCTATGAGGCCGAGGTGCTCCGGACCGAGGGCGCCGTTGAAAACGGCTGTCTGGCCGACGCGGTGTCGGAAAAGGGCAAGTACCTGGGCACCGGCTTTGTCAGTCTGCACTCCAGAATCCGCCTGCGGCTGGTGTCCCGCAACGCCAATGACAGGTTCGACGCCGCCTTTTGGAAGCGCCGGCTGCAGTACGCCTGGAATTACCGGAAAACGGTGATGGGGGAGGACCTCTCCTGCTGCCGGGTGATCTTCGGCGAGGCCGACGGCTTTCCCGGACTGACGGTGGACCGGTTCTCCAACTATCTGGTGACGCAGACCCTGTCGGTGGGGATGGAAACCATCAAGGAGATGCTGTTCCCCCTGTTGGTGCAGGTGCTGGAGGAGGACGGCCAGACCGTGGACGGCCTGTTTGAGCGCAACGACGTGGCCATCCGTGCCCTGGAGGGCCTGGAACAGAACAAGGGATGGTTCCCTCTGCCCGGCAAGCCCACGCCGCAAAGCCCGGTCACAGAGATCTGCGAAAACGGCATTTTCTACGCCGTGGACGTGGAAAACGGCCAAAAGACCGGCTTTTTCCTGGATCAGAAATACAACCGCCTGGCCGTGGCCCGGCTGGCAAAGGGCAGGCGGGTGCTGGACTGCTTTACCCATACCGGCTCCTTCGCCCTGAACGCCGCCTTCGGCGGAGCGGAGCACGTGACGGCGGTGGATGTGTCCGCTTCTGCCATCGAAATGGCAAAGGCCAATGCCGTCCGCAACGGGCTGGACGGCAAAATGGACTTTATCACCGCCGATGTGTTTGACCTGCTGCCCCGGCTGGAGGCAGAGGGGAAAAAGCCCTATGATTTCATCATTCTGGACCCGCCCGCTTTTACCAAATCCCGCAAAACGGTGAAAAACGCGGAAAAGGGCTATAAAGAGATCAACCTGCGGGCCCTGAAGCTGCTGCCCCGGGGCGGCTATTTCGCAACGGCCTCCTGCAGCCATTTCATGCCCGCGGAGCTGTTTGTAAAGATGCTCCGGTCCGCGGCGCTGGACGCCGGGGTGGAGCTGCGGCAGATCGAGGCCCGGCAGCAGGCGCCCGACCACCCCATCCTGTGGAACGTGCCCGAGACCGATTATCTGAAATTTTATCTGTTCCAGGTCGTGTAAGTCCGCCCCTGATTTTGAAAGGAGCCTGTTATGAACCTTAAAAAGATCATCAAATGGAGCTGGTTTCCCATCCTGCTGCTGGTGCTGGCAGCCTGGTTTTACGCGCCCGTGACCTTTTTGAAGGATGTGCCGCCGGAGCGGGTGGCCGGCATCCGGGTGTTTGACGGGAACACCGGCGAAAAACTGGAGATCACCGGCGGAGAGGAGATCCGGCATATCGTGGAGAACCTCCGGTCGGTGCGGCTGCGCCGCAGCGGCATCTCTCTGCTGCACGCAGGCTACCGCTTCCGCATGACCTTTCTGGATGCGGAGGGCGGGGTGCTGGAAGAACTGACGGTCAATTCAGAGACCACCATCCGCCGGGACCCGTTTTTCTATACCAGTGAAGCGGGCGGGCTGTGCTATGACTATCTGTGGGGCCTGATGGACGCGGAGCACGGATATATCCGGGCGTTTGCACCCTAAAATCGCAGGAAAGTCTTGACAAAACGCCCCCGGTGTCCTATGCTGTCAACGTGACTTATTTAAATTTTTCACAAAGTGAGTGTTGAAGCATGGAGCAAAAGAGCGGACGGCCCCTGATCCATTTTCCCGGTGTGGGTATGCGCACCGTCAAGACGGTGATCTCCGCCACGCTGGTGGCCGTCATCTACGGACTGGTCAACGATTATACCAGCTTTCAGGTCAACCCCTGCTTCGCCTGCATCGGCGCGGTGTTCGGCATGGGAAATGTGTGGAAGGGCGGCCTGCAGAGCGGAGGAAACCGCTTCATCGGCACGCTGATCGGCGGATTGGTGGTCATACCCATCTATTGGCTGACCCATCTGTCTGGCCTGCCGGTGCCGGAGTGGATCTGGGTGGCCGTGGGCCTGTTTCTGGTGCTGTACGCCCATCAGATGTTCGGCGCCAACGGCGCTATCCAGCCCGGCGCGGTGGTGTTTTTCGTGGTGCTGGACACAGTGGTCCCCGAGCGGTACATCAGCTATACCATCGCCCGCATCATCGATACCGGCATCGGTGTTTTGGTGTCTCTGGCCATCAACCGGATCTGGCCCAGCCCCCTGGAAGCGCGGGAAGAGGCCGAGGAGCTGGAGGAAGAGCTGGAGGAGGTCCTCGAGGAGATCGCCGAGGAATCAGCCCAATAATCCCTGCCGCAGCCGTCCGGCTGCGGCATTTTTGTGTTACCGGACAAAAAAACCGGATTTTGTTCGGCAAATCCATGCACTTTAACGATTTACTTTTTTATCACAATAAAGTAAAATGAGCCTATACCGTGATATTGTAAAAGGATGATCCCCTATGAATTTTGATTTGAGCATTCTCAAGCGGGCCGAGCGCACCGCCCTTCAGCTTCGTGCCCTGGCCGAGCGGGCGGGATACCGCAAATACCACATGGGCCGCTTTGAGGAATATGGCCTGTACCAGCGCAACAGCAGCTTTCTTCCTTCGGAACAGGTGCTGACCTTCACCGATCTGGACGGCCGCCTGCTGGCGCTGAAGCCTGACGTGACCCTGTCCATTGCCAAAAACCTGCAGCCCGCCCCCGGTGCCTGCGAAAAGGTTTACTATAATGAAAAGGTCTACCGTCCCAGCCGGGAGAGCCACACCTTCGTGGAGATCGACCAGATGGGCCTGGAATGCATGGGAAAGGTGACGCCGGAGGATGTGCGGGACCTGCTGCGGCTGGCGCTGGACGCTTTGGGCCTGTGCGGGCGGGATTTCAAGCTGGAGATGTCCCACATGGGCTTTCTCACCGGCCTGCTGGACGCTCTGGATGTGCGTGAGGAGCGCCGCCCGGGCCTGCTGGAGCTGATCCGCCGGAAAAGCGCCCATGAGCTGCGGCGGGAGAGCGCACGGCTTGGCCTGGAAGGGGACAGTCTGTGCGCCCTGCTGGACCTGTCCGGCCCCTTTGCTGAGACGCTGGACCGGGCGCGGAGCCTGGTCCGCAGTCAGGCCATGGCGGATGCGCTGGAGGAGCTGGAGACACTGTACAGGGGCCTGGACGGCGCGGCGGAGCAGCTGTGGCTGGACCTGTCCCTGGCGGGCGACATGGAATATTACAATGGGCTGGTGTTTCAGGGCTGCCTGTCCGGCCTGGCCGCGCCGGTGCTCAAGGGCGGCCGCTATGACCTGCTGGCCCGGAAGTTCACCCCGGGCATTTCCGCGCTGGGCTTCGCCCTGTACCTCAACGACCTGGACCGGCTGGAGACCCTCCCGGCGGCGGAAGAGGCGGAAACGGCCATGCTGAATGTGGCACTGCCCAAGGGACGACTGGGGGACAAGGTCTACAGCCTGCTGGCTCAGGTGGGCTATGGCTGCGCCGAAAATTACAACGACAGCCGCAAGCTGGTGGTGGAAAACCGGGAGGCCGGCATCCGCTATTTTCTGGTAAAGCCCTCTGACGTGGCCATTTATGTGGAGCACGGCGCCGCCGATGTGGGTATCGTGGGAAAAGACATCCTGAACGAGTCCGGCGCCGACGTTTATGAGCTGCTGGACACCGGGCTGGGCAAGTGCCGGATGTGCGTGGCGGGCAAAAGCGATTTTGCGGACGATCCGGGCCGGGCGCTCCGGGTGGCCACCAAGTTTGTCAACATCGCCAAGGCGTATTACGGCGGCCAGGGACGGGACATCGATATCATCAAGCTCAACGGCTCCATCGAGCTGGCGCCCCTGCTGGGCCTGTCCGACGTGATCGTGGACATTGTGGAGACCGGGACCACTCTGCGGGAAAACGATTTGAAGGTCATCACCGAGTTTATGCCCATCAGTGCCCGGTTCATCGCCAACAAGGCCAGCTATCCCTTTAAAAAGAAGGCTTTGACCACCCTTTTGGAAAAATTGCAGGAGGTGATCGGATGATCCCCATTCTGAAACTGGAGGAGCTGGCGGAAGACCGCATCCTCAACCGTGACATCCGGGCGGAGGAAAACGTTTCCGCCGCCGTGGACACAGTCATCGCCGATGTGCGCCAGCGGGGCGACGCCGCGCTGCTGGAATACACGGAGCGGTTCGACGGCGTCCGGCCGGAGCGCCTGCAGGTCTCACGGGAGGAGATGGACGCCGCCGTGGCGTCTCTGGACAGCGGGCTGCTGGACACCCTGCGCCGGGCCGCCGAAAACATCCGGGCGTTTCACCGGGCGCAGGTCCGCAGGGACCTGGTGCTCACCGACCGGCCGGGCATCGTTCTGGGTCAGCGGTACACCCCTGTGGAAAAGGTGGGCATCTGCGTGCCCCGCAGTCCGGTGGCCTTTCCCTCCACCATTCTGATGAACGTCATCCCCGCAAAGATCGCCGGGGTAAAGGAGATCGTGCTGGTAACGCCCCCGGAGCCGGACGGCAGCATCAGCCCCGCGGCGCTGGCGGCGGCTTCCATCGCCGGGGCGGACCGCATCTTCCGCATCGGCGGAGCGCAGGCGGTGGCCGCCCTGGCCTATGGCACGGAAAGCGTGCCGGCGGTGGACAAGATCGTGGGCCCGGGAGGCATCTTTGTGGCTACCGCCAAGCGGAAAGTCTTCGGCAAGGTGGGCATCGACATGATCGCGGGCCCCAGCGAGATCCTGGTGCTGGCGGACGGAAGCTGCGACCCCCGGTGGGTGGCTGCCGACCTGCTGAGCCAGGCGGAGCACGATGCGCTGGCCAGCGCCGTCCTGGTCACCGACAGCGAACCGCTGGCACTGGCCGTTCAGGCGGAGGTGGAGCGGCAGCTTTCCGCGCTGCCCCGGGAGCCTGTGGCCAGGCAGAGCATCGAAAACAACGGAAAGATCCTGCTGTGCCGCTCGCTGGAGGAGGGCATCGACGCCGCCAACCGCATCGCGCCGGAGCATCTGGAGTTGTGCGTGGCAGAACCCTTTGCCCTTCTGGGCCGCATTCAAAACGCCGGCAGCATTTTCCTGGGGAAGAACGCCCCGGAGGCGCTGGGCGACTATTTTGCCGGTCCCAACCATACCCTGCCCACCTCGGGCACGGCCCGGTTTTCCAGTCCGCTGGGCGTGGACGATTTTGTGAAAAAATCCCAGTTTGTTTACTATACCCGGGAAGCCCTGGGCGCCGTGGCGGGACAGATCGCGGAGTTTGCCCGGCAGGAGGGCCTGGAGGGACATGCCCGCAGCGTCACCATCCGGTTTGAAGGGAAGGAGGAAACCAGATGAGCCGGTTTTTCACCAAAAGCCTGTCCGCCCTGCAGCCCTATACCCCCGGCGAGCAGCCCCAGGATATGCAGTATATCAAGCTGAATACCAACGAAAGTCCTTTCCCGCCCAGCCCACGGGTGCTGGAGGCCATCGACCGGGAGGAGGTCTCCCGGCTGTACCTGTATTCCGACCCGGACTGCCGGGCGCTGATCGGTGCCATCGCAAAGCGCTTCGGCCTGGAGCCGGACCAGGTCACCGTGGGCAACGGCAGCGATGAGGTGCTGTGGTTCGCCCTGCGGGCCTTTTGCGACGAAAACACCCCGCTGGCCTACAGCGACATCACCTACGGCTGCTACAGCACCTGGTGCGGACTGCTGAACGTGCCTTCGGTGCTGCTGCCGCTGAAGGAGGATTACTCCGTGGACCTGAGCCTGTATCAAAAGCTGGACGCCACGGTGATGGTCACCAACCCCAACGCCCCCACCGGCATCTGCCTTTCCCCGGCGCAGATCGAGGACATCCTCAGGGCCAACCCGGACCACGTGGTCATCGTGGACGAGGCCTATGTGGACTTCGGCGGCGAAAGCTGTGTGCCCCTCATTCGCCGGTATGACAACCTGCTGGTGGTGCAGACCTGCTCCAAATCCCGCAGCCTTGCGGGAGCGCGCCTGGGCTTTGCCATGGGCAGCGCAGAGCTGATCGCGGATCTGAACCGCATCAAGTTCAGCTTCAACCCCTACAACGTCAACCGCCTCACCTGCCTGGCGGGCATCCGGGCCATGGAGGACGAGGATTATTTTCGCCTGTGCACCCGGACGGTGGCCGAGACCCGGGACCGCACCGCCGAGGCGCTGAAACAGATGGATTTCCGGCTCACCGATTCCAAAGCCAACTTCCTCTTTGCGCAAAGCAGCCGCATCCCCGGCGGGGAGCTGTACCGGAAGCTGAAGGAAAAGGGCATCCTGGTGCGCCACTTTGACAAGCCCCGGCTGGAAGACCGCCTGCGGATCACCGTGGGCTCCCGGGAACAAATGGAAGCCCTGCTGACCGCCCTGCGGGATCTGGGCGCGTAAACGGAAAGGAGCAACGATCATGCGTACCGCCACCATCATCCGCAATACCCAGGAGACCCAGATCACCCTGACCCTGAGTCTGGACGGCCGGGGCAAGGCCGACGTGGCCACCGGCTGCGGCTTCCTGGACCATATGCTGGAGCTGTTCGCACGCCACGGCCGGTTTGACCTGCAGGTGCGCTGCACCGGCGACCTCCGGGTGGACGCCCACCACACGGTAGAGGACTGCGGCATCGTGCTGGGCCGCGCCTTTGCCCAGGCCTTGGGGGACCTGCGGGGCATCTGCCGCTACGGCAGTATGCTGCTGCCCATGGACGAGGCCCTGGTGCTGTGCGCCGCGGACCTTTCCGGCCGGGCGTATCTGGGCTGGCAGGTGGAGCTGCCCGCACAGAAGGTAGGGGATTTTGACACCGAACTGGCAAAGGAGTTCTGGCTGGCCTTTGTCCGCAGCTGCCCCGGCGCGCTGCACTTCCGCCAGCTGGCGGGGGAGAACACCCACCACATTTTAGAGGCCTGCTTCAAGGGCATGGCCCGGGCCCTGCGGGGGGCGGTGGCCCCGGAAAAGGGGTTCGAGGACGAGATCCCCAGCACCAAGGGTACTCTGATCTAAGGAGCGAACGCTATGATTGCCATTCTTGATTACGGCGTGGGCAACCTGTTCAGCCTGCGCTCCAGCCTGTCCTGCCTGGGGCTGGAAAGCAAGCTCACCGCCGACCCCGGCGAACTCCGGGCCGCCGACCGGATCATCCTGCCCGGCGTGGGGGCCTTTGGGGACGCCATGGACAAGCTGAAGGACACCGGCCTGGTGCCGCTGATCCGGGAGGAAAGCCAAAAAAAGCCCCTTTTGGGCATCTGCTTGGGGATGCAGCTTCTGTTTGACGAAAGCTGCGAGTACGGCCGGCATGAGGGCCTGGGCTTCGTCCCGGGCAGGATCGCCTCGCTGGCAGAGGATCTGGAGGACAAGCGCCTGAAGGTGCCCCACATCGGCTGGAATGCCTTGCGCATCATCCGGGACGATCCCCTGTTCAAATACGTCCGGGACGGCGAGTATGTCTATTATGTCCACAGCTTTTATGGCCGGGACTGTGCCGAAAGCACCCTGGCCACCAGCGAATACGGCCTGACAGTCACCGGCGTGGTGCGCCGGGGGCTGGTCTGGGGCACCCAGTTCCACCCGGAAAAGAGCGGCGACACGGGACTGCGGCTGCTCAGGGCTTTCGGCGAGCTGTAAGGAGGGCTTATGCGCATTTTACCTGCCATCGACCTGCGGGACGGAAAGGTAGTCCGCCTGTATCAGGGCGATTATGACAACATGACGGTCTACGGACAGGACCCGGCGGCCCAGGCCGCTGCCTTTGCCGCCGCCGGCGCCGGGGACCTTCACGTGGTGGACCTGGACGGCGCAAAGGACGGCACCACCGCCAATTTTGACGTCATCCGGGAGATCGTAAAAACCTCCGGCCTGTCGGTGGAGGTGGGCGGCGGCATCCGGGATGAGGAACGCATCCGCCGTTATCTGGACCTGGGGGCGGAACGGGTCATTCTGGGCACCGTGGCCGTCAAGAATTTTGACTTCACGGCCCGCATGGCAAAGACCTACGGCAGCCATATCGCCGTGGGTGTGGACGCCCGGGACGGATTTGTGGCCGTCAACGGCTGGAAGGAGCTCACCGGGGAGCGGGGCGTTGCGTTCTGCCGCCGTCTCCGGGACGCGGGCGTGCGGACCGTCATCTACACCGACATCAGCCGGGACGGCGCGGAGCAGGGCACGAACCTGGCCCTTTACCGGGAACTGACTGCCATCCGGGGGCTGAACATCATCGCTTCCGGCGGCGTCAGCTTTGAGGAGGAATTGCTGGAGCTGCGGGACATGGGCGTCTGGGGCGCCATTCTGGGCAAAGCCCTGTACACGGGAAAGCTGGACCTGGCCCGGGCCGTCCGGCTGGCGGAAAAGGAGGCGGACGCATGATCACAAAACGCATCATCCCCTGTCTGGACGTGAAAAACGGCCGGGTGGTGAAGGGGACCAATTTCGAGGGCCTTCGGGACATGGCGGATCCGGTGGAGATGGCGCGGTTTTACAATGCTGCCGGGGCCGACGAGCTGGTGTTTTATGACATCACCGCCAGCGTGGAGGGCCGGACGCTGTTTACGGATATTCTCACCCGGGTGGCCCGGGAGATCTTCATCCCCCTGACCGTGGGCGGCGGCATCAACACTGTGGAGGATTTTGACCGGGTGCTCAAATGCGGTGCGGACAAGGTCAGCGTCAATTCGGGCGCCATCCGGGATCCCGGCCTGATCCACAGGGCTGCGCAGAAGTACGGCGACCAGTGCGTGGTGCTGTCCTGCGATGTGAAACGGGTGGACGGCCGGTTTCTGCTGTTTGCCAAGGGCGGCCGGGAAAACACCGGCATCGACGCCCTGGAATGGATCCGGCAGGGCGTGAAAAACGGTGCGGGAGAGCTGGTCATCAATTCCATCGACACCGACGGCGTGAAAAACGGCTTTGACCTGGAACTGCTGGACGCGGTGGCGTCCATGGTCTCCGTGCCCATCATCGCTTCCGGCGGCGCGGGGAAAAAAGAGGATTTTGCGGAGCTGTTCCGGCACCGGGGCATCGATGCGGGCCTGGCGGCCAGCATCTTCCACACCAAACAGGTGGACATCCGGGAACTCAAGCAGTATCTGCGGGAAAACGGCGTGGAAATGCGCCTGTAAGGAGAAGCTATGGAACTGAAATTTGACGAAAAAGGGCTGATCCCCGCCATCGTGCAGGATCATTACACCAAAGAGGTGCTGACGCTGGCCTATATGAATGCCGAAAGCCTGGCGCTGACCATCGCGGAGCAGCGCACGGTTTTCTGGAGCCGCAGCCGTCAGCAGCTGTGGCGCAAGGGCGAGACCTCCGGCAATGTGCAGAAGGTGGTGTCCGTCACCGCCGACTGCGATGGCGACGCCCTGGTGGTGGAGGTCATCAAATCCGGCCCTGCCTGCCACACCGGCGCGGAGAGCTGCTTCTTCAACCCGGTCTATGTGAGCGATGAGGTGAAGCAGTTCAGCTGGGAGGGCCTTTACCGCCTGATCCGGGGCCGCAGGACCCAGCCCAAGGAGGGCAGCTACACCACCTACCTGTTTGAAAAGGGCCGGGACAAGATCCTGAAAAAGGTGGGCGAGGAGTGCACCGAGGTGCTCATCGGCGGCGCGAAAAACGACAGGGAAGAAACCATTTACGAGATCGCCGACCTGGCCTATCATGTGCTGGTGCTGATGGTGGAGATGGGCATCACCCTGGAGGACATCACCGCGGAGGAAGCCAAGCGCCACGTCATTGACAAAAAGGTCAAGCAGGAGCGGATGCAATGACTTTTTCAGAGTGTACCGTTCATTGCCACCCCAGCCTGTGCGACGGCCAGAACACTCCGGCGGAGATGGCTGCGGCCGCCTTTGCCCAGGGTGTGAAGGTGCTGGGCTTTTCGGGCCACAGCCATACCCCTCACGACACATCCTATTGTATGTCGCGGGAAAACACCGCCCGTTACCGGGCTGAGATCCGGACGCTGCAGGCGGAATACGCCGGACGCATGACCATTCTCTGCGGCCTGGAGTGGGACCGGTGGTCGGACGAGAAGCCGGAGGACTGGGATTACACCATCGGCAGCGTCCACTATGTCACCGGCCCCAAAACCGGCACGCGCTACGCCGTGGACTACCGTCCGGAGGACCTGCGGGCCTGTCTGGAGGAATTTGACGGCGACGGCTGCGCCATGGCGGAAAGCTATTTTGCGGATGTGGCGGAGGTGGCAGCCCACCGGCCCACCATTCTGGGCCATTTTGATCTGCTGAAAAAGCTCAACGGCACAGGCGCGTTTTTTGATGAATCCAGCCCCCGCTACCGCAGGGCAGCTCTGGCGGCGCTGGAATCTGCCGCCGGCCGGGTGCAGGCGCTGGAGATCAACACCGGGGGCCTGGCCCGGGGCTACCGGGAGGAGCTGTATCCCGCGCCCTTTTTGCTGGAGCGCTGGCGGCAGCTGGGGGGCCGGGTGATCTTTACTGCCGACGCCCACAGCGCCGGGGGCCTGCTGTTTGGCTTTGACAGGGCGGCTGCCGCCGCCAGGGCCGCGGGCTTTTGCCGGGCGGCGGTGCTCAACAGCCGGGGAGAGATTGAGGACTGTCCCCTCTGAAAAAAGCTGCCTGTTGGCCTGTAAAAAGAAAAAAGACCGCCCTGTGTCACGGACACAGGGCGGTTTTCGCTTGTTCCGGGCGCCGCAGCAAAGAGCACGCACCGCAATAGGAGCGCGCCCTTTTGTTCCAAAAAGGTTTTGCAGCAGCCCGACAAACCGGAAGTTGTTGTACTGACAGGTTATTGTTTCTTAAGAAATAAAACAAACTGTGCAACTGCATTTACGGAACAAATAGACAGTGATAAGCAGGATAGACTCGTCTGTGTGCCGTTTACACTGGTTGCCATACCTGCCAACGAGCAGAATGATGCTATCGCAAATGCGATCGCAGCTATCAGGTGCAACATTTTCTTTTTCGAAATCACATCATCCGTTTCCTGCCTTGCTTTTTGTACAATGGGAATATCTCCATCGCTTTCGTAATCGTCATTCAACAAATAATCCGTGGTAACATTAAACAGTTTACTGAGCTGCAGTACATTTTGCGCATCGGGCAGTGCTGTTCCGTTTTCCCAACGGCTGGTTGTCTGCCTGGATACATACATCTTTTCTGCAAATTCTTCTTGTGACCAACCCTTCTTTTTCCGGAGCATTACTATTTTATCTTGTAATTTCATTGTGAGATCCCCCCTTTGATTCGATGATTTCATTTTAGCCAAAAGCAGCTGCGGACACCACCGCATCAAGTTTACAATCGCGAAACATGACTTTACATACTACAAATCAACACGTTTCAATAATAAATTCCGGTTTATCCCGCACGTTTGTTAACGACAGTATATTGGAAAATGTGAAAATGCCTTTCATTCCCACAGAGAAACGCCCGAAGAAGATTCGGCTTCTTCGGGCGCGCCTGATACTGTCTCCTGGTCACCCAATCGTGGGTTCTATCGTTTGAAAACGGAGTTTCCCCAGTCCCACCCTCGCTTTCCCGGCCAACGCCCGGGATGAAACGATGCGCAAACAGGATGCGGATGTACGCTGTGGGGGCGTTACGATCGCCGGGATTCGAACCCGCGCCCGCCCCGGGGCGTGCCATACAGCGCGGACTCATTCTCAGCCGCAGAGATGCGTTCGCTCCGGGAAAGCTACCGGCTTGCCGACCCGCCCGGCGGCGCTGCCGCCTTTGCGGGGAACAGCCGTTACAGCTCCGTGCTCCAGTTCAGCGCCTGGATGGTGTTGTCCAGCAGCCGCAGCTCCCGGGACATATTGTCCAGCTCCTTCTGCAGGGACTTGACATTGACGGCGCTGACGATGCGGATCTCAGAGTTTCTGGCCCGGCGGGCGGTCTGGCTGGCCTCTCCGGCGAATTGGCGCAGAATGCGCAGCCGCAGGGTCAGGGCATCCCGGCGGGCGATCATCCGGGTGAGGCTCTCGCCCTCGTGGACGGTAGCGCAGTTGCGCAGGTTGATGGCCGCCGTCAGCTCTTCCAGCCGGTCGATGGACCGGTCCAGCTGGTCCAGCAGCTCCCGGGGGTCCTCAGCGGGGGACTCTCCCTCCTGCACCAGGGCGTTGGCCGCCAGACGGCTCTCCAACTGCTGGATGGAGCGGTTCAGGTCGGCCCGCTCCTGAAGGGCTTCCGCCAGCTTCATGCCACGGCTCCCGTTCCGGTGTACCTCATAGGAAAAACAGGGGTTTTCCCGGCTGCTGTGCTCCAGCACCCGCAAAAATTTTTGAGCATAGTCGCCCAGCGCCTTGTCCAGCGCCTGGGCGTTTTCCAGTACAAGACAGACCTCCTGGCGGATGTCCCCCAGACAGTCGGCCAGGGCGTCCAGATTGTTTCCGTAGTATTCGGGCAGGTCCAGCAGCTCGGAAAGCTGCAGGTGCAGCCCGGCGGCCGTGTCGATCAGGCCGCAGTCCAGCGTCAGTTTCCGCATATCATTCCTCCCCGTAAAGCAGTTCAAAGCTCTCGTAATGGTCATCGGTATAATAAATCAGCCCGTCGTTGGAAAAAACGATGCGCTTGGCCCCTCTCGAGGTGCCGCCCACAGTGCCGATGTCGCACTCGGTCCAGATGCGGCCCTCCCTGTCGGGCAGCAGGCCCTCGTAGTTGCCGAAGCGGCTGCCGCCGATGGCTCTGCCGGGAGCCAGCACGTCCAGGGCGCCGCCGGTCCAGCCGTACTGGGCCTCGGCCTCCTGCTTGGTCATGTAATTGGAGGGCAGCTTGCCGTAAAGATGGATATACAGGGCCACGTTGTCCTTGTCATCATACTGTCCGTCCTCGGGCAGCGTGGGTCCTTCCGGCTGCTGGGCCTCCTCGTCCGTCCCGGACCCGGAGGGCGGGGCCTGACTGTCGGGCAGGGACTGCTGGGGGGAGCTGCCGTCGCCGGGATCTTCCTCCGAAAGCGTGTCCGTCACCGCGTCCAGAATATCCAGGGCGGTGTCCACATCCTCCTGGGAGCAGGCCGCCAGGGAAAAGAGCATACACGCCGCCAGCAGCAGGCTGAGCCATTTTTTCATAGAAACACCTCGTTTTGTGGGGATGGTTTTACAGCTCTATTATAAAAAAACGCGGGGCAAAAAGCAAGGGCATCCCCAAAAGCCGCTCCCGGCTTGCCCTTGGTCGCGCTCTGGAGTATAATCGTATCCGGGGAGGAAAGAACGATGGCAAAAATCAGACTGACTGTCACCGAAAGCCGCTGCAGGAGCGGCTATCACAAGGCGGGGGATACGTTTATCGTGGAGGACCTGTGTCCGCCGCTGTGCCACGAGCTGTGGAATTGCGCGTATCCCTATGTATTCGCCTTGCAGAACGGGGCCGCCCTGGAGCACGGCGAGACCCGGGACGGCACCTTCACGGTCCGCTGTCCGGACGGCGGACGGGTGTGCCTTGTGGGCGAGGCGGAGGAATCATAAAAAAAGACCCCATGCGGGGTCTTTTTTTATGGCTTAATATTCGATGCTGCCGCTGAAATTGCTGCCTACGGCGGCGGTGAGGGCCAGTCCGTCTTCTCTGAGACAGACCGTCATGTCGCCGCCTGGCATCTTTACAGTGATATCCTCGCCTTTGCGGCAATAGCCGTTGGCCACCGCCGCAGCCACCGCGGCGCAGGCGCCGGTGGAGCAGGCCAGGGTCTCGCCGCTGCCCCGCTCATAGGTCCTCATTTTCAGGGTGCGGCTGTTGACCACCCGGACCAGCTCGGTGTTGACTCTCCGTGTGAAGATGGAGGCCCGCTCAAACAGGGGACCCACCTTTTGCAGGTCAATGGCGTCGATCTTGTCCAAAAACACCACGCAGTGGGGGTTGCCCAGGGAGACGCAGGTGATGCGGTACTCCCGGCCGTCCAGGAAGATGGACCGGTCCACGGCCTGTCCGCCGCCGCGCAGGGGTAGGTCCCGGAGGTCCAGACTGGGGGCATCCAGCTGCACACAGCCGGAGGACACCTGATGGTTGCGGATATACAGCTCCACCTGGCGGATGCCGCCGGCGGTCTCCATCCGCATGATCTCCCGGGGGAGCATACCGCTGTCGTACAGGTATTTGGCGGCGCACAGCAGGCCGGTTCCGGGGTTGAGGGCCTCGCTGCCGTCCGTGTTGAACAGCCGCACCCGGCAGTCGGCCTTGTCGGAATCCTCCAGCAGCATGATGCCGTCGCCGCCCACGCCGAAGTGCCGGTCGCACAGGCTGATGCACAGGGATTCGGGACAGGTGATCTCGCCGTGGAAGTTCTCCACGCAGATCAGGTCGTTGCCCGCGCAGTTCATTTTGGTGAACCGCAGGGTCTGGCGGCGGCGCCGCAGGTGGTTGATGTCCACCAGTTCGGTGTTATACTCGTGGAAGCGGCTGGCGATGATGTCTGCCAGAGCGTTGGCGGTGTCCAGAGAGGTGAGGCAGGCCACATTCTGCTGCAGGGCGTGCCGGTGCAGGTTGGTGTATTCCGCCATGGTGGAGTCCATCATGGCGCCGGTATAGACGATATAGCTGAACTTACCGGACTCCAGCAGGCGCAGGGCCTGGTCGCTCTGGTCCAGGCCGTCCACATAGGTGACGGCGATGCCCAGGGAGGAGATGACGTCGGCGGTGTCGCGGGTGGCGTACAGCCGCAGGCCCATGTCATCCAGCTTTTTGGCCAGCACCACCAGGTTGCCGGCCTCCCGCATATCCACGCTGATGAACACGCCCACCTCGCCGTCCCACCGGGGGGTCTTGATCCGGATGCCCGCGGCGGTGAGGCCCTTGAACAGCGCCTCGTTCATGGTCTTGCCCAGACCCAGCACCTCGCCGGTGGACTTCATCTCGGGCCCCAGGTTGGAATTGACGTCGTTGAGCTTTTCAAAGGAGAAGACCGGCACCTTGACGGCGCAGTAGGGCGGCACGGAATACAGGCCGGTGCCGTAGCCCAGATCCTTCAGAGAAGCGCCCAGCATCACCCGGCTGGCCAGGTCCACCATGGGCACGCCGGTGACCTTGCTGATATAGGGCACCGTGCGGGAGGCACGGGGATTGACCTCGATAACGTACAGCTCGTTCTGATAGATCAGGTACTGGATATTCACCAGTCCGCGGGTGCCCAGGCTGAGGGCCAGTTTTTCGGAGCAGTCGATGATGGTGCGCAGCATGGCGTCGCTGAGGTTGTAGGGGGGATAGACAGCGATGGAGTCGCCGGAATGAACGCCCGCCCGCTCGATGTGCTCCATGACGCCGGGAATGAGCACGTCCCTGCCGTCGGAGATAACGTCCACCTCCAGCTCGGGACCCTGCATATACTTGTCCACCAGCACCGGGTTCTCGATGCGGCCGGAAAGGATGATGTTCATGTACTTTTCCACGTCGGCGTCCTCGTGGGCGATGGTCATGTTCTGGCCGCCGATGACGTAGGAGGGGCGCAGCAGCACGGGGTAGCCCAGCTCGTTGGCGGCCTCCAGCGCCTCCGCCAGGGAGCGGACGCCCCGGCCCCTGGGCCGGCGGATGCCGAACTTTTCCAGTAGGGCGTCAAACCGCTCCCGGTCCTCGGCCATGTCGATGCCGTCGGCAGAGGTGCCCAGAATGGGGATGCCCTGCCGGTCCAGGAACTGTGTCAGCTTGATGGCGGTCTGTCCGCCGAAGGCCACCACCACGCCCACCGGCTTTTCCACATCGATGACGTTCATCACGTCCTCCGGGCAGAGCGGCTCGAAATACAGGCGGTCAGCGGTGTCATAGTCGGTGGAGACCGTTTCGGGGTTATTGTTGATGATGGCTACGGAGTAGCCCAGTTCCTTCAGGGTCCAGACACAGTGGACGGAGGAATAGTCGAACTCGATGCCCTGACCGATGCGGTTGGGGCCGCCGCCCAGAATCATGACCTTGGGCTTGTCGGTCTCGCAGGGGCTTTCGTCCTTGACGTGGTAGGTGGAATAGTAGTAGGCCGCGTTCTCGGTGCCGCTGACATGGACGCCCTCCCAGGCCTCCTGAATGCCGTTCTCGACGCGCGCGCCGCGGATCGCATCCTCGGTCACGTCGAGCAGGCCGGCCAGATAGCGGTCGGAGAAGCCGTCCAGCTTGGCCTGACGGAGCACATCAGCCGGCGGGACCGCGCCCTTGTGCGCCTTGAGCGCCTCCTCTTCCTCGACGAGCTCGCGCATCTGCTCGAGGAAGTA
>JAQXOO010000020.1 GCA_029099685.1 Clostridia bacterium
CCCTTCCTTCATCACTGCTTCCACAACTCTTTGCTTGAACTCTGGTGTATACCGTTTATTTGGTACTCCTTTTGGCATAACAAAACACCCCACTTGTTAGATAGTATATCATACTGTCTAACTAATGGGGTGCAGTTCACCGGCAGGAGCGCGCCCTGTTCTGTTTTTTGCCGGGAAAGGGGCTGTTTTCCGGCGGCGGGGATCATTTTTCCAGATGGGTCCCGGTGGCGGTGACCACCGCCACCGGCGTGCCCAGCTCGTCGGTGATGTCCGTCTGGAAAAAGCAGCTGCGCCGTCCGTCCTTGAGCAGCCGGGTCTCCGCGGTGAGAACGCTGCCCCGGACCGCCGACAAAAAGCTGATCTGGCTCACCGCCGTCACCGTCAGAATGCCGGTGTTGTTGGCCGCCACCGCAAAGGCGAAATCCGCCAGGGTGAACAGCACACCGCCCATCACCTGCCCGGCGGCGTTGCGGTGGCGGGGGGTCAGGCTGAGCGTGCATTTGGCGTAATTGGGGCCGCAGGCCTGGATCACCGCCCCGGTGACCTCCGTGGCGTAAACGTCCTCCTTGAAAAACGCCTGAGCTTCCTCCAGTGTCATGTCAGATCCTCCTTGCATAAAAGCGCCGCCGTCTCCACATTGGCGGTGCGGGGAAACATATCAAAGGCGCGCACCTGCAGGGGGCGGTAACCGCCGGCCTGCTGCAGCATTTTGGCGTCCCGGGCCAGGCTGGCGCAGTCACAGGACACATACACGATGCGGCGGGGCGCCATGGCGCAGACCGCCCGGACGGCAGCCTCGTCCAGACCCTTCCGGGGCGGGTCCACCACGATGACCTGGGGGCGGAAGCCCTCCCGGGCCAGCTTTTCCGCCGCCTGTCCCGCGTCGGCGCACAAAAAGCGCACGTTTTCCACCCCGTTGCGGGCGGCGTTTTCCCGGGCGTCGGCGATGGCCTGGGGCACGATCTCCACCCCCACCACGCTTTTGCACCGGGCGGCCAGCGCCAGGGTGATGGTACCCACGCCGCAGTACAGGTCCAGGGCCTCGGTGTGCTCGTCCGGAGCGGCCCAGGCGGCGGCGCAGGCGTACAGGTTTTCCGTCTGCCGGTGGTTCACCTGGTAAAAGGACAGGGGAGACAAGCGGAAGGTGCTGCCCGCCAGATCGTCCTCCAGCCGTCCGTCGCCCCACAGGGTGCGGCAGTCCGGCCCCAGCACCCGGTTGCCCGGGCGGCTGTTCACATTGACCACGATGCCGCACAGGGAGGGCGCGGCCCGGCGGCACAGCTCCACCAGGCGGGCGCTTTCCGGCAGGGCGTCCTCCCGCACCACCAGGGTCAGGTGCAGGCCGGCACGGCCTTCACGCACATAAATGTGCCGCAAAAGGCCCCGGCCGGTGGCTTCGTCATAGGGGGCCGCGCCCCATTCGTCCGCCCAGGCGCAGACGGCCTTTGCCGCCGCGCAGGCCTCCTCCGACTGCAGGCGGCAGTGCTCCAGGGGGATGAGCTGGTGGCTGCGGCTGCGGTAAAAGCCGAACACCGTGCCCCGGGGGCCGCTGCCCACAGGGAACTGGGCCTTGTTGCGGTAGGCCGCCACCCGGGGGGAGGGCACGATCTCCGGCGCGGGCAGGTCAAAGCCGCCGATGCGGGCCAGCGCGTCCCGGACCCGCTGGGACTTGAGCCAAAGTTCCTCCTCATAGGTCAGGTGGCGGAAGTCGCAGCCGCCGCATTTGCCGAAATGGGGGCAGTCGGCCTCCACACGGTGGGGAGAAGGCTCTAAAATGGTCTGGATTTTGCCGAAGGCGTAGTTTTTCAGCACCTTGACCAGCAGGACTTCCAGCCGGTCGCCCCGGGCGGCGCCGGGGACGAACACCGCCAGGCCCTCGTCGGTGCGGCCCACCCCAAAGCCTTCGGCGGTGTAGCCCTGGATGGTGACGGCGCAAAGATCGTTCTTTTTCATAGCTTACTCCGCAAGATACTGAGACTTGAGAATGTCCGCAAGGTCGGAAAGAGGAATCGACACCGTTTCGGTTTCGGTCACCAGCATCAACATACCGCTGGTGATGGTAAAATTCAGCTGATCGGGTTCGGCCACCGGCAAACGGCTGAGATAGTCGGCCTCCGGAAGGAACAGGTCGCCCAGCAGCAAACGGCCCTGAGTGGCCACGTCAAAGGTCTCGCCGTAAACGAGAGAGGTTTCCTGTTCGCCTCGTTTTTCGGTAACGGCGCGATACACCGAAAGGGTCACACCATCGTTGCGCAGGACCGTGGGAAGAAGGTGGACGACCCACGGTGTGAACGCCTGCCCCATAGCCTGCAATTCCTGTTTTTGCCGGGCGGCGTCCTCCAGATTCAACTGGCAGACGGCGTACAGGTCATCGTAAACAGCCTGATAATAGTCGTTGATCCGGGTCGCGCCCTCGTAGACGGGAATGCTGGAGATCAGCGTCAGCAGCGACTCTTCCTTGTCATCGGTAAAGGTGAACATGACATTGCTGGGCTTATACTGCAGCTTTTCCGGCGCAACCGGCTCTTCGGGAAGGGGCTCGTCAGGCTCCGGCTCCTGGGGCGGGGTCTCCACCGGAGGGGTCTCTGCCGCCGGAGGTGTGTCGTTTGCCGGGGGCGCTTCGGGCTGCCTGCCGCAGGCAAACAGGGAAAGGCACAAAAGCAGGGCCAAAAGGAGGGAGAGACGTCGTTTCATAGGCAAAAACCTCCTTGCAAATGTGGTAGGGGCCGGCGTCCTCGACGGCCCGTTTCAGGGCGTCCGGGAGGCCGCCCCCTACGAAGAAAGACGGGAAATCTTACAGGGTGAAATGCTCGGAAAATGCCGGGTCCTCGGGCAGGCCGGCGGCCTGGGCGGCCAGACAGACCGCGCCGAACACCGGGGGCCGGTCGGGCAGCAGCAGCGACACGGGCAGCGCCGCCGTCTGCCGCCGCAGCATTTCCAGATACAGGGATCCTTCCCGCAGCAGGCCGCCGGTGAGCACCACCGTCAGCGGCGCGGCGAACACCCGGCACATCCGTTCCACAGTGCCGGCCAGCACGGCGGCGTTGCGGCTGAGGATGTCCAGGGCCGCCGGATCGCCTGCCTCCGCGCCGCGGAACACCAGCGGCGCACAGGCGGACAGGTTGACCTCGCCCCGGTACAGGGCGGGGACGGCGTCGCACATCTTCATGCCCAGATGCTCCTCATACAGGGCGGTGAGTGCGGTGGCGGACAGCCCGGCGTCGTATCCGGCCATGGCGGCCCGGAAGCCGTCCCGGCCCAGATGCCAGCCGGAGCCGCCCTCATCGGCCAGATAGCCCCAGCCGCCGAAGCGGGGCAGCCGCCGGCCCATGCGGAGAAAGCCCACGGTGCCCGTCCCGGCGATGAGCACGCCGCCGTCCTTCCGGCCCAGGCCGGCGGACAGGGCGATGAGGGCGTCGGAGCTGACGGACAGGGCGCGGGCGTTGGGCAGCAGGCGGCGCAGCATGGCCTCCAGCCGCGCCCGGTTGCCGCCCTCTCCTCCGGCGGCGCCCAGATGGACGGCGTCCAGGGGGGCGGAAAGGCCGCCGCGTTTCTCCAGCACGGCGGAAAGGCCCCGGCGCAGGCTCTGCTCCAGCGCGTCGAAGCCGTCTGCGTTGGGATTGTGGCCGGGAACGGTGCATTTTTCCAGCACGCGCCCGGTTTGGTCGCACAGCACCACCCGGCAGCTGGTGCCGCCGCTGTCGATGCCGATCAGATAGCTGTCCATAGCGCCGTCAGCCCTCCAACAGGTCCAGCGCCCGGGCCACGTCGTTCCCGGCGCGCTCCAGCGCCTCCCGGGCCTCCTCCTGGGAGCAGGGGTGGAGCTGGCGGATGATGCGGACGGCCCGGTCCACCAGCTTGATGTTGGTGGGGCGCACGTTGATCATCAGGTTTTCCCGCACCCGGCCGGTCTGGATCATGGCACAGGTGGACAGCATATTCAAGATCAGCTTTTGGGCGGTGCCGGCCTTCATGCGGGTGGAGCCGGTGACCACCTCCGGCCCGGTACGCACCACGATGGGCATATCACAGGCTTTTGTAATGGGCGTGTCGGGATTGCAGGTGATGCCCGCCGTGGCGCAGCCCCGGCTGCCGGCATATTCCAGCGCGCCCAGCACAAAGGCCGCGCCGCCGGCGGCGGACAGGCCCACCACCACGTCGGCGGGGCGCAGGTCCAGGCTTTCCATGGCCGCCCGGCCGCTCTCGCGGCTGTCCTCCGCGCCCTCCACGGCGTTCCGCAGGGCATAGTCGCCCCCGGCGATGACGCCGATGACCAGGCCCGGGTCCACGCCGTAGGTGGGCGGGCATTCCGAAGCGTCCAGCACCCCCAGGCGGCCGGAGGTGCCGCAGCCGGCATAGATCAGGCGGCCGCCCGCCTTCATGCCGGAAACGATGCGGTCCACCACGGGCACGATCTGGGGCAGGGCGGCTTCCACGGCGTCCACGGCCCCGTGGTCCTCGGCGTTGATGCACCGGAGCTGTTCCAGGGTGGACATCCGGTCAATGTGCATGGAGCGGGGGTTTCGGCCTTCGGTGAGCAGGTTTCCGTATTCCATCAGTCTTCATCTCCAATAAATTCCTGGATCAGCGCGTGCTCGGGCACGAACTTTTCCGAAATGGGGTCGATCTGCCGCAGCATGGGCATCAGCTCGGACACGCCCAGATCCTCCAGCAGGGTGGCGTCCACCTTGTTGAGATAGATCAGCACCTCGTTGCGGTACACCGCCAGCTCATAAGGGATGAACGTGTCAAACTGGACGGCGGCGCTGTTTTTGTGGGGGTTGATGTACAGCCGTTCGCCCCGGTCCACGGAGCGCAGCTTTTTCACCGTGTCGGCATAGTTCTGGCCCCGGTGGCGGAAGTCCCGGAGCAGCCGGCGGGCCAGGCGGATGCGGGAGGGATGCAGCACAAAGCCGTTGTCGTCCCGCACCCGGGTGCGGACGCTGATGTAGATGCCGGTGGCCAGCTCGGCCTCCTGTCCCAGCACCTGGGGGTTCAGGGCGTGGATGCCCTCCATGACGATGATCTCTCCGGGCTTGCGGTGGACGGGGATGGTTTTTTCCGCCCGGCGCTGCCCCGCGAAGTCGAAGGTGGGCATTTCCACCGGACGGCACTCGGCCATCATCTCCAGGTGCTGGCGCAGCAGGGGCATATCGATGATCTCGGGGGATTCGTAATCGATCTGGCCTTCCTCGTCCCGGGGCATCCAGCCGTCCGCCCGGCGGAAGTAATAGTTGTCCATGGACAGGGTGTGGCTGGGGTGGCCGTGGTCGGTGAGCCACTGGGTGATGCGCCCGGCGGTGGTGGTCTTGCCGCTGCCGGAGGGGCCGGACAGCAGCACCAGGGGCTTGCCGTGCTCGGCGGCCTCCCGGATCTGCAGGGCGGCGGCCTCTACCTTGGCGTCATAGCGCTCCTGGCTCCAGCGGATAAACTCCGCCGGGTCCCGGGAGGCCTCGTTCATATCGCTTATGTTGAAATATTCCATAACAGCTCCTTTTCAGCGGGTGGAAACGGATGGTCAGTTTTTGCCGATGAGATGGACGTCCAGCTGGCTGTAGGGGATGGCGATGCCGGCCCGGTCCAGAGCGGTCTTGATGTTTTCCAGCAGCCAGGAGCGCAGCTCCCAGTAATCGCCGGCCTGGCACCACACCCGGACCATGATGTCCACAGAGGAAGCGCCCAGGTCCCACACCCGGACAAAGGGGGCGGCGGGCTGGGACAAAATGCGGCTGTCCCCGGCCAGGACCTCTTCGATGACCGCCTTGGCCTGCTCCAGGGAGCAGCCGTAGGAGACCGGAACGGTGAGGTCGATGCGCCGGGTGGAGCACTGGGAGAAATTGGTGACCACGCTGCCGGTGACCGTGCTGTTGGGCACATGGATCTGCTTGTTGTCCACGGTGGTCAGGGTGGTGTGGATGAAGCCCACCTTGGTGACGGTGCCTTCGGCGCCGGGGAGGGACACATAGTCCCCAGTCTCGAAGGGCTTGCTGCTGAGGATGAACAGGCCGCCGGCCAGGTTGGACAGGCTGTTCTGCATGGCCAGGGACAGTGCCAGACCGAAGGTGCCCAGCAGGGTGAGGATGGAAGTGGTGGGCAGGCCCAGCTTGTCGGCGCAGGTGAGGATCAGCAGGAACAAAAGCAGGATGCGGCAGGAAGAAACCAGCAGGCCCCGCAGGCTGGCGTCCAGCTTTTCATTGCGGGAGAGCAGCCGGTCGGCAAGCCCCGCCGCCCACTTGATGAGCACATAGCCCACCAAAAAGATCACCGCCGCGCCCAGAATGGTATTCAGGTTCAGCCGGGACAGGGCGGAGAGAAACTCCCGGGCCTCGGCGGCTTCATCGGCGCCGGCAGCGGATAAATAAAGTGCGTTCATAGCCATCTTCCTTTTCTTTTTTTAAACTTGCAATAATTTGTACCGAACGATGCAGATTTTTTTTATTATATCATAAAAACAACGGCGGTACAAGGCGGAACAGGGCGCGCCGCAAAATGCAGACTGTCCCACCCGCCGGACTGCGGCGGTGGAACGGATCACCGTGCATTTTGCAGCGCGCCCTGTTTACAGGCAGCTGATTTTAATAGGCGATGCCCCAGTAGATCATGTGCTTGGCGGGTTTTCCGCAGCAGACGCACACATCGGACACCTTGTCCTGCTCCAGGGGCATACACCGGGAGCTGACGCCGGCCTTTTCCTTCATCTGCAGCTCGCAGTCCAGATCGCCGCACCACATGGTCTTGGCAAAGCCGCCCTCGGCCTCCATAAAGGCCTTGACCTCGTCCAGGGTCATGCAGACGCGGGTGTGGTCCTCCAGATTCTTTTTGGCACGGGCATACAGGCCCTCGTGGACGGCGTCCAGCAGGGCGGGGACGGCGGTCTCCAGCTCCGCCAGAGGCACGAACACCTTCTCGCCGGAATCCCGGCGGCAGATGCAGCACTGGCCCTTTTCCATATCCTTGGGGCCGATCTCCACACGGAGGGGCACGCCCTTCATCTCGTACTCGGCGGCCTTCCAGCCCATGCTGTTGTCGCTGTCGTCCATCTTCGCCCGGATGCCGGCGGCCTTCAGCCGGGCCAGCAGGGCGGAGGCGGCTTCCAGCACGCCTTCCTTGTGCTGGGCCACGGGGATGACCATGGCCTGAATGGGGGCGATGCGGGGGGGCAGCACCAGGCCGTTGTTGTCGCCGTGGGTCATGATGATGCCGCCGATCATGCGGGTGGACACGCCCCAGCTGGTCTGGTGGGGATGGTGGAGCTGGTTGTCCTTTCCGGTGAAGGTGATGTCAAAGGCCCGGGCGAAGCCGTCGCCGAAATAGTGGCTGGTGCCCGCCTGCAGGGCCTTCCGGTCGTGCATCATGCACTCCACGGTATAGGTCTCCTCGGCGCCGTTGAACTTTTCCTTGTCGGTCTTGCGGCCCTTGACCACAGGCATGGCCAGCACGTTCTCCATAAAGTCGGCATAGATATTCAGCATATCCATGGTCTCCTGCCGGGCGTCCTCTTCGGTGGCGTGCATGGTGTGGCCCTCCTGCCACAAAAACTCCCGGTGCCGCAGGAAGGGGCGGGAGGTCTTTTCCCAGCGGAGGACGGAGCACCACTGGTTGTATTTCTTGGGCAGGTCCCGGTGGGAGTGGATGATGTTCTTGAAGTGCTCGCAGAACAGCGTCTCAGAGGTGGGACGGATGCAGTAGCGCTCCTCCAGCTTGTCGCTGCCGCCGTGGGTGACCCAGGCGCACTCCGGGGCAAACCCCTCCACGTGGTCCTTCTCCTTCTGCAGCAGGGATTCGGGGATCAGCATGGGCATGGCCACGTTTTCGTGGCCGGTCTCCTTGAACCGCCGGTCCAGCTCCTTCTGGATGTTTTCCCAGATGGCGTAGCCATAGGGACGGTAGATGAACATACCCTTGATGGAGGAATAGTCGATCAGCTCCGCCTTTTTGCACACGTCCGTGTACCACTGGGCAAAGTCCTCCTCCATATCGGTGATGGCGTTGACAGCCTTTTTCTCGTTAGCCATAGGTTTTCAGTCCTTTATCAAATATTCGCAGGTAAAAGGACAGGCCGCCCCAGCGGACGGCCTGTTGAGAGGGGTCACTTCAGGAAAACAGCGCCAGAGCGGCGGTCAGCAGGAAGAACACCACGGCGCAGCCCACGGTCAGCTTCTGCAGCTTGGCGTCCAGAGAGCGGCCCTTGTTCATGCCGAAAAACGTTTCGGAAGAACCGGATACGGCGCTCAGGCCCTCAGACTTGCTGTTCTGCAGCAGGACCAGAACGATCATGGCCAGACAGACCAGAACGTCCGCAACGGACAGGATCAGTTGAAGAGTAGAATTCATAAGATACAGGCCTCCAGTTATTTCAGCCGGAATGACCGGCGACAATTACAGCAATATGCATTTTACCACAAGTAATTGGCAAAATCAAGAGATTTTTGCCTGTTTGACGGTTAAATTCGCGCAACACCGCTGTCGATCGCCGCCTGGGCCACGGCCTTGGCCACCGCGGGGCCCACTCTGGGGTCAAAGGCGGCAGGCAGAACATAATCGGGGCACAGCTCTTCGTCGGACACCAGGCCGGCCAGGGCATAGGCGGCGGCGATCTTCATCCGGTCGTTGATGTCGGAGGCGCGCACATCCAGCGCGCCCCGGAAAATGCCGGGGAAGGCCAGCACGTTGTTCACCTGGTTGGGGAAGTCGGAGCGGCCGGTGGCCACCACCTTTGCGCCCCCGGCCTTGGCCTCGTCGGGGAAGATCTCGGGGGTGGGGTTGGCGCAGGCGAAGATGATGGCGTCCCGGGCCATGGTGGACACCATCTCCCGGGTCAGGGCGCCGGGGGCGGACACGCCGATGAACACGTCCGCGCCCACGATCACATCCGCCAGGCGGCCCTGCTTCTTTTCCCGGTTGGTGAGCCGGGCGATGTCCGCCTTTTCGGCGGTGAGGCCGGGGCGGCCCTCGTAAATGGCGCCCTGGCGGTCGCACATGATGACGTCCTTCAGCCCCAGGGAGATCAGCAGCCGGATGATGGCGGTGCCGGCAGCGCCGGCGCCGGAGGTGACCACCCGGATGTCCTCCAGCTTTTTGCCCACCACCTTGAGGGCGTTGAGCATACCGGCCAGGGTGATGACGGCGGTGCCGTGCTGGTCATCGTGGAAGATGGGGATGTCGCACCGCTGCTTCAGCCTGCGCTCGATCTCAAAGCAGCGGGGGGCGGAGATGTCCTCCAGATTGATGCCGCCGAAGGAGCCGGCCAGCAGGGCCACGGTGTTGACGATGTCGTCCACATCCTTGGAACGGATGCACAGGGGCACCGCGTCCACACCGCCGAAGGCCTTGAACAGGGCGCATTTGCCCTCCATCACCGGCATACCGGCCTCGGGCCCGATGTCCCCCAGGCCCAGCACGGCGGTGCCGTCGGTGACCACGGCCACCAGGTTGCCCCGGCCGGTGTATTTATAGGACAGGGAGACGTCGTCCCGGATCTTCAGACAGGGCTCGGCCACGCCGGGGGTATAGGCGATGGACAGCTCCTCCGCGTTGGTGATGGGGCATTTGGTGCGGATGTCCAGCTTGCCCCGCCACTGCTCATGGGCCAGAAGGGCCTTTTCCTTGATATCCATGGCGCGGCCTCCTTACTTGCGGGCGATGGCCGCTTTGGCGGCACGGATGATGTGGTCGGCGGTCAGGTCGAAGCGCTTGCGCAGGAAGTCCTCGGTGCCCACCTCGCCGAACTCGTCGTTGACGCCCACCATCTCCACGGGGACCGGACGGGTGCGGGCCAGGGAGGCGGCCACGGCGGCGCCCAGGCCGCCGGTGATGTTGTGGTTTTCGGCGGTGACCACGCAGCCGCACTTTGCGGCGTATTCCGCCAGAGTTTCGGCATCCAGGGGCTTCCAGGTAAAGGCGTTGAGCACGGCGGCGGAGACGCCCTGGGCCTCCAGGGCGGCGGCGGCCTTCAGCGCCTCGCCCACCAGGATGCCGGAGCACACGATGGCCACGTCCGCGCCCTCTTTCAGCCGGGCGATCTTGCCCAGTTCAAAGTCGGAGCCCTCCTCAAAAACGCCCACGGCGTTCTTGCGCAGCATCCGGATGTAATAGACGCCGTATTCCTTTTCCAGCTGGCGGATCATCCAGCGGAGCTGGACGCTGTCGGTGGGCTCCAGCAGGGTGATCTGGGGGATGGACATCAGCGCGCCCATGTCCTCAAAGGGCATATGGGTGCCGCCGTTGTAGGCGGCGGTGACGCCCGGGTCGGAACCCACGATGCGCACGTTGAGCTTTGCGTAGGCGCAGGAGATGAAGATCTGGTCCACGCAGCGGCGGGAGGCAAAGGGGCCGAAGGAGTGGGCAAAGGGGATCATCCCCGCGGCGGACATGCCGGCGGCCACGCCGATCATGTTGTTTTCCTGGATGCCGCAGTCGATGGCCCGGTCAGGGAACTCGTTGAAGAACGGCTTGGTGCCGGAGGAGCCCACCAGGTCGGCGTCCAGAACGGCGATGCGGTCATTTTCCCGGGCCAGCTGCTGCAGGGTCTCGCAGTAGACGGCGCGCATCTCCCGGGCTTCCTTTTCAAAAACGGATTTGACGGTATACATATGTACGGCCCTCCTTTACGCCCTGCGGGCGGCTTCCAGGGCAGCCTCGGCCTCAGCGATGCTGGGGGCGATCTGCTCGGGGGTGAACTTCATGTGATGGCAGGGGAAGGTCTCCTCGGCAAGCCGGCAGCCCTTGCCCTTGACGGTGTCCAGAACGATCATCACGGGCTTGTCCTGCTGGGCCTTGCCCTGTTCGATGGCCTCGGCGATGGCGTCCACGTTGTGGCCGTCCACCTTCTGAACGAACCAGCCGAAGGAGCGGAACTTGTCCACCATGTCGCCCATGTACAGCACATCGTCGCAGGAGCCGTCCAGCTGCTGCTTGTTCAGGTCCACAAAGGCGATCAGGTGGTCCAGCATCTGATGGGCGGCAAAGGCAGCGCCCTCCCACACCTGGCCCTCGTCGCACTCGCCGTCGCCCAGCACCAGATAGACATAGGCGTCGTTGCGGCCCAGGATGCGGTTGCCCAGCGCCAGGCCGCAGGCGGTAGAGATGCCCTGACCCAGAGAGCCGGTGGTCATGTCCACGCCGGTGGTCTTCAGCCGGTCACAGTGAGAGGGGAAGTGGGTGCCGCCCTGGTTCAGGGTCAGCAGCTCCTCCCGGGGGAAGTAGCCCTTCAGGGCCAGCGTGGCATAGACGGCGGGGCCGGCGTGGCCCTTGCTCATCACCAGCTTGTCCCGGTCCTCCCACTGGGGGTTTTGAGGGTCGATGCGCATTTCACGGCCGTAGAGCACAGCCAGCAGCTCCACCACGCTCATGGAGCCGCCGATGTGGCCGAAGCCCAGATTGGCCAGCTCCTTCAGGGTCTCCACACGAATTTCTTCGGCAAAGACGCGGAGTTCCTTGTTTTTTTCCATATTGACACCTGCCATCCTTCGATTTTTGCGTATTCAGAAAAAATGTCCATATCTGACTGCTTATTTTATCATAAAGACGGCGGTATTTCAAGGAACCGGAAGGGGAAATTATGCCGTTTTCGGCGGCGGGGCGGCAGGCTTTTCCAGCTTTTGCCCCAGGGCGTCTCCCAGCGCCCCGATGCACCGGGCGCACAGGCACAGCTTTCCCTCCCGCAGCACGTGCTTTTGGCTGCCGCAGATCATGCATTCCGGATGAGACATGGCGCATCCTCCTTTCTTTTTTGCCGCAGTATGGGCCGGGAAAACGGAAATGTCCAGGGAGGCGCTTCATTGGGAATTTCCGCGGAAACCGGGTTTACTGTAGCCAAAAAGGAGGGAAAACCCATGATTTTTCAAACCGAAGCCAAAACCATCTCTGCCGGGGAGCTGCAGGAGCACGTTTCGCGCTTTCTGGCGGCGGAGCGGCCCCGCCGGGCGCGGCTCACCGATTATTACCGGGGCTGCCAGGGAGTGCACAAGGGCCCCATCGCCCAGGGCCGCCCCAACAACCAGCTCACCGCCAATTACGCCCGGTACATCACCGACGTCCACACCGGCTACTTCCTGGGGGTGCCGCCCACCCTGACCTTTGACCGCCGCCGCACCCAGGAGCGGATGAACCGCGCCCTGGAGGAGGCCTCCCTGGACGCCATGCTCTATGCCGCCGCCCGGGACATGAGCATCTGCGGCGAGGGCTACCTGCTGACCTATCTCAGTCCCAAGGGCCCCCGGCTGGCCCGGCTTTCGCCCCTGGAGACCTTTCTGATCACCTCCGGCGTGCGCCGGGAGCCGGCGGCCGCCGTGCGGGTCCACAGCGAGCAGGGGGACCGGGTGCTGGGCGAGCTGTACCTGCCCGGCCGGCTGCGCCCCTGGGAGCTGCAGGGAAAGGTCCTCACCTTCGGCCCGGAGGAGGCGCTGCCTTTTTCCGGCCTGACGGTGACCCGCTTCTGCAACAATCTGGACCGCACCGGCGACTTTGAGCCGGTGTGCAGCCTGCTGGATGCTTACAATGTGCTGCTGTCGGGGGCCATGGACGATATGCAGAGCGTGGCCAACGCCTTTCTGGCCCTGTACGGCATGATGGGCACCACCGGCGAGGACATCGACGCCGCCAACCGCAGCCGGGTGCTGTGCCTGGCCGACGGCGGTAAGGCGGAATTTGTGGTGAAGGACCTGAGCCCCGACGCCATTGCGCTGCTGAAGGACACCCTCCGGCAGGACCTGCTCACCATCACCATGACCCCCGACCTGCAGGACGAGGCCTTTGCGGGCAGCGCCTCCGGCGTGGCGCTGGAGTACAAGCTGTGGGGCATCGAGCAGGCCCGGGCCGCCAAGGAGCAGGGCTTTTCCGGGGGCCTGTACCACATCGTGGGCCTGGTGCAGGAGGCGCTGTCCCTGGCGGGCGCGCCTGCCCCGGGGAGCTGCACCGCCCGCTTTTACAAGAATCTGCCCCGGGATGTGACCCGCATCTGCGAGAACCTGCGGCTGCTGGGAGACACGGTTTCCCGCCGCACCAAGCTGGAACTGCTGCCCTTCGTCAAGGATGCTGAAGCGGAGGAGCGGCGCATGGAAGAGGAGAAAGGAGCATGAATATGGACGAACACACCGTGAAGGGACCGGAAGAACCGACCCGGGGCCCGGAGACCCCGGAAGCACAGAAAAGGGAGGCTTCTGAAACCGCAAAAGCCGCGAAAACGGGAGAAGCCGCCCAAGGCCAGCCTGAAGCGCCGGAAGCCGCCGAAGCTCCGGACACTGCCGCCATGGCCCGTGAGCTGGAGGCGCTGCGCCGGGAAAAACGCCGCCGCCTGCTGCTGGACGAGGCCCGGGCCATGCTCCGGGAGCGGGACATCAGCCCCGGCTTCGCGGGCCTGCTGCTGGGAGAGGACAGCGCCGACACCAGACGCCGGGTGGAGCTGTTTGAACGGCAGCTTTCCCAGACGCTGCAGCAGTACCTGGCCGCCCGGCTGCCCGCCGGAGAGCCCCGGGATTTTGCCGCGGCCAAGCCGCAAAAGCGCCCCCGGGGCATCCGCAGGCCCTGAAGGGAGGGAACAGGCGCCCGGATCACAGCGGCCGCCCCTTCCTCCGTCACGGCTGCGCGCTGCACAGCAGGATTGCCAAGGGGAAGCCCTCCCTGCGGCGCTCAGTCCTGCCTGTCGCTTTTGCAAAACAGCTCCCGCAGGCCCACCACCATGGTGAACACGCCGAAGGCCTTCCGCAGCAGCGTCCCGTCCAGACCCCCGGCCAGCCAGGCGGAAAGCGCTGCCGCCGCCAGCCCCGCCGCTCCGGCACGCAGGGCCAGGCCCTTGTCCACCAGGCCGTTTTTGAAGTGCCCCCACAGGGCGGGCGGCGCGGTGATGAGGAAGTAAAGGAGATTGACCCCCTGGGCCTGCCGCAGCTCCATGCCTCCCAGCGTGGTCAGATAGACCAGCAGCAGCGTTCCGCCGCCCACCCCCGCGCCGGTGAGCAGCCCGGCCAGCAGTCCGGCCGCCGCGGCCCCGATGCCCCCGGTCATGAGAGCACCGACCGGATGCCGGAGACCAGCAGCAGCGCCCCGAACAGCCGCCGCAGCCACAGCACCGGAAGCTTTTTCAGCCATTTGCCCGCCAGAAAGCCGCCCGCCGCGCCGCCCAGCAGATAGGGCAGGGCGGCCTGCCAGTCCAGGGGCGTTTGCCGCAGGTTCAGCAGCAGCGTCACCGCCGACAGGGGCAGAATGATTGCCAGCGAGGTGGCAAAGGCCCTTTGGGCGGGCAGCCGGTGGACCCGCAGCAGCAGCGGCACCAGCACGATGCCGCCTCCTGTGCCGAACAGGCCGTTGAGGGCGCCCGCCAGCACGCCGGAAAGATAGGGAAGAAAGGACATAAGACACCTCCGCACGTAAAAACATCCCGCGGGCGCGAAGCCCGCGGGATTATTCTTTCCTGAAATCAGTCTTCCAATTCCGAGAAGGCCGCGCCCAGGCACTCCAGAACGTCTCTGGGCAGCATGGCCCGCGCCCCACGGGCCTGCCGGGCCAGCTGGCCCGCCCGGGCATGGAGCCACACCGCCAGCGCGGCGGCCTCCAGAGGCTTGTCCGGCATCTGCGCCGCCAGCCCCGCCGTGAGGCCTGCCAGCACGTCGCCGCTGCCGCCCTTGGCCATGCCGCTGTTGGGCGCGGACAGCACATACCGGCGCAGGCCGTCGGTGACATGGGTCTCCGCCCCCTTGAGGGCAACCACCGCGCCGTACCGCGCCGCCAGCGCCTCCGCCGCGGCCCCCGGATCTTCGCACATCTCCGCCGGGCCGGACAGCCGGCGGAATTCGCCCGCATGGGGCGTGAGAATGCACCGGCCCCGCACCCGGGGCGGCAGAGCGCCCCTTTCCGCCAGCAGGTTCAGGCCGTCGGCGTCGATGACCACCGTGCCGCCGTAGCCCTCCAGCAGCCGGTCCAGCAGCGCCCTGCCGTCGCCGCTGATGCCCAGACCGCAGCCCACCAGCAGGCTCTGGGCCTTTTCTCCCTGGGCCAGCACGGTTCCGGCGCTCTCCCGGCGGATGACGCCCTGTCCCCCTTCCGTCCGGTCCAGCGGCAGCAAAAGGGCCTCCGGCAGCGCCGTGCGGGCGGCGGCGATCACCTCGGGCACGGAGCACAGCTGCACCAGCCCCGCCCCGGACCGCAGGGCCGCCAGCCCCGCCAGCAGGGCCGCTCCCGACATGGCGGCGCAGCCGCACACCAGCGCCGTCCGGCCAAAGGCCCACTTGGGCGCGGTCTCCTCCCGCCGGGGCAGCAGCGCCCGTGCGGTCTCTTTATTTAATAATATGTAAGACATGGTCTTCCTCCCGCGAAGGGGGCTTGCGGCCCCCGGAATTTTCTGCTATACTGCATTATACCCTTCTTTTTTGAAAAGAAAAAGACTGTAAAGGCAAAAAGCCTTCAAATTTTCACGAAAAAAATGGAAGAACCCCCTTGACGCGGCCTGTGGGATATGCTATTCTACGTAGTACCTGTCAGGTCTTTTTTTTATGTCCTGTTCAGGGAGGCAAACAGGCTTTGTCCCCCGAGGTGAAGCCAAATTTGAAGGAGGTGCCGAACAATGCGCGTTAAAGTCACGTTAGCGTGTACGGAATGCAAGCAGAGAAACTACAACACGGTCAAGAACAAAAAGAATACCCCCGACCGTATGGAGCTGAACAAGTATTGCCCTTTCTGCCGGAAGCACACCTTACACAGAGAAACCAAGTAAGGAACACGGAAAGGTAGGTACAGCTCTATGTCTGAAGAAAACAAGGATCTGACCACTTCCGCCGAGCCCCAGAAGGAAGTCGCAGCCAAGAAAACCGAAAAAGTCCAGAAAAAGGACAAGAAGCCCGGCGTTTTCGCCCGCATCGGCAAGTGGTTCCACGAGCTGAAGGTGGAAGCCAAGAAGGTCGTCTGGCCCAACCGGCAGACGGTCGTCAAGAACACCGTGGTGGTCATCATTGCGCTGGTCGTCCTGTGTGTGCTGGTCACCGTGCTGGACGTCGTCTTCGGCGGCGTTCGCGATCTGATCGCCCGTCTGGTCTGATCCGGACTGGAGGTCAAAGATGTCTGAAAGCGCAAAGTGGTATGTGGTCCACACATACTCCGGCTATGAAAACAAGGTAGCCGCCACGATCCAGAAGACCGTGGAAAACCGCCACCTGGAGGATATGATCTTTGATATCCGCGTACCCATGGAGACCGTTACCGAGCTTCATGACACCGGCGCCAAAGAGGTGGAACGCAAAATGTTCCCCGGCTATGTCCTCATCAAGATGATCATGAACGACGACAGCTGGTATGTGGTCCGCAACACCCGCGGCGTCACCAGCTTCGTGGGACCCGGCTCCAAGCCGGTGGCCCTCACCGACAAGGAAGTGGCCGCCCTGGGCATGGAAAAGCTGGAGGTCAAGCTGTCTTATGAGGTGGGCGACAGCGTCAAGGTCATCGATGGCCCGCTGGAGGGTTTTATCGGCGTGGTGGACGAGATCGATCTCGCCAACCATACCGTCAAGGTCACCGTCTCCATGTTCGGCCGCGGCACCCCCGCGGAGCTGAAGTTCGGTCAGGTGGCCGCTCTGGAAAAGTAACGTCCGTTTTTCCCCGCATGGAAGTGGGAGAGCGAAAGCTCACTTTTACCACATTTTAATTAGGAGGTGCTCACAGTGGCACAGAAAGTAACTGGTCTGATCAAGCTGCAGATTCCCGCCGGCAAGGCAACTCCGGCTCCCCCTGTTGGCCCCGCTCTGGGTCAGCATGGCGTCAACATCATGCAGTTCACCAAGGAATTCAATGAGCGCACCAAGAACGAAGGCGACCTGATCATCCCCGTGGTCATCACCGTTTACGCCGACCGTTCCTTCTCTTTCGTTACCAAGACTCCCCCCGCCGCCGTCCTCATCAAGAAGGCCTGCGGCATCAAGAGCGGCTCCGGCGTCCCCAACAAGACCAAGGTCGCCCAGCTGTCCAAGGAAGATCTGCGCCGGATCGCCGAGCAGAAGATGCCCGACCTGAACGCCGCCAGCGTGGAAGCCGCCATGTCCATGGTGGCCGGTACCGCCCGCTCCATGGGCGTCACCGTCGAGGAGTAAGTTTCCCGCGGCCCGCGGGCCGCGTCTGTTTGAGCGGTGACTGTCACCGCAACGTGGGAGGGCAAAATAATGTCTTGCCCGAGAAACCACTGTAAGGAGGATAAGAAATAACATGCGCAAAGGTAAGAATTACGTTGAAAGCGCAAAGCTCATCGACCGTACCAAGCTGTACGACGTCAATGAAGCCATTGATACTATGCTGAAGACCGCCAAGGCCAAGTTCGACGAGACCGTGGAGATCCACATCAAGCTGGGTGTTGACTCCCGTCACGCCGACCAGCAGGTCCGCGGCGCCATCGTCCTGCCCCACGGCACCGGCAAGACCACCCGCGTGCTGGTCTTTGCCAAGGGTCCCAAGGCTGACGAAGCCCGCGCTGCCGGCGCCGATTATGTCGGCGACATGGACATGGTGGAAAAGATCCAGAAGGAAAACTGGTTTGACTTTGAAGTGGTCATCGCCACCCCCGACATGATGGGTGTTGTGGGCCGTCTGGGTAAGATCCTGGGCCCCAAGGGCCTGATGCCCAACCCCAAGGCCGGTACCGTCACCATGAACGTGGAGCAGGCCATCAAGGATTCCAAGGCCGGCCGTATCGAGTACCGTCTGGACAAGACCAACATCATCCACTGCCCCCTGGGCAAGGCTTCCTTCGGCGCCGAGAAGATCCAGGACAACTTCAACACCCTGATGACCGCCGTCCTGAAGGCCAAGCCCGCCGCTGCCAAGGGCCAGTATGTCCGCTCCTGCGTGGTGGCCTCCACCATGGGCCCCGGCGTCAAGATCAACCCCGCCAAGCTGACCCTGGAGACCATCGCCAAGTAAGGCATTTTCAAAAAAATATTGACAAGCGTCCCGCTTGTTGATATAATACTCATGCTCATTCCGGAGACAGCAGGAGAAACGTAAACGGCTCAGCCGTCCTGCCGAGGAAACAGGCGCATTTTTTGAATGTTTCTGTGCCCTCATGTCCCCAAGGCATGAGGGCACTTTTCCTTTTTGCAGTGAATGAGCAAAAAGAAATACACACGGAGGTGAAACACGCATGCCCAACGCAAAAGTTCTGGCTGAAAAGCAGGCAGTTGTTGCCGCCATGGTAGAAAAGCTGAAGAACGCCTCTGCCGGCGTCCTGGTGGACTACAAGGGCATCACTGTCGAAAACGACACCAAGCTGCGTGCTGAACTGAGAAAGAACAACGTGGAATACGCCGTTGTCAAGAACACCCTGACCCGCTTTGCCGCCAAAGAGGTCGGCTACGAGGCTCTGGATCCCGTTCTGAACGGCACCACCGCTCTTGCCATCAGCATGGATGACTCGATCGCACCCGCCCGCGTCATCACCGACTTCATCAAGAAGAACCCCAAGGTCCCCTTCGCGATCAAGGCCGGTTTTGTGGACGGTCAGGTGGTTGACGTCGAGACCATCAAGCAGCTGGGCGAACTGCCCGGCAAGGATGTCCTGGTCGCTATGGTCCTGGGCACCATGAATGCTCCCATCGCCGCTCTGGCCCGCGCGATCAATGCCATCGCCGAGCAGAAGGGCGCTCCCGCCGCCGGTGAGGCCGCTGAAGAAGCCGCTCCCGCCGCTGAATAATTAAAATTTGGAGGTAACTACAATGGCTACTGAGAAAGTTATGAATCTTGTTGAAGAAGTGAAGGGCCTGACCGTTCTGGAGCTGAGCGAGCTGGTCAAGGCTCTGGAAGAGGAGTTCGGCGTTTCCGCTGCCGCTCCCGTCGCCATGATGGCTGGTCCCGCTGCCGGCGCTGCTCCCGCTGAGGAGGAGAAGACCGAGTTCACTCCCGTTCTGGCCGAGGTCGGCGGCAACAAGATCGCCGTCATCAAGGTCGTCCGCGAGCTCACCGGCCTGGGCCTGAAGGAAGCCAAGGAGCTGGTCGACGGCGCTCCCAAGGCGATCAAGGAGAACGTCTCCAAGGACGAAGCCGAGTCCATCAAGGCCAAGCTGGAAGAGGCTGGCGCCAAGGTCGAGATCAAGTAAATTTTTCTCAACTGAACAGAAAATGCCGGAACCGCAGGGGTCCGGCATTTTCTATGTGCGGCGCCGGCGCGCCAGATTTCCAGACGAAAGCGCCCCGCCCAATTGTATCATTGCAGGTCAGCCAGCGCGGCTTGTCCGTAAGAATCCACAGTCTCAACCCCACATTCTCTTTTCGTCCCGCCGAAAAGAGAACGTGCCGTTGACGGTACAAGAGAAAAGGGCGGCCGGGGGAGCTATCCCGTTATGGCGCACTCCCCCGGACCCCCTGCTGAGCGCACCGCGAACGGATGCTTTTTCACTCCACAAGTCGTTTCCGCGGTACCCGCCGGCGGGGCCGGTTTGCCTGGTCTTTTGGGCAGACAGGGGTCCGGGGGCTTCCTGCCCTTACGGGGAGGGCCCCCGGCGCGCTTTGGTGACTTTCCCGCGGTGGAAAGTCACGCGGGGGTGAGGGGGCGCAGTGCCCCAAAGCTGCCCACAGGCACGCTTCAATATAAGCCGCCGCAGGCGGCTCTTAGCCGGGATGGCGCAGCGCCCCGCAACTGTATCATATTGCCCAGAGCCGCCTGATTTCTTTGCGCCTCCCTTGCATTTTCCTGCGGGCTGTGGTAAACTAAATGCGCTAAAATTTGTCGGTGTGGCGAAATTGGCAGACGCAGCAGACTTAAAATCTGCCGATGGAAACATCGTACCGGTTCGATCCCGGTCACCGGCACCAAAAACCCGCAGGCCAGTGGCGCTGCGGGTTTTTTGCGGCGGTTGGGGAAGGAACCGGAGGCGAGACCGCCCGAAAGGCCGGTCCTCGGACGAAGAGGCCGGTCCCCGGACCCTCGCCGGAGCAAGCCTTTGCGCCGCCTGCGCCGCCGCGGGGTATGACAAAAAAAGACCGGGATGCGCTGAAAGCATCCCGGCCTTTGACGTTGCGGGCGCCGCCAATGCGGCAGAATCTCCGCTCCGGATGGCCGGCCGGTGCCTTGCCGGGGATGCGCCCACCGCTTCCCCGCAGGCGGCCCGGACCGGTTTAGCCGTTCAGCGCGTCCACAAACGCCGCGGGCTTGACGGTCAGCTCCGCCCACGCCGGCGCAAAGCCGCTTTTTATGGCGTTTCTGGCGGAGGGGATATTGGACCACGCGCAGCAATAGAAGGGCACCTTTCCCCGGCTCAGGATCTCCGCGGCGAGCCGGCTGGTGAGGGCGGACGCGACGCCCCTTTTGCGGTAGGGGGGCAAAACATCAATACCGATCTGCCACATACTGCCGCAGTCGGCGGAACAGCCGGCCAGGCCGA
Source organism: Clostridia bacterium (assembly GCA_029099685.1). Taxonomy (GTDB): domain Bacteria; phylum Bacillota; class Clostridia; order Oscillospirales; family Butyricicoccaceae; genus UBA4644. The sequence goes on from JAQXOO010000020.1 coordinate 20,352, forward strand.
TGAGCCGGCCGCCGTCATAGGCGCCCACGCCCAGCACATCCAGCGCCTTTCGCTCCTGGCACAGGGCGTTGCTCCACTCCGGCAGATACAGCCCGCAAAAGTCCTTCTGCTCCAAAACGCGCAGGGAATAACCGCAGGGCAGCGGCCGGAGCCTGTTCACGTCGGGCAGGAAGTATTCCGCCATAAAGCACACCTTTTGCCCCATGCCGCTCAGCCGGCTGTCCAGCCAGTGTATATTGGGCGTTTCAAAACAGTGAAAAAACGCAAACTTTTCCAAATACGCTTCCACAGGCGCCCGGTAAGCGTCCCGGACGGAGGCCACGATATTATTTCCGTAGGACACAAGACTGCACGCGATGGGCTCCTGATAGTATTTTCTGGCGGCGGGGCCGATCCCTTCCCGCACGATCACGTTTTCCGTCTTTAAAAAGTCCTCCGGACGGCAGTTCAGATCCAGCGCCGACTGCTCCATGGCGGTCTTCAGAATTTCCTGGTTGGTATACATCAGGTCGTCTCCCGTGTGCCGGCTCAGGTGTCCAGCCGCGTCATTTGGTGGATGGACTTGTCCCGGATGAGGATATCCTCCCGCAGGGCGAAGCCCTGCTTTTCCCAAAAGGCGTTGCCCGCCCGGTTGCGGGCGAACACCACCAGCGTCACTTTGTGGATGCCCTCCTGCTCCAGGGCGGCCATGGCCCGGGCCACCAGCGCGGAGCCGATGCCCTGCCGCTGCCGCCGGACATCCACCGCCGCGTGGTGCAGATGGCCCCGCCTGCCGTCGTGGCCCGCCAGGATGGTGCCCACGATCTGCCCGTCCTCCTCCGCCACGAAGCAGGTGCCGGGGTTCCGCCGCAGAAAGCGGTCCGTCCCCTCCGGACCGTCGTCCAGATCCTTGAGGCCCATACCCGGCGTGCGCAGCCACAGCGCATAGGCGGCGGGATAATCCGCCATGGTCATCAGCCGAATGTTCATGATGTTTCCCCCATTTCAGCAAAAAGCGGGCAAACTGCCCGCTTTTCTTCTTATTTTTCGATGGTGACGGTCTTCATAACGGGGGTGCGGCCGTGCAGGCCGGCCACGATCTGATCCACCACGTCCAGACCGGCGGTGAGCCGGCCGAAGGCGGCGTATTGGCCGTCCAGATAAGGGGCGTCGTCCACCATGATGAAAAACTGGCTTCCCGCAGAGTCCGGGTCAGAGGTGCGTGCCCAGGACAGCACGCCCCGCTCATGTTTCAGGTCGTTTTTGAAGCCGTTGGCGGCAAACTCGCCGGGGATGGTCCAGCCGGGGCCGCCGGTGCCGGTGCCGGTGGGGTCGCCGCCCTGGATGACAAAGCCCGGGACGATGCGGTGGAACACCACGCCGTCATAGAACTTGCTCTCCGCCAGCTTGACGAAATTGGCCACCGACTGGGGGGCCACGTCGGGATACAGTTCGAATTCCATTACAGAGCCGGTGTCCAGCTCGATCTTGCCTTTGATGGGGTCAGCCATGCTTGATTCCTCCTATACGGGTACAGATTTGATACCTCTTACTTTATCCGAAAGGAGCGGTTCTGTCAATCGGGAATCGGGAATGGATGTTGCGTCCGCCGGCAAAACCCGCTATAATGGGGGCAGCGGAAAACTGCTTTGAAAGCTGACAGGAGGCATTTTATATGGAAGACATCATCATTCGCGGCGGCACGGTCATCGACGGAACGGGAAAGCCCGGCTACAGGGCCGATGTGGCCGTTCGGGACGGCCGGATCACCGCCATCGGCGATCTGGGAGACGCGGCGGCGGCCAAGGTGCTGGACGCGGCGGGCCTGGCGGTGGCGCCCGGCTTCATCGACGCCCACGCCCATTCCGACACATCCTTCCTGCGGGACAGCAGCGGAGCCTCCAAGCTGTATCAGGGCGTCACCACCGAGGTGTCGGGCCAGTGCGGCTCCAGCCCGTTCCCCGCCCTGCCGGAACGGATGAAGAACACCTCCGCCGACCTGGCGGAGAGCAAGGACGACTGGTACTGCGGGTCTTTTGACCAGTTTGTCACCCGGTTTGAAAACTCCGGCTGCAAAATGGCCGTCAACCAGGCCATGCTGGTGGGCCACGGCAGCCTGCGGGCGGGCACCATCGGGTACGAGGACCGGCAGGTCACCCCCGGGGAGCTGGAGCAGATGAAGACTTTGCTGCGCCGGGACCTGGAGGCGGGCGCCTGGGGCATGTCCCTGGGGCTGGAATATTCCCCGGGCTTTTTCGCCGGAGCGGAGGAGCTGCGGGAGCTGGGCAAGGTGGTCCGGGAGTTTGACGGCCTGGTGCCCTGCCATATGCGCAACGAGGGCCTGAAGATCCACGAGGCCATCGACGAGCTGCTGAGTGTGGGCCGCGCCTCCGGCGTCCACGTCCATGTGTCCCATCTCAAGCTGGACAACTTCCGGGTACACGGCCGGGCCGGAGATGTCTGGCAGCACCTGGAGGATGCCCGGCGGGAGGGCATCAACGTCACCGCCGATATGTATCCCTTTACCGCGTCCTGCACCAATCTGACCATCCGCTGCCCCAAGTGGAGCCAGGAGGGCGGCGGCAAGGCGGTGGTGGGCTTTTTGCAGGGGCCCCGGCGGCAGGAGGTCATCGAGGGCATCCGCACCCATTACTTTAACGCGGAGCGGGCGGAGACCTGCCTGTTCAATTCCGACGGCGGCGGCCTGTGGCCCGAGATCGTGGGCAAGACCCTGCGGTATGTGGCGGAGGAATACCTCCACACCACCGACTATGCCGAAGCGGCGGCGGAGGTGCTCATCCGCACCCAGGGCCGGGCGGGCTGCATCTTCTTTGTCATGAGCGAGGAGGATATGCTGTACTTCCTGAAGCAGGATGTGGGCATCGGCTCTGACGGCTACGCCTATTCCGGTGACCCGGCCAAGGTGCCGGGACAGCCCCATCCCCGGTCCTACGGCGCCATCGCGGAGTTCTTCCGCCTGGCCCGGGAAAAGCAGCTGTGCTCTGTGGAGGAGGCGGTGCGCCGGGTGACCTCCAAGGCCGCGGACATGATCGGCATGACCGACCGGGGCGTACTGCAGGTGGGCAAGGCGGCGGACATCACCGTGTTTGACCCCGCCGTCATCGCGCCCCGGGCCACCTATCTGGATTCCATCCGGCTGGCCCAGGGGGTGCGTCATGTGCTGGTCAACGGCGGCGTCGCCATGGAAAACGGCGTTCAGACCGACTACCGCGGCGGGCGGTTTTTGAGAAAAGGCCGCTGAAAACCCGCCGGACAGAAATATTTCCCCCAATTATTACAAGGAGTATTCAAATATGAACAAGGAACTGCTGGAATGCGGCCGGGATGACCGGGGCCGCTATGTGCTCACCATCCGGGTGCCCGCCGCTGATTTTTCCGACGCGCTGGAGGAGGCCTACCGCCTCTGCAAGGCGGAGCTGGAGGTGCCGGGCGTCCCCAAGGGCGAGGCCACCCGGGAGCAGGCGGAAGCCGCCCTGGGCCGGGACGTGTTTTATCCCCAGGCCGCCCGGCAGTGCTGCGCCCGGGCTCTGGAGGAGGCCGTCGCTCAGCGGGGACTGCAGGTGGCGGGCTATCCCGACATTCAGGACTGCTCCACCGACGCGGAAGGGCTGCTGTTCACCGCCCTGTGCGACCCCTATCCCACCGCACGGCTGGGCGATTACAAAAAGCTGCGGGTCCATCTGCCCGAGCCCACCGTGGAGGCGGGCGAGCTGGAGCAGGTGCTGGAGCAGTATGCCCGCCGGGCGGCACGGCACATTCCTCTGGACCGCCCCGCCCGGGAGGGCGACACCGTCCGCATTGACCTGGAGGGCACCCTGGAGACGGGCGGCCCGGTGCCCGGCGGCAAGGCCGAGGACTATGCCCTGAAGCTGGGCAGCCACACCTTCCTGCCCGGTCTGGAGGAGGGCATGGCGGGGATGTCCGCCGGCGAGCGCCGGGACATTCCCCTGACCTTCCCGAAGGATTATGCCCCGGAGCTGGCGGGCAGGGGGGCCGTTTTCCATGTCACGGTCCGGGAGGTGTGCCGGGTGGAGGTGCCGCCGGTGGATGAGGCCTTTGCCCGGGAATTTTTCCAGACCGATCTGGCCACCCTGCGGGCCGAGGTGCGGCAGAGCCTTTTGGAGGACAAGCTGGAGCAGCACCGCAGCCAGCTGGAGGAGGCCGCCCTCACCCAGGCCGCCGGACAGATGGACTGCATCCTGCCCGAGAGCATGATCCAAAAGGAAATGGACGACATGACCGCCGAGTTCTGCCAGCGGCTGGAGAGCCAGGGCAGCACCCTGGAGCAGTACCTGCAGTCCATGAAGATGACCGGGGAGGAGTTTGAACAGACTGCCCGGAAGAGCGCCGTCCACCGGCTGCGGCAGGAGGTGCTGCTGAAGGAGGTGGCCCGGGCCGAGGGACTGGAAGTGGACGACAAGGCCCTGCGCCGCGCCGCCGACGGCCTGGCCCGGCAATACGGCGCCACCACCGAGGTGGTGCTTCAGGCCCTGACCCCCGCCATGCTGGAGCGGGAGGCCCTGCGCCGCATGGTGCTGGATGTGCTGCTGCGCCCCTGACCCTTTGAAACAGAACAAAGCCCCCACCCGCTGAAAAGGGCGATATCCATAAGACAGTAAACAGCTACAGTAGTGCGAACTGCTGTAGCTGCTCTTGTGTCTAATCCTGTTATTTGATAGTATGGAACCGAATAGACCGACAAATTGGAATTTAATGCTGCTTTTTGATGGCTTAAAGCCCCAAGATGGCAATAGGACATAATTGTCTGGTTGAAAAACGTCATTTTCTCACTTTCTGACGTGGCTTTTCACTGATAATTGATAAAAAATAGCACATGAAAGGAGGCGTCCTAATGGTTGATAAAATCAAAATAGGAAATTTCTTAAGACAGCTGAGAACTGAAAAAGGAATGACACAGGAAGATCTTGCAGAAAAGTTTGGAGTATCTTCACGAAGTGTTTCTCGTTGGGAAAACGGAAATACTATGCCAGAATTAGGAATCCTTGTTGAACTGGCTGATTTTTATGACGTTGACATCAAAGAGATTATTGATGGTGAAAGAGAAAGTGAGATTATGGAAAAAGAAACAAAAGAAACGTTATTAAGAGTAGCAGAATACTCTAAAGAAGAAAAACGTCTATTTTTTATAAGGGCCGTGGTTTGTATGCTTATAGCAATAGCAATCATTTTTGCTGTTAGTATTGCAGCATATAAATCCTCTGAATCATATCGAAGAGAGCAGGCTGCCGTTACTACAGTAATGGAGGGCATAACGGTTCAGGTAACAGAAGTACTTGATAGTGGAACTTGTAATGCAGTTGTTGGCGGAGGAAACGATATTTTTTCATCTGGCGACATAGTAACCATTCATTACGATGCTATTCGTAAAATTGGTTCCGAATATGCTGATTCTCTGAGAATCGGTGATATGATTGTTGTAACATATCAAAAGTATTGCGTTGAAAAATCCGATAGTGGATATAGTATAACGGTTGAATATGTTGATTTGATTGAAGCAGTTGAGACAAAATAAAAATATTGAGTATTAAATTTTAGTTTATCGAACAGAAACAAGTGCGCACTTCTATACGGGGTAATCCCCATATGTGTGCTCTATAAGGCAAAAGGCATGACCGCTTTCGTCACGCCTTTTGCATATTTAACTGTCTTACAAACACCCCGATAAAGCCGGGCGGGGGCCGCTTCATTCGCCCCCGGACGAAAACACCGTGACCGGGAAGGCCGCGTCACGGCGTTGCCCCAAGGCGGCTGCCCCTGTACGGCTGAAGAAGCGGCTCCCGGCGGGCTTGCCGCCGGCGCCATCGGGGACATAAACCGGAAACTGAAAGGGGAACAAGGATGGTATACCATTGGCTTGGCTGGATATCGTTTGCATCGTGCGTTCTGCGGGTCATGTGGTGATATCCATTTCATAAAACCGATTTATGGTGTTGGGCTGCGGGACCGGACACAATGACCGAACAGGGAGAACAGACCGCCGGCACAGGGATCCAGGCGCAAAAACGGGCGTCCTTTTTACAACCGCGTTCAAAAGCAGAGAGAAAAAAGCATCCGTACCGAAACGGTACGGATGCAAACTGTTTTACGGTCACCCGGCGTTCGCCGGATGACCGTTTTTTGGCAGGGAAAGGGAATCAAAAGGCGGGTTGGGAAACCGGGCAGCCGCTCACAGCCTGCAGACGTTCTCCGGCCGGCCGGCCAGCCAGGCGTCCAGATTATGAAACACGATCTCGGCCCGGCGGAGCATACTTTCGTCGGTGGCAAAGGCCACGTGGGGGGTCAGCACGGTGTTTTTCGCATGGAGCAGGGGCTCGCTTTCGGGCAGGGGCGGCTCGGTGTCGAACACGTCGATGCCCGCGCCGGCCAGCCGTCCCTGGTTCAGGGCGTCGGCCAGGGCGGCGTTGTCCACCACAGCGCCCCGGGCGGCATTGATGAGGATGGCGGTGGGCTTCATCCGGGCCAGCAGGGGAGCGGAGATCAGGCGGCGGGTCTCGCCGTTGGAGGGCACGTGGAGGGACACAATGTCGCTGCGCTCCATCAGCTCCTCCAGGGAGACATACTCGATGCCCATGTCCAGGGCCTCCTGCCGGTGGGTGCGGGAATGGGCGATGACCTTCGCGCCGAAGGCCAGGAACAGCCGGGCGGTGCGCAGGCCGATGGCGCCGGTGCCCACGATGCCCACGGTCTTGCCGCAGATCTCCGTGCCCCGGAGGGCGGCGCCGGTGCCGCCCTGCCGGACGGCGGCGTCACAGGCGGGCACGAACCGCAGGCAGGCCACCGCCAGCCCCAGGGCCAGCTCGGCTACGCACTGGGTGGAATAGCCCGCGGCGTTGGACAGGGTGACGCCCTTCTGCCGGCAGGCGTCCAGCCCCACGTGGTCGATGCCGGTAAAGGCCACATCGATGAACTTCAGATTGGGCGCGCCCAGGATGACCGGGGCGGTAAAGGGGGTGTTGGCGATGATGACCGCGTCGGAGTCGGCCACACGGGCGGCCTGCTCTGCGGGGTCGGCGGTTTTGGAAGCATAGGAAACAAAGGTGTGGCCGGCGGCTTCCAGCTTGCTGCGGTAGCCGTCCAGCACGGTCTGGGGGATGCCCAAGGGCTCCATAAGGGTGATCTTCATAAAAACGGACCTCCTGAAACGTTTTTGCCGCATCCAGTATACCATATCCGGCGGGCATTGCAAGAGGTCCCGGGCCTGCTATTTTGCCAAAAGGCTCCGGGCGTCCCGCCCCCATTCGCTGTAGAGCAGGAACACATGGCTCACCCCTGCCTCGTTGATGGCCGCCAGCTTCTGGGCGGCGGTGTCCGGGTCGTCAAACAGCACAAAGTGGGCGCTGCCGTTGCTTTTGCGGTAGGTAAAGTATTTGGAGCAGAGCTGGGGCGAAAAAAAGCACTCCGGGCGGTAGGTGTCCAGCAGGTTCCGGAACTCCTCGGCGGACAGGGGCGTCCCGTCCGGGTCATAGGAGGGCATGGCAAAATCGCTGCAGCCCCGCACCAGGTCCAGGCACAGGTTTTCAGCGCCGTAGCGGGCGGTCAGCGCCTCCAGCATCTGCCGGAAGGAGCCGCCGCTGACGGCGGCGGGGGCGATGACGGTGACCCCTTCGCCCCCGTGGGGCGCCAGCTCCTCCGCCAGAAACAGGCGGATCTGCAGGCGGCGCAGGGCGGCACACAGGTTTTCGAACTGGGGCATGGCCCCGTCCTCCGGACGGAAATCCAGCACCACGCCGCCGAACCCCCGGCGGGTGCATTCCGCCTGCAGGTCCCGGGCCAGCCTGTCGGGCTGGCAGGCCCCCAGGCCCCCACCGTCATAAACGCCCAGCAGCCCGCCCCGGCCGGTGATGGGCAGCTGGGCCCGCTGCAGACCGCCCTTTTCCCCGATGCGGTAGTACAGGCAGACGCAGGGCAGGCCGGTGGACTCCGCCGCACGGGCGTCCTGGGCCGCCGCCACTAAAAATCCTTTGGTTTTCTCCCACATGATGGTCACACCTCTTGTAAGTTGAAAGGAAACTATGGTACAATAAAAACAGTCCGCCCGCCGGCTCCGGGGGCGCTTTGCGCCCGGGACGGCCGCCGGGGAGGAAAAGGTCCCTTCCCGCCCGGAAGGGCGCCGTGCTGCATTTTATTCAAACAGGAGTCTGCTTATGCCTCTGCCCTATCCCCATGTGTTTGTCCCCGACGTGACCCACATCACCCCGGCGCTGCTGAAGGAGCTGGGGGTTGCCGGCCTGCTGCTGGACATCGACGGCACCCTGATGGAGACCCGGGACGCCATGCCCGCCCGGCCTGTGCTGGACTGGCTGGAGGAGATGAAGTCCGCGGGCGTCGCCCTGTATATCCTTTCCAACAACCGGCACCGGGAGCGGGTACAGGCCTTTGCCCAGGCGGTGGACCTGCCCTGGCAGAACCTGGCGGGCAAGCCGGGGAAGCGTGGCTTTCGCCTGGCGGCGGAGCGCCTGGGGCTGCCTCCTGAGAAGCTGGCCCTGGTGGGGGACCAGACCTTCACCGATATGTGGGGCGCCCGCAGGTGGGGCTGCAAGGGCATTCTGGTGGAATCCACCGACATCCACCTGTGGTATTTTTGGCTCCGCAGGCTGCTGGAACTGCCGTTCCGCAAAGAAAGGCCGTGAAAACCATGAACAGACCGCTTTTTGGCCCCGCCGGCAACAGCGACAGCTTTACCCGGCAGTACAAGGCCAGCGTCCACGCCCCCCGGTGGCTGCGGGAGCTGGGCCTGGACTGCTATGAGTACCAGTGCGGACGGGGCATCCATGTGGGCGAGGACACCGCCCGGGCCATCGGCGCCGCCGCGGCGGAGCAGGGCATCGTGATGTCGCTGCACGCCCCCTATTTCATCAACCTCTCGGGGGACAGCCCCGAACGCATCGGGAAAAACGTGGAATATATCGTCCATTCCGCCCGGGTCTGCGACTGGCTGGGGGGCGACCGTATCGTGGTCCACTGCGGCGGCCTGTCCGGCATGGAGCGGGAGGAGGCCATGGCCCACACCCTGCTGAACCTGCGGGAGGCCCTCCGGGCGCTGGAGAGCGCCGGGCTGGACCACATCCGCATCTGTGTGGAGACCATGGGAAAGGTCAACGTGCTGGGCGACGGGCCGGAGGTCTGCCGCATCTGCCGCATGGACGAACGGCTGCTGCCCTGCATCGACTTCGGCCATCTCAACGCCCGCACCCAGGGCGGCCTGCGCACCCGTGAGGACATGGCGGCCCTGCTGGACCTGCTGGAGGACCGGCTGGGCCGGGAGCGTGGGTCGGCCTTTCACGCCCACTTCAGCAAGATCGAATACGGCCGGGGCGGCGAGGTGAAGCACCTCACCTTCCGGGACCGGGAATACGGCCCGGAGTTTTCACCGCTGGCAGAGCTGCTGGCCCGGCGGCAGCTGGCGCCCCGGATCATCTGCGAATCCGCCGGGACCCAGGCCGAGGACGCGGCGGCTATGAAACAGGAGTATTTACAATTTTTAAAATAAAGAAAGAGCAGGAGGACTTTTTTATGGAACGTCTGAACAAACTGGCCGCCATGGCCCGGGAGCTGAACTGCGACGGCGTGCTCATCACCGAGGGCGAGAACCTGTGCTATGCCACCGGTTTTGTGGGGCTGGAGGGCATGGTGCTGGTCACCGCGGCAGGGCAGGGCTACTGCTTTACCGACTCCCGCTACATCGAGGCCGCCGAAAAGGCCATCCGCCCCTGGGGCTATCAGGTCATCCAGCCTGAGGAAAGCTACCCCGAATGTGTCCGGCAGCTTTGCGGGGAGCACGGGCTGCGCACCCTGCTGTTCGAGGACCAGGCCATGACCGTGGCGCTCCACGCCCGGTACGGGGCCGCCCTGGAGGGCGTCTCCCTGGTGCCCGCCGGAGAGGCCTTCTCCCAGCTGCGGGAGGTTAAGGAGGAAGTGGAGGTGGAGCGCATCGTCGCCGCACAGCGCATTGCTGAGCAGGCCCTGCAGGAGATCCTGCCCCTCATCCGTCCCGGCGCGGTGGAGCGGGAGCTGGCCGCCGAGCTGGATTACCGCATGGCCCGCCTGGGCAGCACCGGCGTGTCCTTCCCCACCATCTTTGTCTCCGGCGCCAAGAGCAGCATGCCCCACGGCACCCCCGGCGACAAAAAGATCGAGGCCGGCGATTTTGTCACCATCGACTTCGGCGCCATGGTGGGCGGCTATCACAGCGACATGACCCGCACCTTTGCCGTGGGTTATGCCACCGATGAGATGAAGAAGGTCTACAGCACCGTGCTGGAGGCTCAGCTGGCGGGCATCGAGGCCCTGGAGGCGGGCGTCCCCGGCAATGTGGTGGACAAGGCCGCCCGGGACATCATCGAAAAGGCGGGCTACGGCAGCTGCTTCGGTCACGGACTGGGCCACAGCCTGGGCCTGAACATCCATGAAAATCCCCGGGCGGCAAAGAGCTATACCCGCCCCTTTGTCACCGGCAACATCATCACCATCGAACCCGGCATCTACATTCCCGGCTCCTTCGGCGTGCGCATCGAGGACATGGTCTATCTGGGCGCGGACAAAAAGCGCAATTTGACCGCATTTCCCAAGGATTTGTGCATACTTTAACTTGAATTTTTCCCCAATATCGTGTAAACTATCTCTGTTAAGTGAATAAATAATTTTAGGAGGCCTATATACTATGTTAAGCGCAGGCGATTTCAGAAACGGAAAGACCTTTGAGATGGACGGCCAGGTGTTCCAGGTCGTCGAGTTCCAGCACGTCAAGCCCGGCAAGGGCGCCGCTTTTGTCCGCACCAAGTATAAAAACGTCATCACCGGTGCCGTGGTGGAGCGTTCCTTCAACCCCACCGATAAGTTCGAGGAAGCTGTCATCGAGCGCCGCAATATGCAGTACCTGTACGCCGACGGCGACCTGTACTACTTCATGGACACCGAGACCTACGAGCAGGAGCCCATCAACGGCAGCAAGCTGGGCGACGCCTTTAAGTTCGTCACCGAGAACATGGAGTGCAAGGTCCTGTCCTTCAAGGGCAATGTGTTCGGCGTGGAGCCCCCCACCTTTGTGGACCTGGTGGTCACCGAGACCGAGCCCGGCGTCCGCGGCGACACCGCCACCAACGTGACCAAGCCCGCCACTGTGGAGACCGGCGCCGTGGTCCGCGTCCCCCTGTTCATCAACGAGGGCGAAAAGATCCAGATCGACACCCGCACCGGCGAATATCTGGGCCGTTCCAAGGAATAAGTTTGACCGTTTGACCGCTGTGCACCGCGCAGGAAAGGAGAACGCATTATGACGATTACCGAAAAAACCGCTTATCTGAAGGGCCTGCTGGAAGGCATGGAGATCGACCAGTCCACCAAGGAGGGCAAGCTGCTGGCTGCCATCGTGGAGACGCTGGACGACATCGCCCTGTCCGTCGCCGATCTGGACGACGAGGTGGGCGCCATCAACGACGAGATGGATATGCTGGAAGAAGCCGTGGACGCCATGGACGAAGCGCTGGATGACGTTGAGGATGCCCTGGACGCCATCGACGAAGACCTGGACGACATGGACGAGGAGCTGGACGAAGTCTTTGAGGTCCTGGACCTGGAAGAGGACGAGGATGACGAAGACGAAGAAGATGAGGACGACGGGGAAGAGCTGGAGGACGAAGACCTGTACCAGCTGACCTGCCCCACCTGCGAGGAAGAGATCATCGTGGACGAGGACGTGCTGGCCAAGGGCAGCATGAAGTGCCCCGCCTGCGGCGAGGACCTGGAGTTCGACCTGTCCGAGGTCGTGGACGAACTGGACGACGAGGACAAAGCGGACGAAGACTGATGCACAAACTTGGCGGGGGCGGACGGAAGTCCGCCCCTGTTTTTTACCGGATGGGGCAGTCCGCCCTTGGCCCCGCCCCACCCCAAACTACCGGAGGTTTTGCCTATGAATGCCTATATCGCCATGTCCGGCGGCGTGGACAGCTCCGTCGCCGCCCTGTTGACCCGGCAGGCCGGCCATGACATCACCGGCGTCACCCTGCGGCTCCACGATAAACAGGGCTGCGGCAGCGGCGGCGACGCCCTGGAGGCCCGGGCCGTCTGTCAACAGCTGGGCGCGCCCCACCTGATCTGGGACGGCCAGCCCCGGTTCCGGGCCAGCGTCATGGATCATTTTGCCCAGGCGTATCTGCAGGGGGCCACGCCCAACCCCTGCATCAACTGCAACCGCTATCTGAAATTCGGCCTGCTGCTGGACAAGGCCCTGGAGGAAGGGGCCGATTTCGTGGTCACCGGCCACTATGCCCGGGTGGCCCGGGGCGAAAACGGCCGCTGGCTGCTGAAAAAGGGACTGTCCCCCCAAAAGGACCAGAGCTATGTGCTCTATACCCTTAGCCAGCACCAGCTCAGCCACCTGCGCCTGCCTCTGGGAGAGTACACCAAGGAGGAGGTGCGGGCCATCGCCGCCGGAGCGGGCTTTGCCAACGCCCAAAAGCCCGACAGCCAGGACATCTGCTTCGTGCCCGACGGCGCCTACGCCCGGTTTATCTGGGAGCACACCGGTCACAGCCCCGAGCCGGGGGACTTTGTGGACATGGACGGCTGCATCCTGGGCCGTCACGGGGGCATCGAGTGCTACACCATCGGCCAGCGCCGGGGCATCGGCATTTCCGGCAGCCACCCCTATTATGTGGTGGCCAAAAACGCCCTGCGGAACACGGTGATGCTGGGCGAGGACGAGGATCTGTACCGGGACGAGCTGGAGGCCGGCGATGTGAACTGGATCGCCTTTGACCACCCCGACGGGCCGGTGCGCTGCGCCGCCCGGACCCGTTATCATCAGGCCGAGACCCCCTGCACCGTGTACCCCGGGGAGGACCGGGTGCGGGTGCGGTTCGACGCCCCCATCCGGGCCGTCACGCCGGGACAGGCCGTGGTGTTTTACGACGGAGACCTGGTGCTGGGCGGAGGGACCATCCTGTGAACGTACCGGTCAAAGACAGCCGCACCGCCCTGCTGCTGGGCGAGGAGGGCATGGCGCGGCTGAAGGGCGCCTGTGTGGCGGTGTTCGGCATCGGCGGGGTGGGCGGCTTTGCCTGCGAGGCCCTGGCCCGGGCGGGGGTAGGCCGGCTGCTGCTGGTGGACAACGACACCGTCAGCGAAAGCAATCTCAACCGCCAGATCATCGCCCTCCGGTCCACCCTGGGCTGTCCCAAGACAGAGGTGATGGCCCGGCGCATCCGGGATATCGACCCGGATATCCTGGTGGAGACCCGGCAGGTGTTTTTTGATGAAAACACCGCCGATTCCTTTGATTTTTCCGCGTTTTCCTATGTGATCGATGCCATCGACACCGTCAGCGCCAAGGTGGAGCTGATCTGCCGGGCAAAGGCGGCGGGCACCCCCATCATCAGCTGCATGGGGGCGGGCAACAAGCTGGATCCCACCCGGTTCGTGGTCACCGACCTGAGCCGCACGGACACCTGCCCCCTGGCCCGGGTGCTGCGCCAGAGGCTGCGCAAGCGGGGCATCACCCACCTGCAGGTGGTGTACTCCACCGAGCCGCCCCTGACTCCGCTGGAGACCGTGGCTGACGGCGGCCGCAGGCAGCTGCCCGGCAGCGTCAGCTTTGTTCCCCCGGCAGCGGGGCTTGCGGCGGCGGGCGCGGTGGTCCGGGCCCTGTGCGAAAAAGAATAAAAACACTGTCATCCTGAGCAAACCAATGGGAGGCGGGGGATCTTAAGGCGCGTTTACCGTGAGATCTTCCGGCAGGCTCGGGATGACATTGTTTTTGCAACTGTTTTGCTGCCGCTGAGCGCGCCGGACACGGTTGTTCTGCGCCCGGTAGGCAGCTTCTGCAGCATCACCGGGCCGGGGATGCCCTCCGGCGGGGCGCCGGCCGCCTGCATTTTCTGTTGCGCCTTTTGCGCTCCTGTGGTATACTATCCTTATCTATCCGCTTATCCGTCTGCAGACCCACAGGAGGTGCAGCCTTGAAATACCACCGCATCATCGCCGCCGTTTTGGCGGCGGCCACCCTGTTCACCGGCGCCACCGCCCTGGCCGCCGGCACCGCCGCCGATCCGCTGGTGACCAGGTCCTGGCTGGAAACTGTCTTTCACACCCCGCTGAACGCCTATGTCCGCACGGCGGCGGACACCCTGCAGGCCACCCTCAGCACCAAGACCGAGGGCATCCAGGCCGCAGCGGAGGATTATGCCCGCAAGCGCGTGGCGGAGGCCTATGCCCAGCTGCTGGGCGAAGCCGTTTTGGAGCGGGCATCTGAGCTGATGGCCGGCACTGCCGCACAGGCCCCCGCCGCCGGCATGGAGCAGCGGACTCTGAAAAAGGGCGACCGGGTCACCGGCCCCACCGGCGCGTCGGTGATGTTCGTTTCCGGCGCGGGAAAGGTGGTGGGCCCCGCCGGGTCTGAGATCATCAATATCACCGCCGGCGGCGTGCGCCAGCCCGGCCCCGCCATCCGCACCGGCATCCTTTATATGATGGCAGCGGATGACGGCAGCGGCATCGAGGTGACCTCCGACACCGCGGTGGTGCTGATCCGGGACGGCGCCCGGGCGGGCTATGAGCCCCAGTACACCGCCTGCGCCGACGCCCTCAAGCTGCTGGGCCTGTTCCAGGGCTCCAACAAGGGCTATGAGCTGGAGCGCTGCCCCAGCCGGGTGGAGGCCCTCATCATGCTGCTGCGCCTGCTGGGCGAGGAGCAGGCTGCCCTGGCGGGCAGCAGCGTCACCCCCTTCAGTGACCTGACCATCTGGGCCGACGGCCAGAAATATGTGGCCTACGGCTACCGGATGCACTATACCAACGGCATGAGCGCCACCACCTTCGGCCCCAACCGGGACAGCACCCTGGAGCAGTACCTGACCTTTGTGCTGCGGGCGCTGGGCTACCGGGACGGCACGGACTTCGTCTGGAACACCACCAGCCGTGACCTGGCCCTGGAGCTGGGTCTGCTGACCTCCGGCGAGCTGGCCGCCATCGGGCGGGACGGCTTCCGCCGGGACCACGTGGTGCTCATTTCCTGCCGCGCCCTGGGCTGCTCCCTGCAGGACGGCTCGGGCACGCTGGCCCAGCGGCTCATGGCCGCCGGCGTCCTGACGGCGGACCAGCTGCAGGCAGCGGAAGCGCTGATGCCCTGACAGACCGCAGGCTGTCCTTTCCGCGCCGCGGGCGGGGGGCCGCTCCCAAAAGGAGAGGCTTCTTCGGCCCCGGGGGAAAAGGGCAGCTTTTTTGCGCCGCGGAGGATGTCACACTTTCCCTCCCGGGGAATAGTATGGGGTGAGAAATCTATTAAGGAGGGAAACTCTTCCATGTACGGCAACAACAACTGCAACTGCAATCCCTGCAACTGCAATCCCTGCAACCGCGGCGGATTTTTCGCCAATTACCAGGCGTTCTGGATCATTGTGGTCATCGCCATCGTCATCATCTGGGTACATTACGGCGCCAACTGCTGGAGCGGCTGGGGACGCGGCAACATGAACTGCGGCTGTGAAAACGACTGCAATCCTTGCTGCTGAGGCAGGCACATAACAAAAGGGCGGCGAAAGCCGCCCTTTTTCTATGTGAAACCACCGGCCTTGGCAGATGATTCCTCTTTTTTATCTTTTTTGCAAAAGAGGGTTTACAAAATTTTAATATTTTGGTATTCTAAAATCATAAGACAGACGGCCGGCGGCCCGTGCGCCGGTACGCTTATGCTATGTGAGAGGTGTTTTTATGGCTAACAAAAAACGGGAAATGACCATGAAAAAGAACTTGAGTCTTCCCAAACAGATCCTTCTGGCCCTGGTCCTGGGCGTGATCGTGGGATTCATCTGCGACCAGGCGGGCATTCCCCAGCTGACCACCAACTATCTCAAGCCCTTCGGTACGATCTTTGTCAACCTGCTGAAATTCATCGTGGTGCCCGTGGTGCTGCTGTCCATGATCGAGGGCATTTTGTCCATGGGCGACATGAAAAAGGTGGGCTCCATCGGCTGGAAGACCGTGGCCTTTTTCCTGTGCACCACCGCCGTCGCCTGCGTGATCGGCCTGGTGCTGGGCAATATTTTCAACGGCGCCGGCTGGTTCCCCACCCTGGAGCTGACCGAGGGCGTCACCTGGGACAAGGCCACCTCCGCCAACTTTATGGACACTCTGGTGAGTATGTTCCCCTCCAATATGTGGGAGTCTTTCACCAAGGCCAATATGCTGCAGGTCATCGTCATCGCCCTGTTCCTGGGCGGCTCCATGCTGGCCGCCGGTGAAAAGGCCAAGCTGTGCAAGGACTTTGTCTCCTCTGCCTATTCCGTCATCGAGCAGTTGATGAGCTTTATCATCAAGCTGTCCCCCATCGGCGTGTTCACCATGATCGCCTGGGTGGTGGCCACCCAGGGCGCCGAGATCCTGGGCTCGCTGGCCCTGGTGCTGCTGTGCGCCTATATCGCTTATGCCATCCACGCCATTTTCGTCTATTCCTTTGCCGCCCGCGCCTTTGCGGGCCTCAGCCCGGTGAAGTTCTTCAAGGGCGCCTTCTCCGCCATGATCTTCGCCTTTACCTCCACCTCCTCCGCCGCCACCCTGCCCGTGTCCAAGGAGTGCGCCCATGAGCTGGGCGCCGATGATGAGGTCGCCTCCTTCGTCCTGCCCCTGGGCGCCACCATCAATATGGACGGCACCGCCATCTACCAGTGCGTCGCTACCATCTTCCTGGCCTCCTGCTGCGGCATGCAGCTCACCCTGGGCCAGATGGTCACCGTGGTGGTCACCGCCACCCTGGCCTCCATCGGCACCGCCGGCGTTTCCGGCGCGGGCATGATCATGCTGGCCATGGTGCTCACCGCCATGGGCATCCCCGTGGATATGATCATGATCATCTACGGCGTGGACCGCCTGTTCGACATGGGCCGCACCTGCCTGAACGTCACCGGCGACATTTCCGGCACCCTGTGCGTCAGCGCCTGGGAGCGCAAAAAGGCTGCAAAGGCCGGCAAATAACATTCTTACCGGGAAAAAGGGACGCCTCCGGGCGTCCTTTTTTTATTTTGTCTTGACAGCACCGGGGTAAAGGGATAAAATAAAATATAATATGGCCAATCGTGGACATATTACTGAAAATTAGGAGGATTACTACAATGCAGATGCCCATCTGGCTTGCTGTGTTGTTGGTCGTTGCCGCCTTAGCCGCAGGCATTTTCGCAGGATATCTTTATCGTAAAAAAGTTGCTGAAAAAGAGATCGGCAGTGCCGAGGATGAAGCAAAACGCATCATCAACGAAGCCATCAAATCCGCAGAAGCCAAAAAGCGGGAATCCGTGGTGGAAGCCCGCGAAGAAATTTTCCGCGCCCGCAGTGAAAACGAGCGGGAATGCAAGGAGCGCCGGGCCGAAGTCCAGAAGCAGGAGCGCCGCATCCAGCAGAAGGAAGAAGCCCTGGAGCGCAAGACCGAAAGCGTCGAAGCCAAGGAGGAAAAGCTCAGCCAGAAGCTGAAGGCCCTGGACGAGCAGAAGGCCGAGCTGGAAACGCTGAAAAACAGCCAGCTTGAAATGCTGGAGAAGATCTCCGGCCTGACGGTGGAGGAAGCCAAGACCCAGCTGATCTCCCAGGTGGAGACCGAGGCCAAGCACGATGCCGTGGCCAAGCTGAAGGAGATCGAGCGCCAGCTGAAGGACGAAGCCGACAGCCGCGCCCGCGAGATCATCTCCACCGCCATCCAGCGGTGCGCCGCCGACCACGCCAGCGAGGCCACCGTTTCTGTGGTGCCCCTGCCCAATGACGAAATGAAGGGCCGTATCATCGGCCGCGAGGGCCGTAACATCCGCACGCTGGAGACGCTCACCGGCGTGGACCTGATCATCGACGACACGCCCGAAGCCATCACCCTGTCCAGCTTTGACCCCGTCCGCCGGGAGATTGCCCGGCTGTCCCTGGAAAAGCTCATCACCGACGGCCGCATCCACCCCGCCCGCATCGAGGAGACGGTGGAAAAGGCCCAGCGGGAGGTGGAGGCCGTCATCAAGCAGGAGGGCGAACGCGCCATCTTCGAGACCGGCGTCCACGGCGTCCACCAGGAGCTTATCAAGCTGCTGGGCCGGATGCGTTACCGCACCAGCTACGGCCAGAACGTGCTGGCCCACTCTATCGAGGTTTCCCACATCGCCGGCCTGCTGGCCGCCGAGCTGGGGCTGCCCGCTCAGCAGGTCAACCTGGCCAAGCGCGCCGGCCTGCTGCATGACATCGGCAAGGCCGTCACCCATGAGGTGGAGGGCAGCCACGTGAACATCGGCGTGGAGATGGCCCGTAAGTACCGCGAGAAGGAAGAGGTCGTCCACGCCATCGAGGCCCACCACGGCGATGTGGAGGCCCGCACCGTGGTGGCCTATCTGGTCCAGGCTGCCGATGCCATCTCCGCCGCCCGTCCCGGCGCCCGCCGGGAGAACCTGGAGGCGTACATAAAGCGCCTGGAGCGGCTGGAGGAGATCGCCAGTTCCATGCCCGGCGTGGAAAAGTGCTTTGCCTTCCAGGCCGGCCGCGAGATCCGCATCCTGGTCAACCCGGAAAAGATCCGGGACGACGACATGGTGCTGCTGGCCCGGGACCTGTCCAAAAAGATCGAGACCGAACTCAATTATCCCGGCCAGATCAAGGTCCACGTGGTCCGCGAGACCCGCGCCGTGGAATACGCCAAATAACCCCGGATACGACCGCAAAAGCCCGCCCGAAAGGCGGGCTTTTTTTCATCTCCGTTCCCGCCGCCCTTGCAATCCGGCCCCAACTCTGTTAAGATAGCCTTGGCAAAAAACTGCGAAGGAGGCTGAACCATGTACATCATCGGCATCACCGGCGCTTCCGGCAGCGGAAAAACAACCCTGGCCCAGCGGCTGATGGAGCACTTCGGAGACATGGCCGAGCTGATCAGTCTGGATTCCTATTACAAGGATTTTTCCGACCTGCCCTTTGAAAAACGGGCGGCGCTGAACTTTGACGCGCCGGACATCCACGACCACCTGCTGCTGGAGCAGGACCTGCGCGCCCTGCTGCGGGGCGAGGACATCCCCCGCCGGGACTATGACTTTGTCAATCACCGCCGGGCAGCGGACCGGGGCGTCATCCACCCCCACCCCATCATCATTATAGAGGGCATCCACGTGTTTGCCCGGCAGGAGGTGCGGGACCTGTGCGACCTGCGGGTGTTTGCGGAGCTGGACCCCGATGTGGCCATCCTGCGCCGGGTCAAGCGGGACATGGAGGAGCGCGGCCGGGACCTGGACGGCATCACCCTGCAGTATCTGCGCACCGTCAAGCCCATGTACGAGCGGTATATCCGCAATTACAAAGACTGTGCCGACATCGTGGTGCCCACGCTGATCCACAGCGGCGTGGGGGCCGAGATGATCTATGGCTATGTAATGAACCATTTGAACGATAAAGATAAAAAGTGAGGACAACCAAATGTTCAACGGAAAACCCCTGATCTGCATTTCTTCCGATATGAAGAAAATGGAATCCGACCCCCGCCGCCTGATCACCGAGACCTATCAGACCTACTCTGACGCGGTGTTTTATGCCGGGGGCATCCCCATGATCACCTGCGGCCGCTGCGCCGAGGAGATGGCCGACCTGTGCGACGGCCTGCTGATCACCGGCGGTCCGGACCTGGAGCCGGAGGTGTACGGCGAGCAGCCGCTCAACGACACGGTGAAGCCCATGCCGGAGCGCACCGCCTTTGAAAAGCCGCTGTTCCAGGCGTTTCTGGACCGGGGCAAGCCCATCCTGGGCATCTGCCGGGGCTGCCAGTTCATCAATGCGGTCATGGGCGGCACGCTGTATCAGGACCTGGTGGAGCAAAAGGGCTGGGTGCATTTCAACGCCCAGATCCGCCACGAGGTCTATGCCGAGGAAGGGTCCGTGCTGTACCGGCTGTTCGGGCCGAAGTTCAGGACCAACTCCACCCACCACCAGGCTGTCAAGGACCTGGCCCCGGGCTTCCATGTCACGGCCCGCAGCGTAGAGGGCATCGTGGAGGCCTATGAGCATGACACCCTGCCCATCCTGGCCACTCAGTTCCACCCGGAGCGGCTCACCGGTATCCTGTGGGATGACCGCACGCCGGATTTCCGCCCCTGGTTCGAGTATTTTGTGGAGCTGGTGCGGAAACACGCAGAAAAGTGAGAAAAAAGGCGGCTTTTGCCGCCTTTTCTTTCTTTTTGTCAGATAGTTCTGTTTTTTTATGGGAAGATGCACAAAAAACGGCATCAGATTTTTACCATCGTGCGCCGCCGTGCATCTTGTGTTCCCATCGGATTTGTGCTATACTTTCTCTGAATCAAAAGGTGAAAATACAGATCCCTGGATCTTTTCAGGAGGTGTATGCCATAAGCAAATGCCGCAATTCCGAAAGGAGTCAATACAAGCCCGTATCAACGGGAAACAAAGGAGGAAACTTAGAACATGAAGAAACGTTTTTGGGCACTTCTTCTCGCGGTCATGATGGTCGTGAGCGTCCTGCCCACGGCAGCGTTCGCGGAAGATCCCACGGAGCCGACCGTTAAGGATACGCCGCGGACCGCGAATGACAAAGGCGTAAACATCAGTAAATCGGTCACCGACAATAACGATGGCACGTATAAGGTGACGTTGGAGTCCTGGGTCGAGGGAACCACGGAAATCATCCCCGGTGCCGTCGATCCCATGGATATCGTCCTGGTGCTGGATGTCTCTGGCTCCATGGCGGATGGAATTTCTATTGTAACAAGTTCCAAGCCAGAAAAAATAAAGGCCTCCGTTTTTCCAGTGTTAGGTGCAAAATCAGTTGCTTATCTTCTCTGGAAATATAACGATACGGAAATTTATTACAAAGACGGCGACTCTTACTACAAGGTTATCGACATGAAACTGACAGGTATCACATGGACGTATACCTGCGAAGAGGATAAAACCTTCACGGTGGATGTTAAGGACGACATTATCGGGGGCAATTTGTACCGTTATGTGACTGTTGAAGAAGAACAGTCTAAGCTCGAACTCGCACAGAAAGCTATCAATGGGTTTATTGATGCGGCAGCCGGTAGCGGCAGCGACCACAATATTTCTGTCGTCAAGTTTGCCGGAAATAAGCTGAAGAATAACGGAAATGGCATCGGCGACGACATGTACGATGCTGACAATGACCCTTGGGCTGGTGGTTCTGGCCAAAAGTATAACTACACGCAGATTGTTGTTGGCCTGACCTCCGTAAAAACTGGTGCAGATACGCTCAAGGCTGCCGTAAATGGCTTGAAGGCTGCCGGTGCTACTTCTGCTGATTTGGGTATGCAGCTGGCCCAAAAGGTGTTGAACGAGCGCACTGGCAAGACTCGTAAGTCTGTTGTCATCTTCTTCACCGATGGCGAGCCCAATCACCACAGCGGTTTTGATGCCGGTGTCGCAAACGACGCTATTAGCAATGCGAAGTCGCTGAAAGGGAACGACACTACCATTTACACAATTGGCGTGATGAAGGGCGCTGATCCTACCGATATTCGGAGCGACTTCAACAGGTTCATGCACTATGTATCCAGTAACTATCCCAATGCCAAGTCCATGACTGAGCGCGGCAGTGACGGCAATATGGCTGCCGGTTTCTACAAGACCGCAACCAACGCAGCCGAGCTGAACAAAATTTTTAAAGCCATCGCTGATGAGACGGTTACGAAGCCCACTACCGTTGTCAACGCCGATGCAATCCTCACCGACACCGTTTCGAAGTACTTCACCCCTGTCATTCCCAAAGGTGCTACCGGTGTGACCGTCAAGGTCGTGAACGCTGCCGACAATAAGGAAGACCCTAGCTTCAATCTGATCGGCTCCTTTGGCACCGGCGACCAGGCCAAGACCTTGACCGTTTCCGGCTTTGACTACAGCGCCGAGGGCAATGTGGTCACGAAGAATGATGATGGCCGTATCACCGGTGGCAAAAAGCTGGTCGTCTCCTTCAATATCACCCCCGACACCTCTTGTGATGACTGGCAGCCGGGCATGGAGTACTACCCCACCAACGTTGCAGGGGATGATGAGGAGGACAACGCTGGCCTGTACTCCGAGTCTGGCGAGGCCTTCGTCTCCCTCGACAAATCCCCCAAGGCCCTCGTCACCGCTTACTCTGTGACGTATTCCTATAGTGGCGGAGCGCCCTCTGGCGCTCCTACTGTCCCCGATGCCGAAGCCTATCTGCCCGGCACCGAAGTCACCGTGGCGACCGCTCCCACGCTGCGCGACTACTCTTTCTCTGGCTGGACTGCGGAACCTAACGTTGATATTAGCGAGAATACGTTTACCATGCCCAAGTGTGATGTGGCCTTCACCGGCAGCTGGAGCGAGAACCCTCCCGCCACTGTCACCGTGACCTTTAACGCCAACGGCGGCGCCTGGGACGAGGCTGTTAAGGACTACACCATGGGCACAGACAATAAGACTGCGTCCATTACTGCCGAAAAGCCCTACTCTTTGGTGCAGATCACTGAACCTAAGCGGGATGGCTACAAGTTTATCGGCTGGTATTACGAGGGCGTTCCTGTTGCGCTGGCCGGTCAGGCTATTTACGAGGACATCACGCTGACTGCTGGCTGGGAACAGCTTCCTCCCGGCACTGTAAGCTATACTGTACATCAGCACTATATGGATGCTAATCGTAAAGAAGTCTATGCGTTAAATCTTGTGGACTTGACGGCTGTTGATACGACCACTTATGCCGATGTCATTGCCGATTATGATGATAATAAGGTCTACTACGGTGAAACGTATCTGTATGTGGCTTCCGAAACTACGATTTCCACGGGCGCTATGGTGAACGCTCCGCTGCAGGATGGCGCTGTTATTGACCTGTACTATTATCTGGATGCTTGGCATGATGCCACCAACCCTGATGACAAGGACAGTGACAAGGGCGGCGACGACATCCCCGATAAGTATCAGGTACTGGTAAAGTTTGAAGCAGCGGATGAGAATGGCACTGTTACCGGTGACGGCCGCATCCAGGTCTTTACCAACAAAATTGAAGACACTACCACGGTTTCCTATGCGGATAAGCTGGATGTGACACCTTCTCTTGATGAAGTTGTTGTGGATCCTGCTGATGATTACGCCTTTGACATTTGGACCAAGGATAAGGGTATAGACGCTGTCAATCCTGCCACAAAGCTGGAAGGTGTTGCGGCAGGAACAACCATTACCTTCTACGCTCATTTCGATACCGATGTTATCGGCGGCGTTAATGGCGGTGACGGCATCCCCGACAAGTATCAGGCCAAAGTGACCTATCAGGTCGTAAACGGCACCTGGTCTGACGGCACCGCTGCTGCTCAGGTGAAGATCTTCAACCTGAGTGAGAAAGATGGTGCCACTGGCACATGGAAGCCCACCAATGTTACTCTGGGTGCTATGCCCAAAGACATGAAGCCTGACGCAATGCATACAGATGACGGCGCGTGGGATACGACTCATGAGCCCAATGATAAACCTGTGAATGGTGCGGTCTACACCTACACCTTCACTACCACCAAGGCCCCCGGCCTGAGCGTCACCAAGACCGTCAACAAGACGTCTGTCACCGTTGGCGACACCGTCAAGTACACCATCACCGTGAAGAACACCGGCAACGTCGATTTGACCAATGTGAACGTTGTCGAAGCCTTCGGCGGCGATTTCAGCAAGATCACCAACGTTACCGGCGCTGATCTGGTCACCAAAAATGGATTTGTAATCCGTGAGTTGAAGGCTGGCAGTGATCCTGTGGAGATCACCTTCTCCTACAAGACCACCAAGCGCGAGACTCTGACCAACTCTGTGGAGGTATCCGCCCTCAATCCCGCCAATCCCGACGGCGGCACCGTTACCGATTCTGCCAAGTCCCCCGATGTCACCGTCAAGAGCGAGCCCATCACCCCCGTCGGCCCCTCCAAGCCCCAGCTGAACTATGAGGACCACTACGCCTATGTGGTGGGTTATCCCGACGGACTGGTGCATCCCGAGCGCAACATCACCCGCGCCGAGGTTGCCACCATCTTCTTCCGGATGCTGCTGGATGAGAGCCGCGAGTACTTCTGGGCCCAGGAGAATGACTTCTCTGACGTGGCCGAGACCGACTGGTTCAACAACGCCGTCTCTACCCTGGCCAACGCCCAGCTGATCAACGGCTATCCCGACGGCAGCTACCGTCCCAACGCCAACATCACCCGCGCCGAGTTCGCCACCATCGCCATCCGCTTCTTCCTGGATGAGGATGTGGAGATCGAGGAAAACAACCTGTCCGACGTCAAGGGCCACTGGGCTGAGGCCAACATCAACCTGGCCTATGCTCTGGAGCTGATCAACGGCTATCCCGACGGCACCTTCCGTCCCGACCAGAAGATCACCCGCGCCGAGGCCATGGCCATCGTCAACCGCGTCCTGAAGCGCGCTCCTGAAAAGGATCACCTGCTGAAGGACATGATCGAATGGCCCGACAACCTGAACACCGCCGCGTGGTACTACGCCGATGTGCAGGAAGCCACCAACTCCCACAAGTTCCACATGGACAAGGAAGAGGAGTATGAGATCTGGACCGAGCTGCTGCCCGTCCGCGACTGGGTCGCCCTGGAGCAGGAGTGGTCCAAGGCCAATTCCTCCAAGAACCCCGGCGAAGTGGTGGACATTAAGATCACCACGCCCGAGGCTGGCGACAACGGCCTGAAGCTGGACTGAGTCCAATGGAAAAGACCGCCCGAAAGGGCGGTCTTTTTTCATGCAAACGGGATTTTTTAGAGGTATTTTGGGGTTTTGCGGATTTTTTACAGCTTTTCGCCCCTGGCGCGGCGGTTTTCGATGAACTCGTCATAGGTGCCGCGGAAGTCGGTGACGCCGTTTTCCTCCAGACGGATGATGCGGTTGGCGATGGTCTGGATGAACTCGTGGTCGTGGCTGGTGAAGATCACCACGCCCTTGAAGTCCCGCAGGCCGTCATTCAGGGCGGTGATGGACTCCAGGTCCAGGTGATTGGTGGGCTGGTCCAGCACCAGCACGTTGGAGCCGAACAGCATCATGCGGGACAGCATACACCGCACCCGCTCGCCGCCGGACAGCACCTTGGCGGGCTTGAACACCTCGTCGCCGGAAAACAGCATTCGCCCCAAAAAGCCCCGGAGGAAGGTCTCTGTGTCCTCGGTGGGGGAATACTGCCGCAGCCACTCGATGAGATTCAGCTCCACGCCGTCGAAAAAGGCGCCGTTGTCCTTTGGGAAATAACTCATGGAGGTGGTGCCGCCCCACTTGAAGGAGCCTTCATAGTCCTCGTCCTCGCCGGCGATGATCTTGAACAGGGCAGTGACCGCCAGCTCGTTTTCCGCCAAAAAGGCCACCTTGTCGGTGCGCTCCAGCCGCAGGTCGCCGAAGCGGAACAGCGTTTCGCCGTTTTCCGTTTTGGACAGGCCGTGGAACTCCAAAATCTCCTTGCCGCACTCCCGGTCGGGGGTGAAGCCCACGAAGGGGTACCGGCGGGAGGAGGCGGGCAGCTCCTCCACCGTCAGCTTGTCCAGCAGCTTTTTGCGGGAGGTGGCCTGGCGGGATTTGGATTTGTTGGCAGAGAACCGGGCGATGAAGTTTTGCAGGTCGGCGATCTTTTCCTCTACCCGCCGGTTTTGCTGCTTGATGAGCTTCTGCATCAGCTGGGAGCTTTCGTACCAGAACTCGTAGTTGCCCACATACATCTTGATCTGGCCGAAGTCGATGTCCACGATGTGGGTGCAGACGTTGTTGAGGAAGTGACGGTCGTGGCTGACCACCAAAACGGTGCCGGGGTACTCAATAATGAACTCCTCCAGCCACTCGATGGCGTCCAGGTCCAGCTGGTTGGTGGGCTCGTCCAACAGGATGATGTCCGGGCTGCCGAACAGGGCCTGGGCCAGCAGCACCTTGACCTTTTCGCTGTCGGTGATGGCGCTCATCTGCTCATACAGGATGGACTCCGGCAGGCCCAGCCCCTGGACCAGGCGGGAGGCGTCGGATTCCGACTCCCAGCCGCCCATCTCGGCGTACTCGCCCTCCAGCTCGGCGGCGCGGATGCCGTCCTCGTCGGTGAAATCTTCTTTGGCGTACAGGGCGTCCTTTTCCTTCCACACCTCGTACAGTCGTTTGTTGCCCATGATCACGGTGTCCAGCACCGGATATTCGTCAAAGGCGAAGTGGTCCTGGCGCAGCACCGACATCCGCATATTTTTGGCCATGGACACCGTCCCGGAGGAAGGCTCCAGCTGCCCCTCCAGAATGCGGAGGAAGGTGGATTTGCCCGCGCCGTTGGCGCCGATGATGCCGTAGCAGTTGCCGGGGGTGAACTTCAGGTCCACGTGCTTGAACAGGGTCTGCTTGTCGAAGGTCATGCTCAGGTCAGAAACGACGATCATGTGACATTCTCCTATAGATTAGAAATTGGATCTATTTTGACATATACAATTTCATTATAAGGGAGAAACCCAGCCCGGTCAAGCCCCGGGGCGGCCGCCCCTTTGCCGGACTGCCGGCAGGGGGGAACACGGCGGTTTTCCTTGCGGACGGCCTGCCGCGACAACAGCCCCGCGAAACGGGCAAAAGCGGGCGCGCCCTGCCGGGACGGCGCCGGGTGACAAACACCGTTTTTTGTGGTATACTGGGCAAAAGGCGGTGAGGGTATGGAAAAGCAGGTGGACATCCGTCCGGGCATTGCGCTGGTCCAGGACAGCCGGTTCTTCCCTCTGGAAGAGGACACGGTGCTGCTGTCCGCCTTTGCCGCGCCGAAAAAAGGGGCGCTGGGGCTGGACCTGGGGGCGGGCCAGGGCTTTTTGGCCATTTTATGCGGCCTGCGCCGCCCGGACCTGCATCTGGAGGGACTGGAGCTGCAGCCGGAGGCCTGTGCCCTGGCACAAGCCAATGCCCGCCGGGCAGGGCTGGAATTGCCGGTGACGGCGGGCGATCTGCGGCAGCTGCCGGGGGCGCTTCACGGCCGCTATGATTTTGTGCTGTGCAACCCGCCCTATTATGAGCAGGCCCGGGGCCGGACCGTCCGGAACAGCGCCCTGGCTCAGGCCCGCTGCGATCTGGGAGCCGGCATCGGCCAGGTGTGCCGGGCGGCGTTTCTGACACTGAAAACCGGGGGAAGGCTGTACCTGTGCTTTCCGGCGGGCCGCCTGCCGGACCTGTGCGCCGCGCTGGAGCAAAACCGGCTGGCGCCCAAGTGCCTGCGGCTGGTCCACGCCGGACCGGACAAGGCCGCCCACCTGGCCCTTATGGAGGCCGTCAAGCAGGGCGGACCGGGGCTGACCGTGCTGCCGCCGCTGTTTGTGCGGGAGGAAAACGGCGCGCCGTCCCGGGAATACCGTGAAATTTACGGGGGAATTGTATGACTGACGAGAGAAAACCGGGCAAACTGTATGTGGTGGCAACGCCCATCGGCAATCTGGGGGATTTTTCGCCCAGGGCGGTGGAAACATTGGAGGCGGTGGATTTCATCGCCGCGGAGGACACACGCGTGGGCGCGAAGCTGCTGAACAAATTCGAGATCAAAAAGCCCCAGATCTCCTATTTTGAGCACAACCGCCGCACAAAAGGGGAGTACATCGTGGAGCGCATTTTGGGGGGCGAAAGCTGCGCCATCATCACCGACGCGGGGACTCCCGCCATTTCCGACCCGGGCACCGACCTGGTGGACCTGTGCGCCCGAAACGGCATTGAGGTGGCAGCCGTCCCCGGCTGCAGCGCGGTGGTGGCTGCGCTGAGCATCTCCGGCATGGCCTGCGGGCGGTTCACCTTCGAGGGCTTTTTGTCCACCACCGCCAAAAACCGCCGGGAGCATCTCAACGAGGTGAAGACGGAAAAGCGCACCATGGTGTTTTACGAGGCGCCGCACAAGCTGCTGCGCACCCTGCAGGATATGCTGGACTGCTGGGGCGACCGGCCCATCGCCCTGTGCCGGGAGATCACCAAGCTTCATGAGGAGTGCTTCCGCACCACCCTGTCCGGCGCGGTGGAGCATTACACCCAAAATCCGCCCCGGGGCGAGTTTGTGCTGGTCATCGGCGGCTGCGGGGAGCAGGAGGAGCCCAAATCCCAGGTGGACCTGCTGGCCCAGGTACAGGCGCTGGTGGAGGAGGGACTGCCCTTGAACGCTGCCGTCAAGCAGGTGGCCCGGGCCAACAACGCCCCCAAAAACGCCCTGTACCAGCAGGCGCTGGAGCGGCTCAAGGGGCCGGAAGGAGAAGAATAACGGCGGGGGAGGCGCAAACCAAACATGACCGTGAAAAAGCTGCCCTTTGAGGCCTATCAGACCGACGGCATCACCCTGGCCAAACGGCTGCTGGGCTGCCGCCTGGCGCACCGCACCCCGGAGGGGGTCTGCGGCGGCGTGATCGTGGAGACCGAGGCCTATATGGGCCTTGCGGACGACGCGGCCCACAGCTACCGGGGAAAGCCCGGCGGCCGGGTCAACGTCCAGTACGGCCCCGGGGGCTTTGCCTATATCTATCTCATCTACGGGATGCACAGCTGCGTGAACGTGGTGGCCAACGTCCCCGGCACACCGGAGGCGGTGCTCATCCGCGCCCTGATGCCCGACCGGGGCCTGGAGCAGATGTATGCCCGCCGCCCAAAGGCGAAAAAGGACCTGCAGCTGTGTTCCGGCCCGGGAAAGCTGTGCGCCGCTCTGGACATCACCCGGGCCCAGTACGGCCTGGACCTCACCGGAGATGAACTGTGGATCGAGGACCGGGCGGAAACGCCGGAGATCCAGGCCAGCCCCCGCATCGGCGTGGAATATGCAAAGGAGTGCGGCGGAAAGCCCTGGCGGTTCACCGTGGCAGGCAGCCCCTGGGTCAGCGTAAAGCCGCCGCGGGAGGAGTGACCCCATGTCTGATTTCCGTTTGGAGACCGGCCGCCTGCTGCTGCGGGAGATGACCCAGGCGGATTACCCGGCCCTGGCCGCCATCCTCCGGGATCCGCAGGTGATGTACGCCTATGAGCACGCCTTCAGTCCCGGAGAGACCCAGGCCTGGCTGGACCGGCAGCGGGACCGCTACGCCCTTTACGGGCACGGCCTGTGGGCTGTGGTGCTGAAGGAGACCGGCCGGATGATCGGCCAGTGCGGCCTGACCTGGCAGGTCTGGCGGGATTCCACCGTGCTGGAGGTGGGCTACCACCTGCGCCGGGACTGCTGGGGCCGGGGCTATGCCACCGAGGCCGCCCGGGCCTGCATCCGGTACGCCTTTGAGGCTTTGGGCGCACCCCGGGTCCACACCATCATCCGGGACACCAATCTGGCATCCCAGGCGGTGGCCCGCCGCTGCGGGCTGAAAGTCAGCGACCGGTGGGTCAAGCACTACCGGGGCATGGAGATGCACCACCTGCTCTTTCGCCTGGATTCCCCCGTCTCACGGCCCCAAAAGCAGCCCCTGCTCCTGACTGTCCGGCAGGCGCGCCCCGGCGACCGGGAGGAGGTGGAATGTCTGACCCGGGAGGCCTTTTGGGACGTACACCGCCCCGGCTGCAGCGAGCCGCTGCTGGTCCACCGGCTGTGGACCTCCCCGGCGCTGGTGCCGGAGCTGGCGCTGGTGGCCCAAGGGGAGCAAGGCCTGGCGGGCAGCATCCTGTTCACCCGGGCCGCCCTGCTCCGGGAGGAGGCGCCGCCCCTGCCGGTGCTTAGCTTCGGGCCTCTGGCGGTGCTGCCGGCCTGCCAGGGAAAGGGCGTGGGCCAAGCCCTCATCGCCCGGGGAAAGGCCGCCGCCCGGGCCATGGGCTACGACGCCATTGTGATCTTCGGTGACCCGGATTATTACCGCCGGGCGGGGTTCATCCCCGCGGAGATGTACGGCATCACCGACAGCCGGGGCCTGTACGCCGCCGCTCTGCTGGCCTGTGAACTGGTCCCCGGCGCGCTGGATGGCTGTGGCGGCCGGTTTGTCCGGGACCCGGTGTTTGAAACGGACCCGGCGGAGGCCGCCGCCTTTGACCGGCGCTTCCCGCCCAGGACCGCCCATGCCGGGCTGCCCTCCCAGCGGCGGTTTGAGATGCTGGCGTCCATGAAGCGCCCCCGCCCCTGATGAAAGGAGTGTTTTTACATGACGGAATATGAACTGAACGAATTCCAGTCGGATTTTGACCCCCAGGCCATGGCCGACGGGCTGAAGGAGGACCCCTCTCCCAAAAACAAGCTGCAGCATTTCGCCCGGCTGAACACCGCCGCCTTTTTGGTGTTTTCCCGGGCGCCGGGCAAGGTCTCGGTGCTGAACACCAAGAAAAAAGAGGCGTTCATCGCCGCCTTTACCTGCCGGGAGGAACTGGAAAAATGGCCCTTTGACCGGGAAACGGTGGCGGAGATGACCTTCGCGAACCTGCGGCGGCTGGTGGATGCCGACCCCCGGCTGGACGGGCTGGTCATCAACCCCTTTGGCAAGGCGCTGTTTCTGCGGCGGCCCCACTTTTCCGACATGGACAACACCCTCCGGGCCGCCCAGCCCCGGAAGGAGCTGAAGCTGAAAGCCACCCTGGACTATCCCATGGGCCTGCCCCTGGCCGTCCGCCAGCTGATGGCGGACCATCCGGAGGTCTACCGGGTGTGGCTGGTGGCCGCCCATTCCGAGGGCGAGACCGTGGACCACAAGCTGTTCATCGTGGATTTCGACGGCAAGCCCGAGAGCATCTTCCCCAAGCTGGCAGAAGCCGTGCGGCTGTATATGCGCCAGGGAGAGAGCTTTGAGATGATGAAAGCCGACATCCGCCTGCTGCGGGTGGCGGAGCAGGCCGCCCGGCCCATTTACGAAAAGGCATGAGAGCGGTCCTGCTGGAGCATTTTTCCAGATATCCCGCCATGGAGCCCCGGGACGGGGTAAAGCTGGTGTATCAAAGCGCCTTCGGTCCCGGGCACCTCATCCGGGACCGGGACGTCGCCCTGGCCTTCCTCCGGCGGGAGCTGGAGGGCGTTTTGCCCGGGGAAGGGCCGCTGTATGAGCCTATCGGCGGCGGCTATGCCCGCTTGCACCTGGCCGCGGCAAAGGCCCGGAGCATGGGCGCGGAGGACATTTTCTTCCGCTTTCTGGCGGCGGCCCAGGCCCCCGCGCCGGGGATGGACTGCTTTCAAGAGGGCCTTTCCCTGCTGGAGACCCTTGCCGCCCGGGGCGAGGCCCCCTTTTCCGCCGCCGCCCTGGGGGCCTATCTGGCGGAATACCGGGAGGCCGGCTGCCCCATGGTCTCCCACAGCGACGCCTACCGCCGGCGCTACCGCCCGGCCTACCGGGTGTGTCTTGCCCCGGAGGCGGATGAGGAGAAGCGTCTTTTCCGGGAGCTGCTGCATCGTTGACGCGCTTACCGGTCAGCCCTTCCGGGGCAACCCCGCTGCCCTGTGCGCTGTCACAGCGGATGGCGGAAGCCCGGCAAGGGGGGCGGCTGCGGACTGCCTTTTGCGGGAAAACGCCCTTTTTGCCCCCTGTCAGCAAAAAATACGGCCGCCGGAGCACTCCGGCGGCCGTGACGTATGGATACACTGTTTTTTCCTGCCACCCGGGAGCACGGCTCCCTTTGGGCGGCTTTTTTAGTTTGCCCTGGGGGCAGCGTTACCCCAGCAGCTTGCCCAGCAGCGGCTCAAACTCTACCCCCTGGGACGGGGGCAGGCCTTTTGCCGCCGTCCGCTCCACGCAGTCGTGAATAAAGCCTGCGGCGGTGGCAGCCGCGTCCGCCAGGGACGCTCCCCGGAGCAGTCCGCCGCACAGCACGCTGGCGAACAGGTCCCCCGTGCCGGGAAAGCTGGCCTGCACCGTTTGATTCTGGACGCAGGTGACCGTGCCGTCGGAAGCGTCCAGGCACAGCGCCCCGGTGTGCCCCGGATGCCGGCTGTAGCCGGTGAGCACCACCGAACGGCGGCCCTCCAGGCTGAGGCGGCGCACGGCCTCCCCGGCGTCCACGCGGCCCGAGCGCACCGCGTCCCCCGGCAGCCCCAGCAAAAAGGCCGCCTCGGTCATGTTCGGGGTGATGATGTGGGCCCGCCGGGCCAGGCGGCACATACCGGCGATCAGCTCCGGACCGCAGGTGTCATAGGCCGCGCCGTCATCCCCCAGCACCGGGTCCACAAGGATGCGGGTGTTCTCCCCGCCGAACGCCTCAAAAAACCGCTCCACCAGGGAAATTTGCTTTTCGCTGCCCAAAAATCCGGTGTAAACGGCGTCAAAGTGCAGGTCCAGCGCCTTCCAGTGGGCGGCGATGGGCGCCATCTGGTCCGTCAGGTCCAGAAAGGTGTAGCCGGAAACGCCGCCGGTCTGGCTGGACAGCACGGCGGTGGGCAGGGGACAGCACTGGGCCCCCATCACGGACAGCACCGGCAGGGCCGCCGTCAGGGAGCAGCGGCCGATGCCCGACAGGTCGTGGATGGCGGCCACGCGGGGAATGGGATGCATCGTCATAGTGTTTCTTCCTTCTGCCGGCGTCCGGGTCAGATCTCCCGCCGGCCTTCCAGCGCCCGGGTGAGGGTGACTTCATCAGAGAACTCCAAATGGCCGCCCACGGGCACGCCGTAGGCCAGGCGGGTCACCTTCACCTGAAAGGGCTTCAGCAGCCGGGTGAGGTACAGGGCAGTGGTCTCGCCCTCAGTGTCCGGGTTGGTGGCCATGATGACCTCCTGCACGTCCCCCTCAGCCACCCGCTGCAGCAGCTCCTTGATCTTAAGCTGTTCGGGTCCTACATCGTTCAGGGGCGAGATCACCCCGTGGAGCACATGGTACAGGCCGTGATACTCCCGGGTGCGCTCAATGGCGATCAGGTCCTTGGGGTCGGTGACCACGCAGATGGTGCTCCTGTCCCGCCGGGGGTCGGCGCAGATGGGGCACAGCTCCCCCTCGGTGAGATTCTGGCACACCCGACAGGTGTGGATGGAGCCGCGGGCGTCCAAAATGGCCCGGGCAAACTCCTCAGCGCCGTCCTCGGGCAGGCTGAGCACATGAAAAGCCAGCCGCTGGGCGGATTTCCGGCCGATACCCGGCAAGCGCTGGAACTGCTCGATGAGCTTTTCCAGCGGCGCGGCGTAGTACTGCATCTCAGAACCCCAGGTTCATGCCGCCGGTGAGCTTCTGCATCTCCCGGGCGGTGGTCTCCTCGCACTGGCGGAGGGCGTCGTTAACAGCGGTGATCACCAGGTCGCACAGCATTTCCACATCCTCGGGGTCCACAGCCTCGGGCTTGATGTCCAGGGCGGTGATCTGCTTGCCCGCCACGGTGGCGGTGACGGCGCCGCCGCCCGCGGAGGCGGTGAAGGTCATCTGCTCCAGCTCTTCCTGCTTTTTCATCATGTCGTTCTGCAGCTTCTGGGCCTGCTTCATCATGGCCTGCATATTCATGCCGCCGGGCATCATTCTTCCGGGTTTCATAGCAATTACCTCACTTTTTGTTTGAAATCAGTATGTCAGGGGCGGGACCGGCCCGCCCGTTATTTCACTTCCACGCCCAGGGCCCTGGCCCGGGCCAGAATATCCGCCATGGGGTCGGCGGCGGGGGCAGCCTCCCCCCGGGGCAAAGGCTCGCCCATCTTGCGGACGCGGGCCCCGGTATAGCCGCAGGCCCGGGCGGCTTCGGACAGCACCTCCTGCACGGCGGCCTTCTTCATAAAGAGCATGGATTCCTCCCGGCAGGCGATGTGCAGCACGCCGTCCACCGCTTCCATGTCCGCCAGCTTCAGATAGGTGCGCACCGCGCCGCTGACCTTGTTGGCCGCCACCGCCAGAAAGGCATCCCGGACGGCGGGATCGCCGCCCGCGGCAGGGGCCGCTGTCCGCACCGGAGGGGCGGAGCGCTGGGGCGGGACCTCCCGGGCCGGAGCGGGCCGGGATTCGGCAACGGGGACGAAGCCGCTTTCCTCCCAGGGCGGCATATCGCCGTCAGAGAAGGGGGGCGGGCCGTCCTCCGGGACAGGAACGGGGGCTGCTTCCGCCGCCGGGGCGGTTTGCCGGGGGGCGGTGCGGGCCGGCGGGGGAGCGGAAAGGGCAGGGGCCTCCTGGGCGGCGCCCAGGCTCCGGTGCCGCAGGCACATTTTCAAAAGGCACATCTCGCCGTCCGTGCGCTTGATGGCGGTGCGGGTCAGGCGAGTCAGCAGGTCGCTGACGCATTCCACAAAATATTCCAGGGTGGGGCCGTCCGCCTGGCCGGCCAGGGCCTGCAGCGCGCCGGGGTCGGCGGCGGAGGCGCTCATCAGGTACTCCTGCCGGCCGGTGGCCTTGAGCACATACAGGTCCCGCAGCAGGGACAAAAGCTGGTCGAACAGGGATACGATGTCCCGGCCCTCCAGGTAGCAGTCGGTGAACACTTCCAGCGCCCGGGCGCCGTCGCCGGCGGTGATGGCCCGGTAGACCTGCAGCACCGTGTCGGCGGAGGGCACGCCCAGGGCCTCGGTCACCCGGTCCAGGCTCACCCGGCCGTCGGCGGACACGCTGCGGTCCAGCAGGGAGATGGCGTCCCGCATGGAGCCGTCGCCCAGACGGGCCAGCAGAGACGCGGCGGCGCTTTCCAGAGTGAAGCCCTCCTCCTGGGCGATCTGATGCAGCCGGGCGGCGATGATCTCCGGTGGGATGCGGCGGAAATCGTACCGCTGGCACCGGGACAGAATGGTGGCGGGCACCTTATGGATCTCGGTGGTGGCCAAAATAAACAAAACGTGCTCCGGCGGCTCCTCCAGCGTCTTGAGCAGCGCATTGAAGGCGCCGGCGGACAGCATGTGCACCTCGTCGATGATATAGACGCGCTTTTTCAGCGCGGTGGGGGAAAAGGCGGCCTCCTCCCGGATGTCCCGGATGTTGTCCACGCCGTTGTTGGAGGCGGCGTCGATCTCGCTGACGTCCAGGGCCGCGTCCTCCAGAATGGCCCGGCAGGCGGCGCAGGTGTTGCAGGGGCTGCCGTTGACGGGGTGCTCGCAGCACACCGCCCGGGCCAGGATCTTGGCGCAGGTGGTCTTTCCGGTGCCGCGGGTGCCGGTGAACAGATAGGCATGGCTGGTGCGCCCGGAGGCCACCTGGCTGCGCAGCGCGGCGGTGACATGGTCCTGGCCGAAAACATCGTCAAAGGTCAGGGGCCGCCATTTGCGGTAAAGGGCAAGATGCTGTTCCATGGAAGACCTCCTTTTGAAAGATCGCCGCCGGCGCGGCCGGAAACGGGGGACTGGCGGCGGGCCGCGCCGTTTTCTCCGGGGCAGGAGCGTCCCCTCCCGTTCCGGAGAGATCCCGGCTGGGAAAAAAGCGGCTGCCCGCCCCGGGCCAGGCGCCTCTCCGTCCATCAGTCCCATGGCAGCCCTGACCGGTTGACCGCGGCACGCACGACATACCGCTTAATGCTGCTCGGTTCCCCGCCTGACATGGTTCACGGCCACGCGCTGCGCGGGACCGGCCAGGACTGCCACGGGACTGATGATACGGAAAAAGGACTCTGACTACGTTTAAGGCGCAGCAGCCGCTCACTTTTTTCGTTACCTAATTATTATATACGAAAGTTTGTGAAAATTCAATCCATAAGATCGATATTTTTCACATCGGCGATGAGCATATGTCCCGGCGCGTGGGTGATGGCGAAGGGGGGACAGGCGTTCATCAGCACCGACTGGGGCGTGACGCCGCAGGGCCAGAATACCGGCACCTCACCCTGGCGGATGGTGACCATGTCGCCGAAATCGGGATGCTGCAGGTCATGGATGCCGATGCGGGCCGGGTCGCCGATCTCCACCGGCGCGCCGTGGACCCGGGGCATCCGGGCGGTGATCTGCCGGGCCAGCTCCGCCTGCTCCGGGGTCATGGGACGCATACTCACCACCATTTTCCCGGAAAAGGCGCCGTAGGGGACGCAGTCGATGTTGGTGCGGTACATGGGCACGTTGCGGCCCTCCTCGATGTGGCGCACCGGGACGCCCGCCCGCAGCAGCGCGTCCTCA
The DNA here is from genome assembly GCA_029099685.1 of Clostridia bacterium. Taxonomy (GTDB): domain Bacteria; phylum Bacillota; class Clostridia; order Oscillospirales; family Butyricicoccaceae; genus UBA4644. The sequence goes on from JAQXOO010000020.1 coordinate 56,275, forward strand.
AAGGAGAAGCTGCACCCGATGAGGAAGGCCACCAGGTCATCGTTCCACAGCGCCTCCACATCCAGGGGCTGGGCCACCAGATGCCCGTCCCGCCAGACCCGGTAACGGGGGAAATCCCGGGCCAGGTCCACGTCCCGCGCGATGGTCTTCAGCTGCCGGCTGCCGGGCGCGCTCTCCTCCAGCACCGGGCAGGAGAAGGGGTTGCGGCGGGCAAACTCCCGGAAATCGGCGGCCTGGGCCGAGGGCAGCACGATGAGGTTGCACTGGGCATAGCCGCTGCACATACCGGAGGTGGGCCGGACAATGGCGTTGCTCCGGAACAGGCGGCGGGCCTGCGCCGGCTCCATATTGGCGTAATCGGGGGTGCGCAGGGCCTGGCGCAGCTCCCGCAGCACCCGCAGGTTTTCCTCCTGGGAAAGATGGTCCACGGTGAGCACGGCCTCTCCGGTGACGCCGTCCACGCAGCCGTTGGACACCACGGCCCGTAGCAGCTTGTTTTCCTGCTCGTCGGTGGGCATCAGGTCGTGTCCGGTGACGGCGGACAGCACCGCCCGGATGCCCCAGCCCCACCAGTTGGACACGCCGGCGGTGAGGGTGAAATCCGCGCCGGCGTCGGCGCAGATCAGGTCGCCGTGGCTGACACGCTCCTCGATCATGGAGCGGAAGCCGCCCATGCCCAGCTCGTTTCCGCCGTCTCCGATGCCGATGGTGACGGTATTCTTGTCATAGAGCAGCAGGTCGGTGTCCGCCAGCAGCTCGTCGATGTAGTCCCCGCGGAAGTTGTGGAAATGGCCGTCCAGGCCGCGGCCGGGGCGCTCGATGGCGATGACATGGGTGGGCTTGCGGTGCTTCAGCAGCCCGTAGCAAAAGGCCTGGGCGCCGTTTTTGGGCACGCACAGTACCTCGGCAGAGGGGGCGTACAGGCTGCAGGCGGCCAGCATGGCGGCGCAGGAGGCCTCGTCGGTGATGACGGTGACCCGCTTGCCGATCTGCTCCAGCACGGCGGCCAGGTTGGCGGTGCCCACGGGGCCGTCGGTCTCGCCCTTGCCCCCGGCGAACTGCACCGGGAAGCCGGAAATAATAAACACCTCGCCGGCCTCCAGCAGAGAAAAGCCCAGCGCCCGGAGATCCGCCCGGGGCAGGTCCGTGGTCAGGCCGCGGTGGCCGGGATCGGTCTCCATCACCTGCCAGATGCGCGAAAATACATCGTTTTGAACGTTCATATCCATCCCATCTCTTTCCCTGTGTTCTCTGCCATAGTATAACAGAAGCACCGGCAAAAAGAAAGAGGGAAAGTCGCAGTCCGCGCGGCCCGGAAAGGGTGACAGAAAGCCTCCCGCCGGTTTTGCAGAAATTCCACTTGATTTCGCGGCGGATTCTGCTATAATAAAAAAAGACCCGCGGGGTTAATACATCGGTAGTATGCGAGCTTCCCAAGCTCGACAGGCGGGTTCGACTCCCGTACCCCGCTCCAAACCGCCTTTGGGCGGTTTTCTTTTTATGCCGGAAACGGAGCCTGGATACAGAAAGAAGCGGTAAGATATGATCGGACTGGGGACTCTCATCAACGTGGCAGCCATTGTAGTGGGCGGCGGTATCGGCCTTGCGGGCGGAAAACGGCTCAGCAGCCGCGCCCAGCAGACCCTGATCCGGGGCATGGCGGTGTGCGTGCTGTTCGTGGCCATCGGCGGGGTGATGGAGGAAATGCTGGTGGTGGAAAACGGAGCCCTGCGCACCCGGGGAACGCTGATGCTGGTGGTCAGCATCGCTCTGGGCGGGCTGATGGGTGAGCTGTTGGACCTGGACCGGCGGCTGGAGGGCTTTGGCCGCTGGCTGCGGGAAAAAAGCGGCAACGGCCGGGACAGCCGGTTCCTGGACGGCTTCATCACCGCCACCATGACGGTGTCCATCGGCGCCATGGCCATCGTGGGCGCGGTGGAGGACGGCATCCACGGGGACTACACCATTCTGGCGGCCAAGTCCCTGATGGACTTTGTCATCATTCTGGTGATGGCTTCCTCTCTGGGCAAGGGCTGCCTGTTTTCCGCTATTCCGGTGGGATTGCTCCAGGGCTCGGTGACGCTGCTGGCCCGGCTGGTGCAGCCGCTGCTCACCCCGGCGGCGCTGAGCGCGCTGGCGCTGGTGGGCTCGGCCCTGATCTTCTGCGTGGGGCTCAACCTGCTGTGGGAAAAGACCATCCGTGTGGCCAACCTGCTGCCCGCCCTGGTGGTGGCGGTGGCTTATGCCCTGCTGGGCCTGTGACCTCCCGCAAACCAACAGAACTGCAAAAAAACGCTGCCGCCGGAGACCGCAAGGGTCCCGGAGGCAGCGTTGTTTTTTATGCTGCAGGGGATCAGTCGTGCGGGCCGGCGATCTTGCCCAGGGTGAAGCCCCGGCCGTTGACCTCGGCCACCTGGCTCACCACGATAAAGGCGTCGCTGTCGATGACCAACACCTGCTCCCGCAGGCGGAACAGCTCCCGCTTATCCACGATGGTCTGCACAGCGTAGGAGGCGGTGCGGGTGAAGCCGCCCTCGGTGCGGTACAGGGTGCTGCCCCGGTCAAAGGTCTGCAGGATCATCCGGTTGATGGCCTCGTACTCCCGGCTGATGATCTGCAGCTGGATGCGGCTCTTGCCGGAGGTGAGCACCATGTCCAGAATGAGGGAGTACAGCAGCACGAACAGGACGCCGTACAGCGCTTGGTCGGCGGTGTCCACAAAAAACACCTGGGTCACCAGCACCAGGGCGTCCACCACGTACAGGGTGCCGGAGATGGGCAGCCCCAGCTTTTTGTTCAGGATCACCGCCACGATATCCGTGCCGCCGGTAGAGGCCCCCTGGCGCAGAATGACGCCGATGCCCACGCCGAAGGCCAGTCCGGCGAACAGCAGGCACAGAAAGGGATCGTCGGTGAGGGGGCCGGTGCGCTCCGCCAGGCGGTTGGTCAGGGAGAACAGGGCGGGATAGGCAAAGCTGCCGATGAGGGTGGTGGCGGCAAAGTCCTTTCCCACCATCAGCAGGCCCGCCGCGAACAGGGCCACCTGCACCACCCAGACGGTGACGTCCTTGGGAATGCCGAAGCCCCGGTCCAGACCCAGGGCCAGGCCGGTGACGCCGCCGGAGATCATGCCGGAGGGTACCAGAAAATAAGCCGTTCCGAAAGCGAACAGCAGGTTGGCGCACAGGATGATGGCAATTTTTTTGATGTTCATAGTGTGCCTCCGTCGTATGGATGTCTCCCCGGGGGAACGGGGAGCGGGCAAGCGCTGCCGCCCGGGCGGCGGGTCATTTCAGCTTGAAATACAGCTTGGAGCGGTCGGCCTCGTCCCGCTTCAGCTCAAACATCCCCAGGGATTCCACAAACAGGTACAGCTTTTTGTAGCCGAAGTTGCGCACGTCAAAGTCGGGATACTTCCGGTCCAGCAGAGAGGCCAGCTGCCCGGCGGAGATCCAGCCGTCGTCGTCGCACTTTTCCAGCGCGAACTCCCGCAGCGCCCGCTGAACGGTCTTTTTGTTGATGCCGCTTTTGTTTTCCGGCCGTTTGGGGGCCTGCTCGGGCTTTTGCGCGGGCTTTTTTTCGTTCTCGGCGGCGTACAGCACATCCAGATAGGAAAATTTGCTGCAGGCGGAGATAAAGGACCGGGGCGTGTTCTGGACGCCCATGCCCAAAACGAACATCTCGCTCTCCCGCAGGCGGGCGGCCAGACGGGTAAAGTCGCTGTCCGAGCTGACGATGACAAAGCCGTTGAGCTTGCCCAGGTACAGCAGGTCCATGGCGTCGATGATGAGGGAGGAATCCGAGGCGTTTTTGCCGGAGGCGTTGTTGTACTGCTGCACCGGCTGGATGGCGTTTTCCAGAATGACGTCCTTCCAGGCGCCCATCTGGGGGGTGGTCCAGTTGCCGTAGATGCGCTTGTAGATCACGTTGCCCAGGGCCGCGGCTTCGCTGAGGATGGTCTCGATGTATTTGCTGGAGATGTTTTCCGCGTCGATGAGCACCGCCAGCTTCATTTCTTTTTCCATAGGAAGGCTCCTTTTACCGGGATATTCACATTATAACCGAAATTTGGTGAAGAAACAAGGGGAAGACACTGCGGTAAAGTGTTAGCCGGACGCAGAAAACTGCCCGCTCCGGCCGACAGGAAACAAGCCGCCCCAAAAGGGCGGCTTGCTGGGCGTTTCAGTGATGGCAAAGGGCCTGCGGCGCGTCGGCCGTTATTTCAGGGCGTATTTTTTGTCAAAGCTGTCGTAGATCTCGTTGAACACGCTGTTGCCGTATTTGACGCCGTTGAGGTACTTGTGGGTGTCAAAGCTGTTGTGCTCCACCTCGATGATGGCCACGGCAATGTTGGAGCAGTGGTCGGAGATACGCTCGTAGTTGTTCAGCAGGTCGGCCAGGATGAAGCCGCCCTCGATGGTGCAGGCGCCGTGCTGCAGCCGCTTCACGTGGTTGTTCTTGATCTGGACGGTGAGCCGGTCGATGACCTGCTCCAGGGGCTCCACCTTGGCGGCCAGCTCCACGCTGTCGCCGTCATAGGCGCAGGCGGTGATGTTCAGGATCTCCTGGATGGCGTCGGTGAGCACCTTGATCTCCCGGGTGGCGTTGGGGGAGAAGGAGACCTGCTTTTCGTGGATCTCCCGGGCAACCTTCACCAGGTTGCAGGCGTGGTCTCCCAGCCGCTCGAAGTCACCGATGGCGTGAAGGATCTTGGACACCACCTGGCTGTCCTCGCTGGACAGGGCCTGGGAGGACAGCTTCACCAGATAGGTGCCCAGCTTGTCCTCGAAGTTGTCCAGGCTGTCCTCCATCTGGAGGATGCGCTGCTCTGCGGTCTCGTCAAACCGGTCGAACAGGCCGATGGCAAGCTGCAGGATCTCGTGGGCCTGGCGGCACATATCCTTGGAAACGTGGAAGGATTCGCCCACGGCCACAGAGGGGGAGCGCAGCAGCAGCTCATCCAGCTGGGGCTGGGATACGGTGTCCGCGGGATGGCTGTGGTCCTTTACCAGCCGCTCGGTAAGCTGCACCAGGCGGCCGGCCACCGGCATCAGCAGGGCGCAGGTCAGCAGGTTGAAGATGGTGTGCAGCAGGGCGATGTCCCAGGGCTTGGCCGCCTGGGTGACAAAGCTCCAGTGGAACAGGGAATTGCCCAGCAGGAACAGCGGCAGCAGGATCAGCGTGCCGATGATCTTGATGGAAACGTGAAGGATGGCCACCCGCCGGGCCTTTACATTGGTGCCGATGCAGGAGATGAGGGAGGTGGCGCAGGTGCCGATGTTCAGGCCCATGATGATGGGCAGCGCCATGCCGTAGGTGATGGAGCCGGTCATGGACAGGGCCTGCAGGATGCCCATGGAGGCGGCGGAGCTTTGAATGATGCCGGTAAACACCGCGCCGATGAGCACGCCCAGCAGGGGATTGGAAAACTGCACCAGCAGGCTTTCAAACTCCGGCATATCCGCCAGGGGGCTCACGGCGCCGGACATCATCTCCATGCCGTACATCAGCACGGCAAAGCCAACCAGCACCGTTCCCACGGTCTTTTTCCGGTCCTTTTTGGACAGCATGAGCATCAAAATGCCCGCGAAGGCCAGCAGGGGAGAAAAGTTTTTGGGCTTGAGCATCTGCACCCAGAACAGGTCGCTCTGGATGCCCGAAAGGCTGGTGATCCAGGCGGTGAGGGTGGTGCCCACGTTGGCGCCGAAGATGATGTGGATGGTCTGGGAAAACTGCATGATGCCGGAATTCACCAGACCCACCAGCATGACAGTGGTGGCCGAGGAGGACTGCATGGCGATGGTGATGACCGCGCCCAGCACCATGCTCAGAAGGGGATTGGCCGTCATCCTGCGGAGCATTTCCTCCAGACGGCCGCCGGCCATCTTTTCCAGGCTGGAGGACATGACGTTCATGCCGTAAAGGAAGAAGGTCAGGCCGCCGATGAGGGAGAGAAGATTGAAAACGTCCAAAGCGTGCACCCTCCTTTTGAGCGTTTCGACAGGAATTGTAAAATCTTATCCCCAGTGTATCGGCAGTATGTAAAATCCACCACAAATCAATGTTAAATCTGTGTTAAATCAACGGAAGTTCAGGCCTGTTCCGGTGGGAACAGCACCCGGATGGCGGTACCCTCGCCCTCCCGGCTCTCGATCTCCAGCTCCGCCCCCAAAAAGGCCGCGCCGTGCTTGACGATGGACAGCCCCAGGCCGGTGCCGCCCAGTTCCTTGGAATGGCTCTTGTCCACCCGGTAAAAGCGCTCGAATACCCGGTCCAGATCCTCCTGGGGGATGCCGATGCCGGTGTCCCGCACTTCCACGGCAACCTTGTCCTGGCGGCGGAAGACCGTCACCGTCACCGTGCCGCCGGGCTTGTTGTACTTGACGGCGTTGTCGCACAGGTTGCCCAGGATCTCGTCGGCTACCTTGCGCACGCCCCGGATATACAGGGCCTCGCCCCGGACCTCCAGGGTCACATGACGGCTGGCGGCGGCGGGGGCCAGCCAGTCGCAGGTGTCCCGGCACAGGGCCAGCAGGTCGATGCGCTCCCACTCCTGGCGCACATCCTGGTCCTCCAGCCGGGACAGGCGGATGATGTCGTTCACCAGCACGATCAGGCGCTGGGCCTCGGTATAAATGGTCCCGGCGAAGCGGGGTACGTCCTCCGGCTTTACCAGGCCGTTCTGGATCAGTTCCGCGCAGCCGGAAATGGAGGTCAGGGGCGTTTTCAGCTCGTGGGACACGTTGGCGGTAAACTCCCGGCGCATGGTGTCCTGCCGGGCGTGCTCCACCTTCAGCTCCTCCACCTTTTGCTGGATCTGCCGGTTCTGGCCGCTGATGCGCCGCACCAGGGGCCGCAGCTCCTCATAGACCTCCCGGTCGTCGGGGTTCTGCAGGTCGATGGCCCCCAGCGGCTGGGTGATCTGCCGGGAAAGCCGGGCTGCCAGCAAAAAGGACAGCAGCATGGCCAGCACCACCGCCGCCAGAATGGGGGTGAACAGGTTCAGCACCAGAGTGCCCAGGGTATACAGGCTGGCAGAGACCCGCAGCACCGTGCCGTCCTCCAGCCGCAGGGCATAGTTGGTGGTCCGCTGGCCCAGGGTGTCGGAATAGCGGCTGGCGCTGCCGCTGCCGGTTTCCAGCGCCTCCCGGACCTCTTCCCGGTCGGCGTGGCTGGACAGTCCGTCCAGACCCTCGGTGTCAAAGAGCACCGTCCCGTCCGTGCCGATCCAGGTGACCCGGACGCCGTCCACATCGCCCCCCAGGCTGTCCAGAAAATCCGGCCCGCAGCTGTTTATGGCGGCGGCCAGGGACCGGGCCTCGGTCTCCAGCGCAATAGTCTGCTGGCTGGCAAAATAGCTGTAGATGGCGCCCACCGTGCAGGCCATGCCCACCAGAAACACCGACATGGCCGCCAGAAAGATGTTTTTGAAGATGGCGGTCCTCAACGGTCGTCCCCTCCGATCCTGTAGCCCACGCCCCGGACCGTTTCGATCAGGTCGCCGGCGGCGCCCAGCTTTTGCCGCAGGGTGCGGATGTGGACGTCCACCGTGCGGTTCTCGCCGTCAAAGGAATAGCCCCAGATCTGGTTGAGCAGCTGGTCCCGGGTGAGCACCATGCCGCGGTTTTTCAGCAGCATCACCAGCAGCTCAAACTCCTTGAGGGTGAGGGCCACGGGATGGCCGTCCACCTCTGCCAGGCGCCGCTCGGGATAAACGGTGAGACAGCCCGCACGGTAGCTTTCCGGCACGGGCGCGGCGCCGGTGCGGCGCTGCAGGGCCTTTACCCGGGCGATCAGCTCCATCATGCCGAAGGGCTTGGGGATATAGTCGTCGGCGCCGGCCTCCAGCCCGATGACCTTGTCATATTCGCTGCCCTTGGCGGTGAGCATGATCACCGGCGTGCGCCGGGTGGCGGGGTTCTGCCGCAGCTTTTTCAGGATCTGCAGGCCGTCCTCCTCCGGCAGCATGATGTCCAGCAGGATCATGGAGGGGACCTGCTGGGCCATCGCCCGCCAAAAGGCCGAGGGCGCGTCAAACCCCTGGGCTTCAAAGCCGGAATTATTCAGGGCGTAGATCACCAGCTCCCGGATGCTGGCGTCGTCTTCAACGAGATAGATCATAAAATGCCTCCTGTCCGCAGGAAATCTCATTACTCTGATTTTAACACGGATCGCGCCAAAAAAAAAGCCGCCCGGAGGCGGCTTTTTCCGTTATTTCAGCAAATAAGAGCTGTTCATGATGCCGGGACTGTACAAAAACAGGACATCCTGGCCGTGGAACTCCAGATAATTCCCCAGGCTGTCGGCGGGCAGGTACCGCAGGTCCACCAGGGTGATCCTGCTGTAGCCCGGCAGCAGCAGGGGGGCCATGCTGCTGCCGAAGGAATCCCGGAACAGCACCAGCTCCCGTCCGTTGTCCTGGGCGGGGTTGTCGATGACCTGCAGGGCGGCGGCGCCGGACAGGTACAGGTCATAGGGGTCCCGGCCCCACAGCCGCTCCAGGTCATAGATGCCGCCGGTCTCCCCGGTCTCATAGTTGAAGACCGAGGCGCCCTCCAGCACGGGAGAGGTGAGGTAATACATGGGCTCGGGGTCCAGGGGCAGGGCCGACTGGCCGGCATATACCCCGGAAAAATCCTCCCGGGCCAGCTCCAGGCGGAAGTCCTGGGCGATGTCGGCTCCCAGGGCCAGGGCCAGGGCTTGGGCCGCCTCGCCGATGCGCTCCTGCCGCCAGTGGCTGTCGGTGGCATAGTAGTCGGTGATGTCCAGGGCGCCGGTGAGGTCGATCCACTGGGCAAAGGCGGTGGATTCCTTCAAAAGCTCCGTGAGCCTGCCGTAATCCATGCCGGGATAGCCGTGCTTTTCCGCCAGGTAATAGCTTTTGTCGGGGATCAGGGCGAAGTACACATCGCTGCCGCCCTGGGCGAAATACCGCTCATAGACCCCCTGCAGCTTGGCGGAGGTGTTGCGCACCCAGGCGTCGTTCACCGGGTCCTCCAGCTTGGCGGCGGAGCCTTCGGCGATATAGATGCCGTTTACGTCCTTCTGGCCCAGCAGACGGAACTGGATGGCGGATTTCAGCCGGCGGAAGGGCTCCCGCATGGGGAACTGGTCGGTGGCATAGCGCTCGAAGCCGGTCATGAAATCCCCCGACAGCAGGGCGTCCGCCGACAGGGCGGGCATCTGGGCCAGGGGGCGGCGCTCGGCCAGGGAGAGGTCTCCGGCGGGCTTCAGCCAGGCCCACAGGCACAAAACAACAAACAGAAGCGCCACCGGCGCCAGCCGCAGATATGCTTTTTTACGGTCGTTCACAGGGGCACCTCCTTAAAAACGGAAATACAGGAAGGGATTGAAGCTGCCGCCCACCAAAAAGGCGGTGACCGCCAGCAACAGGGCGCACAGGGCCACCGGCTCCAGCCAGGGCAGCACCCGGCTGCCCTCCAGCCGCCGGACAGCGTTCCGGGGCAGAGGGGTGGCCCCCACCATGGACAGCAGCAGCAGGGGACCGTAGGACCGCAGGTGATACAGGGTGTCCGCCGAGGTGAGGGGCAGGCCCCCCAGGCCGAACATCCCCGCGGTGTCAGACAGGGCCTGGGACAGGGAATCGGCGTTGAACAGCACAAAGCTCACCAGCAGCACCGCCAGCACCGGGATGCGCACCAGCCAGCCGGGCAGTTTTTCCATCAGCCGGCCCAGCCACAGCTTTTCCAGCGCCAGCAGCAGGGCAAACAGCAGCCCCCACAGCACAAAGTTCCAGGCCGCGCCGTGCCACAGGCCGGTGAGCGACCACACCACCAGCAGGTTCAGCGCCCAGCGGGGCCGGCTCACCCGGTTGCCCCCCAGGGGGATATAGAGGTAATCCCGGAACCAGCCGCCCAGGGACATATGCCACCGCCGCCAAAACTCGGAAATCGAGCGGGAGATGAAGGGGTAGTTGAAGTTTTCCAGCAGGTCAAAGCCGAAGATCTTTCCCAGGCCGATGGCCATGTCGCTGTAGCCGGAAAAATCGAAATAGATCTGCAGGGCAAAGGCCGCGGCGTAGATCCACACATACAGCACCGAGGGCTGCCGGCTCTCCCGGAACAGCACGGTGAGCTGCCCCAGCTGGTTGGCGATGAGCACCTTTTTGCCCAGGCCGATGAGCAGCCGCCGCACACCCAGACTGGCCTTTTCCAGAGAATGGGTGCGGTGCCTCAGCTGGCGGGCCACATCGGAATAGCGGACGATGGGCCCGGCGATGAGCTGGGGGAACATGGACACATACGCGCCGAAGTCCACCGGAGAGCGCTGGGGCAGGGCATCGCCCCGGTAAACGTCGATGGTGTAGCTGAGGATCTGGAAGGTGTAAAAGCTGATGCCGATGGGCAGGGCCACATGGGGCAGGGGCAGATTCAGGCCCAGGGCGTTCAGGGTGTTCACCGCGAAATCCGCGTACTTGAACCAGCCCAAAAGCCCCAGGGAAACGGCCACGGACAGCACCAGAAACAGCCTGGCCCGGGCCGTGCCCCGGTATTTTCCGATGAGCAGGCCGAACAGCCAGCCCAGCAGGATGGAAACAGCCATCAAAAGGAGATATCCCGGCTCGCCCCAGGCGTAAAAGGCCAGGCTGAACACCAGCAAAACGGCGTTTTTAAAGCGGAAGGGCACCGCAAAGTACAGCGCCAGCACCGCCGGCAGGAAATAAAAAGCAAAGGGAATACTGGAGAAGAGCATGGATACGCTCCTTTCGGAAAAAATGGGGCCGCCACACAGGGCGGCCCGCGGGGGCGTTTATTTGGACAGCTCCTTGTCCAGGGTGCCGCCGCACAGGGTCTTGAAGGCGCCGATCAGGTCGGCGGCAGGCAGGTCAAACTGGGAGCCGATCATGACGAACAGCACCAGGTCGCCGGAAACGGCGGCATCCAGATCATCGGCCTGGACGCAGATCCACTTGGCGGGGTTGACCCCGTCCAGGATAGCCCGGGCGGTCTCCTCCGCCTTGGCGGGGTCGCTGACACGGGCCAGCACCAGGGAATAAGCCTGGGAGCCCATCATGGATTCGGACACCACCGCGCCGGACAGCGCCGAAGCGTCGGACAGGCCGGTGTAATAGCTGACGGCGTCGGCGTCGGACAGGTCGATCTCCACGGTCATCAGCGGGAACTTGGGCGCTTTGATGGCGTAGAGCTGGTCCACCAGGCCCGTCAGGTCGTCGCCGGAGGCCGCGGGGGTTTCCGGTTCAGCAGGAGTCTCGGGCTCAGCAGGAGTCTCGGGCTGAGCAGGAGTCTCGGGCTGAGCAGGAGTCTCGGGCTGGGCAGGAGTCTCGGGCTGAGCAGGAGTCTCGGGTTGGGCAGGAGTCTCGGGCTGTGCGGGGGTCTCAGGCTGTGCGGGAGTCTCAGGCTGTGCGGGAGTCTCAGGCTGTGCAGGAGTCTCGGGCTGGGCAGGAGTCTCAGGCTCCGCGGGGGTCTCAGATTCGGCAGGGGCGTCCTGGCCCGCGGGGGCGTCCGGTTCAGCGGGCGTCTGGGCCGGGCTGCCGCAGGCGGACAAAAGCCCCAGCAGCATGGCGCACAGCAGCAGAATGGAAAGATACTTTTTCATGATGGGTTCCTCCGGCTCTCTCTCTATTTGGGGGGATCAGAAAGGGGCGGCGCCGGCCGCCCCCGGTGAAGCGGCAAGGGGTTACTTGGACAGCTCCTTGTCCAGCACGCCGCCGCAGACGGTCTTGAAGGCGCCGATCAGATCGGCGGCGGGCAGGCCGAACTGGCTGTCGATCATCACGAACAGCACCAGGTCGCCGTAGATGGCGGCGTCGATGTCATCCGCCTGGACGCAGATCCACTTGGCGGGGTCGATGTTTTCCAGCATGGTGTTGGCCACTTCCTCGGCCTTGGCGGCGTCATTGACGCGCACCAGCACCAGGGAATAGGCCTGGGAGCCCATCATGGCCTCAGAGACCAGGGCTTCCTTCAGCAGGGCGGGGTCGGAGACGCCGGTGAGCCAGAGCACGGACTCTGCGTCGGACAGGTCCACCTCCATGGGGCCGGTGGGGAACTGGGGCGCCTTCTGCTCATAGATCTTGTCCACGATGGCGGACAGGCTTTCGCCGGACAGGTCCGCGCCCTGGGGCTTGGCCTCGGTCTTGCCGCAGGCGCCCAGAGTCAGGGCCATGGCGGCCAGCAGAACAACGGAAAGGATCTTTTTCATGGTGGTTTCCTCCAAAAAAATGATAGGTTTGATGGGGTTTCGCGGCCGGACTACGGCCGCAGGGTGCTGCATTTGACGGACCAGCCCTCGTCATAGGCCACCGAAAAATGCAGATCCGAGGAATGGCTGCCCCGGGAAGCGGTCAGCGTATAGTCGCCGGGGCCGGGCAGCCGCCAGTAAAAGGTGCTGCCGTCTGCTTCCAGCACGCCCTCGCCGGTGGTAAGGACGGTGTCCTTCCCGGCCTCCAGCACCAGGGTCACGGCCCAGGCGCTTTCCGACCGCTGGCTGAAGGCGGCGATGGCCGCCCCGGGCTGAACGCCGGTAAAGGTCACCTGGGGCCGCCCAGGACGGAGCAGCACCAGGGCCAGTGCGATGCAGGCGGCGATGGAGGCGGTGACCCTCAGCAGATTGAGGAAGGGGCGGACGGAAGCCTTTTTGACAGGCGATTCTCCGCCGGCCTGTGCCAGCACTTTTTCCCGCAGGGCGGGGTCGGGCGTGATGGCCTGCCAGGCGTTTTTGGTTTTGTCGTCAAACATGGATGTCCTCCTTTGCCAGCATGGTTTGCAGCAGCTCTCTGCCCCGCTTGAGCCGCATTTTCACGGCGGAGGGGGTCAGGCGCAGGGCGGCGGCCACGGCGTCCACCGGGTAGCCCTCCAGGCTGTGGAGCACCAGCGCCGCCCGGTATTTTTCCGGCAGCGCCAGCACCGCCCGCAGCACCGGCTGTCCCTCGGCCCAGTCGTCGTCGGGCCGGGCGGGGTGCTGGAGCAGATCCTCCAGCGGGGTATAGGCCCGCACCGCTCCCGCACGCTGCAGGTCGCGGCAGCGGTTGACGGTCACCCGGATGAGCCAGGCCTTTTCGTGTTCAGCGTCCCGGAAAGCGCCGTCCTGGGCAAGATACCTGGCAAAGGCGTCCTGCACCGCGTCCTCGGCGCTCTCGCGGCTCAAAAGCAGGGAATAGGCCACGCGGTAAAGCTGGGGGGCGTAGGCGTCATAGGCCCGCTCCGCCCGCTGCAAATTGCTGCTGTCCATCTTGTGCCTCCTGTCTGTAACACGGATGAGGGTGCTCCGGGGTCACATTTCTTTTTAAAAAATCGTTTTTTTCATCAATATCCCTTCATTTTACATCATATCATAAATTTTCCGGGGCGGCAAGGCAGGGACGGGCGCGCCCGCCCCCACATTGACAATCCGGTCCGCCGGGCATACAATAAAGGCTGAAAAAAGACCAAAAAGCAGGAGGAACGCTTTATGAAGATCCTGGTGATCAATCCCGGCTCCACCTCTACCAAGATCGCCGTATATGAGGAGGAACAGCCGGCCTATACGCAAACCATCCAGCATGAGGCCGCCGAGCTGGCGCCCTTTGCCCACGTGTCGGACCAGCTGGGCTACCGCCTGGGCATGATCCGGACCGCTCTGGACAAGGCGGGCATCCGGCTGTCCGACCTGGACGCCGTCAGCGCCCGGGGCGGCTTTACCAAACCGGTGCAGGCCGGCACCTACCGGGTGGACGGGGACGTGGTGGAGGCTATGTACCACGCCCGGAAGGAGCACGCCGCCAATCTGGGCAGCCTGCTGGCCTGGGAGCTGACCCGGGGCACGGACATCCCCGCCTTTTTCGTGGACCCGGTGTCGGTGGACGAGCTGGAGGATGTGGCCCGGGTGACGGGCTTCGCCCCCATGGAGCGGGTGAGCTTTTTCCACGCCCTGAACCACCGCAGCATGGGGCGGAAGGCGGCGGCCATGCTGGGCACCACCTATGAAAACTGCAATCTCATCATCTGCCACCTGGGCGGCGGCGTCACGTCCGCGGCCCACCGGAAGGGACGGGCGGTGGAGGTGTGCAACATCTTTGACGAGGGCTGCTTCTCCATGGACCGGGCCGGCGGCCTGCCGGTGCGGCAGGTGGTGGAGCTGTGCTTCTCCGGCGCCGGCAAGGAGGACATCCTGCACCGGCTGGAGACCAATTCCGGCATAGTGTCCTATCTGGGCACCCGGGACTTCCGGGTGGTGGAGCGCCGGGCCTTTGAGGAGCAGGACCCCCTGGCCCGCCGGGTCTTTGACGCGCTGGCCTATCAGCTCAGCCGGGACATCGGCTCCCTGGCCGCCGTGCTGCGGTTCCAGGTGGACGCCATCGTGCTCACCGGCGGCATGGCCTATTCCCAGCGGCTCACCGACGCGGTGAAGGGCTATGTGGAAAAGATCGCGCCGGTGCTGGTGCTGCCCGGAGAAAACGAGATGCTGTCCCTGGCCCAGGGCGCTTTGCGGGTGCTCCACGGCCGGGAGCAGGCCAAAAAGTTCTGAAGCGCCGCCCGGGCAAGGAAAGGAACCCGATCATGATCAAACTCATCGCCACCGACCTGGACAACACCCTGCTGGATGCCCGGGGGACCATCCCTGAAAGCACCGCCGCCCTGCTGCGGCAGGCCGGGGAACAGGGGGTGCGCACCGCCGTAGCCACCGGCCGCTGCTATCCCTCGGCCCTGGCGGCGGCCCGCGCCATCGGCGCGCAGACCCCCATCATCTGCTACAACGGCTCGCTGATCCGGCAGGGGGACACCGGCGAGACCCTGGCCCGGCACCTCATCGGGCCGGAGGACATCCTGCCCCTGTCGGATTACTGCCACCGGGAGGGGCTCTACCTGCAGCTTTACGGCCCCGACGACGCCCTGGTCATCGAGGAGATGTGCGACGGGGCGCGGCTGGACCCGGACCTGCCGGTGGCGGGCTTCCGGGAGGTGGGCGACTTTCGCCGTTGCGCGGACCTTCAGCCCACCCCCAAGATGCTCATCGTGGAGCAGCCGGAGCAGGTGTCCGCCCGGCTGAAAGACCTGGGGGCGCGCTTCCCCCGGCTGTCCTTTTCCCAGTCCCAGCCCTGGCTCATCGAGGTCATGCCCCTGGGCGCGGACAAGGGACGGGCGCTGGAGCGGCTTGCGTCCCTGCTGGGCCTGGACCGGAGCCAGGTGATGGCCCTGGGGGACAACACCAACGACCTGCCCATGATCCGATGGGCGGGCTGCGGCGTGGCGGTGGGCAATTCCGCCGAGGCGCTCAAGGCCGAGGCGGACTATGTGTGCGCGGCCCAGCGCTCCCTGGGGGTGGAGGAGGCCCTGCGGAAGTTCGTTCTGTAACGGAAAAAGCCCCGGACCCTCCGGGGCCGGAAACCATAGGTTGTAAAAGGTCCCATTTGGCGGTCGCATGGCAGCGCCGCCCGGACATACGCAAAGTATGCCCGGGGCGCGGCGCCCTGTTTCCGGCGCAAATGGGACTTTTTTTCGGCGCGTTCCGGCCCTGCGGGCGGAGGAATGCCCGAAAAACCGCAGGTTTCCGTGCCGCAAGGGGGGTCTTTTGGGGGATCTTTTTGCTCCGGGGCGTCCGGCGGCCCGGGGGACGCTTACTGGTACATCCCGTTGGCCTGCATATAGTCGAACAGCATCTTGCCGTGCTGCTGCTCCTCCTGCTGGATGTGGCTGAGCACATTGCGGGCGGCCCCGTCCTTGAACTCAAAGACGCAGGTATCGTACAGGGCGGAAACGTGCTTTTCCCCGGCCAGCACATCAGAGCACAGGAAGCAGTCGTTCTGCTTTTCCTTGCTGTCGCCGGAATAGGCGGCGGTGAAGCTGGGCGCCTGCAGATTGCAGCTGCCGCCGGACATCTGGGGAACGGTCCCCTGTTCCATCTGGCGGATGGTCTGCAGGTGCTGCTGCTCATTCTGGGCCAGCTGGGAGAACAGGTTTTTCAGCTGGGGGTCGGCGGCGGCCTCTGCGTGGCGGGTGTATTTGTCCACGCACAGCTGCTCCTGCCCCTTCAGGTCCTTGAGAAGGTCGGTCTCTTTCTGGGTCCACTGCATAATAAATCACCTCGGCCCTATTGTGGCCGAGGTGATGGCAATTTATGCGGGAAATACCGGTTATTTCATGCTCTCGGTGATGGCGGTGGCCATGGCGTCGATCTCCTCCAGCTGCGCCTGCTTCAGGGTGGACAGCAGCGTCAGCTTTTTGGGCAGCACATGGTTGCCGGAGCCGGTGAGCAGCTCGTCCATCTTCCGGGCGGCGGCGGGCGCCCAGGAGCCGTTTTCCACCAGGGCCACGGTGCGGCCCTTCAGGCCGTGGTGCTTAAGCTGCAGGATCAGGTTCTCCATGTGGGGGAACAGGTCGCCGTTATAGGTGACGGAAGCCAGCACCAGATGGCTGGCGCGGAAGGCCTCGCTGATGACATAGGAAGCGTGGGTGCGGGACAGGTCCATCAGCCGCACGCTGCGCACGCCTCTGGCGCTGAGGGCGTTGGCCAGGGCCTGGCAGGCCAGCTCGGTGCCGCCGTAGATGGAGGCGTAGGCGATGACCACGCCGGTCTCTTCGGGGGTATAGGTGCTCCACTTCTGATACTTGTCCAGCAGGGCGCCCAGGTCCTGCCGCCAGACGGGACCGTGGAGGGGGCAGATGCGGCTGACGCCCAGGCCGGCGGCCTTGTTCAAAAGCTGCTGCACCGGGCCGCCGTATTTGCCCACGATGTTGGTGTAGTACCGCCGGTATTCGTCCATGGGGAAGTTCCCCTGGTCGGCGAACAGGTTGCCGTCCAGCGCGCCGAAGGTGCCGAAGGCGTCGGCGGAGAACAGCGTCTGGGAGGTGCGGTCATAGGTGACCATCACCTCGGGCCAGTGGACCATGGGGGCGGTGTGGAAGGACAGAATGTGCTTGCCCACCATCATGGAAACGCCGTCCCGCACCTCCTGCACCCGGCCGGACAGCTGGGGGCCGAAGAACTGGCCGATCATCTTTTTGGCGGCGGCGGTGCAGATGGCCTGGCACTTGGGCCAGCGGCGCAGTACCTCGCCCAGGGTGGCGGCGTGGTCGGGCTCCATATGCTGGATCACCAGATAATCCAGGGGGCGGCCGTTCAGCAGGGTCTCCACACTGCGGAGAAAGACCTCCCGCACAGACTGGTCCACGGTGTCGAACAAAACGGTGCTGCGGTCCAGCAGCAGATAGCTGTTATAGGACATGCCGTCGGGCACGGGATACTGCTTTTCAAACCAGTCGGCGCTGCGGTCGCTGGCGCCCACATACCAGATGTCGTCGCACACCTGGCGGAAGATGGGGGCCACCAGCTGGCCGGGGTCGGCGGCGGGCTGCTGGGGCTGGGCCGCGGGCTTTGCCTGGCCGGAGAGCACATCGTTCAGAAAAGCCTCCACCCGGTCGGTGCAGCTTCCGCAGAAAGCGGTGGCACGGGTGGCTTCACGAAGGTCATCCACTGTTTTCGCTCCGGCGGCCACCGCGTCGGCAATGTCGCCGCAGGTGACGCGGGCGCAGGAACAGATAACTTTTCCGGGATCATATTCAGACATGGGAAAGACTCCTTTTACGAAAAAAATTTGGTTTGTCAAAAGCATGATAGCACCGGCGGCCCGCCCAGTCAATTGCATTTTGCGTAAAAATACAGTATAATGATAAAAACTTCCCGGCAGGGCGGGAGAGGAGTATACGTCCATGGTCATTTGTTTATACGGCGCGTCCAGCCAGAATATCCATCCGGATTATACGGCGGGGGTGGAGGCCTTCGGCCGGGAGATCGGCAGGCGGGGGCACACGCTGCTGTTCGGCGGCGGAGACAAGGGCCTGATGGGCGCCGCCGCCCGGGGCGTCAAGGCGGAAAAGGGCCGGGTCATCGGCGTGGCGCCGCGGTTTTTCGATGCGGATGGGGTGCTGTATCCCCACTGCGACGAGTTTGTCTATACCGACACCATGCGCCAGCGCAAGCAGATCCTGGAGGACCGGGCCGACGCCTTCGCGGCGGTGCCCGGCGGCATCGGCACCTTTGACGAGCTGTTCGAGATCCTGACGCTGAAGCAGCTGGGCCGGCACGCAAAGCCCGTGGCCCTGCTGAACCTGCGGGGCTATTATGACCCGCTGCTGGACCTGCTGGAGCGGGCCATCCGGGAGGGCTTTCTGAAGGAAGAATGCCGGGACCTGTGGGCGGCCTTTTCCGACGGCGCCGCTCTGCTGGACTATCTGGAGACCTGCCGGGACCGGCCGCGTTTTATGAAATGAGGTGCACCATGATCAAAGCTTTTGAGGGGAAGACCCCTGAGATCCACGATTCCTGCTTTGTGGCGGACAACGCCGCCGTCATCGGCGATGTGACCCTGGGCCGGGACGCCTCGGTCTGGTACGGCGCGGTGATCCGGGGCGACGCCGAGACCATCGTCATCGGCCCCGGCTCCAACATCCAGGACTGCGCCGTGCTCCACGCGGACAAGGGCTTTCGGCTGACCCTGGGCGAAGGGGTCACCGTGGGCCACAGCGCCCTGGTCCACGGGGCGGAGGTGGATGACCACGTGATCATCGGGATGCACGCCACCCTGCTCAATGGCTGCCGGGTGGGCAAAAACGCCATCATCGGCGCGGGGGCTCTGGTGCGGGAGGGGCAGGTCATCCCGGACAACGCCCTGGCGGTGGGCTGCCCCGCCAAGGTGCTGCGGCAGGTGTCGGAGGAACAGCTCCGGGACATCCGCTGGAACGCGGAGCACTATGTGGACCTGGCGAAAAAGCACCGGGCGCTGTAAAAAACGCCCGCAGACGCGAAAAATGGGAAAAAGCGGCTCGCAGGAGCCGCTTTTTTTATTCCATATAAACCTTTTCCACGTCCTCGGACTGAAAGGCGTACAGCATGGCCTGGTAAAACAGCCGGAAAGTCAGGGCTTCGCCCACCTCCGGGGCCTGGGGACAGTCCTCCACGTCCACCACCAGGTGGTCGGAGCTGGCGCCGATGACGGAGACCCCCGGCGGGCAGATAAGCTGGGAGACCTCGCCCACGTCGCACCGGCCCACGTTCAGAATGGCCCGGGCCCGGGGACCCCGGTCGGGGGGAAGGGGCGGCGCCTCGCCGAAGCCGTTCTGGCTGCGGCCGCCCCAGGGGACGGTGGGCTTGACGTTGCGCTCGATGACCCGGGCCTCCAGCGTCAGGGTGTCGCAGCCGCAGCCGGGTACCTGGCAGCCCCACAGGTCTGGCAGGTCCCGTCCGGTGAGGATGGCCTCGCCGATGCGCAGGTGGTTGATCTCCGGAGGGAGGGCGTCCCGCAGCAGCATGGGCAGCGCCGTGGTGCTGCCACCGGAAAGAATGTCAAGCCTGCGGCCCACAGCCTGCTCCACCCGGTGAAAGGCCGCCGCCAGGGCGGCCATGTTGTCCGGAGAGGGGCTGATGCCGTAAATGTCGTTGAGGGTGCCGCCTACCCCCGCCAGGCGGATGCCCGGCAGTGCTTCCGCCGTCCGCGCCAGGGAGACCAGCGCCTCCACCGAGGGCAGGCCCTCCCGCAGGTCCCCCAGCTCGTACATCAGGATGACCCCGTGGGTCACCCCCGCGGACACAGCGGCGGCGCTGAGGGCCCACAGGGTGGCTTCCTCGGTGTTCAGGCTCAGGTCGCAGGCCCGCACCACCCGGCCGGCCTCCCGGGGCAGCGGCATACGGATCAGCAGGGTAGAAACGCCGGGCAGCGCGGCCCGCAGCCGTTCCAGCTGGGACAGGCGGGAGGAAGCCAGCTGCCCGCAGCCGCCCTGCACCATGGCCCGGGCCACGGCGGGGGCGCCGCAGGCCCCTTTCACCACGCCGGCCACGGAAATGCCCCGCCCGGCGCACAGACGGCACACCGCCTCCGCGTTGCGGCGGATGTGGGAGAGATTTACGATCAAGCGGGGCATAGGCCACCTCCGGGAAACAAGAAGATGGTATGATTATACAGGACTGCTGTATCATTTGCAAGAGAAAAGGGGCGGCCGCGGGCCGCCCCCTGCTGGGTGGTTTGTTTATTTCACGGCGCGCACGGCATCAAAGGTGTCCGTGATCTCCTGTTCAGGCGCGGGCGTGGCCAGGCTGACCACGATGATGGCCGCCAGCGACACCAGAAACGCGGGAAGCAGCTCATAGATGCCCCAGACTCCGCCCATGGGCTTGACGGCGAACTTCCACACAAAGACCATGGCGCCGCCGCTGAGCATACCCGCCAGGGCGCCCTGCCAGGTGGTGCGCTTCCAGAACAGGGCCGCCAGCATCGTGGGGCCGAAGGCGGCGCCGAAGCCCGCCCAGGCAAAGGACACGATGGTGAACACCGAGCTGTTGGGGTCCCGGGCCAGCAGGACGCCCAGCACCGCGATGACAGCCAGCGTCACCCGGGCCACCAGCATCTTCCGCTTCTGGGACAGGTCCATCCGGAACAGGCCGCACAGCAGGTCGTGGGACGCACTGGAGGAGGCGGCCAGCAGCTGGGAGTCGGCGGTGGACATGGTGGAGGCCAGGATGCCCGCCAGGATCAGTCCTGCCAGCAGCGCGGCAAGCACGCCGTGCCGGGAGATGAGCTTGGCGATGGAAACGATGATGGCCTCGGCGGCGGAGGCGCTGGAGAAGCCCTCCAGAGCGCCGGCGCTCACCATGCCGTAGCCCACGATGCCGATGAAAATGGCGATGGCCATGGAAATGACCACCCAAACGGTGCCCACCCGGCGGGAGACCTTCAGCTTGTCCGCGTCTTCAATGGCCATGAACCGCAGCAGGATGTGGGGCATACCGAAATAGCCCAGGCCCCAGGCCATGGTGGAGACAATGGTCAGCAGGCCGTAGGAGACGGTCTCGCCGGTGAGAACGTTGCCCATGGCGTCCAGCCGCAGGTATCCGGCCACCCGGCCGGCGTTGTCCAGCACGGCTCCCATGCCGCCGGCAGAGGACACGCCGAACACCAGCACCGCCGCCAGGGCGACGGTCATGATGACGGATTGGATCAGGTCGGTGACGGAAGCGGCCCAAAAGCCGCCCAGAACGGTGTAGCCCACGATGATGACGGCGCTCACCGCCATGCACAGCGCATAGTCCCAGCCGAACAGCGTGGAAAACAGCTTGCCGCAGGCGGCGAAGCCGGAGGCGGTGTAGGGCACGAAAAACACCAGGATGACCAGGGCCGCCAGACCCTGCAGCAGCCGCCGCCTGTCTCCGAACCGCTTGGTGAAGAACTCGGGCACGGTGATGGCGCCCAGCTCAGCGCTGTAGCGGCGCAGGCGCTTGGCGACCAGCAGCCAGTTGAGATAGGTGCCCAGCGCCAGGCCCGCCGCCGTCCAGAAGGGGTCGGCCAGGCCGTTGAAAAAGGCCAGTCCGGGCAGGCCCATCAGCAGCCAGGAGCTCATGTCCGAGGCCTCGGCGCTCATGGCGGTGACATAGGGGCCCAGCTTGCGGCCGCCCAGGTAAAAATCATCGGCGCTGGTGTTCCGCCTGGTGTACCACAGGCCCACGCCCACCATGAATAACAGATAAAAAACGATGGAGATCAGAATGCAGATGTTTGCCATATGTGCGTCCTCCCTGGAGTTGATGGGCCGAGTATAGCATAAACAAAATTAGACTGCAATACAGAATGCGTTCTGAACGAAAAAAGAAAAAACAGCCGAAAAAGCATTGTAATTACAAGTTTTTTCGGCTGTACGGTATTTTTAACGATTTTTCGGAATCGAAATTTTTTCAGCCGGGGGCTGTCCCTTCAGCTCCCGCAGGAACATGGGCATCATTTTTTCCGCATAGGCCGTCAGGGAATATTCGCCGCCGCACAGGCACCAGTCATACATCAGCGCCCGCTCGGCCAGGGCGTACAGCTTGACGATCTCGTTCACCGTCAAAGCGTCCCGCAGCTGGCCCCGTTCCTGCCCCTCCCGGACGATCTGCCGCAGATAGCGGAAATACAGCCGGTCCCGGTCCAGCAGGTGCTTGTCCCCCTTGGTGATGAGCTGAGAGGACAGCAGCCGCGCCAGCAGGTCCAGGGACACCCGGCGCTCGATCATGGAAAACAGCGACCGGTTGAGCAAAAGAAGCTTGTCCCAGGCGTCCATGTCCGGGTCCAGTTCCTGCTGCAGGCGGGCGTATTCCTCGTCAAACAGATAGGAAAGGGAGGAAAGCAGGGCGTCCTTGCCGTCAAAATAGTGGTAAAAGGAGCCCTTGCTGGTCTGGGACCGCTCGATGATCTCCTCCACCGTGGTGTCCTCATAGCCCTGGTCATAAAACAGCTCCCAGGCGGCGGAAATGATGCGTCCCCGGGTGTTGCGGGTGTTTTTGGCCATAACAGCACCTCCTCATGGCAGCATTATACCACAAAAGGGAGGGGCGCGCCCCGCCCGTTTTCTGTTTTTTCAGCCCAGCAGGCCCAGGGACTGGGCCAGCAGCACCGCCAGCATCACCGGCGTGATGTATTTCACCATGGCTACATACAGGCTCCGGCGGCGGAACCGCACACCGCCCAGGGTGATCTCGTCGATGATGGTCTGGGGCTTGATGACCCAGCCCACCAGGATGCAGGTAGCGATGGCCACCACCGGCATCAGCACCGAGTTGGAGATGTAGTCCATGATGTCCAGGATCTGGCTGTTGGAGCCGGGGGCGTTGTTGGGCAGGACGGCTTCGAAGTACAGGCAGGTGTAGCCCATGCAGACGATGACGCCCAGCACCAGGGCGATGGCCGCCACCGCCAGAACAGCGCGCTTGCGCTCCATGCGGAACCGGTCCATGGCAGAGGCCACCAGCGCCTCCATGATGGAGATGGAGGAGGTGAGGGCGGCGAACACCACCATCACGAAAAAGGCCACGCCCACCACCGTGCCGATGCCGCCCATGGCGTCAAAGACCTTGGGCAGCGCCTTGAACATCAGGCCGGGACCGGAGCTGCCCAGGCCCTCGTACCCCATAAAGGCGTAGACGGCGGGGATGATCATCATGCCCGCCAAAAAGGCCACGGCGGTGTCAAAGATCTCGATCTGGTTCACCGACCGGGTCAGGTCGGTGTCCTTTTTCACATAGGAGCCGTAGGTGATCATGATGCCCATGGCCACGCTGATGGAATAGAACAGCTGGCCCATGGCGTCCGTGATCACGGTGAGCAGACGCGAGGCCGTCATGCCCTGGAAATTGGGGATGAGATAGACCTTCAGCCCCTCCAGGCCGGTGCGGGTGACGCCGCTTTCGTCGGTGTGGGACAGGGTCAGGGAGAAGCCCGCGATGCAGATGATCAGCACCAGCAGCAGGGGCATCATCACCTTGCTCATGCGCTCGATGCCGGCGTTGACGCCCTTATAGACCACAAAGGTGGTGGCGGCCAGGAACACCGCGAACCAGATCACCGGCTCCACGGGCGAGGTGATGAAGGCGCCGAAATAGCCGTCGGCCTCCGCCGCGGTGGGGGCGTTTCCTGTGAGGAACGCCGCCAGGTATTTCAGGATCCAGCCGCCGATGGCGCTGTAATAGGGCAGGATGAGCAGCGGGATCAGGCAGGCCAGCAGGCCGATCCAGCCCCATTTGGGGTGCAGGACCTTATAGGCGGTGATGGGGCTCTGCCCGGTTTTGCGGCCGATGGCGATCTCGGTGGTCAAAAGGGCGAAGCCGAAGGTCAGGGCCAGCACCACATAGCAGAGCAGGAAGATGCCGCCGCCGTCCTTGGCGGCCAGATAGGGGAACCGCCAGATATTGCCCAGGCCCACGGCGGAGCCTGCCGCCGCCAGGACAAATCCCAGCGAGCCGCTGAAATTGCTGCGTTTTTGTTCCATAAATGTCCGATCTCCTTTTGGAAATGCATAGTTTTTATAGTATAGCACATAAAAATACAAAAAACAACGGTTTATTGTGATGAATTGATAAATATGCCGAAAACCGCAGAAAAAAGCCGCGGCGCCTGTGTCTGGCGCCGCGGCTTGGGCGTTCCGCAAAAGGACGGTTTATTCCGCGTTGAGGATGGACATAAAGGTCTCGCCGGTGATGGTCTCCTTTTCATAAAGGAAGTCGGACAGCTGGTCCAGCTTTTCCCGGTTTTCCCTGAGGATGCGCACGGCCTTTTCGTGCTGTTTTTTCACCAGTTCCACCACCTGCCGGTCCACCTCCGCGGCGGTGTCGGGAGAACAGGCCAGAGAGGCGTCGCCGCCCAGATACTGGTTGTTCACCGTCTCCAGGGCCACCATGTCAAAATCCCGGCTCATGCCGTAGCGGGTGATCATGGCCCGGGCCAGCTTGGTGGCCTGCTCGATGTCGTTGGAAGCGCCGGTGGTCACCGAGCCGAACACCACTTCCTCCGCGGCCCGGCCGCCGGTAAAGGTGGCGATCTTGTTCTCGATCTCCTCCTTGCTCATCAGGTAATGGTTGCCCTCCTCCACCTGCATGGTGTAGCCCAGCGCGCCGGAGGTCCGTGGCACGATGGTGATCTTCTGCACCGGGGCGGAGTTGGTCTGCTTGGCGGCCACCAGGGCGTGACCGATCTCGTGGCAGGCCACGATGCGCTTTTCGTGGTCGGTCATAATGGCGTTCTTCTTCTGATAGCCGGCGATGACCACCTCGATGCTCTCCTCCAGGTCGGCCTGGGTGGCGCGGTCCCGGCCGTTGCGCACCGCCCGGAGGGCGGCCTCGTTGACGATGTTGGCCAGCTCCGCGCCGGAAGCGCCGGAGGCCATGCGGGCGATGCGGTTATAGTCCACATCCCCCTCTACCTTGATCTTCCGGGCGTGGACCCGCAGGATGTCCTCACGGCCCTTCAGGTCGGGCAGCTCCACCGGCACCCGGCGGTCAAACCGTCCGGGACGGGTGAGGGCGGGGTCCAGGGACTCGGGGCGGTTGGTGGCCGCCAGGATGATGACGCCGGTGTTGCCCTCGAAGCCGTCCATCTCCGTGAGCAGCTGGTTGAGGGTCTGCTCCCGCTCGTCGTTGCCGCCCAGCTGTCCGTCGCGCTTTTTGCCGATGGCGTCGATCTCGTCAATGAACACGATGCAGGGGGCCTTTTCCTTGGCCTGCTTGAACAGGTCCCGGACCTTGGAAGCGCCCATGCCCACGAACATCTCCACAAATTCCGAGCCGGACATGGAGAAGAAGGGCACGCTGGCCTCGCCGGCCACGGCCTTGGCCAGCAGGGTCTTGCCGGTGCCGGGAGGGCCTACCAGCAGTACGCCCTTGGGCATGGAAGCGCCGATCTCCTTGTACCGGGTGGGGTCGTGGAGGTAATCCACGATCTCCTGAAGGTTCTCCTTGGCCTCGTCCTCGCCGGCCACGTCGGCGAATTTGATGCCCTCAGAGGACTTGACATACACCTTGGCGTTGGATTTGCCGAAGGCCATGGCGTTGGGACCGCCCATCTTCTGCATCATCTTGCGGGACATGAACTGGCCCAGGGCGATAAAGACGACGAGGGGCAGGATCCACCCCAGCAGGCTGACCAGCAGGGAGGTCTGCTCGATTTCCACGCCGGTGGTGGAGACTCCGGCCTCCAGCAGCCGCTTTGTCAGGTCCGCGTCCGGGACCATGGCGGTCTTATAAACGGTATTTCCATCCTTGTCGGTGAACAGGATGCGGTTGTCCTGCTCCTGGATCTCCGCCTGTCCCACCTGGGCGCTCTCCACCATGCTCACAAAGGTGTTGTAGTCCACCTCGCGGATTTGGCGCTCGGCCATCCAGGGCATGGCCAGAAAGTTGAACAGCATCACCACCAGCAAAACGATGGCGTAGTAGTAAAGCAGGGATTTTTTGGGCGGTTTGACTTCGTTCATGGAAGTTCCTCCTTTGCTCTGCCGCGGGGGCGCGGCGCGCCCCCGCAGGATGATTCTGTTATAGACGGATTCGTTAGCACTGTCAATAGAGGAGTGCTAATATTTACAAAAAGTATAAGAATTCTCACCCCGTCCCCGGAAAACACCCAGTCCGGACCGGGGCCGGAGGGCGGTTTTCTTCCCGGAAAATCAAAAGCGCCGGAGCAAAGCGGACCTTGCTCCGGCGTGGCGGAGATGGAGAGATTCGAACTCTCGCGCGCTGTTACACGCCTACCGCATTTCGAGTGCGGACCCTTCAACCACTTGGGTACATCTCCGTATACCCAAACAGTTTACAATAACCGGAGCGGGATGTCAAGGGGAAAGCGCCCGGCAGGGGCCTTTCCCGTCCCGGCAGAGCCAGGCACAAAGGCCGGCCCGTTCGAAGCCGGTGAAAAACAAGCAAAAACAGAAAATAAAATCGGTAAAAAAGGTGAACTGCACCCCATTAGTTAGACAGTATGATATACTATCTAACAAGTGGGGTGTTTTGTTATGCCAAAAGGAGTACCAAATAAACGGTATACACCAGAGTTCAAGCAAAGAGTTGTGGAAGCAGTGATGAAGGAAGGG
>JAQXOO010000021.1 GCA_029099685.1 Clostridia bacterium
CCTTGGCCGGGCCGGGGCACCCGCCGGTGGGGCCTTTTTGCCTGGTCTTTTGGGCAGACAGGGGTCCGGGGGCTTCCTGCCCTTATGGGGAGGGCCCCCGGCGCGCTTTGGTGACTTTCCCGCGGTGGAAAGTCACGCGGGGGTTCGGGGGCGCAGCGCCCCAAAGCCATCCACAGGCACGCTTCGATGTAAGCCGCCGCAGGCGGCTCTTAGGCCGAGATGGCGCAGCGCCCCTCAACTGTATCATATTTCCGGCCAGTCAGCGCGGCTTGACCGTAAGAACCCACAGTCTCAACCACACATTCTCTTTTCGTCCCGCCGAAAAGAGAACGTGCCGTTGACGGTACAAGAGAAAAGGGCGGCCGGGGGAGCAGTCCCGTTATGGCGCACTCCCCCGGGCCCCCTGCTGAGCGCGCCGCGAACGGATGCTTTTTCGCCCCACAAGTCGTTTCCGCGGCACCCGCCGGAGGGCATCCCCGGCGCGGTGGTGCTGCAGATGCTGCCTGCACACCTCAAACGGATGCCGTTTTGCTCTGATCTCCCTAAGGAAGAAGTGGGGGGCCGCACAGCGGCGGAGGATGTGACCAACGGTAGTGATTTTTACCCCACATGGCCGCGCCGTGGTATCCGCCTGCGGGGCCGGTTTGCCTGGTCTTTTGGGCAGACAGGGGTCCGGGGGCTTCCTGCCCTCATGGGGAGGGCCCCCGGCGCGCTTTGGTGACTTTCCCGCGGTGGAAAGTCACGCGGGGGTTCGGGGGCGCAGCGCCCCAAAGCTGCCTACAGGCACGCTTCGATATAGGGCCGAGATGGCGCAGCGCCCCGGGGAAACCCTCATCGGCGGCTATATTGAACCCCGCCTGCGGACAACGTGTGGCCGCGCGCCCCGGGAGAAAACACACGCCTTGTATCCAGGGGCTTTTTGTGCTATCATTCTGCTGAATTATAATCTGTTTTCCCTAAAAAACTGTCAGGAGGCGCCTATATGACCACTACCCGTCCCTCAAAGCTGAACACCACCGACATGGCATACATCGCCCTGTTCGCCGTAGCCATCGCAATATGCTCCTGGATCTCCGTGCCCGCCACGGTCCCCTTTACCCTGCAGACCTTCGGCGTCTTTCTGGCGGCGGCGGTGCTGGGAGGCAAGCGGGGGACGCTGGCGGTGCTGGTCTATCTGGCTCTGGGCATGGCGGGCGTCCCGGTGTTCGCGGGCTTTCAGGGAGGAATGGGCTGCCTGTTGGGCAGCACCGGCGGCTATCTCATCGGCTTTCTGTTTCTGGCGCTGGTGATGTGGGCCGGGGAACGCCTTTCCGGCGGGCGGCGCTGGGCGCTGGCCCTGTCCATGGCGCTGGGCCTTTTGGTGTGCTATGCCTTCGGCACCGCCTGGTTCATGGCGGTCTATGCCCGCACCACCGGGCAGATCGGCTTGTGGACGGCGCTGAGCTGGTGCGTGTTTCCCTTTGTCCTGCCGGACGCCGCCAAACTGGCTCTGGCCCTGGTGCTGAGCCGCCGGCTGGCCGCTGCCGTCAGGCTTCGCTGACCTTCTTTTCCGGGAAAAGCCCGGTTTATCACGAAAAGCGGCCCTCCGCAAAGAAAAAAGCACCCCCTGGGGGTGCTTTTTTGATCATATCCCGGGTTTACTCAGAAACCATCAGGCCGGAGAGCATCTTGCACAACTCGCCGCGGGACGCGGTGGCGGTGGGGTTGAAGCGGCCCTCGCTGCCGGTGACGATGCCCGCCTTCTGCAGCAGGTAGACGGCCTCGGCGGCATAGGACGCGATCTTGTCATTGTCGGCAAAGGCGGGAGCCTCGGCGGTCTCAGGCAGGGCGGCGCCCACCACCTTCTGCTGGTACCGCACCAGCATCACCGCCAGATCCTGGCGGCTCACAAAGGCGTTGGGGCTAAATTTGCCATCGGCGCCGTTGGCGATGCCCTCAGAGGCGGCCCAGCGGACAGCCTCTGTGTACCACAGGCCCTCGGCCACATCGGAGAAGGGCATAGCGAAGTTCACGGGCACGCCGCCGCTGAGCTGATACAGCACATTCACCACCTGGGCGCGGGTGACGGCGCCGGTGGGACGGAAGGTGCCGTCAGGGAAGCCGGTGACCGCGCCCCGGCCGGCCATATCCAGCACATAGGGGGTGTACCACAGGCCCTCGGCCACATCGGAAAAGACGGGCTGGGCGGGGGTCTCCTGAGCGGTGAGGTCCAGCGTATAGCCGGGGGCCAGGCGGATCACCTGGGGCACGCCGCTTTCGGCCTTCTTTTCCGCCTGAACGGTCACCTGCGCCTTGGCAGAGGCATCGGCAGACAGCACGGCGCTGCCCGTTTCATCGGTGACATATTCCACGCCGTCCACAGTCAGCGTGACGCCCGCCACAGGATCCCGGGAAACAGAGGCGTTCCAGTTTTCGTCATAGGTGGTCACATCGGCGGTGACGGTGACGGTGACAATGCCCGCGCTGTCACGGCTGACGGTGAGGATGGGCAGCAGCGCGCTCATGTCCGCATAGGCCAGCAGCACTTCCTCGCCTCCCTTGAGCACATAGGCGTCCACGGTATACATGGGGCTGACGCCGTCCACATAATACATCCAGCCGTCATAACCGCCGAAGCGGCTCTCGGCATCTTCGCCGATGGCGGATACATATTTGCCGCCGTAGGCGCTGTCCTTGACCACATACTCCACGCCGGCCGCGGTCAGAGCCTTTTCCAGCACCTCCAGCACGGTGGACTGCTCGCCGATGTCCACGGCGGTGCACACCACGTTTCCGTCCACGCCTTCCACCCGCACCGTGACGGAATTGCCCGCCGCGGCGGTGACGCACATGGCCGCCGCCAGCGCCAGGACCAGCAGCAGCGCGGTGATCTTCTTTTTCATAGTTCTTCCTCCCAAAATGATGTCAGGGAATGAAAAAAGCCTTTGCAGCAGGTCTGCAAAGACTTCGCCCCGGGCCTCCCCCTGCCAAAAGGCGCCGGCTTCCGCCGCGCGGCCGGTCTCCTGACTCAGGCATCCTCCGGCAAAAGCGCGCCTTCCGGCGGGGACCCGCCGTGGCCTTTGCGCTGCCGTACGCCATTACAGTAGTGGCTGCTGTGGGGGACTTTCACCCCGCTTCCCGCAGGACGGCCCTATTCCGCCCTGCGCCGCGCAGTATGGAATGTCTTTATTATAGTCCCCCCGTTCCCCTCTTGTCAAGAAGGGCCAGGTGCCGCTCCAGCAGGGGGCACAGCCCGCACAGGGGGATGCACAGCAAAAACCACAGGGCGGAAAACAGCGGGCAGATCTGCCCCCGGAAATTGCCGGGCAGGCGGGAATAGTCCCACACCTGCCGGTCCCGGTTAAAGACCAGGCCGCACAGCAGCTCGCACCCGGTGATGAGGGCGCAGCCCCGGAGGCACAGCCCCAGCCGGGAGCCGCCCCTGCGGACCATTTTGGTGAACACCGCCAGCACCGTGCCGCCGCACAGGGCCATGCTGGGGTGGGTGCGCCCCCGCCAGAGGGTCTCCAGGGCGCAGTAGCCCACCCCTCCCGCGGCAAAGGTCACCAGCAGCTTTGGCACCGTATGTCCCATATGTCCCACCTTCTTTCTTAATTTTTATGAAATATTGCAAAAACCACTGACGAAACACGTACATTTATGATATGCTAAGAACAGAAAAAGATGTATGTCCCCAGGGCTTGCCGGGCGATGCGCTTTGCCGCCGGCAGGCGTGTCCGCCCCCGGCTGCCGGGGGTACAGATATCAGGAGGTAACGATATGGCAAGAGGAAAATACGCCCACCAGAGCCGCGGCCCCAGAGGTCCGGTGCTGCTGCTGATGCTGGCGGTGGCCGTCATTGCGGTGGTTTTCGCGGGGACGGCGCTGGTGCGGGCCTTTCATAACGAGGACCCGCTGCCCAGCCTGAACGGCGGCCAGCAGCAGGAGCAGCAGGAGCAGCAGCATGACAACACCCAGCCGCCCCAGGACAGCGAGGACCTGGCCGCCCGCCGGGCAGACCTGCTGGCCCAGGCAGAGGCTTTGACCCGGGGCTATTATTATGACGATGCCATCCGGCTGCTGGAAAACGCCGGAGAGCTGACCAACACCGACACCGCCGCCATGCTTCAGGACGTGAAGCACCTGAAGGAGAGCCTGGTGAAATACGACAGCAGCCAGTATTACCACATCTTCTTCCACAGTCTGGCCGCCGACACCGCAAAGACCTTTGACGGCGACCACGACTCCGCGGGCTATGATATGTTCATGACCACCGTGTCGGAGTTCAAGGCCATGCTGCCCCTGCTGCAGGAGCACGGCTTCATCCTCTATGACATCACCGACATGGTGGAGCTGGTGGACGGCAAGACCGTTCTCAAGGATATCTACCTGCCCGCCGGCAAAAAGCCCCTGGTCATCTCCATCGACGACGTGAACTATTACAACTACATGCTGGATGACGGCTTTGCCAGCCGTCTGGACGTGGATGATGAGGGCAACGTGGTCACCATCATGGGCGGCACCATCGTGGACCACGGCCAAAAGGTACTGACGGTGGACGGCGGTCAGCCCACCTATGACGGCGACGTCATGCCCATTCTGGACGCCTATGTCAGGGAGCATCCGGAGTTTTCCTGGCAGGGGGCCAAGGGCATCGTAGCTATCACCGGCTATGCCGGTGCCTTCGGCTACCGGATCACCGACCTGGAGCTGTTTGACCAGGCCACCCAGCAGTGGATGCTGGACAAGACAAAGGCGGTGGCCCAGGCTCTCCGGGCCAGCGGCTGGCAGATCGCCTGCCACAGCTACACCCACAACCAGTACTGGAACAAAAAGACCATCACCATGGAGGAGGAGCAGTACGACATCGGCCGCTGGCTGGGTGAGATCGCGCCCTATGTGGGGGACACCAACATCTTCATCTCCCCCTTCGGCGTGTCCTTTGATGGGGACGACCAGCGCTTCCGTTACCTGGTGGACCACGGCTTTTATATCTACTGCCCGGTGGATTCCTATATGCCCTGCTACGTGCGGGACGATTATATGATCCAGGGGCGCATCAACCTGGACGGCCTCACCATGAAGCAGTATCCCGAGCGCATCCGCAAGCATTTCTTCGATCCCACCCCGATCCTGGACCCCGCGAGACCGAAATAAGGAAGGGCTTTTATGGCATTTTTGTGCTTCATGCCGGGCTCCGGCCTGCCGGTCCCTCCGGCGGCGGGTTCTCCTTTCGGTATCCGCGGCGTTGACCCGCGCCGGTTCGGAAAGGAGCGTTTGTACCTGTGAGAAAAAAACTGCGGCTGGCCAGCCTGTGCATGTTTGCCGCGGCGGCGGTCTTTGTCCTCTGCGCCCTGTCCAACCCCACTTTGGGGCGCACGGTTATGATCGGCCCGTTCACCTTCGGCGTGGAACAGTGGCGGATCTGCTATGCCCTTTATGTGCTGGTGATGGCCGGGCTTTTCGTGGCGTCTTTTCTGGTAAAGGGAGATCAACCGTCGGAAAAAGGCCCCAAACGGCCGGAATGATCCAAAAAAAAGGCCCTTGACAATCCCAAAATCCGGGGATATAATGCTTTCATATTGAAAAATCCTGCGAACGGGACGGGCATTTGCGCCCGGCGTGCCAGAGAGCGGAGACCACCGGCTGAAAGTCTCCGCGGCGCCTGCAAACGGTCCACACCACCCGGGAGGAGCGCGCTTGAGGGGCATTTTACCCGCCAGAGCGCGACGCTTGGCCCCGTTACCGGCCCTTGAGCGGCAGCTTTTTGGCTGCAAGCAGAGTGGAACCACGGATGTTTTCATTCGCCTCTGTACCCTTTTACCGGGGTACAGGGGCGTTTTTGTTTCCTGCGCCCGCCGCTGTTTCCCCCTTCCCTTTCAAAACGCTTATCCATAAAAAAACACATATAAAATACAGAAAGGATGTTTTGCATGATGAACATCACCGTCAACGGCAAGGCCGTGGAGCTGGAAGAAGGCTCCCGCGCCCTGGAGGCCGCGAAGGCCCATTCCCCCGAACTTTACAAATCCGCCCTGGTGGCCCACATCAACGGCAAGCGCATGAGCCTGCCCACCGTTCTGAAGGACGGCGACGTGGTGGAGATCCTGGGCTGGGAGCATGAGGACGGCCGCTGGACCCTGCGCCACACCGGCTCCCACATTCTGGCCCAGGCCGTCAAGCGCCTGTATCCCGAGACCAAGCTGGCCATCGGCCCCGCTATCGACAACGGCTTTTACTACGATTTTGACCGGGAAAAGCCCTTTTTGCAGGAGGACCTGGACAAGATCGAGGCCGAAATGAAGAAGATCGTCAAGGAGGGTCTGCGGCTGGAGCGC
This sequence comes from Clostridia bacterium, assembly GCA_029099685.1. GTDB lineage: Bacteria > Bacillota > Clostridia > Oscillospirales > Butyricicoccaceae > UBA4644. The sequence continues at coordinate 6,318 of JAQXOO010000021.1, forward strand.
TTTGAGCTGCCCCGTGAAGAGGCCATCGCCTTTATGGAGGAAAAGGAAGAGCCCTATAAGGTGGAGCTGATCCAGGACCTGCCCGAGGACGCCGTCATCTCCTTCTACAAGCAGGGCGATTTCGTGGACCTGTGCGCCGGCCCCCATCTGCCCTCCACCTCCGGGCTGAAGGCCTTTAAGCTGACCAGCTGCACCGGCGCCTACTGGCGGGGCGACTCCAACCGCAAGATGCTGCAGCGCATCTACGCCACCGCCTTCCAGAAAAAGGACGAGCTGGAGGCCTATCTCAAGGAGCGGGAAGAAGCGCTCAAGCGGGACCACAACAAGCTGGGCCGGGAGCTGGAATATTTCACCACCGTGGATGTCATCGGCCAGGGCCTGCCCATCCTGCTGCCCAAGGGCGCCCGGGTCATCCAGGTGCTCCAGCGCTGGGTGGAGGACGAGGAGCAGAAGCGGGGCTATCAGCTGACCAAGACCCCCCTGATGGCCAAGCGGGAGCTGTACAAGCTGTCCGGCCACTGGGATCACTATCTGGACGGTATGTTCGTCCTGGGCGACCCCAACGATTATGAAAAGGAATGCTTCGCCATGCGGCCCATGACCTGCCCCTTCCAGTACCAGGTCTTTTTGAACCGCGGCCGCTCCTACCGCGACCTGCCCATGCGTCTGGGCGAAACCTCTACCCTGTTCCGCAACGAGGACAGCGGCGAGATGCACGGCCTGATCCGCGTCCGCCAGTTCACCATCTCCGAGGGCCACATCATCCTGCGCCCCGACCAGCTGGAGGAGGAGTTCAAAAACAGCCTGGAGCTGGCCAAGTACTGTCTGGACACCGTGGGCCTGCTGGAAAAATGCACCTTCCGCTTCTCCCAGTGGGACCCCAATGACCGGGACAAGTATATCGGCACCCCCGAACAGTGGGACGAGGCCCAGGGCATCATGGGCAAGATCCTGGACCACCTGGGGGTGAAATACACCATCGGCGTGGGTGAGGCCGCCTTCTACGGGCCCAAGCTGGACATCCAGTACAAGAACGTCTTCGGCAAGGAGGACACCCTGGTCACCATCCAGATCGACCAGCTGCTGGCCGAGCAGTACAACATGGAATATGTGGACCAGGAGGGCAAAAAGGTCCGGCCCTATATCATCCACCGTACCTCTTTGGGCTGCTATGAGCGCACCCTGGCCTATCTGATCGAGGAATATGCCGGCGCGCTGCCCACCTGGATGAGCCCCGAGCAGGTGCGCATCCTGCCCATCACCGACCGCACTATGGACTATGCCAGGGAGATCCGCGCCATGCTGGAGGGTGCCGGCATCCGGGTGACCCTGGACGAGCGCTCTGAAAAGATCGGCAAGAAGATCCGGGACGCTCAGCTGGAAAAGATCCCCTATATGCTGGTGCTGGGCGACAAGGAGGCCGAGGCCAGGCAGGTGGCCGTCCGCTCCCGCAAGACCGGCGAGACCGAGGTCATGTCTGCCGATGCCTTCCTGGGCAAGCTGCTGACGGAGATCGCCACCAAGGCAAAATAAGCGGAAACGCAAAAAGAAACCGCCGTGTTCAGCCGAACACGGCGGCTTTTTTGTGCCGTTCAGCGCCCGCAGGCAGGTTTCGATATAAGCCGCCGGATGCGGGTTTTCCCGGAGCGCTGCACCATCTCGGCCCAAGAGCCGCCTGCGGCGGTGCCAGCCAGGCAGCGGGGCTTGTCCGTAAGAACCCACAGTCTCAACCCCACATTCTCTTTTCGTCCCGCCGAAAAGAGAACGTGCCGTTGACGGTACAAGAGAAAAGGGCGGCCGGGGGAGCTGTCCCGTTATGGCGCACTCCCCCGGACCCCCTGCTGAGCGCGCCGCAAACGGATGGTTTTTCGCCTCACAGGCCTTTGCCGCGGCACCCGCCAACGGGGCCTTTTTGCTTCGTCTTTTGGGCAGACAGGGGTCCGGGGGCTTCCTGCCCTTTCGGGGAGGGCCCCCGGCGCGCTTTGGTGACTTTCCCGCGGTGGAAAGTCACGCGGGGGTGAGGGGGCGCAGCGCCCCAAAGCTATCTGCAGGCGCTCTTGGGCCGAGATGGCGCAGTGCCCCGGGAAAACTCGCATCAACGGCTTACATTGAAACCCATCGTCAAGCGAAGTCTGGACTGGATGGTACTTTCGACCGGGCGAAAGTACCCAAAGCCCGCTGGGGCGTTTCGATGCGCCCCAGGCCCCTGACGACTCCTCTTGGGGACCCTGAAGGTCCCCGCCGGAGGGCATCCCCGGCCCGGTGATGCTGCAGAAGTTGCCTGCACATCGCGAACGGATGCCGGTTTGCTCCGTATATTCCTAAGGGAGAAGTGGGGCCGCACAGCGGTGGAGGATGGGCCCAACGGTAGGGATTTTTACCCCACATGGCCGCGCCGGTGGATGCCCCGTCCACACAGCTCCCGCAAAAAATCCCGCCGGGTCCATACGGACACGGCGGGATGCTGTTTTTGATAAATGCCTTTACGGCAGCTTGACCTCGTAGGCGTCCAGAATGCTCTGGTCGATGCCCATGCGGACCGTGAGCTGGGGATCCACGATCTGGCACACCGACAGGTCGCCCACCAGGCTCAAAAGCATGGCGCAGTCATAGACGTCCATGGGGGTCACCTGCTGCAAAAACTGCAGCATGGCCCGGCTGGCCTTGCGGCTGGCCTGGTCCAGGGTGTTGGCGCTCTGGATGGAATAGAACCGGCCCCGGCAGGACAACGCGGGGGTGGGCATGGGGAAGTCCCTGACCACCTCCACGGTGACGGTGACCTCGCCGCCGGTCTCCATGCCGCAGATCATCACCTCGCCGTCGCCCATCAGGGCGTGCAGGTCACCCATGGACAGCAGCGCCCCGGGGACGTTCACCGGCAGGTAGAGGGTAGAGCCCTCCACGATCTTGTTGCAGTCCATGTTTCCGCCGTGAGCGCCGGGGGTGTGGGTCATGACGGTATCGGTGTGGGGTGCGGTGCCGATGACGCCGATCATGGTGTCGATCTTCAGCCGCAGCTTGTCATTGAACTGGATATATTCCCCGGTGGTGTCAAACTGGCGCACCTTGCGGTATTCCACCAGGTCGTTAAAGGCACCGCCGGAGGTGCTGGCCCGCATCAGACCGGTGGGATTGATGGTGATGTGGTCGATACGGACCTTCAGCACGTCGCCGGGGCGGGCTTCTTCGATGTACAGAGGGCCGGTGGCGGGGTTTTCCAGCGCCTTTTCCGGCTCGGTGACCGAGCCGTCGCCGTGGAGCCGGTCGTCGTAGCAGTCCCGGGTCTCAAATACAACGGTGTCGCCGCTGTGGCAGCGAGCGGCGGGGGGATTGTTGGGGCTGCAGTTGTCGGTGACGAATTCCTTGGTGATCTTCAGCATTTGCGTCCTCTCCTTTTTGGGTCACAGTTCTTTTTTCCGGTCACATTTCTGCTGGAACCGGACGCTGTCCACGATGAACCGCTCATGGGTCCCCCGGCCGATGATGCCGCCCTTGTCCGCGGCCTCCACGGTGAAGCACAGCCTGCGGCCGTCCACCTCCCGCAAAAAGCAGTTGACGGTCACCTCCGCACCCACGGGGGTGGGCGCCTCGTGGCTCACGTTGAGCTGGGTACCCACGGTGCTGCGGCCTGTCTCCAGCTCCGGCTGGACGCAGTCCATGCAGCATTCCTCCATCCAGGCGATCATCACAGGGGTGGCCAGCACCTCCAGCAGGCCGCTTTTCATGGAAGCAGCCGTCCACTCCGGCTGCACGGCACGTTTGATTTGGTTGGTCATTCCGATCTCGATCATATTTGTTTGTTACTCCTTACACGCCCAGCAGCAGCGAGGCGATTTGAAAATACAGCAGCAGAGACAGCGCGTCCACGATGGTGGTGATAAAGGGCGAGGCCATCACCGCCGGGTCAAAGCCCAGCTTTTTGGCTGCCATGGGCAGGGTGCAGCCCACCAGCTTTGCCAGCACCACGGTGCACACCAGGGTGGCACAGACCACAGCCGCCACAGGGACGGTGATGCCCGGGTTGCCCATGAGCAGGCCGTCGATGAGCATGATCTTGGCAAAGGCCACCGCGCCCAGCACACCGCCGCACATCAGCGACACCCGGATCTCCTTCCACATCACCCGCAGCACGTCGGAAAGCTCGATCTCACCCAGGCTCATGCCGCGGATCACCGTGACGGAGGCCTGGGAGCCGCAGTTGCCGCCGGTGTCCATCAGCATGGGGATAAAGGCGATGAGGGCCGCCTGGGCGGCCAGCGCCTGCTCAAAGCCGCTGATGATCATGCCGGTAAAGGTGGCGGACACCATCAGCAGCAGCAGCCAGGGGATGCGCTGCTTCCAGATCTCCAGGGTCTTGGCCCGGAGATAGGGGTGCTCAGAGGGGGTGATAGCGGCCATCTTTTCGATATCCTCGGTGGCCTCTTCCTGCAGAACGTCGATGGCGTCATCCACGGTGACGATGCCCACCAGGCGGTTTTCCTTGTCCACCACCGGCAGGGCGGTATAGTCATAGCGGGCGAACAGATTGGCCACGTCCTCCCGGTCGTCCAGGGTGGACACGGCGGTGATATTGGTCTCCATCATGTCCCGCAAAACGGTATCCGGCGCGGCCAGCAGCAGCTCCCGCACGGACACCAGCCCCAGCAGCTTGCGGGTGGGGCCGATGATATAGCAGATATAGATGGTCTCTTTGTCCACACCGGTCTCACGGATGCGGGCAAAGGCTTCGGCCACGGTCATGGCCGGGCGCAGGTCCACATACTCGATGGTCATGATGGACCCGGCGCTGTCCTCCGGATAGCTGAGGACCTGGTTGATGGACTTGCGGGTGTCGCTGTCCACCGCCTTCAGAATGCGCTTGACCACACTGGCGGGCATCTCCTCGATCACGTCCACCGTGTCATCCAGAAACATATCCTGCAGCACTTCGGACAGCTCCTTGTCGGTAAAGCCGCCGATGAGCTTTTCCTGCAGGTCAGCGTCCATCTCCGCAAAGGTGTCCGAGGCCAGCTCCTTGGGCAGCAGGCGGAACAGCCGCAGCAGGTCCCGCTCCTCCAGCTCGCCGTCATCCAGCAAGTCGGTCATGCACTCGGCGATATCGGCCGGCTCCAGGGTCTCCAGATACTTTTGCAGGGCAGCGTATTTTTTGTCCTGCAAAAGGGAGAGGATCTTTTCGGAAAAATCAAGATTTGTCATATGTCGCTCCTCCTGAGTCGTCATTTTTTTGGAAAATGCGTGTCTGGAAGCGCGGACATGGGCCAGTTTACGGCACGGAAACGAACACCTGCGCCGAGGGCGGGCGTTCCTGGGGTTTTCGACCGTCGGGCCGCGTGCCGCTTATACTTCCGGCGTCCATGGTGTTCACCTCTCTTGTTACTCAGTTTCGGCAAAAGCCGTACAGTTTATTTTATGCCCAAAAGGGCGGTTTCGTCAAGGCAGTTTGTGATTTTCCCGCATTTCCGCAGATTTTCGGAAATACCCTGAAAAGAGGGGGCCTTGAGCCGCGACGGTTCGGGAGAAGTAGCGCTGGGCGGTGGAAAGTCACGCGGGGGTGAGGGGGCGCAGCGCTCCGGGAAAACTTGCATCGACGGCTTATATCAAAACCTGCCTGCGCGCCGCGAACGGATGCTTTTCACCCCACATGGCCGCGCCGTGGTACCCGCTCCCAAGGGGAGAAAGTTTGTGGGAGACGGGACGCTTCCCGCCCTGGCCGCGCCGCGGCACCCGCCTGCGGGGCCGGTTTGCCTCGTCTTTTGGGCAGACAGGGGTCCGGGGGCTTCCTGCCCCTATGGGGAGGGCCCCCGGCGCGCTTTGGTGACTTTCCCGCGGTGGAAAGTCACGCGAGGGAATGGGCTGCGCCCGCAGGCGCAGCCAGACCCCTGACGACTCCTCTTGGGGCCCGGAAGGTCCCCGCCGGAGGGCATCCCCGGCTTGGTGATGTTACAGATGCTGACTGCGCGCCGCAAACGTATGCAGTTCCACTCCGCAAGTCTTCTCCCTAAAGGAGAAGTAGAGCCGCGCCACGGCGGACGAGGGGGAAATGCAGGCAGTTGTACACGGAATGCGTCTGAGCCGGAGATACCCTCCAACGAAGCTTTTACCCCACATGGCCATGCCGGGGCACCCGCCAATGGGGCCTTTTTGCTTCGTCTTTTGGGCAGACAGGGGGCCGGGGGCTTCCTGCCCTTACGGGGAGGGCCCCCGGCGCGCTTTGGTGACTTTCCCGCGGTGGAAAGTCACGCAGGGGTCTGGGGGCGCAGCGCCCCAAAGCGATCCGCAGGCGGCTCTGCTCCGTTCCACGCAGGATGCCATTGGTTTTGGCGCTTCTCCCTGCCCAGGATCCTATTTTTTACCAACAGACGAAAAAAGCCGCCCTTTCGGGTGGCTTCTTTACAAAAACACAGTATCTGCTGTTTTTCACGGTTTCAGGGTCTGACGGTAAAGATATTCCTGGGCCAGCTTCATCTCCGACACCCCGGCCCCGCAAGGGGTGGCGTACCGCACCAGGCCGTAGCCCTGGTGGTACAGCTCCACATAGACCCCCGGCTCGGCGCTCAGGCCGGGGAGATGTTCGTGGCGAATGGCCAGGCACACCGGCTGGCCGTCCAGGCTACCCCGGTAGCGGATCTCCTCCCGGTCCAGCTCCAGCACGCCCTCGCCTGCCTCCCGGTAGCAAAACCCTTCCTCCTGAAAGACCAGGCAGCGCACCGCCTGCCGCAGCAAAAAATCCGGCCGGCCGATGGACTCCCGCACCTGGGCTTCCTGCCAGGCGTACCACTGGGTCAGGGTGGGGAATACCCGGTCCTCCTCCCCCACCGGCTCCATCCGCATATCCCGGCCAATGCGGCCGCTGTTGCCGCAGGCGGTGCAGCGCACCACATCCCCCTGGCTTTTCCAGGTGCCGGAACCCCCGCACCGGGGACAGCGGAACAAAATGCGGTCATAGCCCCGGGCCAGATCCTGGCCACGGAAGGTGGCTCCGGTCTCCTGCTGCCAGGCGTATTCGTCAAAATACAGCCCCCGCTCCAGCCGGTCCAGGATCTCCTCCTCGCTGAGCTCCCGTAGCTCCTGAGGCGTAAAGGCCCTTTCCAGCCGGGCCTCGGTGCGGCCGAAGTGCAGACCGCCGAACCGGGGCGCGGTGAAAAAGCCGCCCCGGAGGCCCAGGGTGCACACCGTGGCTCCCGCCTTTTTCACCAGATGGGCGATGGAGGGGGCGATGGCCCCGGGCACGCCCCACATGGAGGTCTGCCCCGCGGGGAACAACACCACCGTACCGCCCTCCCGCAGCACCCGGAAGATGTTCATGACACACCGGGGATCGGTGTGAAACTGCACCTTTGGGATGACCCCCAGCCGCACATACAGCCAGTGGAGCTTAGGGTTGCGGAACTGCCGCTGGGTGGCCACGAACTGGGCTTTCCGCCCCTTGAGGGCGGCAAAGGCCAGCATAAAATCCATCATGCCCTGATGGGTGGCCAGCACCAGCAGCGGGCCTTTTTGGGGCAGGTTCTCCCGGCCGGTGACCCGGAGGCCAAAGGCCGCCCGGGCGATGAGGCAGCACAGCCAGCGCACCGGGACGTACAGCCAGGTCTGGGGCTTCGGCACGGTGTTTTTGCGCTTTTTCAAGGGATTTTCCACTCCGTTTCGAGATATTATTTTAAAATATTACGAATCGTATTCGGTTTCCACGGTGGTTTGCCCCTCCCGGATGCGGACCACGATGCTTCCCTGTTCATCGGTGCGCCAGATGCTGGCGCCCACCGCCTCCAGCCGCTCCAGCACCACGGCATGAGGATGGCCGTAGTCGTTGTTCCGGCCGCAGCTGATGAGGGCGTGCTCCGGGGACAGGTCCTCCAGGAATTCCCGGCAGGAGGAAGCGCCGCTGCCGTGGTGGGCCACCTGCAGCACATCCACATGGCCCAGGGGCAGCAGGCTTTGCTCCACCTCGCCGGAGATATCGCCGGTGATGAGCAGCCGCCTGCCGCTGTATTCCACCAGCAGAACCAGGGACAGCTGGTTCATGTCGTCGATGCCGTTGTCCAGGGGCGGATGCAGCACGGTGATCACCGCCTCCCCCAGGGCAAACTGCTCACCGGTGTGGGTGACGGCCACCTGGGTGCCGGTGCGGCCCACCCAGTCTCCGGCGGTGGCCAGGGCGGCCTCGGCGGACAGGTACTCCGGGATGACCAGGGTGTCGGCCCCCACCTGCTCCAGCAGGGTCCCGGCCCCGCCGCAGTGGTCGCTGTGGGGATGGGTGACGAACAGGTACCGCAGCCGCCCCACTCCCCGGTCCAGCACATAGTCCGCTGTGCTTTGGGCCGCGGAGGGCGGGCCGGTGTCGATGACGGCGCTCTCCCCGCCGCAGGTGAGCAGCAGCGCCTGGCCCTGGCCCACGTCGATCATGTGGAGGGCGAAGCCGCCGGTGTCTGCCGGCAGGGGCAGCAGCCTGCCCCCGGAAATGCCCCGGAACAGCCCGCTCCGCAGGGCAAGGACAAAAAGCAGCAGCAGGCAGCCCGCCAGCAGCCCCCGCAGGAGGGCGCGCCAGGGCCGCCTGCCCGTTTGTGTTCCGTGTCTGCTCACAGCTTCTTCATCAGGTCGCGGTAAAGCTCCACCGCCACCCCAAGGGAGCGCTCCGCCAGGAATTCATCCCCCTCATGGATGCCGCCGCCGGAATCCTTTCCGGTGACCAGGGGCGAAAAGCGCAGAATGCAGTCGCTGAGGTTGGAATAATGCCGGGCGTCGCCGGCGGAGGTCATCAGGGTGGGGATGCAGGGCAGATGGGGGAACTGCTCCTGGATCACGTTCTGGAGCAGCCGGTACATGGGCTGCTTTTCCGGAGTGATGAAGCTCTCCTCCCCGGCCTCCAGCAGCTCCACCTCCGCCGGCAGGTCCGCCAGCAGCTCCCGGAGCTGCTCCAGGATCTTTTCCGGCGTGTCGCCGGGCAGCAGGCGGGCGTTGAGATGGGCGCTGGCCGTGGCGGGCAGCACGTTGGCCGCCGGGAAGCTGCCGTCGGTCCGGGTGGGCACGATGGTGGTGCGGATGAGGGCCATCACATTGGGATCATCCCGGAAGGCCCAGCCCACCAGCAGGTTAAACAGGGGCTTGTTGGCGATGACGAACCGCTTGTCGAAGGAATACATGGAGATGGTGGCGTCCAGCCGCTGGCGGATCAGGGGGATGAGCCGGTGGTGGGGCTGCGCGCTCTCCACCCGGCACAGGGCCTCGCTGAGGACCCCCAGGGCGGTGGTGCGCCGGGGCTGGCTGGTGTGGCCGCCCTGGCAGTTTACCGTTACCAGATATTCGCACCGGCGCTTTTCTCCCATGCCGATGAGGGCCGCGGAATAGGTGCGCCCGTCACACTCCATCTCCCGGATGGAGCCGCCCTCGTCCAAAATCATGTCAAATTTCAGGCCCTGGCGCTCCAGGGTCTCGGCGATGGCCCGGGCGCCGCCGCTGCCGCCGGTCTCCTCGTCGGCGCCGAAGGCGAAGTACAGGTCCCGCCTGGGGGCGAAGCCCTCGTCCATCAGGCTCTGGATGGCCTCCAGCATGGCCACCACCACGCCCTTGCAGTCCACGGCGCCCCGGCCGTAGATGCGGCCCTCCTGGCGGAGGCCGTCAAAGGGCTCGCACACCGTCCAGCCGTCGCCGCCGGGCACCACGTCCAGATGGGCGCAGAACAGCACCGGCAGCAGGTCGGAAAGCTGGGCGGAGCACCAGCGCAGCAGCATACTGCCGTCGGGCAGAACAGCGCAGTCCACGGCGTCCATCACCCGGGGATACCGCTCCCGCAGCAGCTTGTCCAGCTCCCGCAGGGCCCGGCCGTCGCCGGTGACGGTGGGGATGCGGATGGCCCGGGCCAGGCTTTCGGCAGCCCGGGCGGTGCGCTCCTGGTCCGGTTCATAGGTGAGCAGGGGCGACAGGACGCGCCGGCCCTTGCGCCCGGCCAGGATGGCCCGGGTCAGGGCGTACAGCACCAGTGCCAGCAGAACCAGCACCACCACGGCGTTGACCAGCGCGCCCCAGCGGGCGTTGAAATTGCTGTAAAAGATCTGCAGGGACGCCCACAGATCCGCGAAAAACTGTGACATAAGGACCTCCTTTGGGGATAGCCCCCTCCCCCGGGGGAGAGGGGGGCGGGTCGGGGCGGTCAGCCCCGGTATTCCATGGCCCGGCGGATATCCTGGGCGATCTGGGCCCGCAGGGCCTGCCCATCGGAAAAGCCCCGCTCGGGGCGGAGGAATTTCAAAAAGTCCACCCGGGCCTCGTGACCGTAGATATCACCGGAAAAGTTCAGGATGTGGCTTTCCACACTGACGATGTCCGCGTCGGTAAAGGTGGGGCGGGTGCCCACATTGGTCACGGCGGGATAGGTCTGCCCGTCCACCGTCACCCGGGACACATACACCCCCCGGTGGGGCATGAGGATGCCGTCCTCCACACGGATGTTGATGGTGGGGCAGTCCAGCGTGCGCCCCACCTGAAAGCCGCCCACGATAGGCCCCTCCAAAAAGAAGGGGCGGCCCAGCAGCTGCCTGGCCCGGCCCACCTTGCCGTCCCGGACGCTCTCGCGGATGTAGGTGGAGGACACCACCCGGCCCCGGTACAGCACCGGCGGCACCACATGGGCCTCCAGCCCGAAGCGGCGGAAATCCTCCGGCCGGCCGGCGGCGTTGCGGCCGAAGTGGTAGTTTTCCCCGCACACCACCGCCCGGCAGCGGTAGCGGTCCCGCAGCATGGCGGCAAAATCCTCGGGCAGGGTCTCCGCCATCTCCCGGTCAAAGGGCAGGGCCACCACCAGTCCGGCGCCGTTTTGCTGCAGCAGGGCGCACCGGCGGGCAAAGGAGCACACCAGGTCGGGCGCCCGGCCCCGGACATAGGCCCGGGGATGGGTCTCGAAGGTGACGGCCGCCACCTCCAGCCCGCCCTGCCGGGCCAGCTCCGCGGCTTTGTTCAAAATGGCCTGATGCCCCCGGTGGACTCCGTCAAAAAAGCCCAGGGCAATGACCCGATCCTGTTCCATAGCGTTCATTCCTTGCTTCCGAAGTTGATTTTGCAGAAGATAGCCGTACCGCCCCGGTCCAGCTCCCGGGCCTGGCCGATCTGGCAAAAGGCGCCGCCGCTGTCATAGACCCGGCACAGTTCCCCCTGGGGGGGAACGGCGCCCGCCTGCAGGTGCTTTTCCGCAAAAAAGCTGCCGTGTCCGGCCCGGATGTCGCCTTCGGCGTTGAGACGCACCTCCGGCAGGTCGGAAAAGACGCTGTCCGTGGGAAAAAGGCGGCTTTCCAGGGCGTTTTCCGCCAAAAGGGCGGAAATTTCCTCAAAGGTCAGGGCGTCCTCCAGGGTAAAGCGCCCGCTGCGCACCCGGCGCAGGGCTGCCATACAGCCGCCGCAGCCCAGGGCCGCGCCGATATCGTGACAGAGGGTGCGGATGTAGGTGCCCTTGGAGCACACCGCCCGCAGGTCAAAGTCCCGGGGCGGCAGGCCGGGCTGCCGGGGCAGCAGCTCCAGGGTGTCCACGGAGATGTCCCGGCTCTGGCGCTCCACCTCCAGGCCCCTGCGGGCCAGGTCATAGAGCCGGCGGCCGTTGACCTGCACCGCCGAATACATGGGGGGCAGCTGGCGGATGCCGCCGGTAAAGGCGGGCAGCACTGCCCGCACCGCCTCCTCCCCCGCCTGCACGGGATGCTCCTCCAGCACCGTGCCGGTGATGTCCTGGGTGTCGGTGACCAGGCCCAGCCGCAGCCGGGCGGTATATTCCTTGCGCTGTCCGCTGGCGTGGTCGCTGGCGCGGGTGGCCTTTCCCAGCAGCACCACCAGCACGCCGGTGGCCATGGGGTCCAGGGTGCCCGCGTGCCCGATCTTTTTCTGCCGGAGCATCCCCCGCAGCTTGGCCACCGCGTCATGGGAGGTGAAGCCCTGGGGCTTGTCCAGAATGAGGATGCCGTTCAGCATGAGGCGATCTCCTCCGCGGCAGCGGCCATCAGGGCCTTGCAGGCCGCCTCGGCGGGCAGATCCACGGTACAGCCGGCGGCCCGGGCGTGGCCGCCGCCGCCGAAGCCTGCGCAGATGCGGCTGGCGTCCGCGGGCTTGTGGGTGCGGACAGACACCTTATAGGCTTTGTCTTTTTTATTCTGGGTGAGAATGATGCCGCACTGGACGTCCTCCAGGCTCATGGTGAGGGTGGACAGGTTGTCCAGGTCGTCGTCGGTGGCGCCGATGGCGTTGAGCCAGTCCCGGTCCAGCCAGGCGCAGCACACACGGCCGTCCGGGCTGAACACCATGCTGTCAAACATCTTCCGCTCGATGAGGAAGCGGTTTTTGCTCTTGGCCTCGAAAAAGGTGCGGTTGTGGGGCAGAAAATCCAGCCCGGCGGCGATGGCGTCGGCGGCGATGCGGTGGGCCAGAGGGGTGGTGTTGGAAAACCGGAAGCAGCCGGTGTCGGTGGCAACGGCGATATACAGCGCCTCCCAGATCTTTCCGTCGGGACGGGCATCCATGGCCTCCATCACCTGAAAGACCACCTCGCCGGTGGCGGCGGCCTTAGGATGGAGCAGCAGCTCCCGGGCATAGCCGGTGTTGGAGGGATGGTGGTCCAGGCACAGGTCCACCCGGTCCCCCAGAGCCGCGGCAGAGGGCGGCAGCAGCTGGGTGTCGGCGATGTCCACCGCCGCGATCAGGCCGGGGGCGGTCCCCTCCGGCGCGGTGAGCCCCTCCAGCAAAAAGCTCAGGCGGGGGGTGATGTCCTCGTTGGGCAGCACCCAGGCCTCCTTCCCCTTCTGCCGCAGGACGCGGCACAGGGCGGCGGCGGAGCCGATGGTGTCGCCGTCGGGACGGCGGTGGGTGAGGATGAGAACACGCTCCGCCGCCAGCAGCCGTTCCGCCGCCCGGCTGACATCAAGCATCGTGCTCATGATCGTCCTCCGGGTCGTCGTCGGGGATATCCAGGGTGTTCAGCACCGCGGCGATGTGCGCGCCGTGGGCGATGGAATCGTCCAGCACGAACACCAGCTCCGGGGTATAGCGCAGGCTCAGCCGCTGGGCCAGCTCCCGGCGCAAAAAGCCGGAGCAGGACTTCAGCCCCCGCTTCAGCTCCTTTTCGTCACAGTCGCCCAGGGCGCTGAGATAGACCTTGCACCAGCGCATATCGTTGGTGACCTCGCAGCGCACCACCGACAGCATGGTCTGGGACACCCGGGGGTCCTTTACGTCCCGCAGCAGCATGGCCAGCTCCCGGGTGACCTCCTCGCTGATGCGCTCCATGCGGTTCCGATTGTAAGGCATAAGGTTTCCTCCTTTTTACAGTCCGGGACTGTTTGAACAGCCGGCGGAGCGCGGTGTTGTGCCCGCCGCCCCGAAAAGGGCGGCCCAAAACGGACAGCAAAGCAAAGCCCCGCCGGCGCGGCTTTGCCTGTTTGAAAAAGACTGGCGGAAAAGGATGCTTTTCCGCCAGTTGAGGCAGTTACAGTCAGCGCTTGACCTGCTCCATCACATAGGCTTCCACGATGTCGCCCACCTTGATGTCGTTGAACTTTTCAAAGCTCAGGCCGCATTCAAAGCCGGCCGCCACTTCCCTGACGTCGTCCTTGAAGCGCTTGAGGCTGGACAGGTCGCCCTCATGGATGACGATGCTGTCCCGCACGATGCGGACCTTTTCGTTGCGCTGCATTTTGCCGTCCTGCACATAGCAGCCGGCGATGGTGCCCACGCCGCTGACCTTGAAGGTCTGGCGCACCTCGGCATGGCCCAGCACCACCTCTTTGTAGGTGGGCGCCAGCATACCCTTCATGGCCTGCTCGATCTCCTCGATGCAGTCATAGATGATGCGGTACAGGCGCATATCCACGTGGGCCTGGGCGGCGGCCTCGGACACGCCGGCCTCCGGCCGGACGTTGAAGCCCACGATGATGGCGTTGGAGGCCTCGGCCAGCATGATGTCGGAGCTGTTGATGCCGCCCACGCCGTTGTGGATGACCCGGACGCGGACCTCGTCGCAGCTCAGCTTTTCCAGAGAGGCCTTGACGGCCTCGGCGGAGCCCTGGACGTCGGCCTTGACAATGATGTTCAGATCCTTCACGCTGCCCTGCTCGATGGAGGAGAACAGGTTCTCCAGTGTGACCTTCTGCATGGCGGCGTTCTGCTTTTCCTTTTCCTCAAAGCGGCGCTTCTCCGCCAGGGTGCGGGCCATGCGCTCATCCTCCACGGCATAGAACAGGTCGCCCGCGCCGGGCACTTCGGCCAGGCCCACGATCTCCACCGGCACAGAGGGGCCGGCCTTTTCCATCTTGCGGCCCTTTTCATCGGTCATGGCACGGACACGGCCCACGGCGGTGCCCGCGATGACCACATCGCCCTGCTTCAGGGTGCCGTTCTGCACCAGAACGGTGGCCACCGGGCCGCGGCCCCGGTCCAGCTTGGCCTCGATGACGGTGCCCTTTGCCAGACGGTTGGGGTTGGCCTTCAGCTCCTGCATATCGGCGGTGAGCAGCACCATTTCCAGCAGGTTGTCGATGCCGTCGCCCTTCAGGGCGGAGATGGGACAGACGATGGTGTTGCCGCCCCACTCCTCGGGCACCAGCTCGTGCTCGGTGAGCTGCTGCAGCACCCGGTCGGGGTTGGCGGCGGGTTTATCCATTTTGTTGACGGCCACGATCAGGGGCACGCCGGCGGCCTTTGCATGGTTGATGGCCTCGATGGTCTGGGGCATGATGCCGTCGTCGGCGGCCACCACCAGGATGGCCACGTCGGTGACCTGGGCGCCCCGGGCGCGCATGGAGGTAAAGGCGGCGTGGCCGGGGGTGTCCAGGAAGGTGATCTCCCGCCCCTGGGCGGTGACCCGGTAAGCGCCGATATGCTGGGTGATGCCGCCGGCTTCTCCGGCGGTGACGTTGGTCTTCCGGATGGCGTCCAGCAGAGAGGTCTTGCCGTGGTCCACGTGGCCCATGACCACCACCACCGGCGCCCGGTCCACCAGCTCGTCAGAGGTATCCTCGCGCTCGTCGAACAGCCGCTCCTCGATGGTGACCACCACTTCCTTTTCGGGGACGGCGCCCAGCTCCATGGCCACCAGGGAGGCGGTGTCATAGTCGATGTTCTGGGACACAGAAGCCATGACGCCCAGCTTCATCAGCTGCTTGATGACCTCCGCGGCGGTCTTTTTCAGCCGGGAGGCCAGCTCGCCCACGGCGATCTCATCGGGGATGAGCACCTTCAGGGGCACCTTTTTGGCCTGAGCCTGCTGCTCCAGGCGGCGCATCTTTTCCTGCTCCTCCTGGCGGCGCTTGTTGCCGAACTGCTTGCCCCGCTGGTCCTTTTTCACCAGCTTCTGCTTGGTCTGCTGGTTGCCGAAGCGGCCCGCCTGCTGGGGCACCAGGGTGTCCATGCGCTCGTCATACCGGGCGATGTTGACGCTGTTGCCCCGGGTGTCCACATAATGCACCTTCTGGTTCTTCTGGGGCTCCTGCCGGGCCGGCGCGGCCTTGTCCTCCTTTTTCTCCGGAGGTGTGTACTGCAGGGTCTGGCCCTGGGGCCGGGCCTTTGCGGGCTGTTTGGCCTGCTGGGGCTTGTTCTGCTGGGGCTTTTCCGGCTGAGGCTTCTCCTGGCGGGGCGGATTGTTCCTGCGGATCAGGTCCTCCTTGGCCTTTTCCTCGGCGCGGATGCGGGCGGCGGCCTCCTCCTGCTGCTTTTTGATGCGGTCCTCCGCGGCCTGCTTGCGCTGCTCGGCGGCCTGGGCGGCGGTGGCCCGGACCTCCTCCAGGCTGCCCACCTGGTGCTTCTGGGTCAGATAGTCAAAGAGCATCCCCACTTCTCCCGTGCTGACGCTCTGGGAGGGCTTATAGGTCTTGCCCATGGCGCTCAGCGCGGCGCAGATGTCCTTGCTCTGCATATCGAAGTCCTTGGCCAGCTCAGAAATCTTGATCTTGTTGTTTACCATAACTCAGTTCCCCCTTTTTCCGGTGACGCGCGGCTTTTGCTCCCGCGGACCCTGCCTGCGGCCCTCTGCGGGACCTTTGGCCCCTCCGGGGCCGGTGTTTCCGCGCCCGGACCGGGCGCGCTTTGCGGCGATGCGCGCTGCCGCGCCGCCTTTGGCGCCTTTCAGCGCCTGAGGAGCTTTTTTCAGTTCCTTTTTCGCTTCTTTTTTCGCTTCTTTTTTGGCTTTGCGCTTCTTTTCCCGCTGCAGCCGCTCCTCCAGCGGCGGCGCCAGGTCGGAACGCTCCAGCTTACGGCACAGGGCCAGGGCAAAGCCTGTATCCAGCACCGCCAGGGCGGCGCATTCCCGGACGCCCAGGGCGCCCCCCAGCTCCCGCTTGGTGCAGGGCAGGGTGAGGATGGGCGCGGGCGTTTCCCGCTGGGCGGCGGCGTTTTTCATGGCCGAAACGGTGTTGGCGGCGGCATCGGAGGCCACGGCCAGCAGCCGCGCCTTGTTTTCCCGCGCCGCGTCAAAGGCGTCCTCCGCCCCCACGGCCAGGGCTCCGGCCCGGCGCATCAGGCCCAAAAAGCCCAGGATCTGTTCGCTCACGGCTGCTCCGCCTCCTTCATCTGCCGGTCCAGAAGGTCATAGATCTCCTGGGTGATCTCGGTCTCCAGCGCCCGGGAGAGGGCCTTGCTTTTCACGGCCTTTTCCAGACAGGCGCGGCTGCGGCAGATGTAGGCGCCCCGTCCCGAGACCTTTCCCCGGCTGTCATAGAGCACCTGGCCCTCCGGCGTCCGGACGATCCGGGCCAGCAGGGGCTTTTCCCGGTGCTCCCGGCAAGCCACGCACTGGCGGATGGGTATTTTCTTGGGCATTTGATACACCTGCCTTGAACTGGAATGAATTGTCCTCCCCCGCCGGGGAAGGCCGGGCTTGCTGCCCGGATCCTGTTTCTTTTGCGGCGCCCCGCAATGTTTTCGGCACAGGGAGCGGAGCGCCGCTCCCGCCCGGGCCTTCCGCCCTTACTCCGCCTGGGAGACGGGCTTGATATCGATCTTGAAGCCGGTGAGCTTGGCGGCCAGGCGGGCGTTCTGGCCCTCCTTGCCGATGGCCAGGCTCAGCTGGTCGTCAGGCACCACCACGGTGCAGGACTTTCCGTCCTCCTTCATCTGGACGCTGAGCACGTCCGCGGGGGACAGGGCCTCGGCCACGAACTGCACCGGGTCCTCACTGTATTTGATAATGTCGATCTTTTCGCCCTTCAGCTCGTTGACGATGGCTGCCACACGGCCGCCCTTGGGGCCCACGCAGGCGCCGATGGGGTCCACGTTCTCGTCATTGGACCAGACGGCGATCTTGGTGCGGGAGCCGGCCTCCCGGGCCATGGACTGCACGGTGACGGTGCCGTCGGCGATCTCGGGGACCTCCAGCTCGAACAGGCGCTTCACCAGGCCGGGATGGGTCCGGGACAGCATGATCTGGGGGCCTTTTCCGCCCCGGCGGACCTCCACCACGTAAACGCGGATGCGGTCGCCCTCCTTGATGGTCTCGCCGGCGATCTGCTCAGAGGCGTTGAGCACCGCCTCGGTGTGCTCCCGCTTGCCGGTAAGCTCCAGGATGGCGCTGCCGTAGCGGGGATCGATGCGGGTGACCACCGCGGTGAGGATCTCGTGCTCCTTGCTGGCGTACTCGTCGGCGATCATGCCCCGCTCCGCCTCGCGGATGCCCTGAATGATGACCTGCTTGGCGGTGGAGGTGGCGATGCGGCCGAAGTCCCGGGTCTTGACATCGATGCGGATCTCATCCCCCAGCTGAGGGTCGGGAGAATAGGCCCGGGCCTCCTCCAGAGACATTTCCGCGGCGGCGTTCTGCACGTCCTCCACCACGGTCTTGACGGCCTGCATGGTGATGGCGCCCGTCTCCTCATCGATGTGGACGAACACGTTGTCCAGCGGGGCGCTCTGGGGGTCGCGCTTGTACAGCGCCTTGTAGGCGGCTACCAGTGCCTGAGAGATCCGGTCCAGCATGTATTCCTTCTGAATACCCTTTTCCTTCTCCAGGTCTTCCAGTGCCTTAATCATCTCACTTGCCATGATGCTTCCTCTCTCTCGCCGCGGACCGGGCGGCCCGCGGGTTTCTGTATTTTTGTTTTTTTAACTCAGAATTCAAAGTGCAGGCGCACCCGGGCCACATCGGCGGCGGCAAAGGTTTTCCGCGCTCCGCCCTCCAGCACCGTGATCTGCACACCGTCGTGGGACACCAGGGTGCCCACCGCCTCATCGGCGCCGTCCTGCGCTTTGTAAAAGCTCAGGCGCACCGGCTTTCCCTCCGCCCAGCGGAAGTGCTCCGGCCGCAGCAGCGGCCGCTCCAGCCCCGCGGAGGACACCGTCAGGGTATACGGAGGCAAGCTGTCAAAGGCCTTGTCGTCCAGCAGCGGGTCCAGCGCCCGGGAGACCTCTTCGCAGTGGGTGATGCTGACGCCCTCGTCCCGGTCGATATACACCGTCAGCACATGCTGGCGACCTTCCTTTTCAAAGGTGACGTCCCACAGGGACACGCCCGCCTGCCGGCAGATGGGCTGCGCCAGTTCGGTGACCCGGCGCACCAGTTCCTTATTGGTCATGCTTTCCCGCCTTTCCAACAAATAAGAGTGGACCGAAGCCCACTCTTAATCCTCTGCTATCCTAACTTACGTCCCTATTATAGCATCACATTCCTGTAAATGCAAGGGAAATTCCACGGAAAATCCCCATTTTTCAAGGGTTTGCAGGAATTTTTCCCGCTTATTGGGCCTGATACTGGGCAAGTTCGTCCAGAGAAAGCTCGCAGCAGGTCTCCCGGCCCTCGCCGTCCACGCCGCAAACCATCAGCATATCGCAGTCGTCGTAGATCTCATAGCTGCGGAAGGTGCTGCCGGTGCCCTCCAGAAACCTTTTGGAAATGTCGATCAGATCCTTCGCGGTATAGTCCTGACCGCGATAGCTCAGCGCGATCCATGCCATAGCGTAGCTCCTCCCCGTTCGAGAAAAAAATATTGTGTCTATTATACGCCCGAATCATCGGCTGCGCAAGAGAAAATTGCGGTTTTTCGACAGATTATCCCTCCATCTGCCGGGCAAAGAACAGCGCCGCCGCCTGCAGCAGCTTGCCGTCGCTGTCGCTCACCGGCGCATCCGGCCCCAACAGGGCGGCGCAGCCGCACAGGTCGCCCCCGGCGATCACCGGCGCCACCATCACCGCCTCCGCCCCGGGAACGGTCATGGACACCGGGATGCCCCGCTGGGGCTGCTGCACCTGGCGGGTCTGCATGGCGGCGTCCAGCTCGGGAGAGATGGGCTTTCCGTCCAGCTCCCGGCGGAGGGCGCCGCTGGCGGCGATGACGCTGTCCCGGTCGCAGATGACCACCGGCCGGGCGCAGGTGCGGTACAGCGCCTCGCACAGGTTGGAAGCCGTGGCGCTCTGCTCCCCGGCGGGGGAGTATTTTTTAAAAATAACGCTGCCGCCGATCTCCGTGAAAATTTCCATGGGCTCGCCCTCGCGGATCTTCAGGGTGCGGCGGATCTCCTTGGGGATGACCACCCGGCCCAGATCGTCTCGACGTGTCAAGAGAGGGGCAAAAAATTTGGGAGACGGTCAAAACCATTGAAATAGCAAGGGTTTCGACCGTTTCCGACCCTTCTCAACCGTTCTCGATGATCAGGGGTGCTCGTGTAATAATAGGGGCAAAAGGGCTGTTTTGCTCAAAATGAGCAGATTTCTTCCTTCTGAGCGAAGATGTCTGCAAAGACCCACTTGATTTCAATTTGTTCGTTGGTGGTTACAATGACACGCTCAATGGCTTCATACAGATGATCTCGCAGTCCTGCATCCACGTCTTCTAAAACCTGTTCAGCTTGGGTGATCTCCGTTCTGGATTCAGCTTCTTCTTTTTGAGCTTGGAGCAAACCACGATATTCATTTTCAAGCTGTTCTTTTTTTGCAGACAATTCATCGGCCTGCACGGTCAGGCTTTCTTTGATTTGTATAAAATCTTCTCGGCTAATCTCGCCTGAACGATAGGCTTCATAACGCTCCATTTTGCGGCTTCGGAGCTGAGACAGTTCCTTTTCTACTTGCCCGATAGCCTTGTAGCACTCGGCACTTGAGGAACGCATTTCTTTTTTATTTGTGCGCGTGGTCTGCTTGATGAAATTGATCTGTGCCCTCAAAGATTCTATCAGCACTTCTTCCATTTCCGTCCTTTTGAAACGAATAGATGAACAAGCCACACTGTCTTGGTACAAAGCGGATGCACAAGAGTAATACTGATCCGAACCGTAAGTCTTACGAAGCTTTCTGCCGCAATGGGCACAGTAATAGACTCTGTCAGGTTGGTCAAGAACCGTCTTGGTGACTTTCTTTGGGTGTCGCAAGGTCTCATTGGCAATCTCCCATTCCTCGCGGGACACGATGGCTTCATGAGCGTCGGGATGGATGATCCACTCACTCATAGGAACACGCCGCTGGTTCTTATCACGGATATGGCGGCTTTCTCTCGTGTGGTTGGTCATAACACCCGTGTACTTGATGTTGCGAATTGTGTAAACGATACGAGGGTGTGTCCATTGGGGTTCGGTCTTTTCCTTACGGCGAACTCCTTTGTATTCTTGGGGCGTAGGGATACCCCTTGCGTTTAGATTAGCAGCGATTTCGCTGGTGCTCTTACCCGCAATAACCGCATCGAAAATCTCACGGACAATCTTTGCAGCAGGCTCATCAATAATCATTTTGTGCTTATTCTCTGGCGACGTTTTATAGCCGTAGGTGCAACAAGAGATATACCCGCCCTTTTCCTGTTTAGAACGCATTGCTGTTTTTACTTTGGAGGACAGATCCTTACTGTAATAATCATAGACGAGATTTCGGAACGCCACATCCATACCGATGGTCTTTCCGTCGTGGTTAAGGCTGTCGTAATGGTCATTGATGGACTTGAAGCGGATGCCCAGAAACGGAAAGATGTGCTCCAGATAGTCTCCTACTTCCAGATAATCACGTCCGAAACGGGAAAGGTCTTTTACGACAATACAGCCTATTTCACCTTGCTTTGCAAGATCAATCATTCGCTGAAAATCAGGACGTTCAAAGTTCGTACCGGAAAATCCGTCATCGCAAAACTCCAAGCGAGGAAGCTCTGCAAGTCCGGGTGTTTGGTCGAGGTGTCTTGTTATCAGACTGCGCTGTGCCGAGATACTATTGCTCTCGTCCTTGGCGGCATTACGCCGAACATCAATATCCTCTTGGGATAGTCTCAAATAGATTGCTACTGCTTTCGGCATTTATGCCACCTCCTTCTTCAAGCGTTCCGTAGTTTCCAGAAGTTCCACGAACTCCTGCGCATAGTTGAATTTGATCTCCAGTGAACCGTCTGTGTGAACCTTAATCAGCTCCACGCAGGCGTTCAGCATACCCTCGGACAGTTCGGTCGCACCGGAATACTCCTCTACAATCGCAGCCCACTTCTTTGCGCCGATAAGCTGATCTTCCGTTTCATTTTCATCACGAGTCAGCCTGTCCAGGTTATGTTCAAGCTCGGTCATTTGTGCCTGGTACTTTTCTTTTTGCACCAGATATTCTTCGCCGGTCAGGAGCCCATCCTTCATATCAATATAAAGGCTCGAGATCGAGGAACGAAGATTCTTGATTTTGGTGGTTAAGGAAGCCTTGCGTTGCTTTCGGGAAGCGCCCTTATTGACAGCCTGTTTTTGCGCGAGCAGAGATTTGATGATGGATGCTGTTTCCATAAATACATCCATCTGAGCGCGGATAGCGTGGAATACCGCTTCATCCATGTCTGCTTTTCTCTTGGATTTACTGGAACATCCGGTCTTGCCGTGCTCTGCGTAGGTAGGGCAATTAAAGGTGAAATATGCCTTGTCTTTTTTTGTGCTGATAGAGCGTAGTAGCTTCATTCTTGCACCACAATCTGCACACACGAGCTTCGCACCGTAGATATTCTTAGCCTTGGGAAGATAGTCGTACTTGCCACTGTTGGCTCTGGAAGTTGCGGCAGTTTTGTTGTTGATCTCCTGCACCTTATCAAACAGTTCCTGGCTGATAATCGGCTCATGGGTGTTGTGAACGATTATCCACTCGTTTTCATCAACTCGGCTGTATTGAATGCCCGCAAACAGGCATTGGGTAGTTTTTCGCTGTGCCATGTGGCCGACATAGGTGATATCTTTCAGAATATCGGTGACAATATGCTTGTTCCAGAGGATTTTCCGTTTCTTCTGATTATTATTGGTAACGATACCTCGTTCTGCTTTGTACTGACCGGGAGAGAGAACGCCCAGTTCATTCAGCTTTTTGTTGATGCCCATATAGCTCATGCCCTCGCTTCTCCAGAGAAAAATCTGCTGCACGACAGGAGCTGTTTCGGGGTTCACAATCAGCTTGTTCTTGTTGTCTGGGTCTTTCAGGTAGCCGTACTTTTCCCACGCACCGATATACTCACCGTTCTCCATCTTGGTTTTCAAGGCAGAATAGACCTTTCGGGAAATGTCCTTGGCATAGAAATCGTTGATAATGTTGGAGAGCGAAGCCGCCAGTTGGTCGTTGCTGGACATAGCTGCGGAATCGTAATTGTCATTCACCGCGATAAATCGTAAGTTGAGGAACGGACAAACCTTTTCCAAAAACTCGCCGGTCTCGACATAGTTTCTGCCAAGGCGGGACAGATCTTTTACCACCACACAGTTGATGTCGCCCATACGGGCAGCATCGATCATACGCCTAAATTCGGGGCGCATGAAATTGGTGCCGGTAAAACCGTTGTCAATATAGACAGCCACCTTACGCATGGTGGAATCAGCCTCGATGAAGTCCTCTAAATACTCAATCTGGCTTTCAATTGAGTCAGAGTCCTTTCCGTTATCCTCGACGGACAAGCGGGCGTAGATTGCTACATTATAGAGTTTGCTCTGCTCAGATCGAGACTGACTGAGCGATGTTTGCTGTTTGCGGGATGTTCTTGCCATTCCAGCCAGCCTCCTTCATTGTAATAACTTTGCACTGTGGGCTTTTCCGCATATCCAGATATTCAAGTGCTGTGGCAAATTGATCTGCGTGTCTGAACTTTACATGGATATCCTTGTTGTCGTTGATCTCGATACGCTCAATCAAGCTAACAATGGTGTTACGGGTTAGCTTGTTAATGTTCTCATACTGCCGGAACTGTGCGAACCATCCTTGCGCACTTGTCAGACCGCCCTCAATGGCGTTTCGCTGACTGATAAGGTTGGAGATCTGACGCTTGATGGATTCGATACGACTGTCGTAATCATCCTTAAAAGAATGATATTCCTCTTTAGAAATCAGTCCCTCTTTCAAGTCCTCATATAGTCCCAGCTTAACACGGCTGAATTTTTCAATGTCCAGCTCCAGAGCGGCAAGCTGACCATTGATTTTTCGGACTTCACGCTGCTCCCAATCCAGAGATTCAAGCTGACTCATAGCATCGTCGATGTTGATTGCCATGCTGATATGAGCCTGCACGGTTGCGAGAATAACCCCTTCAACCAAATCGCACTTGATATTATGGGTCGTACAGCTACTCTTGTCATGTTTGTTGCCGGAGCACACATAGTAGTTGTATTTCTTGCCGTTCGAGGTTGCCGCACGATGAACCATCGGGCTATGACAGTCGGCACAGTAGATCATACCGGAAAAAGGGTAGATTTCCTCGTTACTCTCAGTTCGGCAAGTATCCATGCCAAGAACGGCCTGTACAAGCTCAAACTGTGCAATAGTGATAATGGCTTCGTGAGCGTTTTCTACCCGTGCCCATTTTGATTCGTCTTTTAGGACTCTTGTTTTGACCTTATAGTTGGGGGTAGTGGTCTTACCCTGTTCCAAAACGCCTGTGTAAACTGCGTTTTTTAAGATACGCAGGACGGCTACGGCACTCCACTGTGCTGTGGTCTTGGTCTTAAAACTTGTGCAGTAGTTATGACCGCATTTCTTCTTATACTCCATAGGTGACGGAATATGGAGGCCATTTAAGTGGTTTGCAATCTGCTGCGCGTTCCAGCCTTCCTGCTTCCAGTTAAAGATATTCCGCACGACCATGGCTGCTTCTTCATCGACGATCAGCTTGTGCTTGTCTTCAGGAGAACGCATATAGCCGTAAACGGCAAAATTATTGACGAACTCTCCGTTCCTTCGCTTTACCTCCAAATTGGTACGGGACTTTATGGAAATGTCTCGGCAGTAGGAATCGTTGATAAGATTCTTGAACGGAAGGACGAAATCGTTAGAACGATTTTCAGTGTCAACAGAATCATAGCCATCATTGATAGCGATGAAGCGAATACCGAGCATCGGAAATATTTTTTGAATATACTTACCGGACTCGATATAGTCGCGGCCAAAGCGGGAAAGGTCTTTGACCACGATGCAATCCACACGCTTTTCACGCACGGCAGTCATCATATTCTCAAAGCCAGGACGATTAAAGTTGGTTCCGGTGTAACCATCATCACAAAACTCTGTGACATACTCAATGTCGGGCTGCTTCTGCAAGTAGGCATGAATGAGATCACGCTGGGTCGAGATACTGTTACTCTCGTTTTTGTCAGAAACAGAAATGTCGCCATCTTCCTGAGATAACCTGAGGTAGATGGCGGCACGGTAAGTCTTGTTGTGTAAATTTATCATAGTTGCGCCACTCCCATTATTTTTGAGATCAGAGTCTCACAAACAACCGGAGTTCCGCTGATTTTGTCCGTTGTTATTCTATCATGGTCTGGTGCAGAAATCCAGTTTGCCGAGATGAATAAGGCCATGTAATGTTTTCCATCACATGGCCGAAATCATGTTCACGAAATTGTCATTCATGGTCTTATTTGTGTCGGCGTATGATACGCGCACGACAGTATTACCGACCTTGAACATATATGGATTCTTGACTTGCTCCACATAGGATTTCACCCTTTCCTCCATCGGCAGAGAGCGATCAATCCGCACATCACGAATATCGACCAGAGAAGCAAGCAAATCATTATGGTTATGGGTGTTATCTATCATGATTGCACCGCCTTTCAAGGATATTATTTCCATTTCCCCTTCGATTATGCAGATGTCGTGCATTACTATTTTTGAGCCGCTGTTTCCTCGCGTGCTTCTCAATATTTCTAATTGCGATATACGCTGTCATATCCAGACAGCCGGACGAATTATACATTTCTCTGTTTGACATGATATCTAATCTCCTCGCTCACGGAGCCTCGATGTCTTCGGAAATATGCAGTCCGAGGCTGACTTCGATACAATCATCGACCTTTCTCATCTGGAGCTTGTCCAGCCTGCCCATGTACTTTTTGACACGACGCTTGTCGATGGTCCTGATCTGCTCCAAAAGGACCATGGAATCGCCATTCAGGCATTCCACATCCTCAATTCGGCAGTGGGTGGGCTGATTACGCTTCTTCCACACGCGGGTGGTGATGGGAGCCACGATCAACGTAGGGCAAAAGAAATTGCCGGTATTGTTCTGCAGCAGAAGTACCGGCCTT
>JAQXOO010000022.1 GCA_029099685.1 Clostridia bacterium
CATCGGCTCCTGAAAGATCATGGAGATAAAATTGCCGCGCAGATGCTGCATAACAACATCCGGCGCCTTGGTGACGTCGTAGGCCTTATCGCCGAGATTCAGGCGGATCTCGCCTTTGACAACCTGCCCCTGCGGGCGCTGGAGAAGCTGCATGATCGAAAGGCTCGTCACCGATTTACCGCAGCCGGATTCCCCCACCACGCCGACCGTCTTGCCGACAGGGACGTTGAAAGAAATGCCGTCTACGGAATGTACCGTACCGACGTCGGTAAAAAAGTAGGTATGCAGATTCTCAACCTCCAGCACGTTGCCGGGGTCCTGCATTGTGGTCAGGTACTCGCTTTCGGGAACATTCTTGCGTTTATGCTGTTTTTCCAAAGCGTTGGTGATCCTGCGGTTTTCTTTCGTAATGCGGCGGGATTCCTTCGCGGACAGATAGCCGTCGTTTTGCTTCTTAGCCATTCAAAGCCCCTCCTTTCTTAGCGCTTCATCTTCGGGTCAAACGCGTCGCGCAGACCGTCGCCGACGAGGTTGAAGGCAAGAACCGTCAGCAGCAGCAGCACACCGGCGGGGATCCAGATGAACCAGTAGGTCGTCAGCACGTGGGTGTTATTGACATCGTTGATGATGTTGCCCCAGGAAGCGAAGGGGAACTTCACGCCCAGACCCAGGAAGGACAGAGTCGCCTCGGTCAGGATGGTGGAGCCCAGGCTCATGGTGCAGGTAACGATCAGCTGGGGAATGACGTTGGGGATCAGGTGGCGGAAGATCCGGCGGGAAACGCTGATGCCGCAGGCCTCGGTGGCGGTCATGAACTCCTGCTCGCGGAGGGACAGGATCTGGCCGCGGACCAGACGGGCGATGCCAGCCCAGCCTAAAAAGCCCAGGATCAGCATCAGATAAAGCATACGGATGGTGGGGTCCACACGCATGGCGTCCATGGTAGAACCCAAAATGATCAGAATGGGCGTGGAGGGGATACAGTAGAACACGTCCACGATGCGCATGATGAGGTTATCCACCCAGCCGCCGAAGTAGCCGGAGATACCGCCCATGATGACGCCCAGGAAGGCCGAAATGGCCACCACGATGAAGCCGATGACCAGAGACACGCGGCCGCCGTACATCAGGCGGGTCAGCATATCCATGCCGTTTTTATCGGTGCCCAGCCAGTGCTTTTTGGAGGGGGAGGAATAGGTGTCGAACACATAGGTCTCGGTCTCCTGACGGACGGACCACACCTTTGCGGCGGGGTCATAGGAGATGACGTATTCGTGCTCGCCCTCTTCGGAGGTGTAGATAAACTCGCTGGTGCCGGACTCCACGGCCTCCACGACCTTTTCCTTGAAGTCGCGGGTCAGGAAAACGTCGGGCATGACGGACTGCACCACATACTGGCTGATGAAGCCCACCTCGCTGCCGCCTTCGGACATGACGCCGTCGGAATCCAGGTGATAGGTCTTGCCGTCCGCCTGGAAGGAGGACTCATCATTGGTATAAGCCTTCAGCGCGTTGAAGCGGAAGTCAAAGGACACAGCAGCGCCCTCGGTGCTCATGCTGACGATGTCCTTAAAGGCGATGCCGATGACGGTGTCGCCCAGGGAGACGCTGTAAAAGTTCCGGCCTTCCTCCGTCACGGTGTAGGTGGCGTCACGGTACTGGAAGCTGGAGGCATTCTGGCTCACAGCCAGAATGACCTTTGCCTGGACCGCGCCGCCGAAATCCTGACCGTCGGCCGCGGCAAAGCGGAACTCCTCGTTGCGGCTGACGCCGGCGTACTCCTTCAGCTGGTATTCCGTGGTGAAGAACTTTTCATCCTGGGCATAGGGGCTGATGATGCCGCCGATGAAGGAGAACACGAACATAAAGATCAAAACGACCATGCCGAACACGGCCACGCCGTTGCGGAAAAAGCGCTTTGCGACCATGGCGCCGGGGGACAGGACCTTGACGCGGCGGTCGTCGTTCAGGGAGTACTGGGGCTCGTTCTGGCTGGGGCCGGCGGTGTCCGCGTTGGCGGCCGGGCTGGCGGCGTCCAGAGCGTTCTTATCTTTCAGATCGTCCATATTATCACGCATAATTCGTACTCTCCTTTCTTAAGCGATGCGTACCCGCGGGTCGACCACGGCGTACAGAAGGTCAGAGAGCAGGTTGCCGGCCAGCGTCAGCACCGACAGGAAGATGAGGTAGAACATGGAGAAGGGAATGTCGCCGCCCACCATGGAATGATAGGAGGCGTAGCCGATGCCCGGGATGCCGAACAGCGTCTCGGTGATCAGCGCGCCGGAAAACAGGCCGGGCAAAGAGCCGCCCACCAGGGTGACGATGGGGATCAGTGTGTTGCGGAAGGCATGGTGGTAGATGACCTTGCGCTCGCTGAGACCCTTGGCCCGGGCGGTGCGGATATAGTCGGCGTTGAGCACTTCCAGCATATTGGTACGGGTATAGCGCATCAGACCGCCGATGCTCAAAACGGTCAGCGTCAGCACGGGCATGACCAGGTGCTCGGCCATATCCCAGAACTGGCCCCACTGGCTCAGCTGTTCAAAGTTGCGGCCGGTGAGGCCGTACAGGTCGAACCAGCCCAGCTTTACGGAGAATACCAGCTTCAGCAGGGAGGCGAAAAAGAAGGTGGGCAGCGAGATGCCGGCCAGAGCCACCACGCTGATGGTGTAGTCGGTGCGGGAATACTGCCTGGTAGCGGCGATGATGCCCAGGGGGATCGCGATGATCAGCTCCAGGACAAAGGAGATGGCGCCCATCACAAAGGAGATGCCGATGGTTTTCTGGAACTTTTCCAGAACAGGCATGGTCCACACCCAGCTGTCACCGAAGTTCAGGGTGACGGCGTTTTTCAGCCAGCCGAAATAGCCGGCCACAATGCCCTTGTCCAGGCCGTAGGCGCCCTCCAGCTGGGCCATCCATTCCTCAAAGCTCTTGGAGCCGGGCTGGGTGGACAGCTGACGGGCCATATTTTCAATGTAAGAGGTAGGCAGGCAGCGGAGCAGTCCGTAGATGATCAAACCAACCAAAAACAGGATCAAAATAGATTGCAGAACGCGTTTTAGAATGTATTTTGGCACGATTTACCCTCCGTTTCTATAGTATTTAAGTGATATGCACGGGAAGATGTCCCGGCGTAAACCGCCGAAAAAGCCCCCACTGCATATCAAGCAGCGGTTCCCTTCGCAACCGGTGAAACCGTTACTTGATATGCAGTATGGAACGCTCATCCTGCGGCCCGAAGGCCGCAGGATGAGCAAAAAGGTTCAATGGAACGGAGTAGGAAAGCCGAAGCTTACCGCATCTCCAGATTCTGGATCTCAGCCATCCAGCCGTAGAAGGTGGTGATGTCGGGAGTGACAGTGTCCATATTCACACGCTGCGTGGCGAAGATGATGGCGTTCTGACGCTGATAGGTGGGGATCTCAACAGCCCAATCCAGAACGATGTCCAGGCACTCCTTGTACATGGGCTTGCGGTAAGCCTGGTCGGTGGAGGCGCGGGCTTCCATGATCAGCTGGTCCAGCTCATCATCGGCAATGCGGTAGTGGTTGGAGCCGGTGGCGCCGGGCAGGCCCACTCTGTTGGAGCTGTGATAGATCTGGAACATATCGGGATCGACGGTGGCGCCCCAGGCGGCGGCCCACATATCGACCTGCTGGGCATCCAGACCGGTCCACAGGTCAGAGGAGTTGGCCAGGTCGGTGACGATCAGGTTCATGCCGATGGACTTCAGAGCCTCGGAAGCCATGGTGACGGTCATGAACACGGGGTGTTCACCGGCGCCGTCGCCGGGGATCTGCAGCTCATATTCCAGAGCGGCGCCGGCGGGAGCGGCGGTCAGCTTGCCGTCGGCGACGGTGTAGCCGGCAGCCTCAAAGAAGCCCAGAGCGGCCTTCAGAGCGGCGTCATACTTTTCCTCGGCGGACATGCCGGAGGTGTAGATGGGCTGGCCGTTGACGTCCTTGGAGAAGGCGACCTCATAGCCGTCGTCGGTGGACTGGGGAGCAGCCCAGGAGGTGTTGGAGATGGGGTAGTTGATGACGGAGGCGCGCTCGCCGTAGTAGGAGTCCACAGACACGTCACGGTAGACGGAGAAGACGGTGGCAAAGGCCTTGCGCAGATTCTTGGAGGCCTCGGAGCCGCTCTCATCGCCCACGCGGACGTTGTCGGCGGAGATGCCGATGTAGCCGTAGCCCAGGTTGTCAACGGTGTTGACGGTGACCTTGTCGCCGTTCAGAGTGCCGCCGTTGGCCTCTTCGATGGCAGCCACAGCGTCCTTATCGAAGGAGGGATCGGTGATATCAATGGTGCCGGTGATAACGCCGTTCAGCTTATCAGCTTCCTGAGTCTCCAGGAAGTTGACGTACTTGGTCTTGGGGCAGCCCAGATAGTAGTTCTCGTTGGCCTCGAAGTTGACGACGCCGTTGTCGAACTTGATGAACTTGTAGGGGCCGGCGCCCATGGGCTTGGTGGTGACGGAGCGGACATGGCTCAGGTCGCCCTTGGTAAAGCCGAAGCTGTTGTTGTCATAGTCATACAAGGACTCTTCGCCGTAGTAGTGCATGGGGGCCACGGTGACGCCCAGCTGATAGATGGAGGTGGCGTCGACCTTGGTCAGAGTCACGCGCAGGGAGTTGTCGCCGGTCTTCTGGATGCCGGCGATGTTGGCGGCGGAGTCACCGGTCTGGACGCCGGCGGTGAACTGGTCCACAGCGTCGCCCAGCTCTTCAGCGATGAAGGAAGAGATGGAGGTGCCGGCGGTCTCGTAGTTGATGCCGTTGTCGGACAGGTCATAGCCGTAGGTATCCACCAGGACCTGGAACCAGTCGGCGGGGGTGGACTCGGCGGTGAAGCCGGCGTCGCCATAGCCCCACAGGGAGGCGGCGGAAGCAACGTCGGTGGCGCCGTAAGCGGCGCAGTAGTCAACGATCTCCTGGACGAACTTTTCGCCGGCGGCGTCAAAAGCGGCCCAGAAGGTGTTGTACTGATCCTCGGTGAAGTAGTCGGTGGCGGTGTAGCCGGCACGCTCGGTGGCCAGGATCAGGTTCATGCGGGATTCCATACCGGAACGGTACTCCTCCAGACCCAGGATGGGCTGGGCATACAGGGTGGAAGAACCGTCATAGGTGGGATCGCACAGAACGTACATGGAGAAGATGACGTCATCCACATCCAGCACGTGGCCGTCAGAGAACTTCACGTCGTCACGCAGGACGAAGTCGTAGTACACGGTGCCGTCGGCATTCTCGGTGATCTCCAGATCAGCGATGCCGTAATAGGTGTAGTCGGTGCCGTTGTAGTTCTTGGTCTCGCCCTCGATGCCCTTCAGAATGATGGCGCCGGTGCGGTCAGAGGTCAGCAGGCCGACCTGGGTCATGGCCTGGACGTCCTGGTCATAGGCCGTGGCAGCAAAGAAGGGAGAGAACTTGCTGCTGAAGGGAGCGTAGCCAACCACCAGGGGGGTGTCATTGGCAGGCTGTTCAGGCTGCTGGTTGTTTTGCTCGTTGTTCTGCTCGGTGTTCTGTCCGGCATTGGGATCGGTGTTGGCATTGTTGTCGCCGCAGCCGGCCAACATACCGATGCACATAGCCATCGCCAGAAGCAGAGCAAGAATTTTGGTGCTTCTTTTCATGAGATAGAATCCTCCTTTAAAATTTTGAACTATATCAATGGCCCGGTGATCCGTGGCCATAGTTCACAGGTTTGTTGGGGCGGCCTGCTCCGCAGGCCGCAAAAGGGGCGCGCCCCTTTTGGAAAATATTGGTTTACTCCTGAGGCTTGGGTCCTTCGCTCTTGACCCAGCAGGAATTTTCGGTGAGCCGCCGCCAGAGCAGCGCCCCGGCCAGGACCAGGCCCTGGCACAGCAGAAAAACGGCCATGCCCGCCGCCAGCTCTCCGGCGCCGTGCAGGCAGACATAGACCACCTCTCCCACGATGGCCGCGCCCGAGGCAATGGCGGCCAGGGTGGTGCGGACGGGAAACTGGTCCATGGTGGCCTGGTAAATATAGGCCCGCAGGGGCGAACCGGCCCAGGCCAGCCGCGCCAGGCCCCACAGCAGGGAGACGCTGGCCATCAGCGAGATGATATAAGGAATGAGAATATAAAAGCAGTTCAGGGTCCCGGGGGCATAGATGCAGCCGCAGACCACGCCGGCGGCGGACATCACAAGTCCCAGCGCCGCCAGACGCAGGTACAGCATCCAGCGCTGGCGCGGAGTGCCCTCAAAGGTGTAAAGGGCGCCCTCGTAAACGAACTCTCCGCTGAGGGTCTGGTGAAAATCATTGAGGTAAGCCCTGCGGCCCCCGGGCCGCTTTTCAGTTTGATTCGACATGGGTGATCCGGCTCCGTTTTGGGTGATGGCCTGTTTATGCATAATATGCATAACAACTCCATTACATTATAGATGAAATTCCAATATATTGCAAGTAAAAATCAAGCGGAGAGAGAAATTTCTGATAGATGAAAAGTCCGCCAATTTTCGATAATACGGAAATGATTGCAACATTTACAAAAATGAGGACCGTTTTTTGCACAAAACAACGAAGGATGTATATTATTCATAAAATGAATTAAAACTTTAAAGGGATAAAGCAGAAAAATACAGCCCCACAAAGAAAAAGCACCCGCGGAAACGGATGCCATAAAGCGCGGGTCTGCCAACGAAAAACAGCCGCCCCCGGGGAAACGGCTGCTGCATGGTTTGCTCCAAAAGCATCCGTCCGGCTCCGCTCGCGGACGCCGGAAAAAGTCAGGCGGAGAGCGGCGGGTGAAAGGCGGAAAAAGAAAAATCCCGAACGCCGGCGCATTCGGGATTTTTGGTCCGAGTGACGGGATTTGAACCCACGGCCTCTTGGTCCCGAACCAAGCGCGCTACCAGCTGCGCTACACCCGGATCTAAATGCTATACTATTATAACGGCCCATGCCCCCTTTGTCAAGGGGCATGGGGAAGACCGCGGAAAAATGTTGACAAACGCCCCGGCCGATACTATAATGATGCCAAATGGCAATGATGGGCAGGAGTATCCTGCTGCGGATGCAAAGAGAGGGCGCGGCCGGTGTAAGCGCCCGTGAAGCCGCAGGAGAAGGTCGTCCCGGAGCCGCGGGGCCGAAAGGCAGTAAGTCCCGCCGTCTTCCGCGTTAAGGAGCAGGCCGTGACAGCGGCCGGAGCGCGCCCCAAAAGGGCGAATATGGGTGGTACCGCGGGGAGCGTTCCCCGTCCCGTAGCGAATGTGTTTTCGCTGCGGTTTTTTTATGTTTTGAGGCCGGTTTCCGCCCCGAAAATACCGAAACGCTTGTTAAAATGAGAAAGCTATTAAATATAATAGGAGGAGATACCCCTATGAGCATTCGCAAGGAATTGCCCAAGACCTATGACCCCAAGGCCTCTGAGAGCCGGCTGTACCAGTTCTGGCTGGACGGCGGCTTCTTCAACGCCGAGGTGGACAAAAACAAAAAGCCCTATTCCATCGTGCTGCCGCCCCCCAACGTCACCGGCCAGCTCCACATGGGCCACGCCTTTGACGACACCCTGCAGGACATCCTGATCCGCACCAAGCGGATGCAGGGCTATGCCGCCCTGTGGATGCCCGGCACCGACCACGCCGGCATCGCCACCCAGATCAAGGTGGAGGAGCAGCTCCGCAAAGAGGGCCTGACCCGCTACGACCTGGGCCGGGAAAAGTTCCTGGAACGGGTCTGGCAGTGGAAGGAGCAGTACGGATCCCGCATCGTCAAGCAGATGCACTCCATGGGCTGCTCCTGCGACTGGCGGCGGCTGCGCTTTACCATGGACGAGGGCTGCTCCAAGGCCGTTAAGGAGGTCTTCATCGACCTGTATCAGAAGGGCTATATCTACAAGGGCAGCCGCATCATCAACTGGTGCCCCCACTGCACCACCGCCCTGTCCGACGCCGAGGTGGAATACACCGACAAGCCCGGCCACCTGTGGTATATCCGCTACCCCCCCCCCGACGGCCCCGGCGACCTGGTGGTGGCCACCACCCGCCCCGAGACCATGATGGGCGATACCGGCGTGGCCGTCAACCCCGAGGATGAGCGGTTCAAGCATCTGGTGGGCAAGACCTGCATCCTGCCCATCATGAACCGGGAGATCCCCATCGTGGCCGACGATTACGTGGA
This sequence comes from Clostridia bacterium, assembly GCA_029099685.1. GTDB lineage: Bacteria > Bacillota > Clostridia > Oscillospirales > Butyricicoccaceae > UBA4644. Next base: position 8,149 of record JAQXOO010000022.1, read on the forward strand.
GCTGGGCTTCGGCACCGGCGCGGTGAAGATGACCCCCGCCCACGACCCCAACGACTTCGAGGTGGGCCTGCGGCACAATCTGGAGGTCATCCGCTGCATCGCTGACGACGGCACCATCAACGAAAACGGCGGCCCCTACCAGGGCATGGACCGTTACGAGTGCCGCAAGTCCATCGTCAAAGATCTGGAGGAGCAGGGCTATCTGGTCAAGACCGAGGATTACAGCCACAACGTGGGCACCTGCTACCGCTGCCACAACGATGTGGAGCCGCTGATCTCTGCCCAGTGGTTCGTGAAGATGGCCCCCCTGGCCAAGGAAGCCCTCCGGGTGGCCTATGACGGCGACATCCGCTTTGTCCCCGAGCGGTTCACCAAGACCTATACCAACTGGATGGAGAACGTCCATGACTGGTGCATCTCCCGCCAGCTGTGGTGGGGCCACCAGATCCCCGCCTATTACTGCGATGACTGCGGCGAGATGACCGTCAGCAAGGAGACCGTCACCGTCTGTCCCAAGTGCGGCTCCACCCATGTGCGCCAGGACGAGGATGTGCTGGACACCTGGTTCAGCTCCGCCCTGTGGCCCTTCTCCACCATGGGCTGGCCGGACAAGACCCCCGAGCTGGAGTATTTCTATCCCACCTCCGTGCTGGTCACCGGCTATGACATCATCTTCTTCTGGGTGGCCCGGATGATCTTCTCCGGCATGGAGCAGATGAAGCAGATCCCCTTCAAGGATGTGTTCATCCACGGCATCGTCCGGGATGACAAGGGCCGCAAGATGTCCAAATCCCTGGGCAACGGCATCGACCCCATGGAGGTCATCGACAAATACGGCGCCGATGCCCTGCGCTTCACCCTGAGCACCGGCATCGCCCCCGGCAACGACACCCGGTTCTATTACGAGCGGGTGGAGGCCAACCGCAACTTCTGCAACAAGATCTGGAACGCTTCCCGCTTCCTGCTGATGAATCTGGAGGTGGAGGACTTTGACCTGCCCCGGCAGCTGGATCTGGAGGATAAGTGGATCCTGAGCCGGTACAACACCCTGGTGAAGGAAGTCACCGAGAACATCGACCGCTACGAGCTGGGCATCGCCGCGGACAAACTCTATTCCTTCATCTGGGACAACTTCTGCGACTGGTATATCGAACTGTGCAAGACCCGCCTCACCGGAGAGGACAAGGAAGCCTCCCGCCGGGCCCAGCGGGTACTGGGCCACGTGCTGTCGGGCACTCTGCAGCTGCTGCATCCCTTCATGCCCTTCATCACCGAGGAGATCTGGCAGGCCCTGCCCCACGAAGGCCCCTCCGTCATGGTGTCCAAGTGGCCCGAGGCGGACGAGCGCCTGTACTTCCCCGCCGAGGAGCAGGAGATGGAGGAGATCATGGCCGCCATCCGCGCCGTGCGCAACCGCCGCAGCGAGATGAACGTGCCCCCCTCCAAAAAGGCGGCCCTTATCATCGCCACCCAGAAGCCCGCCCTGTTCGCCCAGGCGGAGCCCTTTATGAAGCGTCTGGCCTGGGCCAGCCAGGTCACCGTTCAGCAGCAGGCCCCTGCCGATGTTTCCGGCATGGTCACCTGCGTCACCCAGGCGGCCCAGATCTATATGCCCCTCAGCGAGCTGGTGGATCTGGACAAGGAGCGGGAGCGCCTGCAGAAGGAGCTGGACAACGCTTTGAACATGGTCACCCGCACCGAGGGCAAGCTGAAGAACGAGAGCTTTGTCTCCCGCGCGCCGGAGGCGGTGGTCAACGCCGAAAAGGAGAAGCTGGAGAAATACCGCCAGATGGCGGCCAAACTGCAGGACAACCTGAAGGCTCTGGGCTGAGAACATGACCTACGAGCAAGCGCTGGAATATATCCACAGCCGCATCCATCTGGGCACCCGAAAGGGACTGGGACGGATGGAGCGGCTGATGGAAAAGCTGGGCCATCCGGAACGGCAGTGCCCCTTCGTCCACATCGCCGGCTCCAACGGAAAGGGCAGCACCGCCGCCATGTGTGAAAGCGTGCTGCGCCACGCCGGGTACAAAACCGGACTGTTTGTATCCCCCTATGTCTTTGATTTCCGGGAGCGCATCCAGGTCAACGGAGCGCTGGTGGACCGGGAGCTGATGTGCGCCGTGCTGGAACAGCTCATTCCGGTCCTGGACGAAATGAAGGCCGAAGGCCAGGAGTGCACCGAGTTCGAGACCGTCACCGCCCTGGCGCTTATGGTATACGCCCGGTGCCGGGTGGACTTCGTGGTGTTCGAGGTGGGCATCGGCGGTCTGCTGGACTGCACCAATGTGATCCCGCCGCCGGCCTGCGCCGTCCTCACCGCCGTCTCTCTGGAGCACACCAACATCCTGGGGAACACCATCCATGACATCGCCGTGCAGAAGTGCGGCATCATCAAGCCCGGCTGCCGGGCCGCGGGGTACTGCGGCCTGCATCCCGAAGCGGAGACAGTACTCCGGGACACCTGCCGGAGGCTGGAGGTCCCCCTGGCCGTGGCGGACAAAGCCCGGCTGGAGGTGCTGGAGGCGGATGACGCCGGCTCCCGCTTCCGCTACGGCGGACGGGAATACCGCATCGCTCTGCCGGGAGGGCACCAGGTGTACAATGCCCTCACCGTGCTGTCCGTTGTGGAGCAGCTGCGGGCGGAGGGCTTTGACCTGCCGGAAAGCGCCGTCTGCCGGGGACTGGAAGCCGCTTCCATCGCCGGGCGGCTGCAGGTGGTGCGGAAGGAGCCCAAATGCATCCTGGACGGCGCCCACAACCCCGGAAAGATGGACGCCCTGTGCGCCGCGCTGGACAGCCTCTATCCCGGCCGTCCGCTGATCGGCGTGGTGGGCATGATGGCGCGGAAGGACTGGCGGCACGCGGTGCCCCAGCTGGCCTGCCGCTGCCGGGCATTCATCGCCGTGCGGCCGGACGAAAGCGAACTGTCCCTGCCCGCGGAGGAGCTGGCGGAGTTTGCCCACGCCCACTGTGCAGAGGTCTACGCCTGTGACGACCCGGAGGACGGGGCCAGGCTGGCCCTTCAGCTGGCCCGGCCCGGGGATGTTTTGGTGGCTTGCGGCTCCATGTATCTGCTGGAAGGGGCAAAAAAAGGCTTTACCGACGCATAATGACAGAAAAAACAGCATAAACTGGTTAGAATAAGACCGTGTACAAGCCGTACACGGTCTTATTTTGTACAAAAAGGGGGCATCCATTGCCATGGATATGCGGTATCAGACCCGGGAGGGCACCCTCCGGGTGTGGCTGGAGGGTGAACTGGGCCACCACGAGGCCATCCGGCTGATGGCACGGCTCTCGGCCCTGGTGGAGGACCATCTGCCCTCGCGGCTGGAGCTGGACCTGTCGGGGCTGGAGTTCATGGACAGCTCGGGCATCGCCGTGGTGGTGCAGACGGCCCGCAGGTGCGCCGACTGCGGCGGCAGCCTGGCGGTGGTCAACACGCCGCCCCAGGCGAAAAAAGTGCTGGTCACCGCCGGCATCCACCGGCTGGTGGACATTGGTTAGGAGGGAACACCCATGAAACTGCTGAAAAAAGACCGCATCAACGAGGTGACCCTGCGGTTTCTCAGCCGCAGCACCAACGAAAGCTTCGCCCGGGCGGCGGCCGCCGCCTTTATCGCCCAGCTGGACCCCACGGTGGAGCAGGTCTATGACATCAAGACCGCCGTTTCCGAGGCGGTGACCAACGCCATCGTCCACGGCTACCGGGACACCCTGGGCACCATCACCATGACGGTGCGGCTGTACGCCCCCGCCGCCGCAGAGATCATCATCCGGGACCAGGGCTGCGGCATCGCGGACATCAAACAGGCCCGGGAACCCATGTTCACCACCGGCGGCGCAGAGCGCTCGGGCATGGGCTTCACCATCATGGAGAGCTTCATGGACGGCATGACCGTCCGCTCCCGGCCGGGGCGGGGCACCGTGGTCACCCTGCAGAAGCTCCTCCAGCCCCGGCAGGAGGCATGAAGGAAGAACTGCGGCGGGACCTTCTGCAGGCACAGGCCGGGGACAAGCCCGCCATGGACCGGCTGCTGGCGGAAAACAGCGCCCTGGTGTGGAGCGTGGCCCGGCGGTTTTTCGGCCGGGGCTGCGAGCCGGAGGATCTGTTCCAGCTGGGCTGCATCGGCCTGATGAAGGCCATCCGGGGCTTTGACCTGAGCCAGCCGGTGGCATTTTCTACATACGCCGTGCCCAAGATCGCGGGAGAGATGCGCCGCTTTCTCCGGGACGACGGGCCGGTAAAGGTCAGCCGCACCCTGCGGGAGCGGGCCTTTGCCCTGCGGCAGGTCCAGACGCGGCTGGAGCGGGAGACCGGGCATAGCCCACGGCTGTCGGACCTGTGCCGGGAAACGGGCCTGCAGCCGGAGGAGGTGCTGGAGGCCCTGCAGGCCCCACGGGACACCGATTCCCTGGACGCCGCCCTCCCGGGGCAGGACCGCACCCTGGGGGACATCCTGTCCGACCGCCGGGAGGAGGGCGCCCTGGTGGAAACCCTGGCCCTGCGGGAGGCCATCGACCGGCTGGAGCCGCTGCTGCGCCAGGTGATCCTGCTGCGGTATATGCGGGACCTGACCCAGCAGCGCATCGCCGTCATCCTGGGGCTGACCCAGGTGCAGGTGAGCCGCATGGAAAAAAAGGCCCGGGCGCAGCTCAGGCAGGCGCTGACGGAATAAAATGCCACCGGAAAAGTCCGGGAGCGCCGGGAAGAATGTTCCGCGGGCCTTTCGCCGGGAGCTTCTTCACGGTATCCATATGGAGAAAAACACGCCATACGCAGCCGTGATGGCTGGATATGGCGTGTTTGGTTCAGAAGAAGACCGGCGTTTCCGTCGCCGGCGCCCCGCGGCCGGTCAGTTCAGCTTGACTTCCTCCCACAGGGTGTTTACAAGCGCCAGCGTCTCGGCGTCCAGGCTGCGGAAGGCGTAGCGGTTGTAATTATCCCGGAAGCTCTCAATGTCGGGATACAGGATGGCCATGGCGTCCTCGCCCATGTCCTCCTGATAGGCAGCGTCCTCATAGACCAGGGCGTTGGGAGAGGCGTACCAGATATACTCGGCGTTGGCGATGGCCACCTCGCGGCTGAGCATAAAGTTGATGAAGCACTCGGCCAGCTCCTTGTTCTTGCAGCAGGAGGGGATGCACATGGCATCCACAAAGTAGTTGGTGCGCTCGGGATAATAGAACTGCAGGTCCACGTTGTCGGCCTGGTTGTCCACCATGGTGAAGTAGTCGCCGGCGTAATAGGTGCCCACGGCGGCCTCGCCGGAGGCCATCATGTTGTAGATCTCATCCATGACCTTGCCCTTCAGCAGGGGGTTCTGGCGCAAAAGCTCGGCCTGGGCCTGCTCCCACACCGCACGGTCGGTGGTGTTCACGTCCAGCCCCAGCTTGTACATGGCGGTGCCGAAGGCGTCGCGGGAGTTGTTGAACTGCAGGATCTGGCCGCTGTATGCTTCATTCCACATCAGGTCCCAGCTGCCGGTGTCTGACTCGTCCACCACATTGGCGTTGTAGATGATGCCCACCACGCCGTAGGTATAGGGGACGGTATAGGTGTTCTCGGGATCGTAATACAGGCCCCGGAAGCTGTCGGCGATATACTGGTAATTGGGGATGTTGTCAAAGTTCAGGGGCAGGAGCATATCCTCCTCCCGCATACGGGCGATCATGTAGTCAGAGGGGATCACCAGGTCATAGCTGACGGCGCCGCTGGACAGCTTGGAATACATGGTCTCGTTGCTGTCATAGGTGTCGTAGTTGACCTTGACCTTGACACCGTAGGTCTCCTCGTACCAGCGCTCGAACTCCGAGACAACATCCATGCTGTCCTCGGAACCGTCGGAGATATATTCTCCCCAGTTGTAAACGTTCAACGTCAGCGTTTCGCCGCCGCAGCCGGACAGCAGGGCAAAACAGCCCAGTACAAGGGCGCACAGCAGCAGGGTCGCGATTTTTTTCATGAAAGTCATTACCTCCGTTCGTTGTGTTTAGACTGGCGCAGGCGGTTGTCAGCCCGCTCATCCTGCAGATTGGACAGCAGCAGCAGCGCCAGAATGACAAAGAAAATAATGGTGGACAGGGCGTACATCTTGGGCGTGACCGTCTTTTTGGTCATGCTGTAGATGCGGATGGGCAGGGTCTGGAAGCCGTTGCCCTGGGTAAAATAGCTGATGACGAAGTCATCCAGCGAAAGGGTGAAGGCCATGATGAGGCCGGTGACGATGCCGGGCAGGATCTCCGGCAGCTCCGCCTTGAAAAAGGCCTGCATGGGGGTGCAGCCCAGGTCCATGGCCGCCTCCGGCAGCGCCGGGTCCATCTGGCGCAGTTTGGGCAGCACCTGCAGGATCACATAGGGCAGGCAGAAGGTCACGTGGGACATCAGCATGGTCCAGAAGCTCAGGCTGGAGGAAAGCCCCAGCCGTCCGCCGATGAACACGAACATCAGCATCAGCGAGATGCCGGTGATGATGTCCGGGTTGGTCATGGGGATGTTGGTGACGGTGTTGATGGCGGCCCGGGCGTATTTGCTGCGCAGCTTGTCGATGCCCACCGCGGCGGCGGTGCCCATGACCGTGGCGATCACCGAGGAGGAGCAGGCCAGGATCAGGGTGTTTTTCAGGGATTCCAGGGTGTCTCCGTCCCGGAACAGCTCCCGGTACCATTTCAGCGAGAAGCCGGAAAACACCGACAGGCTTTTGGTCTCGTTGAAGGAGAACAGCAGCAGAATGGCGATGGGCGCGAACAGAAAGAGAAAAATCAGGGCGGTATAGAGCTTGGATGCGCGCTTCATATCACATACCTCCCCGCATATGCCGGTCAGCCAGACGGCGCATCAGCGCCATGCCGGCCAGCAGGATGATCATCATGATAAAGGCAATGGCGGCGGCAAAGTGCAGGTTGTTGGCCACATACTGCCCCTCGATGGCGTCACCGATGAGGAAGAACTTGCCGTTGCCCAGCTTTTGAGAAATATAGAAGGTGCTGATGGAGGGGATGAGCACCATGCTGATGCCGGAGAACACCCCTGGCAGGCTCAGCGGCCACACCACCCGGCGCAGGACCTGCAGATTGCTGCAGCCCAGATCCTGGGCTGCCTCCAGCAGCCGGTTGTCCATTTTAGCCATCACCGAATAAATGGGCATGATCATATAGGGAAAATAGTCATAGACCATGCCCACCACCACGGCGGCCTCGGTGCCGATGATGTGCACCGGCCCCAGACCCACCAGGTCCAGCAGTCCGTTGAAGATGCCGGTATCCTGCAGAATGGTCATCCAGGCATAGGTGCGGATGAGGAAGTTCATCCACATGGGGATCATGATCAGGGTGACCATGGTCTTCTGGGCGCGGGGGGCGGCCCGGGCGATGATATAGGCCATGGGATAGCCCATCAGCAGGCAGATGACGGTGGAGATGACTGCCAGCTTCAGCGACCGCCAGAAGATCAGCAGATAGGTGTGGACCTCCTGGCTCTGGCCGGCCTCGTTGGTCACGCTGGAGGTGGCGGTAAAGAACTTGACCACATTGTCCAGGGTGAAGCGGAACTGGTTGTCGGTAAAAGCGTAATAGGCGACGAACGCCAGCGGCACCAGAATGAACAGCGCGGCCCACACGGAATAGGGCGTCAGCAGCAGGTTTTCCAGCGTCAGGCCCCTGCGGCCTTTTCCGCGGCCGGTCATTCCGCCCGCTCGCTTTCCGCCGGGACGGCTTCGGGGTCGATGTCCAGGGAGTAGTCGCCGTACAGGCCGGAGTATTCGGATTTTTTCATGATATGGATGGCGTCCGGCTCGATATACAGGCCGATGTGGGAGCCTTCCGCCACGAAATCGGTGGTCTGGATCATCCACTTGAAGCCGTTGATGTCCACGATGATCTCGTAATGGACGCCCATAAAGGTCACGGTGCTCACATTGCCCCGGAGCATGCCCTTTTCCGGAGCCACGATGTCCACGTCCTCGGGGCGGACAACCACGTCCACCGGCTCCTTTTCGCCGAAGCCGCCGTCCACGCAGTCAAAGGTGTGGCCGGAGAAGCGGACCTTCCGGTCCGCCAGCATGACGCCGTCCAGAATGTTGGACTCGCCGATAAAGTCGGCCACAAAGGCGTTTTTGGGTTCGTTGTAGATGTCGGTGGGGGTGCCGATCTGCTGGATGGAGCCCTTGTTCATCACCACCACCGTGTCGGACATGGTGAGGGCCTCCTCCTGGTCGTGGGTGACAAAGACAAAGGTGATGCCCACCCGCTGCTGGATGGCCTTCAGCTCCCGCTGCATCTCCTTGCGGAGCTTCAGGTCCAGGGCGGACAGCGGCTCGTCCAGCAAAAGCACCCGGGGGTGGTTCACCAGGGCGCGGGCGATGGCCACCCGCTGCTGCTCGCCGCCGGACAGGCGGCTGATGGCGGACTTTTCATAGCCCGTCAGGTTGATCAGCCGCAGCATCTCCTCCACCCGCTCCCGGATCTGGGCCTCGGACAGCTTTTTCAGCCGGAGGCCAAAGGCGATGTTCTCGTAAACATTGAGATGGGGGAACAGGGCATACCGCTGAAAAACGGTGTTCACCTGCCGCTGGTGGGGGGGCAGGTGGGTGATGTCCTTTCCATCAAAATAGACCACACCTGCGGTCGGGGTCTCAAAACCGCCGATCAGCCGCAGTGTTGTGGTCTTGCCGCAGCCCGAAGGCCCAAGCAAGGTGACAAATTCCTTGTCCCTCACGTATAGGTTGATGTTTTTCAGGACCGTTTTGCCCCCGTAATCTTTGTGGATATTTTCAAGCTGGATCAGCCGTTCTGCCACGCTGCGCACCTCCCGGAAAAAATCTCTGTCAAATCAACAGAGAATATACAGGATAATTTAAGGTTAATATAGCATATATGCGGGAAAAGTCAATGATTTTTCCGAACTTTTTTGCAAAAATCAAAAGGAAATCGGATGGATTCAAAAAAAGCTTTGATTTTCTCCGATTTCCTTTGATTTTCTGTGAAATACTCAATTCTGTTTTTTTGGCAGTCCATAAAAATATTCCAGGAAGGGGACCGCCTGCACCTGAAACTCCCGGCCACGGAGGTATTCCAGTTCTCCGGCGCCGGTGGGAAAGTCAAACCGCAGCCGGTAGCTCCACAGGGCCTGGTGCTTATAGGGCAGGCCCCGGTTCTGGGCGGCGGTGCCGTATTTGGTGTCCCCCACCAGGGGATGGCCCCCTTCGCTCATCTGGACTCGGATCTGGTGGGTGCGGCCGGTGAGCAGCCGGCATTCCACCAGAGAGATGCCGCAGCGGCTTTCCAGCACGGTGTACCGGAGCTTGGCGGTGAGGGAATCCGCCGTTTTGTGCTTCAGGGCAAAGACCTGCTTTTTTTCCAGGTCCCGGCGCAGATAGCTGGTGAGGGTGCCGGAGGCGGGCCGGGGCACGCCGTGGACCAGACACAGGTAATATTTGGAGATCTCCCGGTCCCGGATCTTTTCGTTGAGAATGCGCAGGGCGGCGGCGGTTTTTGCCGCGATGACGATGCCGCCGGTGTTGCGGTCGATGCGGTTGCACAGGGCCGGGGTAAAGCTGGCCTCCTGCCCGGGGTCCCAGTCCCCTTTATTATATAGGTAAGCCTTGATCTGGTTGATGAGGGTGTTGGGGGTGCTGCTCTCATCCTCGTGGACCACCAGGCCCACGGGCTTGTTCACCAGCAGGATGTGTTCGTCCTCATAGACCACGTCCAGCCGGGGCGTGACGGTCCGCCAGGCCTCCTCCGGATCGGGGGTGGAAAAAAACTCGTCGCTGATATATAATTGAAGAACATCCCCCTCCTGCAGGCGGTAATCCTTTTCCACCCGCTTGCCGCCCAGCTTGACGCGCTTGAGCCGGATGTACTTCTGCAGCAGGGAGGGCGGCAGGGCCGGCAGGGCTTTTGTCAGATATTTGTCCAGCCGCTGGCCGGCGTCGTTGCGGTTGATGACCAGTTCTTTCATGGCGTTTCCTCTCATTTCGGCCCCGGCGCACTTTTTTTCGCCGGATAGACCCACATTTCGTAAAAAGTCCTTGACTTTTTCCGGTTTGCTTTCTATAATAAATTCTGCGTTATTGTGAAAAGGAGTTTTTCATGCAGATCCGACTTCAGGAACTGGCCGCGATGCCTGGGCACCGGGCCCGATTCGATTATACCATAGATCTTTCTCAAGAGGAAGTGGGTTTCGAATTTCCTTTCCAAAAGCCCGTACGGCTGGAGGGGGAGGTTTCTGACGACGCCGGCGCCATCACCCTGAGCGCCACCGTTCATGCCTGTGTCTCCACCCGCTGCGCCCGCTGCGGCAAGCCGGTGGAATATGACAAGGAGACCCCGGTGGATTTTTTGCTGGTGAAGGAGCTGGAAGGCGAGGAGGATGACCTGCGGGACGACCTGTACCTGGTGGAGTCCGACACGGTGGAGCTGGACGAGATCCTGGTCCCGGAACTGATCCTGGACATGGAGATGACCGTGCTGTGCCGGGAAGACTGCAAGGGCCTGTGCCCCAAGTGCGGCCGGGACCTGAACCTGGGTCCCTGCGGCTGCGTCACCCGGGAGATCGACCCCCGGCTGGCCGTTCTGCAAAAATTCCTGGACAGCAAAGAGTAAACATAAAAGATATGGTTTCATAGATTGAGGAGGTGTCCAAATGGCAGTACCCCGCGCGCGAATTTCCAAGCAGCGTCGTAACAAGAGACGGAGCTCTCACTGGAAGCTGGCTTTGCCCGGCCTGGTGAAGTGCCCCAAGTGCGGCGAGCCCGTTCTGTCCCACAGAGCCTGCAAGGCTTGTGGCTACTACGCCGGCCGTCAGGTCATCAAGGTCGCTGAGGAAAACTGAAGCATAAGAAAATGGAGAGGGCGCGGAACCTTCTCCATTTTTTTCTGCGCACGTCCCCAAAGCCCTGCTTTTCCGGAAATACTGAAAGACAGGGCGGGCCCGGCGGCGCCGGGCCCTTCCAAATCATGAACAGGAGGCGGCCTATGTCTGCCATCATCACCAGGATCGACCCCCATTCTCCGGCGGATAAGGCCGGCCTGCAGGTGGGGGAGACGCTTTTGTCCATCGGCGGCCACGCCATCCACGATGTGATGGACTATAAATTTTACGCCTATGACCCCCGCCTGACCCTGGAACTGCAAGGCCCCGGTGGCGCCCGGCGCACGGTGAAGCTGCGCAAGCAGGAGGGCCAGGACCTGGGCCTGGAGTTCGAGACCTATCTGATGGACGCTCAAAAGGGCTGCGCCAACCGGTGCGTGTTCTGCTTTATCGACCAGCTGCCCCGGGGGATGCGCAGGAGCCTGTATTTCAAGGATGACGACGCCCGGCTGTCCTTTTTGCTGGGCAACTATATCACCATGACCAATCTCAGCGACGAGGACGCTGACCGCATCATCCGGATGCGCATCTCGCCGCTGAACGTGTCGGTGCACACCACCGACCCCGACCTGCGTACCAAAATGCTGGGCAATCCCAACGGCGGCCCCAGCCTGCGGCACCTGTACGCCTTCGCGGCGGCGGGCGTCCGCATCCATGCCCAGATCGTGGCCTGCCCCGGCTGGAATGACGGCGCGGCCCTGGAAAAGACCCTGCGGGACCTGTCCGCCCTGTACCCCTCGGTGGAGAGCGTGGCGGTGGTGCCGGTGGGCCTGACCCGGTACCGGGAGGGCCTGACCCCGCTGACCCCGGTGGGCGAGCGGGAGGCCCGGGACATGATCGCCGCCATCGACTGGCAGCGCGCCCAAAATCTGCGGCAGTACGGCACGGCCATCGCGGCCGCCGCCGACGAGCTGTACCTCAAGGCCCACCTGCCCCTGCCCGGCCCGGATTACTACGAGGGCTATCCCCAGCTGGACAACGGCGTGGGCCTGATGAGCCTGTTTGAGGAGGAGCTGCGGGGCGCGCTGTCCTGCGAGGACGGGGACCTGCCGGCACCCTCCCCCTGTACCATCGCCTGCGGCCTGGCCGCCGCCCCCTTCATGGAGCGGATGGTGGGTCTGATCCGGGAAAAGTGCCCCGGCCTGCGGGCCCGGGTCATCGGCATCCGCAATGACTTTTTCGGCGAGACGGTGGACGTTTCCGGCCTGGTCACCGGCGGGGACCTGCTGCGCCAGCTTCCGGGAAAGCTGGAGGGCACGCGCCTGCTGCTGCCGGTGGTCATGCTGCGGGACAAGGAGAACGTCTTTTTGGACGATGTGACCCCGGAAGACCTGGAGCGGGCGCTGGGCGTCACGGTCCACGCGCCGGAGATCGACGGCGGCGTGTTTCTGGACACGGTGCTGGAGCGGTAAGCACGGGCTGCAGCACCCGGGAACACAAAATTCACACTTTACCGCTTGATTTTCCCGCCTGAGACTGAAAGAATATAGAAGAAATGAGAAAAACAGGGAGTTGATATTATGGAAAAACCCGTGGTCGCCATCGTGGGCAGACCCAATGTAGGTAAATCCCTGCTGTTCAACCGTATCACGGAAAAGAAACACGCCATCGTGGAGGACACCCCCGGCGTCACCCGCGACCGCATCTACGGCGACGCCGAGTGGCGCAGCAAGCCCTTTGTGGTGGTGGATACCGGCGGCATCGAGCCGCGCACCGACGATGAGATCCTGAAATTCATGCGCCAGCAGGCCCTCATCGCCATCGACCACGCCCAGGTGGTCATCCTGGTCACCGACATCCGCACCGGCGTCACCGCCGCGGACATGGAGGTGGCCGCCATGCTGAAAAAGGCCAAAAAGCCCATCGTGCTGGCGGTGAACAAGCTGGACGCCCCCGGCGAGCCGCCGGCGGAGTTTTATGAGTTTTACAACCTGGGCTTGGGGGATCCCGTGGGCATCTCCGCCCTCCACGGCAACGGCACCGGCGACCTGCTGGACGCCTGCTTCGCCTATCTGCCCGGCGACGCCTGGGACGATGTGGAGGAGGATGAGGGCATCCGGGTGGCCGTCATCGGCAAGCCCAATGCCGGAAAATCCAGCCTCATCAACCGGGTCACCGGCGAGGAGCGGGTCATTGTCAGCAACATCCCCGGCACCACCCGGGATTCCATCGACAGCCGGGTCGTCCGGGGGGAGGACCGCTTCACCTTTATCGACACCGCGGGCATCCGCCGCAAAAGCAAGGTGGACGAGGCCATCGAGCGTTTTTCCGTCCTGCGGGCACAGATGGCCATCGAGCGGGCGGATGTGTGCATCCTGATGATCGACGCGGAGACCGGCATCACCGACCAGGACACCAAGATCGCGGGTCTGGCCCACGAGGCCGGAAAGGCCGCCATCATCGCCGTCAACAAGTGGGACCTGGTGGAAAAGGAGACCGGCACCCAGGCCGAGTATGAGGAAAAGATCCGGACCGAACTGGCCTATATGCCCTATGCGCCCATGATCTTTTTGTCCGCAAAGACCGGCCAGCGGGTGGAGAACCTGTTCGGCCTGATCAAAAAGGTCCATGCTTCCGCCACCATGCGCATCACCACCGGCAGCCTCAACGCCATCCTGGCGGAGGCCACCGCCAGGGTGCAGCCTCCCACGGACAAGGGCCGCCGGCTGAAGATCTATTATATCACCCAGGCCGGCGTGCAGCCCCCCACCTTTGTGTGCTTCTGCAACGACGCCCGGCTGTTCCACTTCTCCTACCTGCGCTATCTGGAAAACCAGATCCGCCAGGCCTATGCCATGGAGGGCACGCCGGTGAAAATGGTGGTCCGCCAGCGGGGCGAGGATCTCTGACCGCGGACGGTCCCGGAGAAAATCCTTCTGAGGAGCTTTGTATCATATGTTTGCTGATTCTGTTCTGGCCTATTTCGCCGCCGCCCTCATCGCCTATCTGCTGGGCTCCGTCAGCGGCGCCATTGTGTCCTCTCATGTGGGACATCACGAGGACATCCGCGACTTCGGCAGCGGCAACGCCGGCATGACCAACGCCCTGCGCACCTACGGCATCCGTCACGCCGCCATTGTGGCCGCCATCGATATTCTCAAGACCGTGGCCGCCATCCTTGCCGCCAAATGGCTCATCGGCTGGAAGTGGGGCTTTGTCATCGGCTCCCTGTTCGCCATAGCGGGCCACCTGTTTCCCGTCTATTACGGCTTCAAGGGCGGAAAGGGCGTGCTGTGCGGCCTGGCCTCGCTGCTGATGGTGGACTGGCGCACCGGCGCGCTGGTGCTGGTGGTGTTTGCCATCGTGGTGGCCATCTGCAGGCGGGTGTCCCTGGGCTCCATCTGCGCCTGCGCCTCGGCCCCCCTGTGGTGCCTGCTGCTGGGCGTTCCGCCCCTGCACACCGGCTATATCTGCCTGGCGGCGGCGTGGCTGATCTGGTGCCACCGCAGCAATATCCGCCGCCTGCTCCGGGGCGAGGAACCCAAGACCGTTATCGCCAAGAGGAAAAGATCATGAACATCGCTGTGATGGGAAGCGGCGGCTGGGGCCTGGCCATGGCCAAGTGCATGGCGGAAAAGGGCCACAGCGTCGCCGTCTGGAGCCATAAGCCGGAGACCACCGCCATGCTGCGCAGGGACCGCTGCAACCCAAAGCTGCTGCGGGGCGTCACCCTGCCGGCGGGCATCTCCTTCACCGATGACCCGGGCTGCGCCCGGGGGTGCCCCATCGTGGTGATCGCCGTGCCCTCCTTCGCCGTGTGCGAAACTGCCCGGGAGCTGTCCCGCCATCTGGAGGACGGCCAGGTGCTGGTGCTTTTGAGCAAGGGCTTTGACCTGGACCACGGCTGCTGCCTGCTCAGTGACACCGTGGCCCGGGAGGTGGGCCGGGCCTGTCCCGTGGTGGCCCTCACCGGTCCTTCTCATGCGGAGGAGGTCAGCCGGGGCATCCCCACTGCCGTTTTGGCGGCCTCGCCCTCACGGGAGGCGGCCGAACTGGTGCAGCGGGAGCTGTCCACCGACTATCTCCGCATTTACACCTCCCCGGACATCGTCAGCGCGGAGCTGGGCGGCGCCATGAAGAACATCATGGCCGTGGCCGTGGGCATCAGCGACGGCTATGGTTTCGGCGACAATACAAAGGCCATGCTCATGACCCGCGGCATAGCGGAGATGGCCCGCCTGGGCCAGGAGCTGGGAGGCGACGCGCGGACCTTCTCCGGCCTGTCCGGCGTGGGCGATTTGATCGTCACCTGCATCTCCCAGCACTCCCGCAACCGCAGGTTCGGCCTGCTGGTGGGCGGCGGTATGCCGGTAGAACAGGCGTTGGAGCAGGTGGGTGCCGTGGTGGAGGGCTATTTCGCCACCCGGGCTGTCCACCAGCTCACCGCGGACAAGGGACTGGATATGCCCATCTGCCAGGCCATGTACCACATTTTGATGGAGCACGCGCCCCTGGACGGGGTCATCACCGCCCTGCTGGGCCGGGTCAGCCGCGCCGAGCACGATGCCTATGAGGCGGCGGAACTGTGGAAATAAATATACAGAAAGAGCACACTGCAAGCCCCAAAGAAAGTCTTCTGAAAGGAGGATGGTGGGTTTTGCGGCGTGCTCTTTTGCTGTCTGAATAAATTTATTTCGATAATTGTCAAAATGAATTTGACAAATGGGCCGGGGCGTGGTATGCTGGCCTCAACTTGTTAGATAAGTATCGAAATAAATGGAGGACATGACTATGAAAGAATTTCTGAAGTCCCTGGAGCGGACCGCCGGGGACCTTCGGCGGCAGGCCAGGGACCTGGCCGCCGATTCCCGGCAGGATGATGCCGATCTCACCAAGATCCGCGCCAATATCTACGAGATCTGCGCCACCGTGGGCGGCGTAGTGTGCAAAACACAACCGGAGAGCCAGTGGGAGGCGGTCTACCGCAGCAAGCTGGCGGCCCTGCCCCAAAACTGGCGCGCCGCCCTGGAGGCGGCCCGGGCCCACGGCGACGACCGGCGCGCCGCGGTGGAGGAACTGAAGCTGGAGGCGTTGGCCGATGTGCTGGCCCGGCTGGACGCCCGGAAGGAGGCCTGACCCATGAGCGAGGAACAGGTGCTGCTGCTGTTCAAATGTCTGGCGGACCGCTCCCGCCTGCGCATCGTCCAGTCCCTTTTGCGGGAGGATATGTATGTGGAGCTGCTGTCCCAGCGGCTGGGGCTGACTCCGGCCACCATCTCCTTCCACCTGAAAAAGCTGGAGGAGGCCGGACTGGTCACCTCCCGTCCGGAGCAATATTACACCATGTACGCCCTTCGGCGGGAACGGCTGACCCTGCCGCTGCTGGAGCTGATCGCCGCCGCCGACGACGCGGCCCCCGAGCAGGAGCGGCGGGAGGCCGCCTACCGGAAAAAGGTTTTGGAGACCTTTTTTGAATACGGCCGGCTGAAGGCCATCCCCGCTCAGCGGAAAAAGGAGCGTATCTGCCTGGAGGAGGTCGCAAAAGCCCTGGAGCCGGGCCGGGTCTATGCAGAGCCGGAGCTGAACCAGGTGCTGCTTGGCTTTCACGAGGACTACTGTACGCTTCGCCGGGATATGATCTCCGAGGGGCTGCTGCAAAGGGAAAACGGACAGTACCGGCTGCGGGGGTAAGCGCCGCCTGCCGGGGCGGGCAGCCTTCCGCGGGAACCGGTGCTTCTTTTCGCGGAGGGGGCAACGCACGCTGCGGCGCAGGGCATGATGCCCGCGGCACAGCAAAAAAGCGTCCGGCTTTTGCCGGACGCTTTCGTTATGCAGCTTTGAGATCAGATCGCGCGGGTGACCTTACCGGAACGCAGGCAGCGGGTGCACACGTTGATGTGCTTGGGAGTGCCGTCAACGATCGCCTTCACGCGGCGGACGTTGGGCTTCCAGGTACGGTTGGTGCGTCTGTGGGAGTGGGAGACCTGAATACCAAAGGTCACGCCCTTGCCGCAAACATCACATTTCGCCATTTCTCTGCACCTCCTTCGGCCTTAGTCCAAAACGCTGTTTCGGGAGCCTGTGAGCGGACCGGGGACGGTTTTCACCGGCGGGGCCGCGGCTTCCCTGAAAAGCGGCTTAATTATGTTACCACATAACGGCTGAAAATGCAAGTGGTTTCGCTGAAAATCTTTTGGTCTTGCCAATCTTTCCGGAATGGCGTATAATAAAGTAACTTCACATATGCGGAGGGAGCATCATGAAGCGCAACTATTCTGTGGCACTGCATCAGCTGATCTCGGAGTTCCGGCTGGAAGTGGTCTACGGTCCGGAGGATTATCTGGACCGCCTCATCGACAGCAACGCGGTCTACCGGCCCGCGCTGCCCCTGGCCGGCTTTTTTGAATACTTTGACCCGGACGACGTGCAGGTGGTGGGAAAGGCGGAGGATTCCTATCTCCGCAGCCTGTCCTATGAGCAGCGCCTGTTCACCCTGGACCGGCTTTTGGCCATGAAGCTGCCTCTGCTGGTGCTGGCCAACGGCGTGGAGGCCACATCCGAATACATCGATATGTGCAAAAAATATGAAACGCCCCTGCTGCGCACCCGGGAGCCTACCTCCGGCTTTGTGTCGGCCCTGTCCGCGGCGCTGAACGTCCATCTGGGCGAACGCTGCACCATCCACGGCGTGCTGGTGGAGGTCTATGGCGAGGGCATCCTGCTGAAAGGCGACAGCGGCGTTGGCAAGAGCGAGGCCGCCGTGGAGCTGCTCAAGCGCGGACACCGGCTGGTGGCCGATGACGCTGTGGACATCAAGCGGGTGTCCAACAAGACGCTGGTGGGTTCCTCTCCCGAACTGATCCGTTATTTTATGGAGCTGCGGGGCATCGGCATCATCGACGTCCGCCGCATCTTCGGCACCGGCGCCGTCAAGCCCACGGAAAAGATCGACCTGATCATCAACCTGCGGAAGTGGGAGGAGGGCAAGGCCTATGACCGCATGGGCGAGGAGCAGAACTTTGAGGAGATCATGGGCATCCTCGTGCCCTCTCTGGAGGTGCCCATCCGTCCCGGACGGAACCTGGCGGTCATCATCGAGGTAGCGGCCATGAACAACCGCAACAAAAAGATGGGCCACAACGCCGCCAAGGAGCTTTCCGACAAGCTGTACGCCAGCATGATCGCGAAGGCGGGCGGAGCGGACGACTGACCGGCGCCCCGGGAATATCCCCCGGCGCTCCGCGCATACAATGGCGCGGGGGTGTTTTCCATGAAAAACCAGCGTGTCACCGACCTGAGCTACAAGGAGGTCATCGACCTGGAGACCGGCCAGCGGCTGGGCTATGTCCGGGACGCGGAGATCGACCCGGAGAGCGGCAGGGTCACCGCCCTCATCATTCCGGGAAGGCTCAGGTGGCTGGGGCTCCTGGGCCGGGAGGAGGAGCGGGTGATCCCCTGGGAACATATCCGCCGGCTGGGCGAGGACATCATTTTCGTCCGGATTTAGGGCGAAAACACGGAATCCGGCGAAAAATCACGAAAAAAAGAGCGTTTTTCAGCACAAAAGCACTTGCATTGCAGGTGCTTTTGTTATATAATAACTAGGCTGCCGAAGAATGCTACTTCGGCGGACGACACACATTGCGAGAGGCGGAGGAAAGTGCCCCAAAAGGGTGCCGAAGCCGATGAGCGTGGTGGAGGAAAAACTTAAAGGAGGACACTGCAATGTCTGTTATTAGCATGAAACAGCTGCTGGAGGCCGGCGTCCATTTCGGTCACCAGACCCGCCGCTGGAACCCCAAAATGGCCGAGTATATCTTCATGGAGCGCAATGGTATCTATATCATTGACCTGCAGAAGACCGTGAAGAAGCTGGAAGAGGCTTATTTCTTCGTCCGTGACCTGGCTGCCGAGGGCGGCACCGTCCTGTTCGTCGGCACCAAGAAGCAGGCGCAGGATGCCGTCAAGGAAGAGGCCGAAAAGGTCGGTATGTTCTATGTCAACGCCCGCTGGCTGGGCGGTATGCTCACCAACTTCAAGACCATGCGTCAGCGCGTGGACCGTCTGAACCAGCTCAACCGCATGAGCGAGGACGGCACCTTTGATCTGCTGCCCAAGAAGGAAGTCATCAAGCTGAAGCTGGAGATCGAAAAGCTGGAGAAGTACCTGGGCGGCGTCAAGGAAATGAAGAAGCTGCCCGGCGCCCTGTTCGTGGTGGACCTCCGCAAGGAGAAGAACGCCATCGCCGAGGCCAAGAAGCTGGGCATCCCCGTGGTCGCCATCGTGGACACCAACTGCGATCCCGATGACGCCGACTATGTCATCCCCGGCAACGACGACGCCATCCGCGCCATCAAGCTGATCGCCGCCACCATGGGCGCCGCCATCACCGAGGGCCGCCAGGGTGAGCAGCTGAACGTCTCTGACGAGACCGCTCCCGCCGAGGAAGCTCCCGTGGACACCACCCCCCGCGCCCCCCGCAAGCGCGCTTCCAAGACCGCTGAGGAGATCGCCGCCCAGTAATTGCGCCCGATCCGCAAACCCCTAAAACTTACGGGGCGGTGCGACCGCACCGCCCCTTTTCATTTTTGAAAAATCAGATTCATAGGAGGAAACAGAATATGGCATTTACCGCTGCTGACGTGAAAAACCTGCGCGAGACCACCGGCGTGGGCATGATGGATTGTAAGAAGGCTCTGACCGAGGCCGACGGCGATTTTGACAAGGCTATCGAGATCCTGCGTGAAAAGGGCCTGGCCGCTTCTCAGAAGAAGGCCGGCCGCATCGCTGCCGAGGGCATGGCTTATGCCGCCTCCATCGACGGCGTGGGCGTTGTGGTCGAGGTCAACGCCGAGACCGACTTCGTCGCCAAGAACGAGAAGTTCGTGGACTTCGTCAAGGGCGTCGCCGCCACCATCGCCGCCAACAAGCCCGCCGATCTGGACGCTCTGATGGAGTGCAAGAACAACGGCACCGACCTGACCGTTACCCAGCAGCAGCAGGAGATGGTGCTGGTCATCGGCGAAAACATCAAGGTTCGCCGCTTCGCCATCTACACCGAGGGCGTTTCCGTTCCCTATATCCATGCCGGCGGCAAGATCGGCGTTCTGGTCAATCTGGAGACCGACCTGACTGCTGAGCAGGTCAACGAGGCCGGCAAGGACGTGGCCATGCAGATCGCCGCTCTGAATCCCCGCTTCTGGGACAAGAGCCAGGTCACCCAGGACGTCCTGGACGAGGAGCGCAAGATCATGATGGTCCAGATGTCCAACGACCCCAAGATGGCCAACAAGCCCGAGCAGGTCATCGCCAAGATCGTGGACGGTAAGCTGAACAAGTTCTATGCCGAAAACTGCCTGATGCAGCAGGAGTTCGTCAAGGACAACGAGCTGACCGTGGAAAAGTATCTGGCCAAGGCTGCCAACGCTCTGGGCGGCAAGATCGTCATGAAGGATGCCGTCCGCTTCGAAAAGGGCGAGGGCATCGAGAAGAAGCAGGAGAACTTTGCCGAAGAGATCGCC
This sequence comes from Clostridia bacterium, assembly GCA_029099685.1. Classification (GTDB taxonomy): domain Bacteria; phylum Bacillota; class Clostridia; order Oscillospirales; family Butyricicoccaceae; genus UBA4644. The sequence continues at coordinate 28,489 of JAQXOO010000022.1, forward strand.
AAGATGGCCGCCGGCAAATAAGCTGCGCCCAACTGTATATTGTTTTTCAAAAGCGTCCATGGCTGCGGCCGTGGACGCTTTTTGCGTGAAAACGGCGCGGACAAGAAAAAATGCAAAAAAAAAATTACCCTTGACAAACGGGCCGGAAAGGCATATCATACATACAAACCTACCGGAAAGATTGGTAATAAGACAAAACAAACGATACAGGATTTGGGAGGAAACACAAATGGCAAAGATCTATACATCCGCAGACCAGCTGATCGGTAAGACCCCGCTGCTGGAACTGGCGCATCTTGAAAAGAGCGAAGGCCTGGAGGCCAGAGTGCTGGGCAAGCTGGAATACTTCAACCCCGCCGGCAGCGTCAAGGACCGCATTGCCAAGGCCATGATCGACGACGCGGAGCGGAAGGGCCTGCTGAAGCCCGGCTCGGTCATCATCGAGCCCACCTCCGGCAACACCGGCATCGGCCTGGCCTCTGTGGCGGCGGCCCGGGGCTACCGCATCATCATCGTCATGCCCGAGACCATGAGCGTGGAGCGCCGCCAGCTGATGAAGGCCTACGGCGCGGAGCTGGTGCTCACCGAGGGCACGGGCGGCATGAAGGGCGCCATCGCAAAGGCGGAAGAGCTGGCAAAGGAGATCCCCGGCAGCTTTATTCCCGGACAGTTCGTCAACCCTGCCAACCCCGCCGTGCACCGGGCCACCACCGGCCCTGAGATTTGGGAGGACACCGACGGCAAGGTGGATATCTTCGTGGCAGGCGTTGGCACCGGCGGCACCGTCACCGGCGTGGGCGAGTACCTCAAGAGCCGCAACCCCGGCGTGAAGGTGGTGGCGGTGGAGCCTGCCGATTCTCCGGTGCTGAGCAAGGGCACCCCCGGCGCCCACAAGATCCAGGGCATCGGCGCGGGCTTCGTTCCGGATGTGCTGAACACCAGCGTCTACGACGAGATCATCGCTGTAGAGAACAACGATGCTTTCGCCACCGGCAAACTGATCGGCAAGAAGGAGGGCGTGCTGGTGGGCATCTCCTCCGGCGCGGCGGTCTGGGCGGCCATCCAGCTGGCCAAACGTCCGGAAAACAAGGGCAAGACCATCGTGGCCCTGCTGCCCGATACCGGCGACCGTTACCTGTCCACTCCGCTGTTTGCCGACTGATCGGCGCGGAACGGCGCATTTTTGAAGAAACCCCGTTTCGGAACGGGACACAAAAAGGGCGTGTATCGTGAGATACACGCCCGGTTTTTTTATTGATCCCTCCGGAAAAAGCCCTCCGTCAGCCGATCCGCTCCTGCTCGTACTCCAACACCGAGCCGTCAGCGGGAGAGATCTCATAGCTGTAGCAACAACCCCCAGCCTCGAACTCGATCTCGTAGACGCCATCTTCCAGCTCGCAGTCATATGTTGTCACATCGTTTTCGGAAACGCCGGCATGGGCCAGGGCCGCCTGCCGCGCGGCCCGTGTGCTGACCGCGGCGCCGGCGTTTGTCTCCGGATGGTCCTTTTCGGCCTCCCTGCCGTATTTGACCACCGCACCGGTGTACACGTCGATCTCGTATTCGTATGCGAAGCCGCCGTAATGAAATTCGATCTCATAGACCGGCACACCGTGATGGGTGTCCAGCTCCCATTCCTCCCCAAAATCCACACTGTACTGGGCAAGCCCGGCATGGACCAGCGCGGCCAGAAGGGCGTCCTCCGCCGTCAGACGCCCGGAGACGGAGCCTTCGGCGGGCGTTTCCTGCCGGACCTGATCGCTTTCGCATTTGAGCACCCGGCCGGTGCGGGCGTCGATCTCGTACTGGTAGCGGACGCCGCCGGCGCGGAACGCTACCTCATAAAGCATGACGCCGTCGTCAAAGTCCAGCTCCGCCTCGCAGCAGGCGGCAGCCTCCGGCAAGACCCCGGCGTGGTCCAGGGCGGCCTGCAGGGCGGCGTCGCTGCCGATATAGGCCTTGTCGCTGGCCTGGCCCCGGTAGGACACGTTGTCCAGAGAGCTGTTCAGCAGGTTCAGCTGGTTGATGGACAGCCCCGCCAGCTCCTCGAAGGAATAAAAGCTGTTCTGCGCGGTGATCTGCCGGATGAGCTGGGCCTTGCCCGGGGTGATGCTGTTGGACTGGGCCAGCTCCTGAAGCTCCCGGTCGGCGGTGATGGTCTGGCTGAGCACCGCGCCGGAGAAGCTGTCGGTCTGCAGCAGCGCGGCGATCTCGTCAGACAGCTGCTGCCGCAGCCGGGCGGCCCGGGCCTGGTCGGCGTCGTCCACAGAGACCAGAATGGAGTTTGCCAGGTCGCTGAGATAGCCGCCCCGCAGCATGGAGCCGATGAGGGCGTTGACCGTCACCTCCAGGGTGCTGCCGGAAAAGTCCATGTTCCCAACCACTGCCGCGCCGTCATCGTTGAGGGGGGTGACTTGAAGCACCCGCTGCCTGCGGTTGACCTGGATGCCGATGCTGGGGTTCACATCCAGGGACACGGTGGATGCCACCGTGTGCTGCACCTGCCAGGCGCCTCCGGCCAAAACGGCGCACAGCAGCAGCACCGCGGCCGCCGCTCCCGCCAGCCGCCGCCGGGGACGGGGAGCGGGGGCCATGGGAATGACCGGGTCCTCCCGGGGGCCGCAGCGCCGGAGGATCTGCTCCTGCGGGTCAGGCGCCGCCGCGGAAAAGGCGCGCTTCAGCTTTTCTTCCATATGGTTCCGGTTCATGGTTGTCCTCCCTTCACAGGTGTTCCTTCAGTTTCTTCAGCGCCCGGGCGTACTTGGACAGCACGGTGGACAGGGGCAGGCCCAACAGCACGGCGGTTTCCCGGTGCCGCAGCCCGCCCACGGCGTGAAGCACCACGATGTGCCGCTCCTCATCGGTGAGCCGGGCCATGCATTCCGCCAAAACCGCCTTGTCCTCGGCGGTCATGCCCTCCTTGTCCCGGAGCCAGGGCTCCCACGACTCCTGGGGCAGGTCGGACTGCCGCTGCCGCTCCCGCAGCTTCTGCAGGCACAGGTTGCGGACGATGGTCAGCAGCCAGGCCATGGGCTTGCCCTGGGAACGGTAGCCGGGGGCGCTGTTCCAGACGGCCAGATAGGCGTCCTGGAGCACGTCCTCCGCGTCGTGGGGATTTTTCAGCAGGGAAAGGGCAAAGCCGTAGACCGCGTCCCGGGTGGACAGGTACAGCCGGGACAGCGATTCCTTCTGTCCCAGGGCCACCCCCGCCAGATGCTCGTCCAGAGCGCACGGCGTTTCGGCGGCGGGAGACACTGTGGATAGCAAACAGGGGATCAGCATGGGCCTCGCCCTCCTTTCATCTGAATAATGCACGGGAAAGGGATTTTATCGCAGGGAAATGGATTTTTTTATTGTAACAGGGCGGGGGACGGGACGTCAATGCTTCGCCGTTGACGATTTCTCCTTTTTGGAGTATGATAAAACAATCTGAGAAAAGGAGGGCGCGCTGTGGTATCTTATAAACCGCTGGCGGCTTCCGCCGGGGAGACTGTCCGCCGGGCCCCCGTTCCGGTGGCGGCGGACAGTCCCTGCCCCTGCTGCGGCAGCATCACCATCCCCAACGGCGGCGACGCCCTGGGCTATATCTGTCCGGTCTGCCTGTGGGAGATCGACCCCTTCCTCACGGGGCCGGAGGAGCCCTCGGACCAGAACCACGGCCTGACCCTGAATCGGGCCCGGGCCCATTACCGCGCGGAGGGCGCTTGCCTGCCCCGGCTGAAACAGGCTTGCCGTCCGCCGGAGGGGGAGGAGCGGCCCCTGGCCTGGCTGCCCAAAAAACTGCTGCCCTGGTACAAACAGGCCGCACGGGACCTGCCCTGGCGGCGGGACCGGGACCCTTACCATGTGTGGCTGTCGGAGATCATGCTCCAGCAGACCCGGGTGGAGGCGGTGAAGGGCTATTACGCCCGGTTTCTGGAGGCGCTGCCCACGGTGCAGGCGCTGGCGGAGTGCGACCCCGACCGTCTGCTGAAGCTGTGGGAGGGCCTGGGCTATTACAACCGGGCACGGAACCTGCAAAAGGCCGCCCGGCTGGTGGCGGAGGCCGGCGGCTTCCCCGACACCTATGAGGGACTGCTGGCCCTGCCCGGCGTGGGGGAATACACCGCCGGGGCGGTTGCTTCCATCTGCTTCGGCCGCCCGGTGGCGGCGGTGGACGGCAACGTGCTGCGGGTGCTGTCCCGCTTTTTGGCGGACCCCGCGCCCATCAACGATCCCGCCGTGAAAAAGCGGGCCAAGGTCGCTTTGGAGACAGTGTACCCCGCCGAATGCCCGGGGAACTTTACCCAGGCGCTTATGGAACTGGGGGCCACGGTGTGCGGCCCCAACGGCCCGCCGGACTGCGGCGCCTGCCCGCTGAAGGGCCAATGCGCGGCCTTTTTGGCGGGAAAAGCCGCAGATTTCCCAAAAAAGGAAGCAAAAAAGCCCCGCAAGGTCCAGGACCGCACGGTGTTCCTGCTGCGCTGCGGCGGCCGGCTTGCCATTGAAAAGCGCCCCGCCCGGGGACTTTTGGCGGGCCTGTGGCAGCTGCCCAACGTGGAGGGCGCCCTGAGCGCCCGGCAGGCGCTGGAGCAGGCGGCGGCCTGGGGCACGGAGCCTCACGATGTGCTGACCCAGCGGCACAGGAAGCATATTTTTACCCACATCACCTGGGAGATGGAGGGCTTTGAACTGGCCTGCGGCAGGGAGGACCCCCGCTTTGTGTGGGCCACGCCGGAGCAGTTGGAAAATGACCATGCGCTGCCCACGGCGTTCCGGCAGTTTTTGGAGGATACGATCTGACATGAAAGAGCTTTGGAATCTGTTTTTTGCCTTTGCCCGCATCGGCGGACTGACCTTCGGCGGCGGCTATGCCATGCTGCCCATGCTGCAGAAGGAGGTGGTGGAAAAAAACGGCTGGGCCACCGAGGAGGAGCTGATGGACTATTACGCCATCGGCCAGTGTACCCCCGGCGTCATCGCCGTGAACACCGCCACCTTCGTGGGACAGAAGACCCGGGGCATCGCCGGCGGCATCATCGCCACCCTGGGCGTAGTGTTCCCGTCGCTGGTGATCATCAGCATCATCGCCGCCTTCATCGGCAATTTTGCCCATCTGCCCGCGGTGCAAAACGCCTTTGCGGGCGTGCGGGTGTGCGTCTGTGTTCTGATCTTCAACGCGGTCACCAAGCTGTGGAAGAAGTCGGTGGCGGATAAGGCCGGGCTGGTGATTTTTCTGGCGGTATTCGCGGGCTCGGTGCTTCTGGACCTGTCGCCTGTGCTGTATGTGCTGCTGGCGGGAGTGGCCGGTGTCGTCATCAAGCAGTTGGAGGTGCGGACGAAATGATGCTTTTGCGGTTGTTTTATGAGTTCTTCAAGGTGGGCCTGTTCGCCATCGGCGGCGGCATGGCCACCTTCCCCTTCCTCACTGACCTGGCCGCCAAGACCGGCTGGTACACCCAGGCCCAGCTGGTGGATATGGTGGCCATCGCGGAATCCACCCCCGGCCCCATCGGCGTCAACACCGCCACCTATGTGGGCTTTACCGTGGCGGGCATCCCCGGCGCGCTGACGGCCACCATCGGCCTTATCACACCCTCGGTGATTATTATTCTCATCATTGCCCGGGTGCTGGCCCGGTTCCGGGACAGCAAGCTGGTGCAGAACGTGTTTTACGGCCTGCGGCCGGCCTCCACCGGGCTGATCGCCGCCGCCGGGTTTTCTGTGGTGCTGCTGGCGCTGACCGGCGCCCAGGTAGACAGCGTTCGGGGGCTGCTGCACTGGCAGGGATCCATCCATTGGCCCGGCATCCTGCTGGCCGCTGTGCTGCTGGTGCTCACCCGAAAGGTGAAGCAGACCAAAAACCTGCATCCGGTGGTGTTCATCGCCCTTTCGGCTGTGGTGGGCATCGTCTTCCGCTTCGCCGGGGTGTGATTTCGCAAATTTTGGTTTACAAACCCGAGAAATCTTGTTATACTGATAAAGCCAAGGCTGTATCTGCCTATTTGTAAAAATTAAGGAGTGTTCTCAATATGAGCCGTATGGTCGGTACTGTTTCCCGGGGCATCCGCGCGCCCATCATCCGCAGCGGCGATAATCTGGCCCAGATCGTCACCGATTCCGTGCTGGAGGCCGCCGCGGAGGACGGCTTTGCCATTCGCGACCGCGACATCGTCGCCATGACCGAGGCCATCGTGGCCCGTGCCCAGGGCAACTATGCCACTGTAGACGACATCGCCTGGGATGTCCGCGCCAAGCTGGGCGGCGGGACGGTGGGCGTCATTTTCCCCATCCTCAGCCGCAACCGCTTCGCCGTCTGCCTGCAGGGCATCGCCCGGGGCGCCAAAAAGGTGGTGCTGATGCTGAGCTATCCCTCTGACGAGGTGGGCAACCACCTGGTGAGCCTGGACGCGCTGGACGAAAAGGGCGTCAACCCCTACAGCGACGTGCTGACCCTGGAGCGGTACAGGGAGCTGTTCGGCTATGAAAAGCATCCCTTCACCGGCGTGGATTATGTGGAATATTACGAAAGCCTCATCCGGGAGAGCGGCGCCGAGGCGGAGATCATCTGTGCCAACGACTGCCGCGCCATTTTGAACTACACCAAGGATGTGCTGCATTGTGACATTCATACCCGCGCCCGCACCGGCCGCCTGCTGAGAGCCGCCGGCGCCCGGCGGGTGTTCGGCCTGGATGAGATCATGACCGCCCCGGTGAACGGCAGCGGCTTCAACGCGGACTACGGCCTGCTGGGCTCCAACAAGGCCACCGAGGACCAGGTCAAACTGTTCCCCCGGGACTGCCAGCGGCTGGTGGACGAGATCCAAAAGCGCCTTCGGGAAAAAACCGGAAAGGCCGTGGAGGTCATGGTCTACGGCGACGGCGCCTTCAAGGACCCGGTGGGCAAGATCTGGGAGCTGGCCGACCCTGTGGTCTCTCCCGCCTACACCGCCGGGCTGGAAGGCACGCCCAACGAGCTCAAGCTGAAATATCTGGCGGACAACGACTTCGCCCACCTGTCCGGTGACGACCTGAAGGAAGCCATCAAGGGTGAGATCCAGAAGAAGGACGGCAGCCTGGTGGGACAGATGGCGTCCGAGGGCACCACGCCCCGCCGCCTGACCGACCTGATCGGCTCCCTGTGCGACCTGACCTCCGGCTCCGGCGACAAGGGCACGCCCATCGTCTTTATCCAGGGTTATTTTGACAACTACACCACCGAATAACTGAGGCAAGATCAAAGCCGCCTGCGAAAGCAGGCGGTGTTCATAAGGCAGTTAACAGCCACCGTAGTTTGAACCGCGGTGGCTGTTCTTGTATTCTATTCCGTTATGTGATAATATGGAAGCGAACAGCCCTGCAAAATCGGAATTTGTTGGAGGTAAAGGTGCATGGAAACTTGGGATGCCTATGATAAAGATTTTAATAAGGTTCATAATGCAACATTGATAAGAGGAGAAGCAATCCCAGAGGGGCTATTCCATTTGGTTTGCGATATTATTGTGAAACATACGGATGGAAGCTATTTACTAATGCAACGAGATAGACGTAAGCAGTTTGGTGGCATGTGGGAAGCCACAGCGGGAGGTTCAGCATTACAGAACGAGTCTCCTTTAGATTGTGCAATCAGAGAACTCCAAGAGGAAACGGGGATTCAGTCTGATAACTTAGTCGAATTAGGACGAGTGAGAAGTAATGACACAATTTATGTAGAGTTTTTGTGCGTTACGAACTGTAATAAAGACTGTATTACCTTGCAGGATGGAGAAACCATTGCATATAAGTGGGTAAGCAGAAGTGAATTAGTCTCTTTGAATAAGAATGAATTAGTGACCGAACGTATGCAGAAATTTATAGAAGAATTACAGCTATAACTTCCAATTTTTCGAACTGATACAAGGGTGCACTTCTATACGGGTATTCCCGTATGTGCGCTCTGCGAGACCGAACACCCTGGACACCCGAATGCCCGGGGTGTTTTGCGGCACTGCGTTCCGAACAAGAGACGGTATCCCTTGCGCCGCTTTGCGGCTATCTTTTTACGGCGAAAGGCGTGACCACAAATTGGTCACGCCTTTCGCGTATCTTACTGTTTTGCAAACCATGCCCGAAAGCAGGCGGCTTTTTTGCGTCTGAATTTGGGGAGCGGAGGCGCGGACGGTTACAGCCCCATCTCCTGCTTGACTTCACCGAAGCACTTGATGGCAAAGTCCAGGTCCTCCTTGGTGTGGCCGGCGGAGATCTGGGTGCGGATGCGGTCCTTGCCCTTAGGCACCACGGGGTAGCAGAAGGCCACCACGTAAACGCCCTTGTCCAGCATCCGTCTGGCGAACTCGTGGGCCACCTTGGGGTCATACAGCATCACGGGGACGATGGGGTGCTCGCCGGGCAGCAGGTCAAAGCCCAGCTTTTCCATGCCCGCCCGGAAATAGGCGGCGTTTTCGTGTACCTTGTCCCGCAGGGCGGTGCTTTCCTCCAGCAGGTCGATGGTGCGGAGGGTGGCGGCACAGATGGCGGGGGCCAGGGTGTTGGAGAACAGATAGGGACGGCTGCGCTGGCGCAGCAGCTCCACGATGGGCTTCCGCGCCGCGGTATAGCCGCCGGAAGCGCCGCCCATGGCCTTGCCGAAGGTGCCGGTGATGATGTCCACCCGGCCCATCACGCCGCAGTATTCGGCGGTGCCCCGGCCGTGCTCGCCCATAAAGCCCACCGCGTGGCTGTCATCCACCATGGTCAGGGCGTCATACTCGTCGGCCAGGTCGCAGATGGACTTCAGGTCGGCGATGTAGCCGTCCATGGAGAACACGCCGTCGGTGGCGATGAGGATCTTTTTGCAGCCGGAGGCGCGGGCGTCCTCCAGCTGGGCCCGAAGGTCGGCCATATCGTTGTTTTTGTAGCGGTAGCGCTTGGCCTTGCAAAGGCGCACGCCGTCGATGATGGAGGCGTGGTTCAGCTCGTCGGAGATGACGGCGTCCTCTGCCCCCAGCAGCGTCTCAAACAGGCCGCCGTTGGCGTCAAAGCAGGAGGAATAAAGGATGGCGTCGTCAGTACCGGCAAAAGCGGCGATCCGGCGCTCCAGCTCCTTGTGGATCTGCTGGGTGCCGCAGATGAAGCGGACGGAGGACAGGCCGAAGCCCCACCGGTCATAGCTCTCCTTTGCGGCGGCGATGAGCTGTGCGTTGTTGGAAAGGCCCAGATAGTTGTTGGCGCACATATTCACCACGCCGTCTTTTTGGGTGGTGTCGATGCGGGAACGCTGGGGGGTGGTGATGATGCGTTCTTCCCGCCAGGTACCGGCCTCGCGGATGGCGGCCAGCTCCTGCTCAAAGGCCTGAAGTGCTGTTTTCATAAGTATGCCTCCTTATTTCTTGGTCCAGTCCAGGACCACCTTGCCGGACTTGCCGCTGTTCATGGCGGCAAAGCCCTGCTCGAACTCGGTGTAGTGGAACCGGTGGGTGATCACCGGGGTCAGGTCCAGGCCGCCCTGGACCATATAGCTCATCTGGTGCCAGTTGTCCATCTTGCGGCCGTAGATGCCCTGCAGGGTCAGACCCTTGCAGATGACGTCGTTCATGTCCACTTCGATGGGCTTGTTGCCCAGACCCAGCAGAGAGATCTTTCCACCGTTGCGCATGACGGAGCACATCTGGCGGAAGGCGGCGCCGTTGCCGCTCATCTCCAGGCCGATGTCAAAGCCCTCCACCAGCTTCTGCTGGCGCATCACCTCCAGCAGGTCCTCCCGGGCGGTGTTGACGGCGGCGTCCACGCCCATTTTGCGGGCCAGGTCCAGCCGGTAGTCGTTGATGTCGGTGATGATGACCCTTCTGGCGCCGGCGTATTTGCAGATGCCCGCGGCGATGATGCCAATGGGGCCCGCGCCGGTGATGAGCACATCCTCGCCCACCAGGTCCCACATCAGGGCGGTGTGGGTGGCGTTGCCGAAGGCGTCAAAGAACGCAACCACATCCTCGGGCAGGCTCTCGTCGATGATGATGACATTGGAGGCGGGGATGCAGACATATTCAGCAAAGGCGCCGTCCCGGTCCACGCCCACGCTGCTGGTGTTTTTGCACCACTGGATGTTGCCGGTGTGGCAGTTGCGGCAGTGGCCGCAGGTGATGTGGCCTTCGCCGGAGACCCGCTGTCCCACGTGCAGGCCGGTGACGCCGGCGCCCAGCTGGGCGATCTCGCCCACGTACTCGTGACCGATGGTCATGGGAGCCTTGATGTGCAGCCGGGCCCAGGGGTCCCAGTTATAGATATGTACGTCCGTGCCGCAGATAGCCGTTTTGTGCACCTTGATGAGCACCTCGCCGGGGCCGGGGACAGGGACGGGCACCTGCCGCAGCTCCAGGCCGGGGCCGGGGGCGGGTTTTACGATCGCGTCCATCATTTGCATACATTTGTCCTCCATTCAGAGACATATTCGAGATAAAACCACGAAAGTGTGCGTATTCTAAGGACAATATAGCGCCAAGCGCCCCGTTTGTCAAGAAAAAAGGATGGCTGTGCCATCCTTTTTTGTCTGTTGGGAGTTACAGGGTCTTTTTGGAGTCAAAGGTGCTGCACTGGGTCTCGCGGCAGGTGCAGGCACTGGAGCCGCTGATGTCCACGCTGGCGGCGGCGCATTTGTAATCCTTATTATAGGAGCAGTTGACCACATCACAGTCGATGTCGGTCTCAGGCTCGGCGGAGGTGGCGCGGGAGGTCACGTTGCTGTAGCTTTCGCCCCGCTGGGTGAAGCTGTTGCAGCAGGTGTCGCTTTTGGTGTCGGCGGTGGCGCCGTCCACCTTGATCTCCTCGCGGATGCACAGGTCGTTCTGGTTGTTGGAGCAATTGCGGGCGTTGCATCTCAGATAGCTCATGATTCAAAGACTTCCTTTCTGATTGATCTCAGCAGCGGTAAACCGATACGGCTGTTTTCTGCGTTATCCTTTCCCCAAAAGCGCAAATTATGCGTTTATGGCGAAAAAATGCGTTCATAGACAGAAAAACCAAAAAACGCACGGTTATTTCGGCATTTTCACGAGGGATTCCATGCAAATTGCCCTTGCATTTTTGGGAATCACTGACTATAATAAAAGCACAAGGTGGAGATTTGTGGGGGAAGTGTCCCTATTTGGATCATTTTGTGGTGATTTTTTGAGAGAGGAGGAGACCGGATGCGCGGAGAGTATCAGCACAATATCGATGCCAAGGGCCGTCTGATCTTCCCCATCAAGCTGCGGGAGGCCCTGGGCGAGCATTTCGTCATCTTCAAGGGCCTGGACAACTGCATCAACGTCTACTCTCAGGAAAAATGGGCCGCCTTTGAACAGCAGCTGGCCGCGCTGCCCTCCAAGGCGCGGAAGGTCCAGCGCTTTTTCTCCGCCAACTTTGAGTGTGAGCCCGACGCCCAGGGCCGCATCCTCATCCCCCAGACCCTGCGGGAATACGCGGGACTGCGCAAGGACGTGACGGTCATCGGCATGATTGACCACGTGGAGATCTGGGACAGCGCCGCCTGGAAGGCCTACAACGACTCCACCGACACCGAGGATGTGGCCGCCATGATGGATATGCTGGGGGTCTGATATGGAGTTCGCCCACGTTTCTGTTCTGCCCCGGGAATGCATGGAGGGCCTGCGCATCCGGCCCGACGGCATTTATGTGGATGCCACCACCGGCGGCGGGGGGCACTCCCTCCGCATCGCGGAGCAGCTGTCTGAGCAGGGCCGCCTGATCTGCTTTGACCGTGACCGGGAGGCGCTGGCCGCCGCGGCGGTCCGGTTGGAGGAGCACCTGCACAAGGTCACCTTCGTCCAGAGCAATTTTGAATATCTGAAGGAAAAGCTGGCAGAGCTGGACATCGCCGGCGTGGACGGCGTCCTGTTCGACCTGGGGGTGTCCTCCTATCAGCTGGACAACCCGGAGCGGGGCTTTTCCTATATGCATGACGCGCCGCTGGACATGCGCATGGACCAGACCCAGCCCTACAGCGCCTGGGATGTGGTCAACGGAGAATCCTTTGAGGAGCTGCGCCGCATCCTCAGCCTGTACGGCGAGGAGCGTTTCGCCGGCAGGATCGCCTCCGCCATCGTAAAGAGGCGGGAACAGGCTCCCATCGGCACCACCCTGGAACTGGTGGACGTTATCAAAAGCGCCATGCCCGCCGCCGCGAAAAAGGAAAAACAGCACCCCGCCAAGCGCAGCTTCCAGGGCATCCGCATTCAGGTCAACGGAGAGCTCCGGGCGGTGGAGACCGCCGTGGCCGACGCGCTGGACTGCCTGAACCCCGGCGGGCGGTGCGCGGTCATCAGCTTCCATTCGCTGGAGGACCGCATCGTCAAGCATATTTTCATAGACGCCGCAAAGGGGTGCACCTGCCCCAAGTCCTTTCCGGTCTGCGTCTGCGGCAAGCAGCCCAAGGTGAAGATCCTCACCAAAAACGCCCTGGTGGCCGGCGAGGCCGAGCAGGCGGAAAATCCCCGGGCACGCTCCGCAAAGCTGCGGGTGGCCGAGAAACTGTAAGCACCGATTCTGGCAAGGAGGAACAACATGAGCCGTTACAATGACAGCAGCGCCGTCAAGCTGGAGCGCTTCCCGGTGGAACGGGTACAGGGTCAGGAGGACCAGCAGCTGGAGGTTTTGGAGAACCGGCGTACCGGCCGGGCCAGACCCGCCGCGGTGCCTTACGGAAAATACGCCGTCATTCTGGCCTGCGTGTTCGCGGTGGCGCTGGGCATTGTGGCCAGCTATATGCGCCTGGCGGCCGTCAATCTGGAAAACGCCAGGCTGCGCCAGCAGATCACAGAGCTGAAAAGCGATGAAAACGCCCTCAACGCCAAAAAGGAGCAGCTTTACAACCTGGCCTATGTGGAGGATTACGCCCGGAACGTGCTGGGCATGGTCAAGATGGACAAGAGCCAGGTCCATTATGTGGAGATGGACAGCGGAGACCGGATGGTGCTGGCCGAGGCGTCTGTGTCCGGCGGCGGAGAACAGGGCGCCAGCCTGCTGGACCGGCTGGCAAAGACCTTCAGCACCGTGCTGGAATATCTCAATTGACCGGCGGATATAGTTTGAGAGAAGAAGGAAAAGGGAGTAAGGCGCATATGCGTGCCTTGCTCCGTTTTCGCACTTATCCCCCGCGGCATTTTTCCGCATTTTACCTGAAAAGGAGCCAATATGTCCCAAATTGACCGAAAAGCCGACCGCCATACCCGGCGCCGCATCGCCTTTGTGGCGGTGGTTTTTTGCGTGGTGCTCACCTCCGCAGTCATCCTGCGGCTGGCCTGGCTGCAGATCGTCAACCAGGAATTTTACGAGCAGAAAGCCCTCAGCAGCCAGACCCGGGACGTGACCATCTATCCCACCCGGGGCACCATCTACGATGCCAAGGGCAAGCCGTTGGCCATCTCCGCCAGCACGGAGATGCTCATCATCAACCCCAGGCAGCTCAGACCCGAGGAGTCGGCTGATCTCAGCGACGCGGAGCGGATCCTGCTGGGCTTTGAGCTGGAACCGAAATACACCATGACCGACCAGCAGAAGGACACCGTCAAAAACTACCGCATCGAGCTGCTGGTGTCCGAACTGCCCAGCCTGCTGGAGGGGCTGGATGGCGAGACCGTCCGGGCCAAGGCCACCAAGGACAGCGCCTATCAGGTGCTCATGCGGGGCGTGGAAAAGGACCAGGCCGACGGGGTGCGCCGCTTTCTGTCCGCCAACAAGCTCATCGGCGGACTGTATTTCACCGATGATTCCACCCGCTATTATCCCTACGGCAGCTTTCTGGCCCACGTGCTGGGCTGCGTGGGCGCCGACGAGCAGGGCCTCACCGGGCTGGAAAAAAAGTTTGACGAGGTGCTGACGGGCACCCCCGGCCGGGCGGTGACCCTTACCGACGCCCGGGGCAACGCCCTGACAGAGGATTACGAGCTGTACTACCCGGCGGAGGAGGGCCAGTCGCTGGTGCTCACCATCGACGAGGTGCTGCAGCATTTTCTGGAAAAGAATCTGGAGATCGCCTACAACGACAACAAGGTCCAGGGCTCGGTGGTGGGCGTGGTCATGGACGTGAATGACGGCGGCATCCTGGCCATGGCCTCCTATCCCGACTTTGACCCCAACGACCCCTTTACCCTCACCGATACGGAAAAGGCCGCCGAGATCGCCGCCATCGCCGACGATGAGCAGCGGGCCGCGGCCCGCAGCGAGGCGGTTTATCAGCAGTGGAGCAACAAGGCGGTGTCCTTCATGTACTACCCCGGCTCCACCTTCAAGATCCTGACGGTGGCCGAAGCCCTGGAAGAGGGCGTTGTTACTGAAAACAGCCGCTTTTACTGTCCCGGCTACAAGGTGGTGGAGGGCTATCCCAAGCCCATCCACTGCTGGAAGACCCAGGGACACGGCAGCGAGGACCTGGGGGATGTGCTGCGCAATTCCTGCAACCCGGCGGTGATGACCATCGGCCTGGAGCTGGGCAAGGAGCGCTTCGCCGAGTATGCGGAGGCCTTCGGCCTCCGGGAAAAGACCGGCATCGAGCTGAACGGCGAGGCCGTGGGCCTGTTCAACCTGCAGAGCAACGTGGACCTGGCGGTCTACTCCTTCGGCCAGAACTTTTCCATCACCCCCATCCAGATGATCACCGCGGTGTCCGCCGTGGCCAACGGCGGCATGCTGCTGAAGCCCCATATCGTCAAGGAGGTGCTCAACGCCGACGGCACCGTGGCCCAGAGCTTCGGCCGCACCGAGGTGCGGCAGGTCATCTCCAAGGAGACCTCTGACCTGATGCGGGAGATGCTGGAGAGCGTGGTCAAGACTGGCACCGGTAAAAACGCCTATGTGGCGGGCTACCGGGTGGCGGGCAAGACCGGCACCACCGAAAAGATCGCCGAAATGAACCAGACCGGCAAGGATAAGCTGTATGTGACCTCCTTCGTGGCCTTCGCTCCGGCGGATAACCCCCAGATCGCCGTGCTCATCCTGCTGGATACCCCCACCGTGGGCAAAATCTCCGGCGGCCTCAACACCGCCCCCGTGGTGCGGCGGTTTCTGGAGGAGGCGCTGCCCTATCTGGACATTGACCCCATCTATACCGAAGACGAGCAGAACGCCAGGAGCGTGGTCATGCCCGACGTCACCGGCCTGAGCTACAGCGAGGCCGAGGCCGCTCTGAAAAAGCTGGGCATGACCTGCACCAGCCAGGGCAGCGATGCCCGGGTCACCGACCAGGTCCCCGCCGCCGGCGCAACGGTGGCCAGCAGCACCAAGGCGGTGCTGTATCTGGGCGGCTCCAAGCCGGATAAGCAGGTCACCGTTCCCGACCTCACCGGCCATACCCTGAGCCAGGCGAAGAATACGCTGCAGAACCTGGGCCTGTATATCCTGGTCTCCGGCGGCGTGTCCGAGGGCACCCAGACCGTCACCAAACAGGAGGTGGCGGCCCAAAGCCAGGTGGCTTACGGCACGGTCATCACGGTGGAGACCACCGATATGGCCCAGCAGTCTCAGTAATCCATTCGTTTCCCGGGAAAGGAGAAGCTATGAAATTAAAGGATCTGCTGCGGGAGGTCACGCCCACGCGCATGGCCGGCCCCGGCGAGGCGGACATCACCGGCGTTTGCTATGACTCCCGGAAGGCGGCGCCCGGCTGCCTGTTTGTGGCCGTACGCGGCTTCCGGAGCGATGGCCACGCCTATATCCCCGCGGCCCTGGAACAGGGCGCCGCCGCCCTGCTGGTGGAAGAAATGCCCGGGGACCTGCCTGAACACGTCACCTGTGTCCAGGTGGACGATACACGGGCGGCGCTGGCCCGGGTGGCCGCGGCCTGGTACGGCCATCCTGAGCGGGAGCTGAAGCTGATCGGCGTCACCGGGACCAACGGAAAGACCACCGTCACCCATCTGGTGCGGCATATTCTGGAAAAGAACGGCCGAAAATGCGGCCTGATCGGCACAAACGGCGTGTATTTCGGCGATGTCTGCCGGGAATCCGCCCGCACCACGCCGGAATCCCTGGAGCTGTACGGACTTTTGCGGGAAATGGCCGACAGCGGCTGCACCTGCGCCGCCATGGAGGTGTCCTCCCACAGCCTGGCCCTCCAGCGGGTGCTGGGACTGCGCTTTGCCGCCGCCGCCTTTACCAACCTGACCCAGGACCATCTGGACTTTCACGGAGACATGGAGCACTATTACCGGACAAAGGCCCTTTTGTTCGACCGGTGCGATACCGCCGTCATCAATCTGGATGACAGCTGGGGCCAACGCCTGACGGAGGAAAAGACCTGCCCCCGCATCACCCTCTCCGCCCGGCGGGACGAAGCGGACCTGGTGGCCAAAAACATCCGCCTGCAGCCCGACGGCATCCAGGCGGTGGTGGTCCGGGACTGCGACATCGCCCGGCTGCGGCTGGGCATCCCCGGGATGTTCTCGGTATATAATGCCCTGACGGCAGCGGGCTGCTGCCTGGCCCTGGGGCTGTCTCTGGAGCAGGTGTGCGCCGCCCTGGCCGACGCGCCTGGCATCAAGGGCCGGGCGGAGATCGTCCCCACCGGGCGGGATTTTACCGTCATGATCGACTATTCCCACACGCCGGACAGCATGGAGAACATTCTCCGCACCGTCCGGGGCTATGCCCGGGGCCGGGTCGTCGGCCTGTTCGGCGCGGGAGGAGACCGGGACCACGCCAAGCGGCCCATCATGGGCCGGGTGGGCGCCGAGGGCTGCGACCTGTGCGTCGTCACCTCCGACAATCCCCGGAGCGAGGACCCCGAAGCCATCATCCGGGACATTCTCAGCGGCATGGACAGCAAAGCCCGGCCCAAGGTGATCCCCGACCGGCGGGAGGCCATCGCCTGGGCCGTGAAAAACGCCCGGAAGGATGATATCATCGTCCTCATGGGCAAGGGCCAGGAGACCTATCAGGAGGTCAAGGGCCAAAAGCTCCATTTGGACGAGCGGGAAGAAGTGGCCCGCGCCCTGGAGCAGCTGTAAAAGGCGGGGGCTGCAGGACGGCCCCCGCGGAGAAGTATCAAAGGACAGGAGAACGGATATGAGTAAGCTGACCTATCTGCTGCAGACGGCGGGCCTGGCGTTCGTGCTGGCCGCCCTGATGGCACCCGTCATCATCAAAAAGCTCCGGGAGCTGAAGTTCGGCCAGAAGATCCTGGAGGACGGCCCCACCTGGCACAAGGGAAAGCAGAACACCCCCACCATGGGCGGTGTGATCTTTATCGCCGCCATGACGCTGGTGGTGCTGACCACCCTTCCCGCCATGGCGTCCGCCCATGATTACCGGGCTCTGGTGATGCTGGGCCTGAGCCTGGTCTTCGGCGGCATCGGCATGATCGACGACTGGACCAAGATCCGGAAAAAGCGCAACAAGGGCCTCACCGCCCTGCAAAAGCTGCTGCTGCAGGTGGCCGCCGCGGTTTTGTTCCTGGTCACCATGCGCGTGATGGGCTATCTCAGCGCCGAGCTGTACATCCCCTTTGCCGGCGTCAGCCTGAGGCTGCCCTGGCCGGTGTATCTGGCCCTCAGCACGTTCATCATCGTGGGCGCCGACAACGCCGTCAACCTCACCGACGGCATCGACGGCCTGTGCTCCTCGGTCACAGCCGTGGTCGCCGTGTTTTTTTCCCTGGTCTTTTTGCGGGAGGGCAGCGGCGCCGCCGCCTTTTCCCTGGCGCTGGCCGGCGGCCTTTTGGGCTTTTTCCTGTTCAACAAGCACCCGGCCAGGGTCTTTATGGGCGATACCGGCTCCCTGTTTCTGGGCGGCGCGGTGTGCGCCATGGCCTTTGCCTATGATATGCCCCTGATCCTGGTCCCGGTGGGCATGGTCTATATCATCGAGACCCTGTCCGATATCATCCAGGTGGTCTATTTCAAGGCCACCCACGGCAAGCGGTTTTTTAAGATGGCCCCCTTCCACCACCACCTGGAGCTGTGCGGCTGGAGCGAGTGGAAGATCGTCATCACGGCCTGCTGCCTGACGGCGGCGCTGTGCGCCCTGTCCCTGCTGGCATAAGATCCCCCGGTGTACCCCTGAAAGGAGCTGTTTCCCATTCCCTCCGATATGGCCCGAAAGATCAAAAAGCCCCGCACCGTCCCTGCGGCCGGGCGCGGCCCCGCCCCGGCGGAGCCTGCCCAACAGCCCGAGCGGGTGGAAAAGTGCGGCCACATGGACCAGCCGCTGCTGATGCTCACCATGCTGCTGCTGGGCCTGGGCCTGGTCTGCCTGTTTTCCGCCAGCTATGCCACCGCTTATGACAAGCAGGACGGCAACGCCACCTACTTTATTTTCCGCCAGGGCATTTTTGCGGCGGGCGGTGTGGTGGTGATGCTGGTGCTGTCCAAATTCGACTACCATAAGCTGCATTATTTTGCCATTCCCGCCCTGATCGCCGCGGTTTTGGTGATGGCTACCATCAAGATCCCCGGGCTGAAAAACTACTGGATCAACCGAAACGGCGCTATCCGCTGGATCCAGATCCCCGCGCTGGGTACCTTCCAGCCCTCGGAGCTGGCAAAGATTGCCGTGATCTTGTGTTTTTCCAGTCTGGCCACCATTTTCGGGCCGAAAAAGATGCACACCCTCCGGTGGGGCATCCTGCCCTTTATGGCCATCATCGGCGTGTTCGCCGTGGAGATGAGCTGGGAAAAGCACCTGTCCGGCACCCTCATCATCGCGGCCATCGGCATGGTCATCATCTATTTCGGCGGCGCCAACCTGTTCTGGTTCGGCCTGGGCGGCTGCGGCGTGGGTGCCGGAGCGCTGTGGTACCTGAACTCCGAACGGGGCGCGTACGCCATGGAGCGCATCCACATCTGGCTGGATCCCTTCAGCGACCCGCTGGGCGACGGCTGGCAGGGCGTCCAGAGCCAGCTGGCCATCGGCAGCGGCGGCTTCTGGGGCCTGGGCCTGGGCCAGAGCCGCCAGAAGCACCTGTACCTGCCGGAGCCCGCCAACGACTTTATCTTCGCGGTGATCTGCGAGGAGCTGGGTTTTGTGGGCGCGGTGATGGTGGTGGTGGTGTTCGCCCTGCTCATCTGGCGGGGCTACTACA
Organism: Clostridia bacterium; assembly: GCA_029099685.1. Classification (GTDB taxonomy): domain Bacteria; phylum Bacillota; class Clostridia; order Oscillospirales; family Butyricicoccaceae; genus UBA4644. The sequence goes on from JAQXOO010000022.1 coordinate 47,516, forward strand.
TCGCCCTCCGGGCCTCGGATAAGTTCGGCACCCTGCTGGCGGCGGGCATCACCACCCAGATCGCGGTGCAGACTTTTTTGAACCTGGGCGTGGTCACGGGACTGCTGCCCATCACTGGCGCGTCGCTGCCCTTTTTCAGCTACGGCGGCACAGCGCTGCTGATCCAGCTGGCGGAGATGGGCATTCTGCTGAGCATCTCCCGGCATATGCCCGCCCCGCGGGAGGGCTGACAACGAAAAATCAACAAGGAAGTGACACAGTCATGAAGATCGTTTTTGCAGGCGGCGGCACGGCGGGCCACGTGAACCCGGCCCTGGCCGTGGCGGGCTATATCTGTCAGAAGGAGCCGGGCAGCCAGGTGTGGCTTTCCGGCGGAAAGGGGAATATTGAGGAAAAGCTGGCCCAAAAGGCGAGCTATCCTATCTATACCTTCCCCCTGAAGGGCCTGTCCCGGGCCAAAAGCCTGGCGGGACTCAAACAGACGGCAAAGGCCCTGCTGGATATGCAGAAGGCCACCGGAGCGTGCAAAAAGATCCTGGCGGACATCCGGCCCGACGTGGTCATGGGCACCGGCGGTTACGCCAGCTTTCCCATGGTGCGGGCGGCGGCGCAGCTGGGGCTGAAAACCGCCGTTTTGGAGGTGAATGCCACCCCCGGCGTGGCAACCAAACAGTTGGCAAAAAGGGTGGACTGCACCATGCTGTCCTTTGCCGAGACCGAAGCCCTGGTCCCGGGCGCCAGACGGACGGTGCTCACCGGCAGCCCTGTGCGTGAGGAGATCCTCACCTGCCGGCAGCGGGAATATCCACCTCTCTTTGACAACGGCCTGCCCACGGTGGTGTGCTTCTGGGGCAGCGTGGGCGCCAAATACATGAATGAAAAGATGCTGAAGGTGGCCGAACTGGTGACCCGGCGGCAGCAGTTCAACCTGCTGCAGGTCAGCGGCGCTTCCCACTACGGCTGGATGAAGGAGGCCCTCACCAAGGCGGGCGTGGTCACCGACCGGGGGAACTTCCGGCTCACCGACTATCTCTACGATATGGACCGGGTGCTGGCAAAGGCCGACCTGGTGATCTGCCGGGCGGGGGGCACCCTGTCAGAGCTGTGCGCCGCCGGCACCCCCGCCATCGTGGTACCCTCTCCCTATGTGGCGGAAAACCATCAGGAGAAAAACGCCCGCATTCTGGAGGCCGCCGGCGCGGTCCGGGTCATCACCGAGGGGGAATCCACCCCGGAGCTGCTGTATGACACCGCCTGGAGCCTGCTGCAGGCCCCGGAGGTTCTGGCGGAAATGGGCAAAAACGCCCGGGCAAAGGCCCAGCCCGATGTGCTGGAGCACATCTATCAGACGCTGAAATCCCTGTAAGCACCCTTTTTTGGCATACCGCATAGGATGGCCTGAAAGAAAGGAGCCATCCTATGAGTTACTATCTGGTGCGGGGCGGGCAGGCCCTGCGGGGGGAGGTCCCCATCAGCGGCGCGAAAAACAGCGTCCTGCCCATTTTGGCCGCCACCCTTCTCAACGGCGGCCGCAGCCTGTTACATAACTGCCCCGACCTGCGGGACGTGCGCTCGGCCATCCAGATCCTGCAGCATCTGGGCTGCAAGGTCAGCCGGGAGGGCGACACCATATTGGTGGATTCCTCGGTGGTGGACCGGTGGGATGTCCCCCATGAGCTCATGCGGGAGATGCGTTCCTCGGTGATTTTCCTGGGGCCCATTCTGGCCCGGTGCGGCCGGGCGCGGCTGAGCCTGCCCGGCGGCTGCGAGATCGGCCAGCGGCCCATCGACCTGCACCTTTCCTCCCTGCGGAAGCTGGGCGTCTCCATCCGGGAGCAGGGGGGCGATATCCTGTGCGAGGCCCGGGACCTGCGGGGCGGAGACATCATCCTCAGCTTCCCCAGTGTAGGCGCCACGGAAAACACCATCCTCACCGCCACGGCCTGTCCCGGGGTCACCCGGCTCATCAACGCCGCCCGGGAACCGGAGATCGCGGACCTGCAGGCGTTTTTGCGGAAGACGGGCGTCCTGGTCCAGGGCGGGGGAGAGAGCGTCATCACTGTTTCGGGCGAAAGCCCCCGGAACGATGTGGAACACACCATCCTGCCGGACCGCATCGAGACGGCCACCTACCTGTGCGCCGCCGCGGCCTGCGGAGGAGAGGTCACGGTCACGGGCGCGGAGCCGGAGCACGTGGGTACGGTCCTACAGTGCCTCACCGAGGCCGGCTGCCGGGTGCGCTGCGCCGGGCGGACCATCACCCTGCAGGCGCCCCGGGCGCTGGGCGGGATGTCTCCCGTGCGCACCATGCCCTATCCGGGCTTTCCCACCGACGCCCAGGCGCCGCTGATGGCGGCAGCCTGCACCGGACAGGGGACCTCTCTGTTTATCGAGACCATTTTTGAAAACCGCTTTCGCCACGCCGCTGAGCTGGCGCGCATGGGCGCGGATATCCGCGTCAACGGCCGCACGGCGCTGGTCACGGGAAGACCGCTCCACGGGGCGCGGGTGCGCAGCACAGACCTGCGCGGCGGCGCGGCGCTGGTGGTGGCGGGCCTGGCGGCGGAGGGCGAAAGCATCGTGGAAGGCATCACCCACATCGACCGGGGCTACGAGCGGCTGGCGGAAAAACTGACCGCCCTGGGCGCCGATATCCGGCGGGTGGAGGCGTAAAAGAAAGGAAACGCTATGGCACAGCAGAAGGGAAGCTCCAATAAAAAACGGCGCCGCCGCCGGCGGGCCCGGCGGGGCGGCGCGCCCGCCGTCCTGATCCTGCTGTGCCTGCTGGTGGGGACGGTGGCCATCATCACCGCCATGACCATCTTTTTCAAGATCCGGACCATCACCCTCACGGGAGACACCCGGTACAGCGAGGAATATGTGGCGCAGGCCTCCGGCCTGGAGCCGGGGGACAACCTGATCCTGTTCAACAAGTTTGCCGCCATCGACAGCATTTTCCAGGCCTGCCCCTATCTGGACACGGTGCAGATGCGCCGCCGGTACCCCGACGGCATCGAGATTTTGGTCACCGAATGCGTGCCCGCCGCCGTTCTGGAGGACGCGCCGGATACCGCGCCCGACCCCAAGGACCCGGAAAAGACCCTGCCGGTGGGCGGCACGGGGAGCTGGCTCATCAGCCTGGACGGTAAGCTTCTGGAAAAAACAGCGGTTTCCGCCCAGTACACCCTCACCAGGATCTCGGGCATCACCCTTTCCCAGCCGGAAGTGGGGAAATACGCGAATTTTTTTGACGAGGATGACAAAAAACCCTTGTTTTTGTTATTGAATACTGCCGCGGATGATGGTATACTACAAGATATAGGTGAAGTGGACTTTTCGAGGCAATATGATATCTCTTTTACCTATTTGGACCGGTTTACGGTGAAGATCGGCTCCACCGAAAATCTGGAAGAAAAACTGTGCTACCTGCACCTGATCGTGGAGGACAAGCTGGGCGCCAACGCCCGGGGAACGCTGGACCTTTCCGATGTGCGGACCGCACGATTCATACCGACAACAGACTGAAGTTGACATAATGGAGGGTACACCATGGGCTTTGCGTTTGAATATGGCTCTGACACGACGGTAGCCATCCGCGTGGTTGGCGTGGGCGGCGGCGGCGGCAACGCCGTCAACCGAATGATCACCGGAGGCGTCCGGGGCATCGACTTTGTAGCGATCAATACGGACAAGCAGTGTCTCAACTATTCCGCCGCCACCATGAAGCTGCAGATCGGCGACAAGCTGACCCGCGGCCTGGGCGCCGGCGGCAACCCCGAAATGGGCCGCAAGGCCGCTCAGGAGAGCGAGGATGAGATCCGCAAGATGCTGGAAGGGGCCAATATGGTCTTTATCACCGCCGGTATGGGCGGCGGTACCGGCACCGGCGGCGCGCCCGTGGTGGCCCAGATCGCCAAGGATATGGGCATCCTCACCGTGGGCGTGGTCACCCGGCCCTTTAATTTCGAAGGCCGCCGCCGCATCGACCAGGCCAACGCCGGCATCTCTGAGCTGAAGGAAAAGGTGGACGCCCTGGTGGTCATCCCCAACGAGCGACTGAAGCTGGTCTCTGACCAGAAGATCACCTTCCAGAACGCCTTTGAGGTGGCGGACAACGTGCTGCGCCAGGCGGTGCAGAGCATTTCCGAGCTGATGACCGTCCCCGGCCTGATCAATCTGGACTTCAACGACGTGGCCACCATCATGCGCAACGCGGGCTTCGCCCATATGGGCATGGGCCGCGCCTCCGGCAAGGACAAGGCTGCCGAGGCCGCCAAGATGGCCATCGAAAGCCCCCTGCTGGAGACCTCCATTGCCGGCGCCCGGGGCGTGCTGCTGAACATCACCGGTTCCCCCGACATGGGTCTGGAAGAGGTGGAGCAGGCTGCCTCCATGGTGCAGGAAGCCGCCCATCCCGACGCCCACATCATTTTCGGCGCCGCCATCGATGAGGGCCTGGATGACGAGATCCGCATCACCGTGGTGGCCACCGGCTTCGACAACCAGCCCACCGGCTTGGCCAAGCCCGCCGTTGGGGAGCAGGACAAGCCCGCTGCCCAGGCAGATGCGCCTCAGGCTGCCGACGAGCAGAAAAACGACCTGGAGGTGCCCGCCTTTGTCAACATGATGCGGGAGCCCGCCAAGGAAGCGCCCCGCGCCGTGGCGGAGGACGTCCAGCAGCCTGCCCAGCAGACCAAGAAAAAGCGCGAGCACGATCCCTTTGACGACATTCTGAGTATGTTCCGGGACAAAAACTGACGGTACATAACCACCATCCCATATACAGCGGAACGCCCGAAGGACAGCCATTCGGGCGTTTTCCTGTTTAGGATCCCCAGGCGGATATACGGCACGGAACCGTGCCTTATATTAGATTCCTACAAAGATAAAAACGCATCGCGCACCCGTCCGGTGCGCCAGAGCTGGTCGGTAGCCCAGCCGTCTGAAGCGAACGCTTCAGGTAAGTAACCTGCCCCTCCGGGTTGTCCGTTCTTTGTAAGCAGCACATTTCAGGAGGGCTTCGTTATGGACGTTGTTTACGGAAAGCTGACGGTATTTTTTGAAGACCCCTTTTGGGTCGGTGTGTTTGAGCGGGTGGAAAACGACAGGTTGTCCGCGTGCAAGATCACATTCGGGGCAGAACCCAGGGACTGTGAGGTATGGGCGTTTGTTCTGAAGAATTACTGCCTGCTCAGGTTCAGTCCGGCTGTGGAGGCCGCTGTAAGGAGCACGCCGGTCAACCCCAAAAGGATGCAGCGGGAAGCGCGAAAGCAAAGCCTGCAGTCCGGGGTGGGCACAAAATCGCAGCAGGCGCTGCAGCTGCAGCGGGAAGAAACCAAACTGGAGCGCAAAATCATCAGCCGGACGCAAAAAGAGGCTGAAAAACAGCGCCGGTTTGAGAAAAAGCAGCACAAGCGAAAGGAAAAGCACAGGGGCCGGTAAGGCCTCTGTGCTTTTTATCGATTTGCCGTTCCCCAGGGGAAAGCGGTCCTTATTTCCGGTCCTCTTTCAAAATACCGTACAGTACCGCGTCGTGAAAAACACCGTTTTTGCAGTACTTCTGGCGGGCATAGCCTTCCTTCGTCATGCCGGCCTTTTCCATCACCCGGCCGCTGGCAGGGTTTTCGGCAAAATGGTCGGCCTCCACCCGGTTCAGGCCCAGCTCGTCAAAAGCGAAGTCGATCACCCGGCGCAGCACCTCGGTCATATAACCCTTGCCCCAGGCGCGCTCCGCCAGATAATAGGCCACCGTTCCGCCCAGGTGGCGGCGGTTGACCGTCAGACTCATGCGGCCGATGCACACGCCCTGCTCCCGGATGGCCCACTGGAAAAAGTCCTCGTGGACGGCATAGCCTTCTTCCAGCCGCCGGAGGATATCCCGGACCTCCTCCAGCGGTGTGCCGGGCTGGAGCAGCAGGTTGCGGCACACCGCCTCGCTGCTGAACAGGTCCCGGCAGACAGTCTCCGCATCGGCCTGGGTGAAGCGGTCCAGGGTCAGGCGCGGCGTGTGCAGAACAGGGGTGTTTTCCATGGCTGTCCTCCTTTAAAATACCAGCTGCACCGCCAGGCCGCACAGGGCGGAGATCAGGTACAGCGTCAGGGCGATCTGGCCGTTTTCCCGGCGGGAGCGGTTCATTTTCAGCAGCACCGCCAGGCCCAGCCCCGCACCGGAGCACAGGCCCGCCAGCAGCGCGCCGAAGCTGAGACTGCCCGCCAGATAGAGCTGGGTCAGCAGCACCGAGGCGGCGCAGTTGGGGATCAGGCCTACCAGCGCGGCGGCAAAGGGCTGCAGCACGCTGCCCTTCAGCAGGATGGCGGAAAGCAGGTCCTCGCCCAGGGTATGCATGGCCAGACACAGCAAAAAGTTCAGCAAAAACAGGAACAGGGCGATGTGCCCGGTGTGCCACAGGGCGGGCTTCAGAATGCCGCTGCTCTCGTCGCAGCCGCAGTGCTCGCACAGGTCATGGAGCTGCCGGGGGCGGCCCCATTTTTTCATGCACAGGTCCACCGCGAAGCCCGCCGCCACGCCGATGACCACTTTTGCCAGCAGCAGGGGCAGGATCATGCGCCGCCCTTCCGGCAGGCCCAGCAGCAGCGGCAGCGCCTCGTCAGAGGTGGACAAAAAGACCGCCAGCAGAGTGCCCCGGCTGATGAGTCCGGCGGCGTACAGGTTGGAGGCGCTGGCCGAAAAGCCGCACTGGGGGATGCAGCCCAGCGCCGCGCCCACCAGCGGCCCGGCCTTTCCCATGCCGGAGATGGCCTTTTCCATCCGGGCGGACTGGTAGTGCTCCGCGGCCTCCATCAACAGATAGGCCAGGAACAGAAAGGGCAGCGCCGCCGCCGTGTCGATGAGGGCGTGGTGCAGGGATTCCAGAAAAATTTCAAATGTCATAGTGCTACCTCGGAAAAACTCATATTAATATATTATACTATGCCCAAATATCAAATTGCAAGCGGCATTTCCGCAAAATTCCGCATCCGGCGGGACACAGGGCCGGCTCCCTGCCCGCCGCCCGGCGGGAGGTCTCTTCCGCCAGGTGAGAATATGCACCAAAACACGCCTGTTTTCTTGTGTATTTTGTGTATTGCTTTTTGTACAACTACAAGATATAGTTTATGACATGGGAAATTTTAAGAAAATAAAGGAGATATGAACGATGGCAATGTCCGATATCAGCAGCAATGCCATGGAGGTACTCAAGCGCCGTTATCTGGCAAAGGATGAAAACGGCAAGCCGGTGGAGACGGTGGAGCAGATGTTCCGCCGGGTGGCTGACGCGGTGGCCGCCGCCGACGGGAAATACAGCCAGCAGGCCAGCATCCGGGGCTTGTCCGATGAATTTTTCGAGCTGATGACCAGCCTGCGCTTTCTGCCCAACTCCCCCACCCTGATGAACGCCGGCCGGCCCCTGGGCCAGCTTTCCGCCTGCTTTGTCCTGCCCATCGGCGACAGCATGGTGGAGATCTTTGACACCGTGAAAAACGCCGCCCTCATCCACCAGTCCGGCGGCGGCACCGGCTTCAGCTTCAGCCGCCTGCGCCAGGCGGGCGCCACGGTGCGCTCCACCGGCGGAGTGGCCTCCGGCCCGGTGAGTTTCATGCGGGTGTTTAACATGGCCACCGAGGCCGTCAAGCAGGGCGGCACCCGCCGGGGCGCCAACATGGGCATCCTGCGGGTGGACCATCCCGATATCGAGGAGTTTATCCGCTGCAAGAAAAACAACGCCGACATCACCAATTTCAACATTTCCGTGGGCCTTACCGAGGCCTTTATGCAGGCGGTGGAGAGCGGCTCTGATTATGACCTCATCGATCCCCGCACCAAAAAGCCCTGCGGCCGGAAAAACGCCCGGGCGCTGTTCGACGAGATCGTGGACGCCGCCTGGTCCAACGGCGAGCCGGGCATCATCTTCCTGGACCGGCTCAACCGGGACAACGTGGTGCCCTCCCAGGGGGAGATCGAGTCCACCAACCCCTGCGGCGAGCAGCCTCTGCTGCCCTATGAGAGCTGCAACCTGGGCTCCATCAACCTGACCAAAATGCTGCGCAGGACCGAAAACGGATGGGAGATCGACTATCAGCTGCTGCGGGACACCATCACCCTGGCGGTCCACTTCCTGGACAATGTCATCGATGTGAACAACTACCCTCTGGAGGAGATCGGAAAGGTCACCCGCTCCACCCGGAAGATCGGCCTGGGCGTCATGGGCTTTGCCGACCTGCTGCTGTATCTGGGCATCCCCTATGATTCCAACGAGGGCGTGGACCTGGCGGAGCACCTGATGGGCTTCATCAACGACTGCGGCCACCGGGCCAGCCAGGAGCTTGCCGCCATCCGGGGCAGCTTCCCCCTGTTTGACGAGAGCATCTACCGGGACGGCCCCGCCCTGCGCAACGGCACCGTCACCACCATCGCCCCCACCGGCACCATCAGCATGATCGGCGGCTGCAGCTCGGGCATCGAGCCCATCTTTGCCTTTGCCTATATCCGCAATGTCATGGACAACACCCGCCTGGTGGAGGTCAACCCGGTGCTGCTGCAGGTACTGAAGGACCGTGGCCTGTATTCCGAAGCCCTGATGGAGCGCATCGCCCAGGAGGGCTCCATCGCCCATATCGAGGAGATCCCCGAGGACATCCGCCGGGTGTTCGTCTGCGCCCACGATGTGTCCCCCCTGTACCACACCCGGATGCAGGCGGCCTTCCAGCGGCACACCGACAACGCCGTGTCCAAGACGGTGAACTTCCGCCACGACGCCACCCGGGACGAGGTGGCCGAGGTCTACCGCCTGGCCTATCAGCAGGGCTGCAAGGGCGTCACCATCTACCGCGACGGCAGCCGGGACAGCCAGGTGCTCAACATCGGCAAGGTCTCCGGTGACAAGGAGGAGGCCCCTGAAGCCCCCGTTTACGCGGAGGTCAAGCCCCGTCCCCGCCCCGCCATCACCCAGGGCTTTACCGAGCGGGTGAAGATCGGCTGCGGCAACCTGTATATCACCGTCAACTATGATGAAAACGGCATCTGCGAGGTCTTTACCTCCACCGGAAAGGCTGGCGGCTGTCCCAGCCAGAGCGAAGCCACCGCACGCCTGGTTTCCGTGGCCCTGCGCTCGGGCATCTCGGTGGATGAGATCTATGACCAGCTCAAGGGCATCCGCTGCCCCAGCACCATCCGCCAGCAGGGCATGAGCTGTACCTCCTGCCCCGACGCCATCGCAAAGGTGGTGGCCAAGGTGGCCCGGTATATCGAGGAGAACAAGTCCGGCGCTGTCCCCCAGCCGCTGGAGGCGGAGCGCCGCACCCCGGTGACCCACGGGCCCAAGGCTGCGAGCGCCGATATTCCCTCGGACAATATGCGTTTCTGCCCGGAATGCGGCGCCAAGCTGGAGCATGAGGGCGGCTGTGTCATCTGCCGTTCCTGCGGCTTCTCCAAGTGCGGTTAAGACCATAAATCAGCATAAAAATCCCCCGGAACGCCGTTCCGGGGGATTTATTTTATGTAAGTTTGGCCGTTATTGCCCTTTTGCCAACAGCTGGAGGATCTGAACGGCGTTGCTTTCCGCACCCTTGCGCACTTGGTCGCCGCAGCGTTCCCCAAAAAACCTGCGGTTTTCCGGGGGCCCCGACGGAATGGGATCTTGCCCGGATGAACCGGTCAAGACCCTGCGCCGGACTGCCGGCGGGCTGGTGCTGCGGCGGGTTTACTGCCCCTTTGCCAACAGCTGGAGGATCTGAACGGCGTTGCTTGCCGCGCCTTTTCTGACTTGGTCGCCGCAGCACCAGAGGGTCAGGCCCCGGTCAGAGGTCAGGTCATCCCGGACCCGGCCCACCCAGACCAGATCCTGGTCAGAGGTATCCAGCGGCGTGGGATAATCCCGGCCCTCGTAGTCCTCGATGAGCTTGCAGCCGGGGAAGGCGGCGATGGCGGCGTTGGCCTGTTCCACGCTGACCTTTTCCCGGGTCACCAGAGAGACCGAGATGGAGTGGGACCGCATCACCGGCACCCGGACACAGGTGCAGGTGACCTTCAGCTCCGGCAGATGGAGGATCCTGCGGCCCTCGTTCTGCATCTTCATCTCCTCGGCGGTATAGCCGTTTTCCAGCTTGTCGCCGATGTGGGGGATGACGTTCAGGGCGATCTGGTGGGGGAAGGTCCTGCGCTCCACCGGACGGCCCTCTGCCAGGGCAGACATCTGCGCCTCCAGCTCCACCAGGCCGGCCTGGCCCGCGCCGGAGACCGCCTGATAGGTGCAGGCCACCATGGTCTCGATGGGCGACAGCTTGTTGACGGCGGCCACCGCCATCAGGGTAATGATGGTGGAGCAGTTGGGGTTGGCGATGATACCCTTGTGGTTAAAAGCGTCGGCGCCGTTGACCTCGGGCACCACCAGGGGCACGTCTGGATCCAGACGGAAGCTGGAGCTGTTGTCCACAAACACCGCGCCGGCCTTTACGATGGCGGGGGCAAACTTTTTGGCCATGCCGCCGCCCACGGCGCCCAGGACGAAATCCATGCCCTCGAAGCTGCTTTCGCAGGCCTCCTCAACGGTGATGTCCCGCCCCTTGAAGAGGACGGTGCTGCCCGCGCTGCGGGCGCTGGCCAGGGGCCGCAGCGTCTTTACCGGAAAATCATACTCCTCCAAAACCTTGAGCATCTCGCGGCCCACAGCGCCGGTGGCGCCCAAAACAGCCACATTGTATTCTTTCATGGAAAAAACTCCTTTCGCTCATCCCGCGAATCCGTCGTACAGCACGCGGATGGCGGTCTCAAAATTGTTGTTGTCCACGCCCACGATGATGGAGATCTCGTCGGCGGCCTGGTTGATGATGCGGATGTTGACGCCGTGCTCGCCCAGCGCCTGGAAGATCTTTCCGGAGGTGCCGGGACGGTAGGTCATCTTGCGGCCCACCACCGCCACCAGGGCAATGCTGTCCTGGATCTGCACGTCGTCGGGCAGGCAGGTCTTTTGAATGTCGCCCACCACGTCGAACAGGCGGTCGCCCAGCGCGGCGGAGGAGGCCACCAGGGCAAAGGAATCCAGCCCCAGGGTGATGTGCTCCACCGGCACATGATAACGCTCCAGCGTCTCCAGCGCCTGCCGCAGTACCGCGCTGGAGCTCATGTTGTGCTTGCGCACCGTCAGAATGGTGAAATTCCGCCGTCCGGCGATGCCGGTGATAAAGCGGTCCCGGTTCTCGTTTTGCCCGTCGATCTTTTCCACGATCATGGTGCCGGGGTCCTGGGGCCGGTTGGTGTTGCGGATGTTCAGGGGGATGCCCTTGTCCTTCACCGGCTGGACGGAATCCTCGTGGAGCACCGAAGCGCCCATAAAGGCCAGCTCCCGCAGCTCGCTGTAGGTGATGTGCTCGATGGGGGAGGGGTTTTCCACGATGCGGGGGTCGGCCATCAGGATGCCGGACACATCCGTCCAGTTCTCGTACACGTCCGCGTCCACGGCGGCTGCCGCCAGCGCGCCGGAGATGTCGCTGCCGCCCCGGGTCATGAGTTTCAGCTTGCCGGTGGGCAGGCTGCCGTAAAAGCCGGGGATCACCAGCCCGCAGCCCTTTTGCGCGGCGGCGCGGATGGCGGCGTAGGTCTTTTCCAGGTCAAACCGGCCGTCAAAGCCGAAGAACACACAGTCCGCGGCGTCCAGGAACTCATAACCAAGATATTCCGCCATCAGCCGGGCGGTGAAATATTCGCCCCGGGACACCAGCTCATCCACAGGCGTTTCCTTGTTCAGCCGGGCGCGGAGCGCGGCAAACTCCCCCTCCACGTCATAGGTCAGGCCCAGGCTGCTGCGTATCTGGGCAAAGCGGTCCTGGATGGTCTGCAGAATGTCCTCGCAGGACACGCCGTAGGTCAGATGGGCGTGACACAGGTACAGCAGGTCGGTGAGCTTGTGGTCATCGGAGCTGCGCTTGCCCGCGGCGGAGACCACCACCACCCGGCGGGAGGGATCGGCCTCCACAATGGCTTTAACCTTTTGGAACTGTTCGGCTCCCGCCACAGAGGAGCCGCCGAATTTTGCAACTTTCAGCATCTGTTATCCCTCGATTCCTGCGAAAAAGAGTTTTGCGCCCTGGGCCCGCAGCCGGGCGGCGGTGTCGTGCATCCATTTCACCGTGACGGAGGAAGTGACCACCCGGGCGGTGTCCCCGTCCTTCTGGATGCGGTCAACGGGCAGCTGCCCGGTCAGCTCCGCCGGCAGGCGGACATAGTAGGGATGGCCGCAGCCCTCGCCGTCGGCAGCCACCCGCACGCAGCCCGCGGGCATCATTACCCGCTGGCCGCACAGCACATCGGACAGATCCCGCAGCACGGCGGAGGCGGTGGGGAACCGCCCCGCACCCTGGCCCATGAGCACGATGTCTCCCGCCCGCTCCGCCTCGTACCGGGCCAGGTTGTAATTGTCCTTTACGGCGCATTCCGCGGCGGAGGCGGGCACCAGTGTGGGCTCCACAAAGGCGAACACCGCTCCCCGGGGACCGATGCCGCCCCGGGCCACCAGTCGGCAGGTCAGGTCCATCTGGCGGAAGCTTTGTACATCGGCGGGGGTCAGGTCCTCGATGCCCTCGGTGTACAGACCCTCGGTGGGCAGCTTTTCAAAGGCCACGGCGCAGGCCAGCATGATCTTCCGCAGGGCGTCCAGGCCGGACACGTCGGCAGAGGGGTCGGCCTCGGCATAGCCCAGAGTCTGGGCGTCCTTCAGCACGGCGGCGTAATCGGCGCCCCGGCTCTGCATGGCGTCCAGCATATAGTTGGTGGTGCCGTTCAGGATGCCGCCCACGGAAAGAATGCGGTCGCTTTGGGCCGCCAGGGCCAGATTGTGCAAAAAGGGCACGCCGCCGCCGCATGCGGCGCTGAACAAAAAGGCCACGCCCTGCTCCCGGGCAACAGCCGCCAGTTCCGGACCGTGGGCGGCCACCAGCGCCTTGTTGGCGGTGACCACGTGCTTACCCGCCCGGAGCGCGGCTTCGGTCCAGCTGCGGGCCGGCTCCGTGCCGCCCAGCACCTCCACCACGGCGTCCACGGCGGGGTCGCCGGTGACGGCCTCGATATCCGTGACCTTGAAGGGGGCGTCGTCCTTTCCGGGGCGCACCAGCACCGGACCGGGCTCCAGGCCGTTTGCGTGCTGAAGCATCTCATAAACGCCCTGGCCAACGGTGCCAAAGCCTAAAACCGCAACTTTCATAAGGTACCTCCAAAAAAGCGTGTCCGCAAAATAAAAACACTTGTATTTTCTGTGCAAACAGTGTATCATAGAAGAACACCAAAAACAAGCACTTTTCCTTAGTAAATTTCAACAAAAATGCATTGCCGCAGGAGGAAAGCCCATGTTGGACAATTATCTCATCATCCATAAGAGCATTTTGCCGGAATATTATGAAAAGGTGGTGGCCGCCCGCCGCCTTTTGGAGGAGGGCCGCGTCCGCGAGGTGAGCCAGGCGGTGAAGGATGTAGGCATCTCCCGCAGCACCTATTACAAATACAAGGACTTCATCCTGGAGCCTTCTGAAATGGCCGGCGGGCGGAAGGCGGTGCTGTCGGTGATGCTCAGCCATGAGCCGGGCGTGCTTTCGGCTGTGCTGGGGCACATCTCCGAACAGGGCGCCAGCGTGCTGACCATCACCCAGAGCCTGCCCATCCGGGGCAAGGCCAGCGTCACCGTGACGCTGGATATCAGCGGCATGAGCGGACCCCTCACCGGGCTGATGTCCGCCCTGTCCGAAACCCCCGGCGCGGAAAATCCCCGCCTGGTGGCGGTGGAATAAGGCAAAACAAAAAGCGTTGGAACTTGTTCCAACGCTTTTTTATCCCCGAAAAAGGGTCATGGCTCCGCCGCCGGTGAATACGCCGTCTCCGTCGTTGAGACGGAGGACGTTTATACCCTGGCTGCGCTCATATTCCCGGCATGTCTCCTCAAAGTTTTTGAAGCGTTTGCAGAACCGACTGTAATGGGGCAGCACCTGAATCTCCGTCAGGCCAAGCCCCCTAAGATCGGTGAGTCCCATGAAGTTCATCTCCGGGGAATAGCGGCTGACCAGCTCCAAAGACGGCCCGAAGACAAAGGCCGCCGCGCTCCAGCCGATGAGCAGTTTGTCTGCGGCGATCTCCCGAAGCACCGCTTCCGCGCCGCTTTTGCGCACCGCGTCCAGCAGGTAAAAGGGATTGCCGCCGATGAACTCCACCACATCATAGCCGTTCAGAAGCCGGCACGGATGGGTATCCAGGTCAAAAAGCGCCACGGACAGCCCCAGGGCTTTCAGCTCATCCATACAGCGGGGAACATGGTGATTTTGTTTCTTGTATTCGTTGTCGGCAGTGACCACCAGGGCCGCGGACCGGCAGTTCCGGAGCCGTTCGGCCAGGGCGGACCGAAGGGACTTTGAACTCAGACCGTCCGAACACAACAAAAGCATGGCTTATCCCAGCAGGATCCGGTCATTGTCCAGCTTTTGGGCGGTCTTTTCCCGGAACAGGGCCAGCAGATCCTCCATGGTCAGGCCGGCCCGCTGCCCGTCGGCCACATCCAGTACGATCCGTCCGGCGCTCATCATGATGGTGCGGTTGCCCAGGTCCAGTGCCGACTGGATGTTGTGGGTGATCATCAGACAGGTGATGCGGTGCTCCGCCACAATGGACTTTGTCAGCGCCAGCACCTTTTCGGCGGTGGCGGGGTCCAGGGCGGCGGTGTGCTCGTCCAGCAGCAGCAGCTTGGGGGTCACCAGCGTGGCCATCAAAAGGGTCAGCGCCTGGCGCTGTCCGCCGGAAAGCAGGCCCACCGGCTGGCGCATCCGGTCCTCAAGCCCCAGGCCCAGCCGGGACAGCGCCTCCCGGAACTCCTCCCGGTCGGCTTTGGACACCCGGGAAAAGGGCGACTTGGCGTGGCTGGCGCGGAGATAGGCCAGCGCCAGGTTTTCCTCGATGGTCATGTTGGGCGCGGTGCCCTTCAGCGGGTCCTGAAACATGCGTCCGATGTCCTTGCTGCGCTTGAAGTCGGGCAGGTCGGTGATGTCCGCCCCGGCCAGGGTGATGGTGCCGCTGTCCGGCAAAAAGGTGCCTGCGATGGCGTTGAACAGGGTGGATTTGCCTGCGCCGTTGGAGCCCACGATGGTGACGAAGTCACCGGGGGCCAGATGCAGGGACAGGTCCTGCAGGGCGCGTTTTTCGTGGACCGTTCCGGGGTGGAAGGTCTTGCTTATGTGTTCCAGCTTGAGCATATCAGCGGTCTCCTTTCTGCCGGGCGGCCCTGCGCCGGCGGTCCTCCGCCAGACGGCGGCTCACATGGGGGCCGGCAATGGCCAGCGCCACGATGACGGCGGAGATCAGCTTGAGACATTCCGAGGGCAGGTCCAGCCGCAGGGCCACGGCGATGACAAAACGGTAGATGATGCTGCCCACCAGGGCGCCCACGGCCTTTTTGCCTACGCCGCCCCGGCGGAAAAGAGTCTCGCCGATGATGAGGGAGGCCAGGCCGATGACCACCATGCCGGTGCCCAGGTTGATGTCTGCGGTGCGCTGGTACTGGGCCAGCACCGCGCCGGAAAGGGCGGTCATGCTGTTGGAGATGCACAGGCCCAGGGTGATGGTAAAGGCGGTGTTGATGGAGCTGGCCCGCACCATGTCCGGGTTGTCTCCGGTGGCGCGGATAGACAGGCCGATGCGGGTGTTGAGAAACAAAATGACCGCTCCGCACATAACCGCACTGATGACAAACGCCGGCGCCAGCCGGTAGAGGACGCCCCCGCCCACCTTGTCCCGGAGGACGGTGAACAGGGTCTCTGCCTTCAGCAGGTTCACATTGGAGGAAAAGCCCATCACCGCCAGGTTGACGGTATACAGTCCGGTGTTGGTGATGATGCCCGACAGGATGGAGGGCACCCCCAGCCGGGTCTGCAGCAGGGCGGTGATGAAGCCGGCCGCCGCGCCGGACAGCATGGCAACGGGCAGCGCCAGAAAGGGATGCCCCGCCAGCGCCACCGTGGCGGACACGGCGCAGCCCAGCGTAAAGCTGCCGTCGGTGGTCATGTCGGCGATGTTCAGAATGCGGAAGCTGAGAAACAGCGCCAGCGCCACCAGGGAATAGATGCAGCCCAGCTCCAGGGCGGAGGTGATGACGGTCATATTGAGCATGAAAACACTCCTTTGATTCCGGTCTTTATAGGGGGATGGCCCCGGCGCGCAGCGCCGAGGCCGTCTGATCTGGGAAAACCGCGGGATTATTCAGCGGAAGTGGTGACCTCTTTCACCGTGTTGGCCATGTCGGAGAACACGCTGTAGTCCAGGCCCAGGGCGGAGGCGGTCTCGGTGTTTACGGTGATGATGCCGCCTTCCATCACGTGATATTCGGGTACCTTGCCGCCGGAGAGGATATCCAGCGCCATGTCGGCGGTGTAAGCGCCCAGCTCGCTGTAATTGACGCCGCAGGTGGCAAAGGCGCCCGCCGCCACAAAGGAGTCGGCGCCAGTGTAGTGGGGAATGCCCGCCCCGGTGAGGATCTCGGCCACGGCGCCGGCGGCGCCCATCACCACGTTGTCAGTGGGGGTAAAGACGGCGTCCACCCGGCCCACCATGGAGTTGGCGGCGGACAGGATCTCATCGGTGTTGTTTCCGGTCTTTTCCAGATAGGCGATGCCCTTGCCATCCAGATAGGCCTTGGCCTCGGCGATGGGGGCCTCGGAGTTGGGCTCGGAGTTGGAATACAGCAGGCCCACGGTCTTGACGCCGGGGTTGACGGCCAGCATCATGTCCAGGATAAAGGGGGTGTTCAGCGCGTCAGAGGTGCCGGTGACGTTGGAGATGCCGGTGAGGCCCGCGGTGACGGGGTCGGAGATGGCGGCATAGATCACCGGGATGCCGGTGCCGTCAGCGGCGGTAGCCATGCACTGGGCGGCCAGGGTAGCGATGGGGATGATGGCGTCAAAGCCGGAGCTGGCGACCTGGGCGCCGATCTGGTTCAGCACTGTGGCGTCATTCTGGCCGTTGAAGACCTCGCAGGAAACCTTCAGATTCTTTTTTTCCGCCCCGGCGGTGAGCTGGGCCTGGATAGCTTCGCGGATCTCGTCCAGAGAAGCGTGGTCCATCTGCTGAACGATGGCGATCTTCAGGGTGTCTTTGCTGCCGGAGGAGCCGCAGCCGGCGCACAGGGCCAGCAGCATCATCAGGGACAGGACCAGGGAAGCGAGCTTACGCAGATTCATCTTTTTCATAATGATTCTCCTTTTCAGTGGATGGTGTTGTGTGGAAGGTTGGATGGGGTCGCTTCCGCCGCGCCATCGTCTGCCGGGAAGATACATACGCACGCCTCCTTTTCTCAGCATAAAAAATGTCCTTACTCCCCTGTATGGGGAGCAAGGACAGGAAAAACAAACATCCTGCGGTACCACCTTGCTTGCCGCTTTCGCGGCCGCCTCTGCCGGTGCAAACACACCGCCGGCC
Source organism: Clostridia bacterium (assembly GCA_029099685.1). Lineage (GTDB taxonomy): Bacteria > Bacillota > Clostridia > Oscillospirales > Butyricicoccaceae > UBA4644. Next base: position 64,959 of record JAQXOO010000022.1, read on the forward strand.
CGGTAACGCTGGCCATGCGTCAGAAGATACTCGGCAAAAAAACCTTTCCCCCTGCCCTCAGCGGTCCATTTGCCGCGCCGCTCTTCACCCCATTTCCAGCAACAGGGGCTCTCTGTGGATGCGCTCACGACGTTATCTCCGCTTCAACGGTTTACAATGGTATCTCGTTGTCCGTATTAAACAACACTTTTGCCCGTTTGTCAAGTCCTTTTTTAAAAAATTGCGGACCGGGATGAAAAGGGCGGCTGCCCGCTGCCTTATTCGTACAGCTCGTATTTCTGCTTGCGGCGGCGGTAGTCCTCCAGCGCCTCCGCGTGGGCGGCCAGAAGGCCGTCGCCGTCCAGCTCGCCGCTGGTGTACCGCTTGTCCCCCAGCAGCTTGTCGGTGTAACGGTCAAAGGTCACGCCTCCGCCGTCGGGCAGGTCATGGCCCGCGGAGCAGTCCCGCCAGATGATCTGGTCCGGGTGCACCGTCTGCAGGGCGTCCAGCAGATTGAGGGCCGTGCGCACGGGCTGCAGTTCGTCCCGGTCCAGAATGTGGATCTGAACGCCCCGGCACACCAGGCCCCGGTGCTTGGAATCCGAAGGTTCGTAGCAGGTGGCGGCGTAGCGCACCCCGGGCAGCCCCTTCTTCTGGGCCAGCTCCGCCACGGCGGGACCGTTCATCCAGGGCGCGCCGATGAGGGCAAAGGGCATGGTGGTGCCGCGGCCCTCGTTGACGGTGGCCACGCCCTCGAAGATGCACATACCGGCATACAGCAGGTTGGCGTCTGTGTGGGGCAGGCTGGGGGAGGGCAGCACCCAGGGAACGTCGGTCTCATCCATGTACAGCCGGCGCTTCCAGCCCAAAAGCGGCACTACGTGCAGCTCCACGTCCACATGGAACTCACCCTGCACATACCGGGCAAACTCGCCCACGGTCATTCCCGTGCGGATGGCCAGCCGGTAGTCGCCCACCATGGCGTGCATATCCGGGGGACAGACCGTGCCCTCCACCTGGGCGCCGCCGATGGGGTCCACCCGGTCCAGCACCACCAGGGGCTTTTTGACCGCGGCGCAGGCCTTCATCAGGTCGGCCAGAATGTAGAGGTACTCATAATAGCGGACGCCGGCCTCCTTGATGTCGAACACCATCACATCCACGTTCTCCATCATTTCCGGGGAGGGGGCGGTGCGAGTTTTGTTGAAGATGCTGTACACCGGCAGGCCGGTGGGGGCATCCACGTAAAAGGGCACCCGCTCGCCGAAAATAAACTCGCCCCGGATGCCGAAAATGGTGTTGAACAGGGTGGTCACCCGGTACCGCTCGCACAGGACATCCACCGCCGGTCGGCAGTTCCGGTCGATGGCGGATCCGGCCGTGACCAGGCCCACCCGCTGCCCCTTCAGAAGGGTGTCGAGAACATCAAGACGGTCGATGCCGCTGAATACCTTGGTTTTCATAAGCGCGCTCCTTTTCATTGGGGATAAGTGCAGTATACAGCATCCCGCGCAAAAAGAAAAGAGAGAAAACGCCGTTCCTCCCGCGGGCGCATCTGACGCTTTTCAAGACGGTCATCCTGTGCTATGATGAAGGCGTCTATAAAATGAACACATTTCACTTGATTTATTGCCTATCCCGGGGCAGGAAAACCGCTTACAATGCTGTTAAAAAGGGGGAAGTCCATGCTGCGGATGGGGATCGCGCTGCTGGTGACGGTGGCGGAGCTGGGCGGCGCCCGGGCGCCTCATTTCATCCTGCAGCCCATCGTGGGAAACAGCCTGCTCCACGGCCTGAAAAACAAGGGCTGCCGGGGCAGGACAACCATTTCAGCCCATAAGACTCCGGAGGGCCACATGGAGACCTGCGTCCGGGACACGGGCAGTGGCTTTGCGGAGGAGAAAAAGGCGGCTGTGGACGAAATGCTGCGGGACTGCGCCAAACAGGCCCCCCAAGCGCACCGGCAGCAGCATCGGCATCCTCAATGTGCAGAAGCGGATCAAGCTTTTGTGCAGCCGGACATTTGGACTTTGGTATACGGAACATGAGGAAGGCGGCGCAACGGCCCATATCCTGCTGCCGCCGGAGGAGGAAGCATCATGAAAAAGCTGCGCGTACTTTTGGTAGACGATGAGATCATGATCCGAGAGGGCTTTAAGCGCCTCTTCGACTGGGAGGCCCACGGCTGCGAGGTGGTGGGTGAAGCGGCCGACGGCATGGAGGCCCTGGCGAAGATCGACACGCTGGCCCCGGACATCGCCATCATGGACATCAACATCCCCATCATGAACGGGCTGAAGGTCATCCAGCTCAGCCGCATCAAGCATCCGGACACCGCCTTTGTCATTGTGTCCGGCTATGATGACTTCGCCTATTGCCGGGAGGCGCTGCGGCTGCAGATCACCGACTATATTCTCAAGCCGGTGAACTACGAGGAGTTCGGCACTTGTATCGACAACCTGAAGATCGCCCTGTTCCAGCGGCAGTCCGCCGGGGAAGGGGACCGGCAGGAGGAGCGCACCATCAACAGCATCACCCGCTATCTCCGGGAACACCTGGCGGAGGAGGTCAGCCTGACCGTGCTGGCGGATGAGTTCCACCTCAGCGCCCAGTATATCAGCCAGCTGTTCAAAAACGAGATCGGCGTGAACTTTCTCTCCTACCTCACCAGCATCCGCATGGAAAAGGCCAAAAAGCTGCTGCTGGCTACCTCTCTGTCCATCGCGGAGGTGTCAGAGCAGTCGGGCTATGGAGATTACCGGGTGTTCACCAAGGTCTTTAAAAAATCCGAGGGGATCACACCCTCCCAGTACCGGAGGGATTTTCTGGAGGATGTGCGGAAGGGCGGCGCATGACCCTGGCCGGGGCGCATCAGCATTTGAAAAGGCAGGCCGGAAAACCATGGAATACAGATACGTTCAAAGCGCGGAGCAGCTGATGTCCTGTATGGACAGCCTGCTTTCCGCAAAGGTCATGGCAGTCCATATCCGGACTGCAGGCCCGGAGCCGCAGCGGCACCGGCTGCGGCTGATCCAGCTTGCCGTTCCGGAGTGCCCAGTGGTGGCAGTGGATGCCTTTTCTGTTCTGCCGGAGGGGAAACCGCTGCTGAAAAGGATACTGGAAGGCCCCGCCGTGAAAGTGTTCCACAATGCCAAGACGGTCCTTTCTTTTTTGCTGGCAGAGGATATTCAGGTGGAAAACCTGTTCGATACCATGCTGGCCGCGCAGCTGCTGCGGTCCTCAGGGGGACCCTGCAAGGCGGATCTGGACACCGTCTGCCGGCATTATCTGCCGGACCCTGTCCCCCAGGCGGCAGAGCAGGGCGGGGCGCAGGCCGCGGAAGGGTCCCGGGGGGAACTGGAGTCCGCTGCGGAGACGGCCCGGGCCCTGCTGAAGCTCCGGGATGCGATGATCCCGGAGCTGTATGCCAACGGGCTGAACCTCATCGCGAAGATCGAGTTTGACTGCGCAAAGGCCATCGCCCAAATGGAATACCATGGCGTCTGGCTGGACCTGGCCCGCTGGGAGGAAGAACGCTGTGAAATGGAAAAGGTGCAGCGGGAAGCGCTGCAGCAGCTTTACACCTTTGCGGAGCAGCCGGCCTATCAGCTGACCTTCTGGGGAGAGGAGGTCGCGCTGAATGCGGGCAGCTTCGACAGCAACCCCTATGTCATCCGCCTGTTGAAACAAAACGGCATCGATGTCACCTCCACCGACAAGCAGCACCTTCTGCCCTACGCGGACCATCCGCTGGTCCGGGCGCTGTCCGCGTACAGAAAAAGCAGCAAGGCGCTGTCCTCGTTTTTATATCCCATCCCCGCCATGATCGACCCCGTGACCGGGCGGCTGCATCCCAAATACGACCAGATCGGCGCTTCCAGCGGCCGCATGAGCTGCGGCGGCCCCAACATCCAGCAGATCCCCCGGGAACAGGCCTTTCGGCGTTGCTTTTGCGCGCCCAAAGGGAAAAAGCTGGTCATCGCCGATTATTCCCAGATCGAGCTCCGGGTGGCGGCCTGCATCTCCGGCGACAAACGCATGATGGAAGCCTATCAAAAGGGAGAGGACCTGCACACCCTCACCGCGGCCCTGATCTGCGGCACGCCGGCCGGCAGCGTGACAAAGGCCCAGCGCCAGGCGGCCAAGGCCGTGAACTTTGGCCTGATTTTCGGGATGGGCGCTGCGGGACTGGCGGCTTACGCACGGCAATCCTACGGCGTGGACATGACGCAGGAGCAGGCCGCGGCCTTCCGCGAGCGCTTTTTCAAAGCCTATCCGGGCATATCCGCATGGCATCAGCGCATCGCGGCAGCGGCCCCCACCGAGGAACGGACGCTCACCGGCCGGAAGTTCACCTTCCGCAAAAATGCGGGACTTTCCGGGCTGTACAACACGCCGGTGCAGGGCACGGCCGCGGATATCGCGAAAGCCGCGCTGGGGGACCTGGTCCGGCGCCTGAAACATACCGGCACAAAGATCATTGCCATCGTGCATGACGAGATCTTGCTGGAAGCAGACGCGCAGGATGCCGAAGGGGCGGCAGCCGTTTTGAAAAGCACCATGGAGCTTGCCGGGGACAGGATCCTGCGGGGCGTCCCCTGTGTGGCGGATGTGAAAATCGCCGATGACTGGGCTGGAAAATAGGCAAAAAGGGCGCTTCTCCCGGCGGCGCCTGCGGCAGTTGCTGTGGTCATAAAAGGAGGCTCGTTGGAATATGCAAACGAGCCTCCTTATTTATCTGCGGCTTGGGAAAACGCCACGGACAAAGCAACACTCTGGATACTGCTTTGAGATCATCTTTACCCAGCGCTGAGGGCCTTTGGTGCCCCATGTATCCGCTGTTGGTGGAGGAACCCGGATCTGGCATTCCGTTTGAGCGCTTCTTGGCATTTTTCCGCAGGCATCGTTTTTAGAGTGTAATGAAAGACGCTGTTTGGCTAACATTGCTTGCCAGACAGCGTCTTTGTTTGTTGTGGAAGGAGCACCCATACCGGGGAAATCCCCAATTTTCTTGAATGAAGAGGGTGATTTCATGCAGCAGAGGATGGGCATGCAGGCGTATGGGGTATTTGGAAAAGAAAAGACAACGGTTGGGTAACAGAGCCTGTTCACCCTATGGGAAAAGGCATCCATAGGGTGGAACCTGAACTGAAAAAACGGCTCCTGGTTCCTTTTGATTGCATGAACTGTAAGCATGACCTGTCTCTGGCATTACACCCATTATCAAGATCGGTCAGATTTCTGCCAGTTCCGTCAGTGGTCTTCTTCTCACTGCAGAATAGGACAGCTGCAGAAAAATGCTTTTTGGTAAAATGGCAGGGAGAAGGCTTACCCTTCTGCTTTCAGGCTGCAGTGCAGGCGGGTCTTGGACAGCATTTTATCCATGTCAGGCTTGATGGGTGTACCCGGAGTCTGTGCGACCGGCAGTTTCCAGGGGGCCACATATTTCAGCGGATGTGCACCGATCGGTTCAGGATAATTATCAGTTTCGGGAGTGATATCGTTGGGATAGACTATGTTGTCCATGGCAGCCAATTCTACGCAAATACCCTTTCCCACATCGCTTTCCATCATGCCGCCGACCCAGCAGCCAACACCGGCCTGCTTGCAAAGGCGGTTGATCTCAAGAGAATGCGCGAGGCCTCCTACCCGGGCGGGCTTGATATTCACAAAGCCGCAGGCGCCGATCTCCAGCGCCTGACGAACCACAAAGGGGTCCGTAATGCTTTCGTCAAGACAGATCGGAGTGTCGATCATTTTCTGCAGCTTAGCGTGATCAAGAATGTCCATCGGGCTGAACGGCTGCTCGATCATGGCCAGTCCAAAGTGATCCAGCTTGCGGAAAACGTCAGCCTCATCGATGGTATAAGAAGAATTGCAGTCGATATGGAATGTACCGTTGGGGAAAGTGGATCGGATGGCTTGCACCATGTTCACATCCCAGCCGTGCATTGCTTTGAGTTTTACCCGTTTTGCGCCGCTGTCCAAAGCGGCTCCCACTTCCGCGATCAGGTCATCCAAACTGTCTGCAACGCCAAAGCCGGGCCCCTCGTCGACTGCGGTTACGGTGCTTTCAGGACAAAGAAGCTTATGCAGAGGCAGCCCTTCCATATCAGCTTTCAGCGTCCACCAGGCGATCTCGATGCCGGCTTTTGCAAAGGGATTGCCTTTGATGCTGCTCATGGCCGCCAGCAATTCCTCCGCGGTGTCAAAGTTCTTCCCCAAAACCATGGGAGCTAAGAACTTGGAGGCCACATTGTAAATGCCTTCGCCGTATTCATAGCAATAGGTGGGGCCGGGCAATGGGCTGGACTCGCTCCAGCCCTCATGGTTTCCGGAACGCATACAGGTCATCAATACCCCGTTGCCGGGATCTGAGCCATAGGCTGTGCGCCAGGGCCGGTAAAATTTGTTTTCAACAAGATAGAGATCGATGGAGTCGATACGCATCAGATGATTCCTCCTTCAACTTTTTTAAAGGGCAGTTCCAGTACGCGCGCACCGGTGAGGGTCAGGCCAACGACCTTTTCCCCGGCCCATATAAACCGCACATAAGTGGTTCGATCATACTCGGCAGCAAAACGGCCGTCATCTGTGGGATGCAATAAGGACCGGCCGCGGCGGATATGCTCCAAATACAGGTGTCCGTCTTCCCACATGACGGTATAGACCGCCTCTGCTTCTTCGCTGAAATATCGGCCGGCCGTGGCTTGGCCCAGTGCCTCGTCAACCGGATTGTCATTTGACTTTGCCAGCAGGATGGTCTCCTCCGCGTTGACATACCGGGCGTCCCGCTCTCCCAACAGATACCATACATCCAGATGACCGGCCCGGTACAGGTTGCCCCCAATATGGGTCAATGGCGTGGGACCCCACTGTTGTTCCACCGCAAGACCGTCTTTGTATTTTACGATGGTGACGGCGGCGGCTCCGTCTTTTCCGTAATAGAAGCCGGGTGCAGTTTCAACATCAAAATTCTCGTCTATGGGCAGCTCCGGTGCTGGGGCTGATGGCAGATCCAGCAAAATGCGGGCTACTTCCATGGTAGAGGGGTCAGACAGGATGGTGTCGCAGTTGGCCAGTTTCACAATGTCGATATCATCGTCCATCAGGCGGAAAGTAAACGTGCGAAAACCCGCGTCTTCGCCTGCGTGCTTGATATAACGGTGACCCTCCAGATAGTCCTCCCGTAATCCGCAGGCATAGGTGTTGGGCGCATTGCCGTCCAGCACAGCGGCAGTTGTCATGACCTGAATGGTTTTTTCCGAACAGATTTTAGGGGTGCGGTAATTATCCATCCATTTCATCAGATCGTGAGCGGTGGTATTGAGAGAGGTTGTTCCATAAATGCTGTACGTTAAGGGCGCATAGTAGTAGTTGTAGCCGTTATCCTGGTAGGAAGCGCTTCTGTGATCCAGGCAAGTCCAGTATTTGTCCCGAACTGCGGTCTGCGTCATGCCCAGAGGCTTGAAAATGCGTTTGTCCAGAAACGCGCCCAGCGTCATGCCGGATATCTTCTCCACAATGGATGCAAGAAGAATGAAATTGGAATTGCTGTACAGATGACGGCTCCGGGGCGGAAAATTGAGTCCCTTTTGTTTTCCGATGAGCCGAAGAACATAGTCTTGATCCAGGGCATCACAGTTGACCACTCCGCTGCGGTCAGCCAACTCAAAAAAATCCCGGATACCGGTGTCATTGTTCATCAGATCCCGAACCGTAACGGCCTCTTCAAAATGAATAAACTCTGGAATATATGCCCGCACGTCGGCGTCGATATCCAGTTTGCCGTCTTCCCACAGAAGCATAGCGCCCATGACGGTGAACTGCTTGGACACGGATGCCACATGAAACACGGTCTGATCGGTAATGGGAATGCGGTTCTCGATGTCAGAATAACCGAAGCACCGATCATAGACGATCTCTCCTTTTTCCCGGATCAGTACTTGTCCACCCGGGCACAGTCCGTTGGTCCAGCGTTCATAGACCTGATCAATGCGCTTTTTCATTTCTTCAGTCATTCCTGTATCCTCTCTTTCATAAAGAGTGTGTTTCGCTTCCTATGGATCAGCTGTGCGTTATTCCCCAGATTTCAGGATGTCTATCGTGGTCTGTATGTGACGGCACATTTCGCGCTGAGCTTCCTCCGGATCGTGGTTGGCAATCGCCCTGATGATATTCCCGTGATCCCGGACATAATCTTCAATGCGATGCAGATAGATCAAATGCTGCAATTTTTCAAACATCAGATCCAGGTTTTCCAGCTGATGGCTCAGCACTTTTGTTAAATATTGATTGTCGGCCAACTCCAGATATTTAAGGTGTAATTTTTCCTCCTGAGAACAGCGGGTGGTACCCAAACGGAACAAATTGGCGCATACCTCACGGTATAGATCAGTCAATTCCTCCATCTGTTTCTCTGTGGCTTTTTGGGCAGCCAGTGCTACGGCTTTCATTTCCAGAGCCTGACGCACTTCATACAGCTCGATGAGGGAATAGCGGGTAAGGTCTCCGGATACAAGATGTTCCGTGCTGCCTGGGACCGACGTTGGCAGAGAGCGCAAAAAACGTCCTTGCCCCTGACGGGAAACCAGGATGCCCCGATCCTCCAGGATGATAATGGCTTCCCGCAGCATATTGCGGCTGATGCCCCATTGTTTGGCCAAGTCCCGCTCTGGGGGAAAGCAAGCGCCGGGAACCATTTTTGTTTCATCAATATACTGATATATTTTTTCGATGACAGACTCAAAAGAAGGCTTGTTAGTCATTTTACGCCACTTCCTTTTTATCGGCATTATATTACAGGTAGGACCACTTTTCAAGTGGTCCTACCTGATTTTTGTGAATTTGTACACTGCTTTTGTTAAAATCACCAAAGCGGTTACGTGATTTCCAGCTGCAGCCACGCAAATATGGGAATTGGTTTACCAATTCTGCCTTTCAAGGGCGAGAAAAGCGCGATTTGCCGCGCAGATGCTTTTTGCATCATTGGGAATATCACTGCCGTTTTCTCAGTGATTTGAACCAAGCAGCAGGTAAAATATGAGCGGTATTTTTTTAGCCCGCAAGGTACAATCGTGCCATCGGATTTGCGGCCGCCAAAGAATCGGCCGTTTTTCGAAAACAAATGGAATAAAAATTGACGAAAGTCCGTTTTTTGGGACTCCAAGTATGCTATTATAGATTCAAAAGCAAGGTTGATTGCAAAAGTGAAGGTAACATTTTAGGGGTAAAAAAGTGGTTATAGGGTGACGTTCACCTCTGCAATAAGCGGTATAATAGTTTGGGTCACATCCTGCGGAAAGCAGGGAAACATGAGTCGAATGACATTGTC
>JAQXOO010000023.1 GCA_029099685.1 Clostridia bacterium
AGGAACGCAGAAAATCATACCATAGGTGCCATTCTTCTCTGGTCATTTCTTTTCGCAGCTGTTTTGCCAAAGGAACCAACTGCTTATTGTGCTTTGGCTGCATGACAATCCCTCCGTCACGGCTTACGCCGTGCCACCTCCTTTTACACAAGGGAGGCTTTGGTGCGGTGCGAAATCGCAGATCGCACAATACACCGAAAGGTGTATAGAAGTGCGCCCTTTATCAGTTCGACAAATTGGAATTTACTCAACTGTAACACTTGTTGCTACAAGCAAGTTTGTTTGTTCTTCGATTGCACTTTCCACAATTACTTTATCTCCAATTTTGGCATTGGTTTCGCAATCCTTTGTAAGCCAAAGGCAAATATCTTCTTCATCAGTAGAAATTGTGATGTATGCACGACTTTGTCTATTTCCTTCGTTTACAACACTCATTGCTCTATCGGTAACTGTTCCAGAATAAGTTTTTTCTGACCCTTCCACCAACTTGCTACCACAACCAGCCAAAGCAAGTATGCAAACCAAAAGCAAGAATAATGTAACCAATCTTTTCATACAATCACACTCCTTTGTCAAATTCCGATTTATCGATTTGTTTAATCATATCATATGGCTTCAATATATGCAAGAACAGTCCCGGCAGACATTACTGCCGGGACTGAAGCTGTCTTATGAGCACCCGCCTTTCCGGAGGGGCTTTGATTATTGCCCGGCTTTTGGGACACAATAGCCTAAAGCGGGGTGATTTCTTGAAACAGAAGATTACACGGTCATTGGAGGAAAACATTTCCGAAATCAAACGAATCTTCGGTCCGGATCAGACTTTGATCTGCCACCGGTTTCAGCCGGTGGCCATAAAGGGACTGCGCTGCTGCCTGTTCAGCATTGACGGTCTGGTGTCCTCGGCGCAGATCACCGAGAGCATCCTTCGGCCCATCTCCACGCTTGCTGTCCCGCCCGCGGAGGGCGTGGCGCCCATTGACTTTCTGCAGCAGCAGGTGCTGCAGGCCTGCGAAGCAAAAAAGGAATCCCGGCTGCAGGAACTGCTGCGCTCCCTGCTGTATGGGGACACGGTGCTGTTTCTGGAGGACAGTGATCAGGCCCTGATTTTGGGTACAAAGGGCTTTGAAAAAAGAAGCGTCAGCGAGCCTGCCAGTGAGACCTATCTGAAAGGCCCGAGGGAGGGCTTCGTGGAGCCGCTGCTTCACAATCTGGCCATGCTGCGCAGAAAACTGCGGACGCCCGCCTTAAAGCTGGAATACTTTACACTTGGCGAAAACACAAAGACGGACTGCTGTCTTTGCTATTTAGATAACACGGTGGACCGCATGGCACTGGCGCAGCTGCGAAAACGGCTGGCCGGCATCGCCATTGACGGCGTTCTGGACACCAACTATCTGTCGGAACTGGTGCGGGACCGGCGGTATTCGCCCTTCCGCACCACGGGCTCCAGCGAGCGCCCCGATGTAGTGGCTGCCAAATTGCTGGAGGGCCGCATTGCCGTGTTTGTGGACGGCAGCCCCATGGCCCTGACTGTTCCGCACATCTTTTTGGAACAGTTCCAGTCCGGCGAGGACTATTATGTGGACGCGGCCTTTGCCGGCATCAACCGCTCTCTGCGGATCATCGGTTTTGTGGCTGCCACCACAGTATTGCCGGTATATTTGTCCCTGGTGACCTTTCACCAGGCGTTTATGCCCCTGCCGCTGATCCTGAGCATCGCAAAAGCGCGGCAGGGTGTTCCGTTCCCGATCTTTATGGAGGCTTTGCTGCTGCTGCTGGCCTTTGACATCCTGCGGGAAGCCGGTACCCGGACGCCCTCCGGCATTGGTCAGACGCTGTCCGTGGTGGGCGGCCTTGTTATTGGGCAGGCGGCGGTGGAAGCGCGTCTTGTTTCCGTGCCGGTGCTGATCATCGTGGCCCTCTCAGGCATCTGCAGTCTTATCACGCCCAAGCTGAAGGCGGCGGTCCTGTTTTGCAGGCTGCTGCTCATGCTGCTGGGCGTAGGCTTCGGTTTTTACGGCTTTTTACTGGGAGAGGTGGGGCTTGCCATTCTGCTGTGCGAGCACCGTTCCTTCGGCTTGCCGTATCTGTCCAGCCTGCCGCTGGAAGAAGTGGGCAGTTCCGAAGACAGCCTGGCGCGGGCGCCCTTCTGGAATATGCAGAAATTCGGCCGCTTTCTGGCCGGTGTGGAACGGAACCGGAGGGCGGGCTCATGAACAGGATAAAAATGGCGCTTTCGTTTGCTGTGCTGCTTTGTCTGCTGCTGTGCGGCTGCGGCAGGGATGCCTCGCAGCTGACCGTTGTCACCGGCATCGGCGTGGACGGCCTGCCGGGCGCCTACCGGATCAGCACCGAGGTCATCCGGCTTTCTGAGAACGACGAGAAGAACCAAAGCGTATCACTGGGCGCCGACGGACGGACCATCACGGACGGCATCAACAGCCTGGTGTCCATGACCGGGCGGTCGCTGTACTGCAATCACACCCAGGTGTTGGTGATCGGGCGCGAGACCGCAGAGGCCGGGCTGGATACGCTGCTGGATGAATTGCTGCGCGGGACCCAGTATCCCATCTCCATGCGCATCGCCATCGCCAAGGAGACCGCCGCCGGGATCCTGGGCGCCAGTCCTGTGGTCAGCGACCTGCACAGCGTGGAGATGGAGGATATGATCCGCGAAGGAGCCGTCCAATGCCTGGTGCCGGATCTGGATGTGTGCAGCTTCTATCAGGAGGTCTATGCCCAGGGGATCGAAGGCGTCCTTCCGTTTATGGATCTGCGTGAGGACCACGGCGAGCAGATCTGCACGCTGGCCGGTGCGGCGCTGTTTCGGGGGACAAAGCTGCTGACCGTGCTGGGCCAGGAGGACAGCCGGTGCCTTATGTGGATGCGCGGCAAAAGCGGAGGCACGCTGGTCACCGATCACGGTTTGCTGGAGGTGACCCATCTGGAACGGACACTGCGTACAGACAAAAACGGCGCCACACTGACCCTGAAATTAACGCTCACCGCCAGCAGCAACGAGGAAAATAAGGACGCTGTTATGCAGGAGGCCGAGCGTGCCATGGTGCGGCAATGCGAAAGCCTGCTGGCCAGGCTAAAGCAGCTCCAGTGTGACGCGGTAGGCTTCGGCAACCATTTATACCAGACAAGCAAGGGGGATTGGGCAGAGATGGGGGATCGCTGGCCGGAGCGGTTTGCTTCCTATCCCATCCGGATCCAGGTTCAGGTGGAACATGTGATCTGGGGGCGCATCTGGTCCACGAAAGGCCGGCAGTAGCAAAAGGAGGAAGGATATGGACCACCGCACCATCACCGGAAGACAAGGCTTTTTTCTTCTGTTTTTATTTTTTCTGGGGAATTTGGTGACGGCCACCGGCGCCAAGGGAATGCAGGGCGGCTGGCTGCTGTTTTTGCTGCTGGCCGGGCTGTCTCTGCCGGTCCTGGGGCTGTATTTCAAGGCCGTGGGACGCCGGAGCACCGGCCGGGTGTTTACAGAAGCCCTCGGCCGGTATGCGGGAGGCATACTGACGCTGCTTTACTGCGCGCTGGCGGTCCTGATGACCGGCGACGCCATCCGCCTGTTTGCGGATTTCATCGTCATCAACGACCTGAACGACGCGGGCGCCATGGGAAACGCGGCGCTGCTCACCGTGACAGTCACGCTGCTTCTCTACAGCAACCTGCGCAGTCTGGGAAAGGCCGCCTGGGCCATTCAGCCGCTGACGGTGGCGCTTTTGCTTTTGAGCGTATGCCTGACGGTGGGGAAGATGGAGCCGTCCCGGCTTTTGCCCCTCTTTGCGGAAGACTGCGAAACGCTGGTCAAAGGCGGCCTCAGCAGTCTGGGCGCGGTCCTGTCGCCTGCGCTGTTTCCCATCCTGGTCCTGAACGGCGCGGCGCCCGGGAACTGGCGCAAGCAGGCCTATGCCGCCGGTGTATCCGCCTGCCTGCTGATGGCGGTCCTCGTCCTGCGGGATGTGATGGTGCTGGGATATCCCGCAGTCTCCATATTCCGGTTTCCGGGCTTTACCGCCGCCGGGGTTTTACGCCACAGCGAGATCCTGATCTCCGCGGTTTTTGTTCTGAGCCAGCCGTTCCGCGCCGCGCTGTGCCTGCGTTATGTCCAGGAATGCCTTACCTTTTGGAAGCCGCGCTGGAAAAGCTGGTATCCGCCGCTGCTCATAGCCTTGGCAGCCCTCAACGGGACCTTCAGCTGGAGCAGTCAGCCGGAGCAGTGGCATACGGGCGCGGAGATCGCTGTAATTCTTTTGCTGCTGGCGGGCCCCCTGGCGGTGATCGCCGCGGAAACGGCGCGGTCAAACCGGGCAAAAGCATAATCTTCCCCTCCGGCACATAGGCTGTGCCAGGAGAGGTGATGTGATGAAGAGACCCATTTTTACAGGAAGTGCAACCGCCCTGGTGACGCCTTTTGACCGGGCCGGCGTCCTTGATCTGGACACACTGGGCGCGCTGATCGACTGGCAGCTGGCCTCCGGGACCGACGGATTGGTGATGTGCGCCACCACAGGGGAATGCGCCACCCTCAGCGACCATGAATGGGAGACAGCGGTGGCCTTTGCCCTTCAGCGGGTGGATGGCCGTATCCCGGTGATTGCCGGCACAGGACGAAATGACACCCGGCACACGCTGGAACTGTGCCGGCGGGCAAAGCAGCTGGGCGCACAGGGCGTTTTGACGGTGACGCCCTATTACAACAAAACCACGCAGATCGGCCTGGTGCGCCATTATACCACAGTGGCAGACGGTTCGGATATCCCCATGCTGCTGTACAATGTGCCGTCCCGCACCGGCCTGAGCTTTACCGCCGAAAGCTACGCGGCCCTGGCGGGCCACCCGAATATCTACGGTGTGAAGGAAGCCTCCGGCGATTTCGGCCTGATCCTGAAGACCAGGGCGCTGTGTCCGCCGGACTTCGCCCTGTACAGCGGGAATGACGACCAGATCGTGCCCATTCTGGCCCTCGGCGGCCTGGGCGTCATTTCCACCATGGCAAATGTGATCCCGGCGGAAAGCCACAAGATCTGCGCCCTGTGGGCGGCAGGGGAGGAGGAGGCCGCAGCATCGCTCCAGGTGCGCTGCCAGCCGCTGATCGAAGCACTGTTCCGGGAGGTCAACCCCATCCCGGTAAAAGCGGCGCTGGCGCTGATGGGACGGGACAGCGGCGTTCTGCGCCAGCCGCTGACGGAGATCGGCCCGGTGGCCGCCAACGAACTGCAAAAAGCCATGACGGCTTTCGGCCTCATCTGATTTTTGCAAAATCACTGGAAAAGCCGTGCGGAATGTAGTATAATGACTTCAAATAAAGCGTTTTCTCACGGAAACGCGGTGATTTGGAGGTCTTTCCTATGCAGAAAAAAATCAATACCGATAAAGCGCCCGGCGCTCTGGGCCCCTATTCCCAGGCTGTGGAGATCGATCAGCTGGTGTACACATCCGGACAGCTGGGCATCGACCCCGCCACCGGCGAACTGGCCGACGGTGTGGAAGCCCAGGCCAAGCAGGCTCTGGAAAATGTCAAGGCCATCCTGGCCGAGGCCGGCCTGGAAATGTCCAGCATCATCAAGACGCTGGTCTTTATCAAGGATATGAACGATTTCGGCAAGGTCAACGCCATCTATGCCCAGTACATCAACGGCGACGTGCTGCCCGCCCGCTCCTGCGTGGAGGTGGCCGCGCTGCCCAAGGGCGGTCTCGTGGAGATCGAGGTCATCGCTAAAAAATAAGGCTCCCAGCACAAAAAAGCGCCGTCACAGGACGGCGCTTTTTAATCTTTTCTTAACTGTATTGACGATTTCAGCGCCGCTGCGCTACAATAAACCGGAAAAGGGAGGAGAGGCTATGTACCGCATTTTTCTGGTGGAGGATGACCCTGTGATCGCGGATGCCGTGGTGCGCCACCTGAGCCAGTGGGGCTGGGAGGCGAAGGCCGCGGCGGATTTTTCCGATGTATTTGCCGAATACGCCGCTTTCGCGCCCCATCTGGTGCTGATGGATGTGAAGCTGCCTTTTTTCAACGGCTATCACTGGTGCAGCGAGATCCGCAAGGTGTCTCAGGTGCCCATCATTTTTCTGTCATCGGCGGCGGACAACATGAATATCGTCATGGCCATGAATATGGGCGGCGACGATTTCATCGCGAAGCCTTTCGACCTGAATGTGCTCACGGCAAAGCTGCAGGCCCTGCTGCGGCGCACCTATGACTTTCACGGGCAGAATGAGCTGCTGGTCCACCGGGGCGCGGCGCTTGACCTTTCTTCCGCCACGCTGAGCTATCAGGGGGAGATGCTGGAGCTTACCCGGAACGAATACAAGATCCTGCGGCTGCTGATGGAGAACAAGGGCCGCACGGTCTCCCGGGAGACCATCATGCTGCGCCTTTGGGAAAGCGACAGCTACATCGATGAAAACACCCTGACGGTCAACATCAACCGTCTGCGCCGCAAGCTGGAGGCTGCCGGGCTGCGGGATTTCATCCGCACCAAAAAGGGTATGGGTTATCTGGTGGAATGATATGAAAATTTTGTGCTCTTACATTCGGCAGAACCTGTGGACTGCCGGGCTGTTTCTCTTATTTGGCAGCATTTTCTCCGTGATGCTGCTGCTCAAGGACCTGCCGGTGTCGGATGTGCTGTACGCGCTGCTGCTCTGCGCCGTATTTGGCCTGATCGCAGCCGCCGTGGACCTCTGGCGCTACAGGAAAAACATCCTGCAGCTCCGCGAAGCCGCCTGCCGTCTGCCCGAAACGCTGGAAGGCCTGCCGGAGACCTATGAGCTGCGCCAGCAGACCTATCAGGAAATTCTGCAGACCCTTTTGGACGCCCTGAGAAAAGCCCGAACCGAAGCGGACAGCAGGCAGTCGGACATGCTGGACTATTACGCCCTGTGGGCCCATCAGATCAAAACACCCATCGCCGCCATGCATCTTCTGCTCCAGGACGAACAGCCGGACCGGGGCAGGCTTTCCGATGAGCTGTTCCACATCGAACGGTATGTGGAAATGGTGCTGCAGTATTTGCGGATGCAAAGCGACAGTTCCGACCTGGTGCTGGCCTGGTGCGACCTGGACGCGGTCATCCGCCAGTCGGTGCGGAAATACGCGCCGCTGTTTATCCGCAGCAAGGTGACGCTGGATTACCAGCCGGTGCGCTGCCGGGTGCTCACCGACGAAAAATGGCTGTGCTTCGTACTGGAGCAGCTGCTTTCCAACGCCTTGAAATACGCGCCCCAGGGCACGGTGCGCATCTCGCTGGAGGCACCGGCTGTACTTTGCATCCGGGATAACGGCATCGGCATATCCGGCGAGGATCTTCCCCGGGTGTTTGAAAAGGGCTTTACCGGCTACAATGGCCGGAGCGACAAGAAATCCACCGGCATCGGACTGTACCTGTGCAAGCGGGTGATGGACCGTTTGGGCCACGGCATCTCCATCCGGTCCCGGCCAGGGCAGGGGGCGGAGGTACGGCTGGAGCTGGACAGTGTCCGGAGCATTCTGGAGTAGCCTTACACAAATGTAAGTTTCACGGGAAAAATGTAAGCCAGGTCGATGGCAGGCGCTTCCTCCGCTCTGCTATACTGTATGCGATGAAATAACAGGGAGGAAACGCATTATGTCTTTATTGGAAGTGCGCAATGTAAAGAAAGTATATACCACCCGTTTTGGAAGCAACCAGGTGCAGGCGCTGCGCAGCATCAGCTTTACAGTGGAGCAGGGCGAGTATGTGGCCATCATGGGCGAATCCGGCTCGGGCAAGACCACGCTGCTGAACATTCTGGCGGCGCTGGACAAACCCACCAGCGGGGAAGTGCTGCTCAACGGAAGAAATATCGGAGAGATTCGGGAAAAGGAGCTGTCCGCCTTCCGTCGGGACAACCTGGGGTTCGTGTTCCAGGATTTCAATCTGCTGGACAACTTCTCCGTCAAGGACAATATTTTTCTGCCTCTGGTGCTGGCGGGAAAGAAATATGATGAAATGACCGAGGCTTTGCGGCCCCTGATCCAGCGGCTGGAGATCGGGGACATTCTGAACAAATTCCCCTACGAGGTGTCCGGCGGACAAAAGCAGCGCGCCGCCGTGGCCAGGGCGCTGATCACCAAGCCCCAGCTGGTTCTGGCCGACGAGCCCACCGGCTCTCTGGATTCCCGTGCCACCGACCATCTGCTGCGGCTGTTCAACGACATCAACGAAGACGGCCAGACCATCCTGATGGTCACCCAT
This sequence comes from Clostridia bacterium, assembly GCA_029099685.1. Taxonomy (GTDB): domain Bacteria; phylum Bacillota; class Clostridia; order Oscillospirales; family Butyricicoccaceae; genus UBA4644. Next base: position 8,238 of record JAQXOO010000023.1, read on the forward strand.
TCGGTAAAAGCCGCCAGCCATGCCAAGCGGGTCCTGTTCATCCGGGACGGCGAGGTGTTCCATCAGATGTACCGGGGCAGTCTCAGCGAGGAAAGCATGTTCGCCAAAATATCCGACACCCTGACTGCCCTGCAGACGGGAGGCGAACGGCATGAATAAGGCCTTTTACGCCAAGCTTGCCTGGCAGAACATTAAAAAGAACCGCCAGTTTTACGCGCCGTATCTGCTGGCAAACGTGAGCACCGCCGCCATGTTTTACATCGTGGCGTTCATGGCCTCCAACAGCGGCCTGGCCGAAATGCGGGGTGCCAGCGTGGTCAGTTCCTTTTTGAACTTCGGCAAAATCATTGTGGGACTGTTTGCGGTCATCCTGCTTTTTTATACCAACAGCTTTCTCATGAAGCGGCGGAGAAAGGAACTGGGACTTTACAACATCCTGGGCATGGAAAAACGCCACATCGCCCGGATGCTGCTGTGGGAAAACCTGTACGCCTTCTGCGCCACCGCGGTTGGCGGCATCCTGATGGGTACGGTTTTCAGCAAGCTGGTGTTCATGTTCTTGCTGCGGCTCATCAACTGCCCCGTGCCCCTGAAGTTTGAATTTTCTCCTTCTGCCGCAGGCGCGACGCTGGTCCTGTTCGGCAGCATCTTTATCCTGATCCTGCTGAACAATCTCCGTTCCGTGCACCTGACAAAGCCCATCGAGCTGCTGCACAGCGTAAACGTGGGGGAGCGGGAGCCCCGCACCAAGCTGCTGATGGCGCTTGTGGGCGCTGTGTGCATGGGCGCTGGCTACTATCTGGCCATCACCACAGAAGACCCCATGAGCGCGGTTGCGCTGTTTTTCCTGGCGGTGGTTCTGGTCATCATCGGGACCTACTGTCTGTTTACCGCCGGCAGCATCGTGCTGCTGAAGCTTTTGCGAAAAAACAAATCCTATTATTACCAAACGAAGCATTTCACCCTGGTCTCCGGTATGCTGTTCCGCATGAAGCAAAATGCCGTCGGTCTGGGAAACATCTGTATCCTGTCCACCATGGTCCTGGTGACGCTTTCCTCCACCATTGCCTTGTACGTGGGCACCGAGGACACGCTGCGGAATCAATACCCTTATATGTTGGCTGTCTATTCGGAAGAAGACGGCTACCGCGTTGTGGACGAGCAGGCGCTGACCCGCCAGCTTCTGGATGCAGCGGCCGGAGCCGGCTGCAAGGTCACAAACTTCCAAACGGCGCGCTATCTGGAGGTGTCCGCCGAGGTTTCCGGGCCTTATGCAGAGGGAACCTCTATTTACAGGTTCATCTGTGCGGACCAGCAGCAGCACGAGGCGCTCACCGGAGAAACACTGGGACTGCGGCAGGGTCAGGCCGCGATCTGGTTTGGAAGCATTGCAAAGCCGCAGGTGGAAGACCATCTGTCCTTTTTGGGGCAGCAATTTGACCTGGCGGTGCGGCTGAACAGCGCGCCTGACCTGGGGACCCTGAAGCATCCCTACTCTGTGCAGTCCTACCTTGTGGTGCCGGACCGTGCGGCGCTGGAAGCTCTGATGGCCGCCCTGCCGGTGCCGGAAGGCGGCGTGCCCGCCTGGGAGACTGTCCGCATCGGCTTTGATCTGGAGGGCAGCGATGAGCAGCTGGAAGCCTGCCGGAACGCCTTTTACGACATCGTACACCAGCCCCGCACGGTGTATGATGACCAGGGAAATATTGAAGGATATGTGTACAACGATTATTTGGACTGCCGCTGGGACGCCGCCGAGGACTTCTATGCCAGCAACGGCGGCTTCCTGTTCCTGGGCATCTTCCTGGGGGCGCTGTTTGCCATGGCGGCGGCGCTCATCATGTACTACAAGCAGATCTCCGAGGGCTATGACGACAAGCAGCGCTATGAGATCATGCGGAACGTGGGCATGAGTGACCGGGAGGTCAAAAGCGCCATCAACAGTCAGAGCCTGGTGGTGTTTTTCCTGCCGCTGACCGTGGCCGGTCTCCATCTGGCAGGGGCGTTTCCCATGGTGACCCGCATTCTGTGCCTGTTCAATCTGACCAACACCGCCCTGTTCGCCTGGTGTACGGCAGGCACCCTGCTGGCCTTCGCCCTGCTTTACGGCGTTGTATACCAGTTCACCTCCCGTGTCTACTACAGGATCGTAAAATAACAGAAATCCCACCCTTTCGGGTGGGATTTTTGTTTTCTACAGCAGGTTTTGCGCCAAAAGGGCCGCGCCGGTCATACCGGCCCGGTTGCCCAGCCGGGCCTGGACCAGCCGGACACAATCAAAGCCCGGCATCAGCTGAGTCCGGGTGCAGGCGTCGATTTTTTCAAACAGCGCGTCATTTTGCAGAATGCCTCCGCCCAGGACGATCAGTCCCGGATTGAAAATATGGATCAGGGAACTGAGGCCATAGCTGACGTTTCGCACCCATTGGTCAATGACGGGCGACAGCGCCGGATCTTCCATGTGCTCACACACCTGGCGCCCGTCCTGAAGTTCCGGGTAAACCCCTTGGGCGGCGTGGACCAGCGCAGCAGCAGAAGCCAGATTTTCATAAAAAGCGGCACAGAGTCCGCCGCCCTGCGCATTCTGTGAAAACAGCTGCATGGCGCCGAACTCTCCGGCGGACCAGTTGGCGCCGTGGTACAGGCTGCCGTTTTGGATGATGGCGCCGCCGACACCGGTACCGTATGTGACGCTTAGAAAGTCACTACAGCCCTGTCCCGCGCCAAGGCAGGCTTCCGCCCAGGCGGCACAGTTCACATCATTCTCCACCACCACCGGAACGCCCAGCGCCCGTTCCAAAAGGGCCCGTACCGGCGTGCCGGTATAGTCTGTGACAGGCCCATTGTCGAACAGGATAACACCGCTTCTGTCCACCTGTCCACGGGTGCTGATGCCAACGGCGTCCACGGGTCCCATTTTGCGGATGATCTCTGCCGCCGCGTCCATCAGGTCTCCGGCGGAGGATACCGGCGTGGGAGTTTCCCGCACCGAATCCAATCTTTCGTTTTGCCACACAGCCGATTTGACGGCTGTTCCGCCGATATCCAGGGCGGCGATCCGTCTTTCAGCCGTCCACATGGCATATGACAGTCAGATCGGGGTGGAGCTGCAGGATGGAAGCGGGCATCTGCGGACAGATGGGGCCGTAAAGGGCCTTTTCCAGCGCGTCCTTTTTGACAGGGCCTTCCGCCAGCAGCAGCACCTTTTTGGCCTGCATGATGGAGCCGACGCCCATGGTAATGGCCTGGGTGGGGACCTGATCTATCGATGTAAAGAAACGCTTGTTGGCTTCGATGGTACTTTTTTTCAGCGAGACCACGTGAGTCTCTTTAATAAAAGCGTCTCCCGGCTCGTTGAAGGCAATATGGCCGTTGTTGCCGATGCCCAGAAGCTGCAGGTCGATGCCTCCGTGTTCCGCGATCGCCTGGTCATAGGCCCTGGCGAAGGCACGGGGATCCTCCGCGCATCCCTCCGGCACGTGGCAGCGCCGGGGGCAGATGTTGATATGGCGGAATAACTGCTCCTGCATGAACGCATGGTAGCTCTGGGGATGCTCCGGTGAGATGCCCAGATATTCATCCAGATTGAATGCGGTGACCCGGGAAAAGTCCAGGTCGCCCCTGCGGAAGCGCTCGATCAGCTGGCGGTATGTGCCGATGGGCGTGGAACCGGTGGCGAGGCCCAGCACGCAGCCGGGCTTGAGGATGACCTGGGCGGAGATGATGTCTGCGGCCTTGCGGCTGAGTTCCTCGTAGCTGGAAACACGAATAAGTTGCATAATGATCCTCGCTTATCACGTAATTGCCGGGACATGGCAGTTTTATTTATTCTAACACAGTTTTCCCGGGATTTCTACAACAAATTCCCCCAGCCCCGCTATCCTGGTTGCCTTTTGAAAGGGAGTTTGCTATAATTGCCTTGGTTCGAATAAACGATAAAGGAGCATCCTGTTATGAGCGAACGAAAACTGCGTGTTTTGAGCATTGGCGCCCATCCCGATGACGCCGACACCAGCGCCGGCGGCCTGCTGGCAAAGCTGCGGGACAAAGGCTGGGAGATTCGTCTGCTGTCTGTCACCGACGGCAGCGCCGGCACCTATCGGAAAGAGCTGGGGGGCCAGCCGCTGAACCTCATCCGCCAGGCGGAAGCCGCAGCCAGCGGCCGGCTGCTGGGCGGACGGTATGACGTGCTGGACCATCCCGACGGCAGGCTGGAAGTGACGCTGGATATCCGTGAGGAGCTGATCCGCTACATCCGCCGTTTCTCACCGGATCTGATCCTCACCAACCGGCCCAATGACTACCATGCGGACCACCGAAACACCGCGCAGCTGGTGCAGGACGCCTCCTTTTTGCTGACGGTGCCCTGTATTTGCGCGGACACGCCCTATATGGAGCATATGCCGGTGGTATTGTACTGGCACGATTCCTTTAAAAAGCCGTATCCCTGCCAACCGGACATCATCGTTCCCATCGATGATACGCTGGAGGAGCTGGTGCAGATGGCCTGCTGCCACGAGAGCCAGTATTTTGACTGGATGTACTGGCCCGACCACACCGAACGCATCGACTGGCCAAAGGAACAGAAGGTTGCGCATTTGCGGGATCGGTTTGACCGGCTGTTTGCCGGCCACCGGCGGCAATATGATGCCCAGGTCCGCGCCAAGTTCGGCGCCGAGGCCGACAGTATCGGCCACGTAGAGGTCTACGAGATCAGCGAATACGGTGAAGAGCCCTCCCAGGCTTTCATGGATATGCTGGAGCGCTGAACGGCAGAAAACATTGGATGGTGTGTATGAAAAAACTTGTGATCGGGATCCTGGCCCACGTGGACGCCGGCAAAACCACGCTGTCAGAGGGGATGCTCTATCTCAGCGGCGGTATCAGCCGGCTTGGCCGGGTGGATCATAAGGACGCCTTTCTGGACAACAACAGTCTGGAGCGCGAGCGGGGCATCACCATCTTTTCCAAGCAGGCCATCCTGACCATGTCGGAGCTGGAGATCACGCTGATGGATACGCCGGGTCATGTGGACTTTTCAGCGGAGATGGAGCGGACGCTGCAGGTCCTGGATTATGCCGTTCTGGTCATCAGCGGCAGCGACGGCGTCCAAAGCCACACGGAAACACTGTGGCGGCTGCTGCGGCGGTACCGGATCCCCACATTTCTGTTTATCAATAAAATGGACCTGGCCGGTGCGGACAGGTCCGCTCTGATGCGGGAGCTGCAGCAGCGGCTGAGTGACAAATGCATCGACCTGGGTCAGCCCGACGCCCAGAGAAACGAAGCGATCTCCCTGTGTGACGAGCGTTTGCTGGACTTCTATCTGGAAGAGGGGGTCCTATCTGACGAGGCCGTGGCCGATGCCGTTGCCCGCCGCAGGCTTTTTCCCTGCCGTTTCGGCTCGGCACTCAAACTGGAGGGTGTTGCGGAGCTGCTGCAGGACCTGAACCGTCTGACCCGCGTGCCGTGCTACCCGGATGCCTTCGGCGCCCGGGTCTATAAGATCGCACGGGACAGCCAGGGCACACGGCTGACCTATCTGAAGGTCACCGGCGGTACGCTCCGTGTGAAAACCTTGCTTTCCGGCGGCGGAAACACAGGGGAGTGGGCGGAAAAGGCCGACCAGCTGCGCATCTATTCCGGTGCCAAATACAAGCTGGCGGAGCAGGTGGACGCAGGCTGTGTCTGCGCCGTCACCGGCCTTGAGCACACATTTCCCGGACAGGGACTGGGGGCCGAGGCCATGGCGCAGCCCCCGGTGCTGGAGCCGGTGCTGACCTATCAGATGCTGCTGCCCCGGGACTGCAATCTTCCGGAGACGCTGCGCAGGCTGCGCCAGCTGGAGGAGGAAGATCCCCAGCTGCACATTGTGTGGAACGAGCGTCTGCGGGAGCTCCACGTGCAGCTCATGGGCGAGGTGCAGCTGGAGGTCCTGCAGCGGCAGATCCGGGACCGGTTCAAGCTGGAGGTGTCCTTTGGCCCGGGTAATGTGGTGTACAAGGAGACCATCACCGCTCCGGTTGAGGGCGTGGGTCACTTTGAGCCGCTGCGTCACTATGCGGAAGTACATCTGCTGCTGGAGCCCGGCGAGCGTGGAAGCGGGCTTGTGTTTGATTCCCTGTGCAGCACGGATGACCTGGATCTGAACTGGCAGCGGCTGATTTTGACCCATCTGGAGGAAAAGCAGCATCTGGGCGTGCTCACCGGGTCGCCCGTCACGGATTTGAAAATATCCATCCTGAGCGGGAGAGCCAGCGTCAAGCATACAGAAGGCGGTGACTTCCGCCAGGCCACCTATCGTGCCGTCCGGCAGGGCCTGCGCAAAGCTGAAAGCATCCTGCTGGAGCCCTATTACGATTTCACTCTGGAAGTGCCCGTGGAGTGCGTGGGCCGGGCCATGACGGATATTCAGCGGATGAACGGCAGCTGCGGCAGTCCGGAGCAGGAAGGCGAGCGCACCTTCCTGACAGGGCGGGCGCCCGTGGCTGCCATGCGGGGTTATCAGGCGCAGCTTGCTGCGTATACCAGGGGCCGCGGTCGGTTGTCCTGCCGGGCCGGCGGCTACGCGCCCTGCAGGGAGCAGGAGGCCGTTGTCCGCGCCGTTGCTTACGACCCCGACAGCGATCTGGAAAACACAGCCGATTCTGTCTTTTGCAGCCACGGTGCGGGCTTTGTGGTGCCCTGGTATCAGGTCGAGGACCATATGCATCTGGAAAGCGGTTTGGCGCCTGCGCCCCAGGCGGCGGAACCACAGGCTGCCGCCGCGGCTCCTGCCCCTGTTCTGTCCGCTCCCGCTTACCGGGGCACGGCGGAAGAAGACAAGGAGCTGCAGGCCATCTATGAACGCACCTACGGTGCGGTGAAACGCCGGGAGTTCATCCCTCGGAAACAGGATGTGACATTTGAAGCTCCGGCCAAAAAGAAAGAGCCTCCGGCCCTGCTGCCGGAATTCCTTTTGGTGGACGGCTACAACATCATTTTTGCCTGGGACGAGCTGAAGGCGCTGGCGGCTGAAAGTCTGGAGGCCGCCCGTCAATCTCTTGCAGATGTGCTGAGCAACTACCAGGGCTACCGCAAGTGCGGCGTCATCCTGGTGTTTGACGCCTATAAGGTAAAGGGCAATCCGGGCTCCGTGGAAAAGTACAAGAATATCCACATCGTCTATACCAAGGAGGCCGAAACCGCCGACGCCTATATCGAAAAGGCCACCTATGAGATGGGGCGCCGGTACCGCGTCCGTGTCGCCACCTCAGACGGCATGGAGCAGCTGATCATTTTGGGGCACGGCGCTCACCGCATCCCCGCCAACGCATTTTTGCAGGAAGTGCGGCAGGCCCACACCGAGATCGGCCAGATCATCCAAAAATACCGGGTCCGGGCGCAAAAGGGAAGCACCGTGGGAGAAATACTGAATCAAAAATAAAAAAGCCATCCGGCAGGCCGCGGCCTTTCGGATGGCTTTTCTCAGTCACTTTGCAGCTTTTTCCCGGAGCTGCACAAACGGTCTGTGCAGCTGCCGCACCGGAGCGCCAGGTTGGTACATTCCAGGAACCGTTCCGGGTGGCGGCGAAGGGTGATCTCCCAGACCAGGAACACCGCCGCGGCCATCGCCACCAGGCTTCGGGCGTAAAAGCTGTTTAGAAAGATCAAAGGGCTGAACATCATCAAATGATCCCAGTTGAAGATGCGGCAGGTGGTGCAGCAGCGGTTCTTTAGGATCAGCTGCCGGAACGGGCACCAAAACAGCACGCAGATCAGGCCGCACACATAGAAAACCACGCTGATCCAAAGCAGCAGGTTGTCGGAAAGGATCTTCAGATGGCGCAGAAGGCCCAAAACAGATGTAAACGCCGTCCACATAACAAAAACTGCCGCAGCGCGGAGGTCCATCTCCTTCATAGCGCGCCGCATTTGCGGGACAGACGGTTCAGCAGCCTGGCGAAAGTGACGGCGAAAAAGCTTCTGAGAACCCAGGGATACCAGCGTTTTGTTCAGGGGGATCAGCTGCATCAGCATATCGCATACCCAAATCAGCCACAAAATATGCAGCAGGGAAGGGCCCTTCAGAAATTGCCCTCTTTGGACCACCTCAAACTGCCCCGGCCAGGCCGCCAGAAGGACGGTCACCAACACCAGCACCGCACATCGAAACACGAACCGCCCCATATACATTCTACGCAGCGCGGACAAAGGGATCCCCTCCATATCATTGTAAATTGCCATATTCATCATTTTAAGGTGTTTTTGCCGGATGTCAAGTGCCGGACCAACAGTCCCATCGGAAAACCGTTCCCACTGCGCCGGCGCCGTTCATTTGTCAAAATCATTGGCTAACATGACCATAAACGGTTATCATTATTTGTGCATATCCTCCAGCCTTGCTGTAATCTTAAGAAAACTTTAGAATTGAACCTATGGTGAATTCTGAAAAAAATGATATGATAAAAGAAACTGTGAGCGTGTGGCGGGAACTTTTGAAGACAAGGCCCGGTCCAACCTATCAGAAAATCAATATAGGAACCATATAGGAGGCACATCTATTATGAAAATGAAGCGGTTGGCCGCATTGCTGATGAGCTGCGTATTGTTACTGGGCCTGTTGTCCGGCTGCGGCGACAGCCAGCAGGAGCCCCAGTCCATCATTACCTATGTTGCGGATTATCACAAGCTTGGGGGCGACATTCAAAGAGTCGGCACCGCCTGCAGCGACGGAACGTCCGTATATTTCATCGGCTATATACCCGGCGGTAAGGAACACTATATGGACAATTTCACCGGTGAGATGGTGGAATATGAGTCCGATCAGGCCGCTCTGTTCCGCGTCAATCTGGACGGCACCGGCCTGGAACAGCTGACCGGCTATGTTGCGTCGGAGATCCCCGCGGACCGTATGGGCAACGTGCAGGTCAACAATATGATGATCGGCCCGGACGGCACCCTGTGGGTGGTGGAAGCCGTCAACACGTATTATTATGACGTGCCGGAGGGTTTTGACCCTTCCTCGGGAGATATCTGGCAGTATTATACCCAGGATCTGAACTCCACCATGGTACATAAGCTCAATCCCGACGGCTCCCGGGCCGAAACCATCGATCTGACCGCTCTGGCGAAGCAGGTGGACGGTTCCGGCTCCGATGGGCAAGACTACTATATCTACAACTGCTGCCAGGACAAGGACGGAAACCTGTATTTTTATTACTATGGTTCCCAGTCCACACTGGTGGTGGCCGATCCCAGCGGAAAGCTGCTGTTCTCTGTCCCTGAAGACAATATCAGCGGCAACATGGTCCGTCTCAATGACGGCCGCGTAGCAGTCATGTGCTATGGCGAAAACATGGAAATGCGCACGGTGGATGTGCAGGGCAAGGGCTGGGGCGACAGCATCGCCACGCCCGCGGACTATAACAACTTTTACAACGGCTCGGCCGACTATCTCTATTATTACAGCACCAGCAGCAGCGTGATGGGCTGCAAGGAAGACGGCACCATTGAAAAGCTGTTCACCTGGCTGAACTGCGACCTGAACCAGGATGAACTTCAGGGCGTCACGGTGAACTCCGTGGAGCAGGTGATCGCCGTCCGCAACGACTGGAGCGGTGACGCGCCTTCCAATGAACTGGTGGTCCTCAACCGCACGGAGATCGCGCCTGAAAACCAGCGCCAGACGCTGAAACTGGCCGTTATGTGGCTGGGTTATGACCTGCGCAACGATATTCTGGACTTTAATCGCAACAATCCCGACTGCCGCATCGAGGTCCAGGATTATTCGGAATTCAACACTTCCGATGACTATCAGGCAGGTATGACCAAGTTGACCACGGAGATCATCAGCGGCAAGATGCCGGACATTTTGGCCGTGGACGGCCTGCCGCTGAAGCAGTATGGCGCCAAGGGCCTTCTGGAAAATCTGCTGCCCTATCTGGATGCGGATACCGAACTGGGCGGAAGGGAAGCGCTGGTGCAGCCGGTGCTCAACGCCATGCTGCAGGACGGTAAACTGTATCAGGTAGCCAGCAACTTTGGCGTCAACACCGCCACTACCAGCAAAAGGCTGGCGGGCGACGTTACCGGCTGGACGCTGAGCGAGGCCCGTGCCGCGCTGGAACAGCTGCCTGAGGGCGCTACCCTCATGGATGCCTATACCACGCGTGAGACTCTGCTGCGGGTGCTTTGCAACTGGAATCTGGGAAGCTATGTGAACTGGGAGACCGGCGAGTGCAGCTTTGATACCGGTGAGTTCGCCAAACTGCTGGAGTTCGCCATGCTGGCGCCCAAAGAAATCAACATCGATGATGACAACTGGCAGGCTTATGAGGAACGCACCCGCATCCGGGAGGGTATGCAGCTCATGTCTGTGTCCAGCTTCTATGACTGGTACAGCATCCTGGATCAGAAAGCCAATTGGGGCGACGACCTGATCTATGTGGGTATGCCTTCTGAAGACCGGAACGGCAATTCCTTCTCGCTGGATTCCGGTTTGGCCATGTCCAGCAAATGCGCAAACAAGGATGCCGCCTGGAAGTTCCTGCGCGGCCGTCTGACGGGTGACAACAACTACCGGTGGTCGTTCCCCATCAATCAGTCGGCGTTTGATGCCTTTATGAAGGAAGCCATGACGCCTGATACCTATACCGATGAGAACGGCAACGTGGTGGAATATCCCAAGCTGGAGTACACGGATGCAACCGGCGAGACCGTTCAGATCATGGCCATGACTCAGGAAGACTATGACCAGTTTATGGAACTGCTGAAATCCACCACCAAGCTGGCGGACTATGACGAGGCCATCATGAATATCGTCATGGACGAGGCACAGGCCTTCCTGGACGGCAATCGGTCGGCGGATGACGTGGCCAAGGCAGTGCAGAGCAAGGTGAAGCTCCATGTTAACGAGCAAAGATAATGCCCCGGCCAGTGCGCAGTTCCGCAGACAACGCTGGTCCAAAAGCAAGCGGAAAGATTTCCTGCAAAGCGTGGCATTTCTGACCCCGAGTGTTTTAGGTGTTCTGCTGTTCTTTGTGGTCCCGTTCGGCATTGTGATCTATTATTCCTTCATCAGCGGCTCGTCAGACGGGGAGTTTGTGTTTCTGGACAACTATAAAGAGCTGTTCCACAACTACGCTTTTCGCACAGCGGCCAAAAATACCGCCACCTTTTCACTGATGGCGGTACCGCTGGCGGTGATCCTGGGGTTGGCGCTGGCACTGCTGCTGGAAGCCAGGATCCCCGGAAAAAGTATGTTCCGCACCTTCTTTCTCAGCCCCATGATGGTGCCTGTGGCCTCCGTGGTACTGGTTTGGCAGGTCATCTTTCACCAAAGCGGCACGCTGAATCAAGTGCTGTCCGTCTTTGGCGTGGAGGCGATCGACTGGCTCAATTCTCCTTACTGCCAGCTTGTGGTGGTGCTGCTGTTTTTGTGGAAGAACCTGGGCTACAACATGATCCTGTTCATGGCGGCCCTGGCCAATATTCCAAAGGAGCTTTTGGAAGTGGCCGACGTGGAGGGCGCTTCCGCCGCCCACAAGTTCTTTCACATCAAACTGCGGTACCTGTCGCCCACCGTGCTGTTCGTCACCATTTTGTCCATGATCAACTCCTTCAAGGTGTTCCGCGAGGTGTTTTTGCTGGCTGGCAGCTATCCCTACGAAGGGCTGTATACCCTGCAGCACTTTATGAACAACACCTTTGTGTCGCTGAATTATCAGAAGCTGTCGGCGGCGGCCGTGCTGCTGGCGCTGGTGATGATCGTGCTGATCGCGCTTCTGTTTAAGGCGGAGGATCTCTTCGGAAAGGATGTGGAAGGATGAAGCGGACGAAAGCTCTTGTTCGCAAATGCTTTTTGACCTTTGTATCCGCCCTGTTCGCTATATCCTTTCTGATGCCTACTGTGCTGACGATCAGCAATTCCTTCATGACACAAGCTGAGATCAAGGCCAACTACGGTTCGGTGTTCGCCGCGGCTGAGGCAGGGAAGACCTACATCTCGGAATCAGTCAATCTGAAGTTCATTCCCGACAAGGTGAGCCTGTCCCAGTACATCACCACCTTTATCAAAAGTCCCGAATACCTGCTGAAATTCTGGAACTCTGTAATTTTGGTGGTACCCATCGTGCTTCTGCAGGTCTCTGTGGCGGCTGTAGCCTCCTACGGCTTCAGCCGCTGGCGGGGAAAGGTGCGGGATTCCATTTTCTTCTTTTATGTGATTCTGATGCTGATGCCCTATCAGGTGACGCTGGTGCCCAACTATCTGGTCTCTGACTGGCTGGGGCTGCTGAACACCCGCTGGGCGATCATTTTTCCCGGGGCGTTCGCACCGTTTTCTGTGTTTCTGCTGACGAAGTTTATGCGGCGCATCCCCGTCTCCCAGATCGAGGCCGCTAAGCTGGACGGCTCCAGCGAGTGGCAGATCTTTACCCGCATCTATCTGCCCCAGTGCCGCAGCGCGCTGTATTCCATCGCCATTCTCGTGTTTATCGACTACTGGAACATGGTGGAGCAGCCGCTGATCCTGCTGAATGACACGGAATTGCAGCCGCTGTCGGTCTATCTTTCCTCCATCAATGCCGGAGAGATCGGCCTGGCCTTTGCCGTGGCCACGATTTATATGATCCCGTCGCTGCTGCTGTTCCTGCACGGCGAAGAATACCTGGTCGAGGGCATTGCCCAGTCCGGTTCTGTGAAAGGTTAAGGTAAACACTATGGAAGAACAAGTTGTGAAGAAAAGAGGCTGGGTCAAAAACGCCGTCATTGCGTTTCTCAGCATTATGCTGGTGCTGACCTTTTTCTCCAATACCATCATGAACCGCTCTCTGCCCGAGGTGGCCACTGCCTTTGTGGAATCGGGCACCATCAACGCCAAGATCCGCGGCAGCGGCACCGTGTCTGCCGGGGAAAGCTATGATGTCGTGATGGATCAGACCCGCAAGGTGAGCAGCGTCCTGGTAAAGGTGGGCGACCTGGTGGAGACCGGCGATGTTCTCTTCACCCTGTCGGAAACCGAGAGCGACGAGCTCAAGCAGGCGCAGGATACTCTGGAGGATATGCGTCTCAACTATCAAAAGTCCGTGCTGAATATGGACAGCGCCGATTACGCCCAGGAAAACCGCAATATCCAAAAGGCCCGGGAGGCTCTGACGGAAGCAAAGGCGGAAATGGAGAACTGCGCCGTCAGCGATGACCAGATCTATCAGGCGCAGATGACTCTGAAAGAAGCCCAGCGGGCCAAAAAGGACCTGGAAGACGCACTGAAAAAGCTGCAGGACGACCGGTCCGAAAGCGCAAGCCGGTATGATACCCTGGAGGCGCAGATCACCGCCTGGGAAAAAGAGTGCGAGACCCTGTCCGATGCCATTGACGGCTATGAAAAGCAGATCCGCAGTCTGAAGGCCGGTACCGGCAACCTGGCAGGAGATCTGAAAAATGCAAAAGACGAGCTGAAAGCGTGTCAGAAGACCTATGCGGATCTCCGAATTACCTACGGCACCTACTATGATTCTTTAATGGAAAAAGCAAAAGAGATTGCCGCAGGCAATGATATCGTTATCCAAATGGCGGCTTTGGCAAACAAGGATGATGCTGTCCGTGAGGAAAAAATAGCCTTTGAAAAACTACAGCCCGCTGTGGACGCCGTGGACGCCGCCCAGGCCAAAGTGGATACCCTGCAGGCCCTGGTCGACGGGCAGTCTTCTGTTCAGGCCCAGATCAGCCAGCTGGAAGAGACCCTGAGCCAGGCGGAAGATGATTACAGCAGCCGCAAAAAGGATATCAAGTCGGCTAAGCGCGAACTGAGCGATCTGGAAGACGAAGTGGCCGACTATAAGGAAGAAGAAGACTGGTACGAACAGCAGATCGATTCTGCAGGCGAGAATGTGGAGACGCTTTCCGACCAGTATGACCAGCTGAAGCAGCTGAAAAGCAATTACAAGGCCGCGGAGGAGCGGGTAAAGGACTGCCAGAACAGTCTGGACGACCTGCTATTCGCTCTGGCCGAGCAGAAAAAGTCTGACGGAAAGACGGCCGCGTCTCAGCAGTTGGATCTGGAAAAGGCCCGGAAGGACATCCAGGAGCAGGAGGAGCGTGTGGCCGAACTGAAAGCCAATGCTCTGGGCGCCGAGGTTACCGCCAAGGTCTCCGGTCAGATCAGCTCCCTCAATGTCACCGCCGGCCGTGACGCCGGAGCGGGGGAGACCCTTGCCGTCATCGAGGTGGTGGACCGGGGCTATACCGTCCGCCTGCCGGTGACCATCGAGCAGAGCCAAAAGGTCCGTCTGGGTGACAAGGCCAGCGTTACCAACTACTATTGGGGCCAGCAGATCGATGCCACCTTGACCCAGATCATCAATGACCCCAGCAATCCCGGAAAAGGCAAGCTGCTGGTGTTCACCCTTACCGGCGATATCTCCAGCGGTCAGAACATCACGCTGTCGGTGGGTGAAAAAAGCGCTAATTATGACGCCATCGTGCCCAACAGCGCACTCCGCACCGATACCAACGGCACGTTTGTGCTGGTAGTCATGGCCAAGTCCAGTCCGCTGGGCAACCGGTATATCGCCACCCGGGTGGATGTCCAGGTCCTGGCTCAGGACGACACCACCGCAGCCGTCTCCGGCCTGTCCTTCGGCGACTATGTCATCACCACCTCCAGCAAGCCTCTGGAGGCCGGTATGCAGGTCAACATGGTGGAGAATTAAATGAAAAAGATCACACTTTCAAAAAAGTGGATATTTTGGAGCGTAAACGCCCTGCTGGCGGTGCTGGCGGCGGTTTGTGTCCTCATCAGCTGCGCTGTACAGAACGCGCTTCCCACGCTGAACGCCGCGGAAACCTGGGCCGGGACCAGCGAAATGGCGTTCGCGCAGATCGGCTGTTATCTTCCCAATGACCAGCCGGTGCAGGAGGAGGACGTTTGGCAATTCCGTCAAACGCTGAACAGCAAGCTGACGGAAGCCTCTCTCACAGCCCCGGAAAACGGCAGTCTCTATACCGACGCCTATTCCGGGCAGGGCACGCTGACGGTCACCGGCAAGCGCGGGTCCGCTCAGGTGAAGGTCATCGGCACCGGAGGCGATTTCTTCCGTTTTCACCCCCTGCCCCTGCGGTCGGGAAGCTATCTCACGGAACAGGATCTGATGCAGGACCGGGTCCTTCTGGACGAGGAACTGGCCTGGATGCTCTTTGGCAGCAATGACCTTACGGGACTTTCCGTGACCATCGGCGACGCGGATTATTACATCGCGGGCGTGGTATCCCGGGAGGATGACCGCTACAGCCGGCTGGCCTATACGGACGGCGCGGGAATGTTCATGTCCTTTTCCGCGCTGAAAGCCTGCCTGCCCGACACCGGTATCAGCTGCTATGAGATTGTGTTGCCCAATCCCATCACCTCCTTTGCCAAAAACCTGGTTTCCGAAAGCTTTCCGCTGAAAAACGGCGTTTTGGTGGAAAACAGCAGCCGGTATTCCCTGGGAAATCTGCTGTCTGTGATCGGCGATTTCGGCAAGCGGAGCATGGGCCTCAACGGCATCATTTATCCCTACTGGGAAAACGCGGTCCGCCTGACCGAAGATTACGCGGCACTGCTGCTGGTACTGACGGTCCTGTTTGCCGTCACACCGGCGGTCAGTGTGGCGGTCACCGCCGTCCGCTGGCTGCGGAAGCTCTGGAAAAAGAGCAGATCCGCCGTCAAAACCAGGATCACGGAAGGTATCGAGCACCACCGTGAGCAGAAATGGCAGGCTGCCGCCGGAAAGAAGGAGTAAGCATGGCAAGCGTACGATTTGAAAATATCAGCAAAGTCTTTGACAAGAACGTTACGGCGGTTGCCGAGTTTGATCTGGAGATCCGCGACAAGGAGTTCGTGGTGCTGGTGGGGCCTTCCGGCTGCGGAAAGTCCACCACCCTGCGAATGATCGCCGGGCTGGAGCGTCCCACGTCCGGCAAGCTCTACATAGGCGACACCCTGGTAAACGATGTGGCGCCCAAGGACCGGGACATCGCCATGGTCTTCCAGAACTACGCCCTGTATCCCCACATGACGGTTTATGAGAACATTGCCTATGGTTTGCGTCTGCGAAAGTTTCCCAAGCGTGTCATCGATGAAAAGGTGCGGGAAGCCGCCCGCAGCCTGGATATCACCGAGCTGCTGGACCGCAAGCCCAAGGCCTTGTCCGGCGGCCAGCGGCAGCGCGTAGCCATCGGCCGGGCCATCGTGCGGGAGCCCAAGGTGTTTCTCATGGACGAACCCCTTTCCAATCTGGACGCCAAGCTGCGCAATCAGATGCGCGCCGAGATCCTGACCCTGCGCAAACGCATTGACACCACCTTTGTGTATGTCACGCATGACCAGACCGAGGCCATGACGCTGGGCGACCGCATCGTCATCATGAAGGACGGCTTCATCCAGCAGGTGGGCACGCCCCGGGAGGTGTTTGCCCATCCCGCCAACCAGTTCGTGGGCGGATTCATCGGTACGCCTCAGATGAACTTTTTCCAGGGCAAGCTGCTCAAGGAAAACGGGCGCTTCTGGGCGCAGGTAGGCACGTACCAGGTACAGCTGTCCGATGAAAAGCAGGAGCGCCTGTTTGCCGCCGATGTGCAGCCGCAGCAGGTGACCGTGGGCGTTCGTCCCGAGCATCTGCAGTTGGCGAAAGCGGGCATCCCCGCGGAGCTGGGTGTGCGGGAGATGATGGGCAGTTCGGTGCATCTGCACCTGACTGCCATGGAGCAGGACGTGGTGGCTGTGGTCTCCGGCATGGACGATTCCGGCCACTTTATGAATGACATTCCCGCCTCCGGGCAGGTCTTCCTGGCTTTTCACGGAAACGCGGTCCATTTGTTTGATCCGGCATCGGAAAACAATCTGGAATGGCCTTCAAAGCAGCGCAAAGTGGATTCTGAAAATTTCATGGAAGAAACCGTTTTGCCGGATTAAATTATCGCAAAATGAGAACAGAAAAAGAAAACTTCCTGTATTTTAAATAATATCCGAAATATCACACAAACGCCTGGCCGGATGGACAGGCGTTTTTATGAAATAATACAATAATGTATAAAACCGATTGACATACGCAGGCATGGTCCTGTATACTGATTTCGGTAAAAAATACTGATTGGAGGGTCCCATGTCCAAATCGGTGTTGTTGTCTGAGCAGGCACTGAACCGCCTGCCGCGGTATTTGAGTTTTTTAAAGGAGCTTCAGCGGGAGCAGACAGAATATGTGACCGCTCCCACTGTTGCCAAATACCTGGGCCTGAACGAAGTCCAGGTGCGCAAAGAGCTGTCCTCCATGAGCAGCGTTCCGGGGCGGCCCCGCACCGGCTTCCGGGTAAGCAGTCTGATCGAAAATATGGAAATCTACCTGGGATACCGGAATGTAGACGATGCTGTGCTGGTAGGCGCCGGGTCTCTGGGCTGCGCATTGCTGGGATACGGCGGCTTTGACCAATGCGGTATCCATATTGTCGCCGCATTTGACCGAAACGAGGCCCTGGATGGGCTTACGATCCATGACAAGCCCGTGTTATCGGTGCGAAAGCTCACGGACCTGTGCAGCCGGATGAAGATCCGTATCGGCATCATCACCGTATCTCCGGACCAGGCGCAGACGGTCTGCGACCAGTTGGTAGCCGGCGGTGTGCTGGCGATCTGGAACTTTGCCCCGGTGCATCTGAAAACACCAAAGGATGTGTTGGTGCGCAACGAAGACCTTTCGTCTTCTCTGGCGCTTTTGGCCCACCAGCTGCAAAACAGGCTGCGGGGAAAATCTGAATGAAGGGCGGTCCTGCCGTGGGAATTCTTCAGTTTAAAAAGGCAAATTGTAAAAATTGCTATAAATGCGTGCGCAACTGCCCGGTAAAAGCCATTCGCGTGGCGGATGAGCAGGCGCAGATCGTGGAGGAGGACTGCATCCTCTGCGGCCGCTGCACGGTGGTCTGCCCGCAAAATGCCAAGGAGGACGTCAGCAGTCTCTCAGATGTGCGCAGGCTGATGGCCCAGGGCAGGGAAGTGGCCGCAGCGGTGGCGCCTTCTTTCACCGCCTATTTTGACGGCTGCGGCTGGGACGCGTTTTCCTGCGCCATGAAGCAGCTGGGCTTTTCCCATGTTTATGAAACCGCCGAAGGCGCGCATCTGGTAAAAGGGGAATATGAGCGGCTTGTGCAGGCCGGGGCTGAAGGGCCTGTGATCTCCACCTGCTGTTCTTCCGTCAATCAATACGTGCAGAAATATCTCCCGGATGCGATCCCCTATATGGCGCCGGTGATGACGCCGCTTCGGGCGGTGACACGCCTGATCCGTCAGCGCTGCCCGGGCGCTGCTGTCGTGTTTCTCAGCCCCTGCATCTCTAAAAAGACAGAGACGGTGGCTCTGGGCTGCGCAGACGGCCCGGATTATGACCTGACCTTTGACGAGCTGGAGGACTGGCTGCGGGAAAGCGGCATCGTGATCGGCAATTCGGACACCGCCGGTCCTGTCAAGCTGTCCCGGATGTTTCCGGTGACCGGCGGCATCCTGCGCACCATGAAGCGCCAGCCCGGCTGGCGTTATCTGGCGGTGGACGGCATGGAGGACTGCATCGCAACGCTGCAGGACGCGGTGGATGGAAAGCTGAAGCGCTGCTTTATTGAAATGTCCGCCTGCGCGGGCTCCTGCATCGGCGGTCCCGCTTTTCAGAAAAAAGAAAAGAAAAAAGCAGGTGCTGTCGCGGCGGTCCAGAATTCCGCCCTGGATGGCAGCGAGGACGATTTTCTTGTGGAAGAACAGATCCGGCTGGAAAGCGCGCTGCACAAGGCTGCGGTTTTCCGCCCGGAACCTTCGGAGGAGCAGCTGAGCAGCATCCTGCGGCGTATGGGCAAAAACACGCCGGAGGACGAGCTGAACTGCGGCATCTGCGGTTACCCCACCTGTCGCGAAAAAGCAAAAGCGGTCTTTCTTGGCCGGGCGGATATTACCATGTGCCTGCCGTACATGAAGGAAAAGGCAGAGTCCTATTCCGACAAGATCGTCAATGTGTCACCCAACGCCATCGTGTCCGTGGGCCGGGATCTGCGGGTCAAGCAGATCAACCAGGCTGCCTGTGACATCTTCGGCATCCGCACGCGGGAGGACATCGTGGGGTATCCCGTTTCCCGCATCCTGGATGAGTTCGATTTTGTACGGATGCTCAGCGGCGACGGAAAACAAACCCAAACCTATACATATCTCTCCGACTACAATGTCTATCTGGAGCAGGTGTTCCTGTGCGATGAGGACAAGGAGATCGTCACCTGCATCATGAAAAATGTCACCCAGAGCCGGCAGAAGCGCAATCAGATCCGCCAGGTGAAGCTGCGGACCGCCACCATGGCCGACGAGATCGTGGAAAAGCAGATGCGCATTGCCCACGAGATCGCCAGCCTGCTGGGCGAGACGGTAGCCGAGACCAAGGTCGCTGTCAACGATTTGAAAAACACCATTATGATGGATGAGGACAAAGATGAGCAGAGATAGTCTGATCCTTGGCGACATGATGCTGGAGATCGGCGTTGCCAGCATCAACAAGGAGGGGGAGGTCATCTGCGGAGATGTCTGGTGCCAAACCTCCGGGGAGGAGCAGCAGATCATCGTCCTGTCCGACGGTATGGGCAGCGGCGTCAAGGCCAATATCCTGGCCACGCTGACCGCTCAGATGCTTTCCACCATGCTGGCCGGAAACATCCCCATTGACGAATGCATCATGACGGTATCCGAGACGCTGCCCATGTGCAGGGAGCGAAAGCTGGCCTATGCGACCTTTACAGCACTGAAGCTTCAAGGCCTGACAGCCTATCTGGTGCGTTATGACAATCCCCCGGTGCTGCTGCTGCGGCGCGGAAAAAGCATCCGCTTTCCCTACGGCGTTCATTTTGTGGGGGAAAAAGAGATCCATGAAAGCACGCTGCAGCTGGAAGAAGGCGATCTTCTGCTGTTGATGAGCGACGGCATCACCCAAGCCGGCCGCGGCAAGACCGGAGACGGCTGGCCCTCTGAGGAGGTTGCTGCGCTGGCAGAGCAGTACGACAGCCCCGGACTGTCTCCCCAGCGGATGGCTGCGCTGATCCTGCGGGCGGCACAGTCCCTGAATCTGGATGAGGCGGACGACGACGCCACGGTGATCGCCGTAAAGCTCCGCCGGCGCTGCGCGGCAAACATCATGATCGGTCCGCCGGAAAACCGTGCGGATGACCAGTCCACCATGCGGCTGTTTTTCTCCAAGGCGGGCGCCCACATCGTTTGCGGCGGCACCACCGCGAAAACCGTGGCCGCTTACCTGGGTGAAACGGTCCATACCCTGGCAGACACCGCTACCGAAACGGTGCCGGCCATGCTGCGGATCGATGGTGTGGATCTTGCAACGGAAGGGCTGCTGACGCTGCAGGCCACATTGGAGCTGGTGCGGGCATACCGGAAAGACTGTATGCTGACGCTGGAGCTGGAAAAGCAGAGAGACGGAGCCTCTCAGTTAGCGGAGCTGCTGCTGGAGCGGGCCACCGATGTAAACATTTTCTTCGGCACCGCGGTGAATACCGCCAATATTTCTCAGGATGTTTCCTTTCAAAGCAAGCTGCAGCTGGCCAAGGACCTGGAAAAGGAACTGACAGAACTGGGCAAAAATGTAAAACTCAGCATGTGCTGACGATATAAAAGGGGAAGAAAGCTATGAATTTGACGCAAACTAGAGGCATCGCAACGCGCCTGACTTCCAACCGGAAGCAGATCTTTACAGAGGTTGCCCGCCTGGCATATGAAGG
Source organism: Clostridia bacterium (assembly GCA_029099685.1). Taxonomy (GTDB): domain Bacteria; phylum Bacillota; class Clostridia; order Oscillospirales; family Butyricicoccaceae; genus UBA4644. The sequence goes on from JAQXOO010000023.1 coordinate 29,007, forward strand.
CGGCGACTACAGCCGCATGGAGGAATTGCCCTACAAGATCGCCCCCGGCGAGATTTCCAATGACCGGGAATCCATCTTCCTGGAGCGCGCCATTGTGGGCGAGCGCATCCGTCTGGCAATGGGTCTGCCGCTGCGTTCGGTGACGGAGCACACCAGGCTGTCCGACGGTGTGGAAGAAAGTGCCATCGCGGAAAAGTACTATGATCCCCCTCTGGTGAACATTATTACCTATGCCTGCAACGCCTGTCCCACCAATCGGTACAGGGTCACCGAGGGCTGCCAGGGCTGCCTGGCCAGCTTCTGCCAGGAGGTCTGCCCCAAGGGTGCCATCCATTTTGAGCGCGGCAAGTCTGTGATCGATGACAGCAAGTGCATCAGATGCGGTAAATGCGCCAATGCCTGTCCCTACAACGCCATCATCAAGCAGGAGCGCCCCTGCGCCGCCGCCTGCGGTATGAACGCCATTGAATCCGACGATCACGGCCGTGCCAAGATCAACTATGACAAGTGCGTTTCCTGCGGTATGTGCCTGGTATCCTGCCCCTTCGGCGCCATCGCTGACAAAGGCCAGATCTTCCAGCTCATCCACTCCCTCAAAAAAGGCGACCGGAACATCGCCATCGTGGCCCCGGCTTTTTACGGCCAGTTCGGGCCCGAGGCCACGCCTGAACGTCTGACGGCCGCCATGCGTCAGCTGGGCTTCAGCGATGTGGTGGAGGTAGCCATCGGCGCCGACCTGTGCACCATCGAGGAGGCCAAGGACTTCCTGCGTGAGGTGCCCGAGTATCAGCCCTTTATGGCAACCTCCTGCTGCCCCGCGTGGTCCGTCATGACCAAGCGTGAGTTCCCGGAACTGGCCATGAACATCTCCATGGCCATGTCTCCCATGGTACTGACCGCCCGTATGCTCAAGATGCAGTACCCCGAAGCCAAGATCACCTTTGTGGGTCCCTGCGCCGCCAAAAAGCTGGAAGCCAGCCGCCGCAGCGTCCGCAGCGACGTGGACTTTGTTCTGACCTTTGAGGAGCTGCAGGGCATGTTCGAGGCAAAGGAGGTAGACTTCGCCGCCATTCCCAAGGAGGACGAGGTTCCTTTGGACAAGGCGTCTTCCGTGGGACGCAATTTTGCCGTGGGCGGTGGCGTTGCCAGCGCCGTCGTAGCCGCGGCCAAACGCATGGCGCCTGAACGCGAAGTCAAGGTGGTTGCCGCGCAGGGCCTGGCCGAGTGCAAAAAGATGCTGATGCTGGCCAAGGCCGGCAAGTACAACGGCTACCTGCTGGAGGGCATGTGCTGTCCGGGCGGCTGTGTCGCCGGTGCCGGCACCATCCAGCCCATTAAGAAGAGTACCGCCGCCATTGGCCTGTATGCCAAGGAAGCACCCTTTGAAAATGCGGTGGATACGGAATACGACATCACGCTGCCCCTGCTGAAGGACTGACCGAACCCATCCGGCCTGCCGTGTCTGAAGACCACGGCAGGCCTTTGCGTCTTTGAATTTCTCAAAGGAGGGGTGAAGATGGATTTTGGAATGCCTACCCTGATCGAACTGCCTGAGATCCCGGACTGCGCGGCGCTGTGCCGGCAGCTGGGGCTTCAGTTCGTGGAGCTGAACATGAATCTGCCCCAGTATCAGGTGAACGCCGTGGACGAAGAACAGCTTTTGCGGACTGCAAAGCGTGAAAATATCTATTATACCATTCATCTGGACGAAACGCTGGACCCCTGCAATTTCAACCCCTGGGTGGCGGAAGCCTGGACGAAAACCGTGCTGGAAACCATCGGCCTTGCGAAGCGGCTGGGTGCTCCGGTCCTGAATATGCATCTCAACCGGGGCGTTTATTTCACGCTTCCGGACCGAAAGGTCTTTTTGTATGAGCAGGAGCAGGATCGTTGCCTGTCCGCCCTCCGGGACTTTCGTGACCGGGCCGCTTATGCCGTGGGAGCAAGCGGGATCCGCCTCTGCATCGAAAACACCGAGGGCTATGACCCGCCGTTTTTGGAGAAAAGCCTCGATCTGCTGCTGGAAAGCCCGGTCTTTTCCCTGACGCTGGATGTAGGTCACGATGCCTGCATCGGCGGAGCAGACCTGCCCCGCATTCTGGCACGGAAGTCCCGTCTGACCCATATGCATCTCCACGACAGCACGGGGTCAAACGCCCATCTGCCGCTGGGCGATGGCAGCCTGAATCTCCCTGCCATGCTGGATCTGGCCCGCCGGCAAAACTGCCGGGTGGTATTGGAGACAAAAACCGTCGCCGGCTTGAAAAAATCTGCTGCATGGCTGAAAACAACGCTCTGAGGAGCGTTGTTTTTCTTTTTTCAATGTGGTATTATCAAACAATAGGGGAGGGAGCATATATGGAGCGCAAGCATGATCTGACGCCCAGGCACTATGCTTTAGGTGAGATCGCCGATGATCAGATGGCATTTGCCGTGGTCATGGCGCACTATCAGGACCAATGGATCTTTTGCCGCCACAAGGAGCGCACCACCTGGGAGATCCCCGGCGGCCATATCGAGCCGGGCGAGACTGCGCTGCAGGCTGCGGAGCGGGAGCTGCGGGAAGAGACAGGCGCTGCGTCCTTTACCCTCACGCCGGTCTGCGCTTATGGCATCACCAGATACGGTCTTGTCTGTTTTGCCGAGATCGGGGAGCTGGGCCCACTGCCCGATATGGAGATCGGTGAGATCATGCTTTCCCATGTGCTGCCCAGGGATCTGACCTATCCCCAGGCCCATTCTGTTATTTATGATTGGGTGCAGGGGTGGCGAAATCTTCAGAGCAGCTCTGACGAGCTGTGGGATGTTTACGACAAGGACCGCCGGCCCACCGGCCGTCTGCACCGCCGGGGCGATCCCATGCCGGAGGGCGATTTTCACCTGACTGTCCATGTCTGGCTGCAAAACACCGACGGCCGGTTCCTCATCACAAAGCGCGCGCCCAACAAAGGCTACGGAGGGCTTTGGGAATGCACCGGCGGTTCGGCCTTGGCCGGCGATGACAGTATCACCGCCGCCATCCGTGAGGTCCGGGAAGAAACGGGGCTGTCCGTCCGCCCGGAAAACGGCCGCTGCCTGCTGCAATATCAGGGCTGGGACTGGTTCACCGATGTGTGGCTGTTCCGCCAGCCCTTTGATACAGAAGCGGTGATCCTCCAGCCTGGAGAGACCTGCGACTACAAGTGGGTCACCCTGCCCGAGCTTTTGGAATGGGACGCGGCAGGAAAGATGGTGCCTTTCCGCTACGCAAAATCCCTTCTTGCCAATTTGAGTGAATAAAGGAGTCAACCACCATGGCGAAAGATATCGACGATCTCCTGCGGGATGTTTTCGGCAACGGCAAAGGCCGCGCCATGTCCACGCAGAAGGCAGAGACATACCTCCAACAGAGCCGCAGGCTGAACCGCGGTCTGGATGCGCTGGACAAGCAGCAGGAAGACCTGAACAGGCGCTTGCAGGACCAGCTGGACGAACTGAAAAAAATGAGCGGAGAACTGGATTTTGAACGTATCCAGAAGGAAGTGGAGAAGGACTTCGGCATTGCCGGAAAGCAAACGGTACCCGCCCGTCCGGAAACTGCCGCGCAGGAAAAGGATGCACGCCCCGAGGCTCAGCGTTTTGGCGACCTGCTTCCCAAGCTTACCGGCGAACTGATCGGCCAGGAAGTCTTTTTGAAAAAGCTGGTGATCGCCCTGAAGCGTCCCTATATCATCGGGTGGGACGCTCCAAAAGGTGTCCGCAACGCCATTCTGGTCCATGGCCGTCCCAATTCCGGGCGGCACACCGCCATACGCCTGGCGGCTGAAGAGATGGCCCGTGTAGGGCTGCTCCCCAACGGTGAGGTGCAGCGCATGAACCTGTCGCTCTATCCCGGTCAAAGTGAAGAAAAGCTGTTCCTGCAGGACCTGTACGCAGCTCTTTTGAAGGGCGGGATCCTGGTTTTTGACCACTATGAACAGTGCCATCCGGCCTTTTTGCAGCAGCTTGCAGAGCTGATCTGCACCGGCAGTCTGAACCTGTCCTCCCGGTATGTCATGCAGAAGGGCAACCTGGTGGATGCCGGTACTGCGCTGGCCTCCGACGCGGTGGGCCGCATGGACGCCAACGGAAGCTACCTGATCATCGTTTCCGAAAAAGGCCGGGATAAGCTGGCCGGCTCCTTCGGCGCAAAAGTGGTGGACGCGCTTGGGGATGTCTGTGCAACAGACGCACTGTCCCGGGAGAGCCTGGAGAAGATCAGCGCCCTGCAGTACAAAAAGCTGCAGGAAAAGGCTGAAAAGCAGCTTGGCTTTACACTGACTGGAAATACAGATGTTGAAAAGTTTCTGGCGGACAAATACAAGCCCGAGAACGGTGTAGGGGATATTCTGGACTATACCAAAGACTGCTTCCAGGCGCTTGCACAGTACAAGTTGGAAAAGGACGCTCCGGAGCAAACCGTAACGCTGATCTGCGAGGACGGCCATCTGTTTGCCCTGCTGGACGGCGTAAAGACCGACCTTCTGTCGCTGCTGCCCGGCGGCTACAAGGGCGAGGTGGACGCAGTAAAAGCCGAGATGGACAAGATCGTGGGTCTGACGGAGATCAAGGAGTACATTCTGTCTCTGGAAAAGAATTATAGGGTCCAGGAAATGCGAAAGGCCCAGGGCCTGCCGGTGAGCGGCGTGTCCATGCACATGATCTTCACCGGAAATCCGGGTACGGGCAAGACCACGATCGCCCGCCTGGTGTCCAAATATCTCAAGTCCATCGGCGTTCTGTCCGGCGGACAGTTGGTTGAGGTCAGCCGCGCCGACCTGGTGGGCAAGTATGTGGGCCATACCGCGCCCCTGACCATGCAGGTCATCAAAAGCGCTCTGGGCGGCGTGCTGTTCATTGACGAAGCCTACTCCCTGTACCGGGGCAAGGACGACAGCTTCGGACTGGAGGCCATTGACACGCTGGTAAAGGAGATGGAGGACAACCGCGATGATCTCATCGTCATTCTTGCCGGTTATACCAAAGAGATGGAGACCTTCCTGACGGCCAACTCGGGCCTGCGCAGCCGTTTCCCCAACATCATCGAGTTCCCGGACTACAGCGGGGAGGAGCTGGCAAAGATCGCGGAGATCAATGCCGCTTCCCGGGGATACCGCCTGTCCCCCGATGCAAAAGAGGCCCTGCTGGACTATTTCTGTGTCATTCAGGCCATGGAGAGCCGGGAAAGCGGCAACGGACGTCTGGCCAGAAATGTCATTGAAAGCGCCATCCTGGCCCAATCCCGGCGTGTACTGGACCAGCCTGAAGCCCCGCTGGACCTGCTGGAAAAACGCGATTTTGATCTGTTCGAATAAAAGAAAACCGGCGTGACATAAGTCACGCCGGTTTTCGCAAATGGTCCGGTTAACGGCGGCGGGAAAGTCCGCCGCAGCCGCAGCCGTTGCTGCCGGTGTTGGAAGACTGTCCGCAGCCGCCCTGATGACCGTTGTTGTGCTCGCAGCCGTCATGATGACAGCCGTCGTGGTGAGCGCCGCCGTGGCTGATCTGGACAAAGTCGTTGATCTTGGGCGGGAAGAACTCATCCACGGGGAACTGGAAGTTCTGGAACAGCGCGCAGGGATCGTCGGGATTGCCGGGGCATTCTTTGTCAGGCATACAGAAGTCGAAGGCGGGGATCAGCAGCTGAACATCCCGTTCCAGCTTAATGATGCTGAACTGCCCCAGAGTAACAAAGAGCTGACGGCCTTCGCTATTGACCACAAGATCGTCATCGAAGCAGCCGCAGATCTCGGCGGGGATATCGATGGAAGAACCGTTGTCACAGCAGGTATCCAGGATCTTGCTGCCCAGCACGACGGGATTGACCACTTCCACCACTGCCACAGGCAGGTTGGTGCGCTCCAGATTCTGAATGTCCTGGGCATTGCATACGAAGTTGGAACTGAAGATGCGGGCATTGCCCTCGCTGCCGAAGAGCACGGTGCGTTTGTCGAAGATGGCAAGGCCGCACAGCGTCTTGGGACGGCCTATACCGCAGAACGCGTCCAGGGTCACACGGTAGAAGTAGCGCACATCCACCGTGAAAAATCCACGGTTATAGGTGATGGGCTCTACATCGATGCTGGCAAAGAGCAGTTCTGCATTTTTGGCTTTTACATTGATGGCGTTCTCCAGGATCTCCTGGGATGCGCTGGTCAGGAACACGCGCAGATCCCGGAGACATTCTTTTTCACGGCAAGAGTCATAGACCTTGCGCGTATGGATACAAACAGCCTCTCGAGGCGGAGGATTTCCGCGGAGTGGGCCGGGGGAAACCTTTTCAGGCATATCGTTGAACCTCCCGAATAGAAATTGAAGGATACCTTCATCCCCAATTTATGCCGCGCCGCAGGGATTGGTGCGTCCGGGTAGGGGGCAGGCGGCCTTCCGCCCGTTGACATTCCGTACCTATGCAAGGGTGGCCGCCCTTTCCGGAGTTTCCGTGGGGGGCTTTTTTTACGCGGATGCCCGTCAGATTCCGTTGAATTATGGCGAAAAATGCGGTATAATATAAAAAATACCGTACAGCCCCAAATGGAGATCGAGGTGCGCCATGAAAAAGTTCGTAAGTATCCTGCTGATGGTGTGTTTGCTGTTGCCGCTGTTCCCCCAAACGGCCGGTGCCAGAGGATATGACCCCACGGTCAAGATCGGCCTGTGTTATGACAGTGCCGCTCTGACCGCCGCCAACCTGCAGAACGTGACCGGCATGGAGACCGGATACGCATTTGGATATTATGACGAACAGCGGGAATTTGTTTCCACCTATGAGATTTATGATGAAAACCAAGTCACGGTGCTGAAAAACACTAATCTTTGGCGCTCCGGAAGCACTTATTCCGATATGCCGCTGGCCTCCTATGACGAGGTGATCGGCGCCTATTGCCTGCAGGTAGATGATATTTTCGATCTGGATGACGCGCTGGATGTTTGCGGCACCCTGATGAACATGGGTATGGACGCCTATTTGTGCTGTGTGCGCCAGGGTTTTCGGGTCCGTATCGGCAAATACGCCAGTGAGCGCGAAGCGGGCAATGCACTGAACGACATTTCACGCCTGACCGGCTATGACCTGGTCCAGCGCGGCCCCAGCAGCACGGCCTATACCGTGGTCATTACCGGTACGGGAGAGATCCTGTATCAACTGGATATGCTGGGGGATTTCTCTTTGGCCATCCTGCCCATGAGCCGGCAGACGTGGTTCAAGGGCTACAAATATTACGGCGGCTTCGAATACCGCCGCACCAGCGGAAACAATCTCTCCGTGATCAATGTGGTGAGCCTGACAGACTATATCAAGGGCGTCATACCCTATGAGATGGACCCCTCCTGGCCTGTTGAAGCGTTGAAAGCCCAGGCCCTTTGCGCCAAGTGCTATACGCTGAACAGCATGGGTAAACACAGCTCCAAGGGGTTTGACCTCTGCAACACCACCGACTGTCAGGTCTATTACGGCACAAACCGCGCCACCGACACCAGCGATGCGGCCGTGGATGCCACCGATGGGCTGTATGTCCTTTACAACGGGGAGGTCTGCCAGACCTATTACCATGCCTCCAGCGGCGGCTACACCGAGGATGTGGCCAATATCTGGGGCAAGGATATTCCGTATCTGAAGGCCGTGGAGGATACATATCTGGAAAGCCTGCGCCCCTTCCGCTATACGCTGGATCTGGACGATATCAGCTGGATCCTGCAGGCAAAGGGTTATATCGATCAGGATGTCACGGATCTGTACATCAGCAAATACAGCGCTGTGGGCAACGTGCTGGCTCTCACCGTTGTGCTGAAAAACGGTCAAACCAAAACATTCACAGGTGACCGGGCCCGGACCGCTCTGAACAGTTCCACCCTGGGCATCACCATCGGCAGCCACCGCTACACCATCAACGGAGGCGGCTGGGGCGAAACGGTATGCATCAACGGGACGCCTGTCTCCACAGAGGACTTGTATGCCCTCGGCAACGGAAAAAAGGCATCAAAAGTCGATCTCAGCGGGGGGCTGGTTGCCCTGACAGCCGGCGGGCTTGAAGAAGTGACGGTCACTGAGCCCCAAAGGGAAAGTGGAAATGACGGCGTTTATGTGATCGAAGGTACGGGTTCCGGCCATAATATCGGTATGAGCCAGGAGGGCGCCCGCTCCATGGCCAAGCTGGGTTTTTCCTGTGAAGAGATCATTGAATTCTATTTCACCGGCGCAAAAGTTGACTATTACGATCCGAATTGAGGCAGAGTACTTTGAAAAAATCTGATTTTTATTATGACCTTCCCGAGGAACTCATCGCACAGACCCCCTTGCTGCAGCGGGATCATTCCCGGCTGATGACCCTTGACCGCAAAACGGGGCAGGTGTCCCACGAGCATTTTTACAATATCATCGACCACCTGGTACCCGGCGACTGCCTGGTCATCAACGATACCCGCGTCCTGCCCGCACGGCTGTACGGACAAAAGACCGGCGGCGGCAGCGCCGCCGTGGAAGTGCTGCTGCTGGAAAACGTAGAGGGCGACCTGTGGGACTGCATCGTGTATCCTGGCCGCCGGCTGAAGGAAGGTGCCACCATCTCCTTTGGAGACGGCCAACTGACTGCAGTGGTAGAGGGCGTCAAGCCCGACGGGAACCGTCTGATCCGGTTCTCCTATGAGGGAATTTTTCTGGAGCATCTGGAACGTCTCGGCACCATGCCGCTGCCGCCGTACATCAAGGAAAAGCTGCAGGACCAGGAGCGCTATCAGACGGTCTATTCCCGTGAAAATGGCTCTGCCGCGGCTCCCACCGCAGGACTGCACTTTACCCCTGAACTGCTGGAAAAGATCCGTGAAAAAGGGGTTGACATCGTTCGGATCACGCTGCATGTGGGCCTGGGCACCTTCCGTCCGGTAAAGGAGGAGGAAATCACCGACCACGTGATGCATTCCGAACGGTACTGCGTCACGGAAGAGGCCGCCCGGCGCATCAACGCAGCCCGTGCCCGGGGCGGACGGGTGGTTTGCGTGGGCACGACCTCCTGCCGCACCCTTGAAACTGTCACGGACGAACAGCACGTGACCCACCCGGGCAGCGGCAGCACCAGCATCTTTATTTATCCCGGCTACCGCTTTAAGGGCGTGGATGCCATCATCACCAATTTTCACCTGCCGGAAAGCACGCTGATCATGCTGGTCTCGGCCTTCAGCACCCGTGAGATCGTGCTGGACGCTTACAAAGAGGCCGTGCGGGAACGTTACCGTTTCTTCAGCTTCGGCGACGCTATGTTTCTTTACTGATATGGAACTTTATTTGATTCTTGCTGCCCTGGCAGCAGTTGTCATCTGTCTGGTACTGCTGTTGCAGCAAAACAGCAGGCTTAGACGCATGGATGACCTGGAACAGCAAATCCTGCAGCTGCAGAGCCTGCTGCAGGAGGGACAAAAAGGGGACGCTGCCCTGCAGGCGCGGCAGGACCTGCTCATGCATTCGGTGGACGGCGCTCTGGAAAAGCTCCAGGCGCGGCAGGCTGAAAGTGCTTTGCTCACCGAGCAGAAGCTGGATCAAATGCGCCGCAGCCTGACGGAAAGCTTGGACAGAATGCAGGGCGCCAGCCAGCAGCAGCTGGAAACGATCCGGAAAACCGTGGATGAGAAGCTGCAGCAGACACTGGAGCGCAAGCTGAACGAATCCTTCCGGCAGGTGTCCCAGCAGTTGGAACAGGTCTATAAGGGACTGGGCGAGATGCAGAGTCTGGCCTCCGGCGTGGGAGATCTGAAAAAGGTCCTGTCCAATGTCAAGACCCGTGGTGTTTTGGGCGAAATACAGCTGGGCGCCATTCTGGAACAGATGCTGGCCCCCGACCAGTACGCCACCAATGTGGCTACCAAAAAGGGAAGTGCGGCCAACGTGGAATACGCCATCCGGCTGCCCGGCAGCGACGGCGCGCCCGTTTGGCTGCCCATCGACGCCAAATTCCCGCTGGATGCCTATGAACAGGTGTTAAAGGCCTATGACACGGCGGATGCCGCCCAGGTGGAGTCCGCCGTCAAACAGCTCAAGGCACGGGTCAAAAGCTTTGCAAATGATGTGCAGAGCAAGTACATAGACCCGCCCAACACCACCGATTTTGCCATCCTGTTCATTCCGGTGGAGGGCCTGTACGCTGAGCTGGTGCGCGCCGGCATGGTGGAAGAGCTGCAGCGGGACTATAAGGTAACGCTGGCCGGTCCTACCACCATGAGCGCCCTGCTGAACAGCCTGCAGATGGGCTTCCGCACCCTGGCCATTCAAAAGCGGTCCGGAGAAGTGTGGAAGGTCCTGGGTGCCGTAAAGACCGCCTTTGAGAATTTCGCCACTGTGCTGGAAAGCACCCAGAACCGTCTCAACCAGGCCAATGCCGAGCTGGACAAGCTGGTGGGCGTCCGGACACGGCAGATCCAGCGCACTTTAAAAAACGTGGAATCCCTGCCTGTGGAGGGCATCCTGGAGGGGCTTCCGGAGGAGAAATGAAATGTTTAAATTGACCGCCGCAGACGGAAAAGCGCGCCGGGGTGTGTTTGAGACCGCCCATGGTACCGTGCAGACGCCCGTCTTTATGAATGTGGGCACGCAGGCTGCCATTAAGGGGGGCCTGTCTGCCGAGGACCTGCGCCATCTGGGCTGTCAGGTGGAGTTGTCCAACACCTATCATCTTCACGTCCGTCCGGGACAGGACGTGGTCAAGTCCCTGGGCGGCTTGCACAAGTTTATGGACTGGCACGGCCCCATTCTCACCGACAGCGGCGGCTTTCAGGTGTTTTCCTTGGCCGTGCTGCGAAAGATCAAGGAGGAGGGCGTCTATTTCAACGCCCATACCGATGGCCGCCACATCTTCATGGGGCCGGAGGAAAGTATGCTGATCCAATGGTCCCTGGGATCTGATATCGCCATGGCCTTTGACGAATGCATCGAAAATCCCGCTCCGCACGACTATGTAGCCCGCTCCTGCGACCGCACCACCCGTTGGCTTCAGCGCTGTAAGGATGAGTTGCAACGTCTGAAGGAGCGTCCCGACACGGTCAATCCCGGCCAGATGCTTTGGGGCATCAACCAGGGCGGAACACACAAGGATCTCCGTGTGAAGCATATGAAAGAGATCGCCGAGCTGGACCTGCCGGGCTATGCCATAGGCGGTCTGGCGGTAGGGGAGACCACCGAGGTCATGTACGAGATCATCGAGGCGGTGGAACCCTATATGCCCGCTGACCGGCCCCGTTATCTCATGGGCGTGGGAACGCCCTCCAATATCATCGAAGCGGTGGCTCGGGGCGTAGATTTCTTTGACTGCGTCATGCCCTCCAGAAACGCCCGGCACGGCCATTTGTTCACCTCTGAAGGCGCCATCAATCTGAACAATGCCAAATATATGACGGATCCTCGCCCCATCGATCTCAACTGCGGCTGCCCGGTATGCCAAAGATATTCCCGTGGCTATGTGCGCCATCTGCTCAAGTCGGGTGAGATGCTGGGTATGCGCCTGGCTGTCATGCACAATCTCTATTTCTACAACAATCTGATGGCGGAGATCCGCAAAGCCATCGAAGAAGGACGGTTTGAAGAATTTCGCCGTGAAAACAGCGAAAAGTTGGTAAAAAGGATCTGAAACACCTTGTTTTTCCGTTTATTTTTGATATAATTAGTTATATTACTAATTGACCTGGAGGCAATTTATGAAATTCAACATCAAAAAACTGGCTCTTGTCGCCGGCGCACTGGCCGGTCTGATGAGTGTGACCGCATTTGCCGGTAGTTCTTCCGGCGGAGCTTCTGCTGCCGGCATGGGCCCCTATGGCACCATTATCTGGGTGGTCATCATGGTCGCTCTGTTTTACTTCATGCTGTTCCGTCCCCAGAAGAAAAAGGAAAAAGCCGACAGACAGCTGCGCGCCAGCCTGCAGCCCGGCGATACGATCGTTACCATCGGCGGCTTCACCGGCCGTATCCTGACCATCAAGGATGATGAAGTCACCTTTGAGACCGGCGCTGCCAAAACCCGCCTGACCGTCAAAAAATGGGCCATCCAGACCCGTGAAGGTCCCGAAGTCCAGGCTCCCGCTGAGGAACCCGCTGAGACTGCCCAGGAAGAAAACAAGTAATAACAGAACATTCTCCCGCATAGTTTTTCACGAGAAACTGTGCGGGAGGTTTTTTTATGTCACGAAAGCGAAACAGCGCAGCAGAGCCTGCATCCGGGTGTTCCGTGTGGAAGATCGTCACAGGGGGGATCATCGGCCTGGTTTTCACCTTTTTGCTGACATTTGCCGCAGCCTTTGCGGTCAGCCGCGAGTATTTGCCGCTGAGCAGCTGCAGCTGGCTGGGACCTGTTATCATCGCCTTGTCAGCCCTGTTCGCATCCTGTATTGCCGCGCGGCGCAACTGTAAAAAGCTGGTCTGCGGCCTTCTGGCCGCTGCCGTCTATGGACTGGCACTGATGATCTGCGGTATGCTTCTGTTTTCCGCACCCATGAAGGCCGGCCGGCTGACTATGTCTGCGGGCGCCCTTTTGCTGGGCGCGCTGGGCGGTGTTGTCCTGGCCGTGTTCCGCGAATGAGAGGTGCGTCATGGGAGGATTCCGCTGGAAAACACTGCTCTTCTATGGAATTTTGACTTTACTCACATTGATTGCTATAATATTGGTAATCACCGTCAACAGCAGGACCAAATTTGCGGCAGGGGAGGCCCGCCTGCAGGTAGATGTGATCCTGGATGCGGGACACGGCGGTTTGGATGGCGGCGCAGTCTCTCCGGACGGTGTGTGCGAAGCACCCATCACGCTGGCCATTGCGCAAAAGGCCCAGGTGATTTTGGAATTCTGCGGCACCCACACACTGATGACGCGAAATGACGAGACCTCTTTGGATTTTCGTGAAGGTGCGGGCACACGTGAAAATAAAAATGCCGATCTGAAAGCCCGTCTGGCTCTTGCTCAGCAGTATCCGGACAGTCCTTTTCTCAGCATTCACCTGAATCAGTTTTCGCAGCCGCAGTATTCCGGCGCCCAGGTGTTTTACGGGCCGGCCGGCATGGAACTTGCCCAGGCGCTGCAGGAGCAGCTTCGCAGCTTCCTGGATCCCGAAAACCAGCGTGTGTGCAAACCCGCTCCCGATGGAGTCTTTTTGATGAAAAACATCACGGCTCCCGCAGTGACCATCGAATGCGGTTTTCTTTCGAATCCGCAAGAGTGCGAAAAACTCCAGGACGGTGTGTACCAAACCAAGGTAGCGCTGGCGATCGTCAGCGGATTTCAAATGTATAACAGTAGGGGATAGGAACGATGGCAAAGACAAAAACAGCCTATGTATGTACGGAATGCGGCTATGATTCGCCCAAATGGTACGGAAAATGCCCATCCTGCGGCAGTTGGAACACCATGGCGGAAGAAACCATCCGCGAAGAAAAGCGGGGAAGCCATAGAGTCAATATTCTAGCGCCCGGCGCCGGTAACCGGCCGGTGCGGCTGAAGGAGATCTCCGGGACGGAGGACGTTCGGTTTTCCACCGGGATCGGAGAGCTGGACCGGGTGCTGGGCGGCGGAATGGTAAAGGGCAGCCTGGTGCTGGTATCCGGCGCGCCCGGCATCGGAAAATCCACCCTGCTGCTGCAGGCGTGCCGTTCTCTGTGTGAAAACGACTGCGTGCTGTATGTTACCGGTGAGGAATCCTTATCCCAAATCAAAATGCGAGCCGACCGGCTCAACATCGATGGGGACAATCTGCTGATCTGCGCGGAAACACAAATCGACCAGGTCCTGCTTTCCGCTTCGCAGTTCAAGCCCTCCGTCATGATCGTTGACTCCATTCAAACCATGCTCAACACCGAGCTGCAGTCGGCTCCGGGCAGCATCACCCAGGTGCGGGAATGCACCATGCAGCTTCTGCAGTTTGCAAAGACCAGCGGCACCTCTGTGATCCTGGTGGGACACGTAAACAAGGACGGCGGCATCGCAGGCCCTAAAGTGTTGGAGCATATGGTAGACGCCGTGCTCAATTTTGAGGGTGACCGCCACGCTTCTTACCGTCTGCTGCGCGCTGCCAAAAACCGTTTTGGCTCCACCAATGAGATCGGCATGTTTGAAATGACCCATTGCGGCCTGGAGGAAGTGCGCAATCCTTCGGCAGCTCTGCTCAGCGGCCGGCCTGAAAATGCCAACGGCAGCTGCGTGGTAGCAACCCTGGAGGGAACACGGCCCATTCTGGCCGAGATCCAGGGCTTAGTGACCAAATCGGCCTACGGTTCCGCCCGCAGGACTGCGGCAGGCATTGATTACAACCGGGCAGTGCTGCTGCTTGCCATTCTGGAAAAGCGCGCAGGTATGCTGCTGGGCGCATATGATACGTATATCAATGTGGTGGGCGGCATGGACCTGGATGAGCCGGCGGTAGACTTGGCCATTTTGCTGTCCATCGCTTCCAGTTACCTGGAGCGCAGCATTCCACAGGATTTGGCTGCTTTTGGCGAAGTGGGGCTTTCCGGTGAGGTGCGCGCAGTCACCGGCGCGGCTCAGCGCATCGCGGAGCTCCAGCGGCTGGGTTTCCATACCTGCATCCTGCCAGAGGATAACCTTTCCGGACTGCGGGGCGTGGAGGGGATACGCCTCATACCAGTAAAAGACGTACAAAATGCTATTCGTCAATGTTTTGAGTTCAAAGAAACACAGCTGTAAGGCAGAATTGCCTTACAGCTGTTTTCTGTGTTTAGGACGAAAATAAGCACAGCTTTTATTCATGGTACAGTCATCCGTCACAGTTTTCAGTGTGCATTCACCATAGGCCTGATAGGCGCATTGTTCCTCGGAACAAGGAATTTGCATCGTCAAAACCTCCATCCTTTGATGCTTATATTTTGCCTGGCATGAGTCAGAATATAAGCAGGAGAGAGGTGGCTCATGAAAAAAGTCTTTTTATTGATGATGACCGCAGCAGTGATCTGGGGATTCTATTATGCAAGTCCCTACCGCAGGGAGGAACGCGCCGCCATACAGCTGGCCAGACCGCAGGTGATGGACATCCGGGATACAGTCACGCTGCAGGGAACGGTGATCGATCCGGAACGAAAAAAAGTGTATCCCGAGGGTGCGAGCCGTGTCCTTGCAGTTTACGTGCAGCCTGGAGAACCTGTGAAAGCGGGACAGGTGCTGATGCGGCTGGAGCGCATAAACGATGAGCAGGAAGCCCAGGCTGCCACTGTTTCCGCTCTGGGCAAAATCAAGGACACCCTTGAAAACGGAGATCTCTCCGGGGCCGAAACCATGCTGGAGGACGTGCTGATAAACGGTCCCGCATCCGTTCAACGGAATTTCGACGAGAAAGTATATCAGCTTTATAGCCCTGTTAACGGAATGGTTATGAGTGTCTCTGTTCAAGCCGGAGAAGATGTAAGTCCGCTTTTTCCCTGTATACAGGTCAGCGATTTGAACACGCTGATGATTGAAGCCTCCGCCAACGAAGAAGTCATCGGAAAGCTGCGGGAAGAACTGGATTGCGAGATCAGCATCCCCGCCTTTTCTTTATCCGGCTTGCAAGGCAAAGTTTCCTCCATCCTGCCCTATGCCCAGCAGACCGGCGTTATAAACAGCAATTCTTCTGCGGCAACGACGGTCCGCATCGCATTGTCGAAGCAAAACACCGCTTTGCGTCCGGGGTATCGGGCCACCGTAAAGGTGATCACATCGCGAAGAAAGAGCGCTGTTCTCATTCCATATGAAGCGGTATTTCAGGATGAAACCGGCCAAGAATATGTGAAAAAGGTCGTAAATAACATTGTTGTAAAGCAAAACATCTTAACAGGCGCAGAGTTGGAGGAAACGGTGGAAACGATACAAGGCGTTGCACCGGAGGACGTACTGGTCTTATCATCTGAAGAAATATGTGAAGGGGCGTTCATTGAATATGCGGCTCTTGGACACGATGGTGACAGCAGCTAAAAATGTTTTATTCGCAGGTACGCGCACAACCTTGTGCGTGTTGTCTATTTGTATCGGGATCACCTCTGTCAGCACTGTGATGGGGCTTGGCAGTGCTGCCGGAGATTCCATTCAGAAAGAACTGGACCGCATCGGCGTCCGCGGCATTGCTTTTTATCAGCCGTCCGGAGGTGCCATCCCGGCAGAGGCGGTCATCGCGGTACAACAGGCCGACGGAATTGCAGCGGCAATGCCACTGTCGCTCACAGCCGGGTCTGTCCAGCTTCGCAACATCAGTTCTTCGGCAGGAATCCTGGGCGTAGACAGCAATTTGGACCGAGTGTTTCAGATCACTGTGATTCATGGTTCCTTGCCCTCAGAAGAGCAAGTCCGTTCCCGAAATAAAATCGCAGTCATTGATGAAGAACTGGCCCTGCGGGCCTATAAACGGACGAATATCATTGGAAAGCAGCTCTCGGTCACGGTAAACGGTGTAACGGAAAAAATGGAGATCTGCGGCGTGATCCAGTCGCAGTCCGCCAGTTTATCCATGCTGCTGGGCGGCCAGCTGCCTTATCTGGTCTATATCCCTTATACGGTGCTGCAGGAGATATCTCCAGATATTCAGGCCGACAAGCTCATCACCTCGGCGGAAGGTGAGGACCCTGAAAGCGTTGCAGCCGCCGTCATCGAACAGCTGAAGCGCAAGTTGGGAATTGACTGCAGTTTTGAAAATCTAAACCGTTATTTGGGCAGTTTTACATTGATCACAAATGTTTTAACGGTATTTATCAGCGGAATTGCCGTTATTTCAGTGGTGGTAGGGGGGATCGGTGTGATGAATGCCATGGTATCTTCGGTAGAAGTGCGCACCCGGGAGATCGGCATCTACCGGGCATTGGGCGCGCAGAAACGGGATATCCTCCGGGCGTTTCTTGCGGAATCCATGTTGCTTTGCCTCTGCGGCGGCGCCTGCGGGATAACGCTGAGCTGGTGCTTATTCCAGCTGCTGCAGGCGCTTTTCTCTGTGCACATTCTGTTTCGCTGGAAAACCATTTTTATCAGTTTGTGCATCTCGGCAAGCTGCGGCGCGCTGTTCGGATTTCTGCCTGCGCTTCGGGCGGCGCATCTTGATCCAATACAAGCGATTCGGTCTGAATGACGGAAAGTAGATTTCTGAACCTCAGACATTCCGGACTATAACAACAAAAAGGATGCTATCTGATATCAAAGGTTTCTTGATTTATCCAATAAAATAATTATACAAAATCAATATTTTGTATAATTGGAGGCAGGGGAACAATCAAAAACCCAGGGGTTGCTCATAAAATATGCGTAATCCTAACAATAACGGACTTTGTGATCACACGCTGAAGCATACGGCGAAAATCCGCTTTCACCGACATATAAAGTACCGTTGCTTTAGGCCAGCCTTTGCAGCTTGCAGAAATAAATTGCCGCAGGTTTCGCAGCGGCTTATTTTCCAAATCTGACGGCGTCCTATCCAAATTCCAGACATGATAAAATCATTCGTATTTTTGTGCACGCCTACGGCTCGCTATGCAGTTTTGAACGTACTGGATATAAACTTGTATATCAACTGCGTATCATGCGGCTGATAGCATTGTGCGGCAGCGTTTATAAACAGCATTGAAGCCATGGATCTGAACATCGTGAGCAAGAGGTTTCCCATAAAAACTTCAACAAAATCATAGCTGTATACCACTCTTTCACGAATGCTGCTTGTCAAAACGGGGCTTTTTGATATAATATTGGACAAGGGATTTTGTAAATCTTTCATTCGAATGATACAAAATTTTTAGCTATGTTCTATCTCTCTTTTGTGAGGTATTTATGGATTACTTAAAAGAAGCTCCGCCTGTCATACGTGATTATCTGGTGTATCTGGAAACCATTATGGGGCGCTCTCCCAGAACGGTCAGCGAATATTATCTGGACCTGCGCACATTTTTCCGGTTTATTCTGCAAAAGCGCAGGTTAGTCCCCTCTTCCCTGGACTTCGATCAGATCTCATTGGAGCATGTCGATCTGGAGCTTGTACGAAGCGTCAGCCGGGCTGAGATCCTGGATTTTTTGGTATTTACGGCCCGTCAGCGGCCAAAGTACCACAAAAGTATCGAAACACCTTATGGAAATGATGTTCGGACACGTGCCCGTAAGATCTCTGCCCTGCGGGGATTTTATAAATATTACTGTGACAAGCTGCAGCTCATACAGGAAAATCCCACCAAAAGTCTGGATATTCCAAAGGCCAGGCAGGAGCTTCCCAAATACCTGACCCTAAAGGAAAGCCTGGATCTGTTATCCTCCATTGATGGGCCCAACTATGAGCGGGATTATTGTATCATCACATTGTTTCTAAATTGCGGTATGCGCGTGTCCGAGCTTGTGAATATCGACCTGAGCGATCTTTCAGACGACCGCCTGCGTCTTTTGGGAAAGGGCAACAAGGAGCGCATCGTCTATCTGAACCAGGCGTGCCTCAATGCTGTCAACGCCTATCTTCCCCACCGTATCACGCCGAAAGCCGGGCATAAAAATGCCCTGTTCATCAGTCGCTTGGGCAAGCGGATCGACGTTCAGACGGTGAAAGCGCTGGTAAAAAAATATCTGGCCAGGGCCGGCCTTTCTCAAAAGCACTGCTCGGTCCATAAACTGCGTCACACCGCGGCCACACTGATGTATCAGAACGGCGTAGATGTGCGCACGCTGAAAGAGGTTTTAGGACATCAAAATTTAGACACAACCATGATCTATACCCATGTGGTAGATCAAAACCTGAAAGACGCTGCCGAAGCAAACCCGCTCAACAAGCTGCAGCCAACGCCCCAACAGCACGCTCAGGATGACGGTCCCGAAGAATAATGAATATAAAAAACGCCTCCGATCACCATGGATCGGAGGCGTTTGTCTTGCAAATTTGAACTTATTCAGCAGCTTCCTGAGCAGGGGCTTCTTCGCCGGTGAGCAGAGCGCGGATGGACAGGGAGATCTTCTTCTTCTCCTCATCGATGCCGATGATCTTGGCATCCACCATCTGGCCGATCTGCAGGACCTCGTCGGGCTTGCCGATGCGGCGGTCGGCGATCTGAGAAATATGGATCAGGCCGTCCACACCGGGAAGGACTTCCGCAAAGGCGCCGAAGGGCATGAACTTCACGATCTTCACGTTTACCACGTCGTTCACGTGATAGGTGCTGATGAACTTGGTCCAGGGATTGTCCTCGGCCTTTCTGTAGCCCAGGGAGATCTTCTTCTTCTCGGGATCCAGGGCGATGACATAGACCTCCACCTCCTGGCCAATGCTCAGGACGTCAGAGGGATGCTTGACGCGGCCCCAGGACAGCTCGGAGATATGGACCATGCCGTCCACACCGCCGATATCCACGAAGACGCCGTAGGAAGTGAAGGACTTGACAACGCCCTGATACTTCATGCCCACCTCGATGGTCTCCCAGATCTTGGCCTGAGCCTCCTTGCGGGACTCGTTCAGCAGGGCCTTGATGGAGCCAACGACACGGTGGCGCTGGGTGTTGACTTCGGTGATGCGCAGCTTCTGAGTGGTCTTCATCAGAGAATCAAAGGACGCCTCGCGGGGCAGACCGGTCTGGCTGGCGGGGATGAACACGCGGATGCCCTTGACCAGAGCCACGACGCCGCCCTTGTTCTGATCCACGATAATGCCCTCCATGGGCTCCTTGCTCTCCACAGCGGCCTCCAGAACTTCCCAGTTCTTCACGGCATCCAGACGCTTTTTGGAAAGCATGATCCAGCCTTCCACATCGTTCACACGGACAACAAAGGCTTCCACTTCATCGCCCACATGGATATTGTCAGCCACCACGTAAGTGGGATCGTCGGACAGCTCGGTGGTGGGAATATAGCCCGCCTGCTTAACGCCCAAATCAACGGTAATGTCAGTTGCGTTGATCGCTGTAACGACGCCGGTCACCTTTTCTCCTGTATGTAAAGTTTTCAGAGACTGCTCCAATAATTCTTCGAAGCTCTCTGCGCTGTTGGTCTTGATTTCGTCAGTCATGTTCCTATATACCTCCTCAATTATTCGATCCGGTGTTGATGCGCCGGCGGTGACAAACCCCTGTTGTGCCCGGGTCAGTCCAGTCAGATCCAGTTCCCCGGCATCCTGCACGAACTGCACCTTCGGGCAATATGCCGCGCACAGCTTGTAGAGACTCTGGGAATTGCTGCTGGACGGGTCACCGATGACCACCGCAAAATCGGACCGCAAAGCGAGGGCCTGCGCTTCTGACTGGCGCAAATCCGTCGCTTTACATATTGTATCAAATATCTGTGCCGAATTACAAGTGTTTTTTACGATATTTACAAACTCTAAACAAATTTCTTTTTGAAAAGTTGTCTGGCAAACCACCGAAAGCGGAAATTCCGACCATTTTTTCAGAATTTCCATAAGATCTTCCTTGGTTTCCGCAATCAGAGGAGTCTTGCACCGCGCTGCGATGCCCACCACCTCCGGATGACCGGCCTTGCCGAAGATCAGGACGGCTCTTCCCTTTTTGCTTTCCTCCTCCGCGATCTTGTGGATACGGGCCACATACGGACAAGTCGCGTCCAGGACCGTGCATCCTTTGTGCCGCAAAGCCGCAATGTCCTCCGGAGGAACACCGTGGGCACGAATGATGACCCGGGCGCCGTCGGGGATCTCGCTCAGTGTTTCTGCGGTAATGACGCCCCGCTTTCTCAGATCCTGAATAACGTGCCGGTTATGGATCAGAGGACCCGCTGCGTACAGTGGATGATCCGGCGCGGCGTTTTCCTCCGCCATCTGAACGGCCCTGCGGACGCCGAAGCAGTAACCAGCGCGTTTTGCAAGTGTGATCATGACTGCAGCTCCTTTGGTTTCAGTTCTATAATCCGCTCCATCAGTTCCGCCGTCAGCTGCTGGTACTGCTGCTGATCGGGCTTTCCTTCCACTTCAGGCATATACGCCTTGCCGATCACGACGGTATTGCGGCGAAACAGTTTGCGTCCCTCGGGTATGTATACCGGCACCAGGGGTACCCTTCCCCGTACAGCAAACAGCGCGGCACCGGTCTTGGGCTCGCTTTTCATGCCGGGCTTGACTCGCTTGCCCTCCGGAAAAATCAACAGCTTTCTGCCCGCCTTGAGAATGGAAAAGCCTGTTTTAACCGCGTGCATATCGCTGGCGCTGCGTTTCACCGGAAAGGCGCCCAGCCATTTCAATACTGCGCCGAAAGGCTTGAAGCGGAACAGCTCCTCTTTCGCGATGATGCCGATATCCCATTTGGGACCGTTGGCCAGCACCAGAAAGACCGCGTCGCTGTTTGCGGTGTGATTTGCACACAGCACGCACGGCCCCTCCGGAAGATTCTCACGGCCGGCAAAATGAAACCGGTAAAAGGGATATAAAACGATCAATGCCAGATAATAGACGAACTTAAACATGAAGCTTCTCCCAAATGATAGATCGAATGTGCGCGACCGACTGCTGCAAATCCATGGAAGTGGTGTCCACCAGGATCGCGTCTTCCGCCGCCTTTAACGGGGCGGCAGCCCGCGTGGAATCCTGCAGGTCCCGCTGCTGCATGGCATCCAGCACGGCCTTATAGGTGACGTCCTCGCCTTTCGCGCGTTGCTCCGCAAAGCGCCTGGCGGCGCGCGCTTCGGCACTGGCTGTCAAAAAAATCTTCAGATCGGCATCGGGCAATACCACAGTTCCGATATCCCGGCCGTCCATCAGAATGTTGTTTTTTTTTGCAAAGCTCCGCTGAAACTCCAGTAAAAAACTGCGGACTTCCGGAATGACAGACACCGCACTGGCCCACCGGGAGGCGTCTTCCGTGCGGATCGCGCCGGAAACATCCCGCTCATTGACAAAAATGTGCTGTGTACCGCTTTCGAACCGCAGCTCCAGGTGGATCTCCGGGAGCAGGGCGATCACACTTTGCCGATCCGTGACCTCTGCGCCGTGCTCTGCCGCATACAAGCCGATGCTCCGGTACATGGCGCCGGTGTCAATATAAACAAACTTCAGCTGCTCCGCCAAGGCACGGGCGATAGTGCTTTTTCCCGCTCCGGCAGGTCCATCGATGGCAATGTTATAATTGGACATATCTATTCTCCTTCTGCTGCGGCTTGTCCCGCACAGTAGCCTGTGGACCAGGCAATTTGCAAATTGAACCCTCCGGTATAAGCGTCAACATCCATGATCTCACCGGCAAAATACAGGCCACGCACCAGCTTGGAGCCCATGGTTTTGGGATCGATCTCCTTGACGGAAATGCCCCCTGCGGTGACCACCGCCTCGTCCCAGCCGCCTGCGGCAACCACTGTAAAGGGAAACGCCTTTAACAGCGCACACAGATTTTCCCGCTGGGCACGGGTGATGGTATGGACCTTTTGATTGCCGGGAATGCCGCACATCTGCACCGCTACCGGGATCATTTTGGCCGGCAGCAGCTGCGACAACGCATTGGAAAAGTCACGGTTGCTGTTTTCCGCAAAGTCCCGCAACAAACGCTTGTCCAGCGTTTCAGCGTCCAGCGCGGGCTTCAGATCGATAAATGCCTGATAAGGATAGGTGTGCTTCTTTCCGTCCAAATGTGCCGATGCGCTGAGCACCAGCGGTCCGGAAATGCCTTTGGCTGTAAAAACCATTTCGCCAAAGTCGGAAAACACCTTTTTCCCGTCTTTTTTAACGGTGAGCGTGACGTTTTTCAGTGCCAGGCCCTCCATCTGGGCGGGTGTTGTTTCCTGGGTCAGCAGCGGCACCAGGGACGGGCGCAGCTCCGTGACGGTATGCCCCAGCGCCCGGGCCATACGGTATCCGTCTCCGTCAGAACCCGTTCTGGGATAGGACCGTCCTCCCGTGGCCAAAATGACCCGGTCCGCCGCAAGGACCGATCCATCCTGCAGCAAAACGCCGCAGACAGAGCCGTCTTTTTCGGCAATAGCCTTTACCCTGTGCTGCAGGATCTGCACGCCAAGGCGATGCAGTTGCGTTTTCAGGGCACCCGACACATCCCTGGCCCGGTCGGATACCGGGAACACCCGTTTTCCCCGTTCCACCTTCAGCGGAACGCCGATCTTTTCAAAAAATGCCATGGTATCCTGGGCAGACATGGCCGCAAAGGCGCTGTACAGAAACCGGCCGTTGGTCAGTGTATTTTTAATCAGCGTTTCCGGATCGCTGTCATTGGTAACGTTGCAGCGTCCTTTGCCGGTAATATTAACTTTAACGCCCAGCTGGGCGTTGCGTTCGATCAAAATGACCGAAGCGCCCCTGCGGGCTGCGGTGCAAGCGGCCATCATACCGGCGGCGCCGCCGCCCACGACGACGATTTTCATGGGGTTACTCCTTGATTTGATAGTGTGTTGTCGCTGTAAAGGAATCCAGCTTTCGCTGTGCCTTTTGGTCGGTTTTGGACAACAGGCATACGATCATGCAGCACAGCGAGATCAGCGGTGCGATGCTGCCGCCCAAGCCGAAATCGCCGCATTCCACGATCAGGCTGATATCAGCGTCCTGGGCCATGGGCGAATCGTGGCTTTCGCTGATGGCGGCAGTACATACCTCCCGCTCCCGCGCAAAAGAAAGCAATTCCAGCGTACTTCGCTGATGGGCCGGAAGCCCGACACACAGCAGCAGATCTCCCGCGTCCATACCGCAGGCCGCGTTCACCGGATCCATCCCCAACTGGTTCAGACAGCAGACATTGGGCAGAAGAATTCGAAGATAGGAAGCCAGATAAACGGCTGCCGGGGCGGTCAGGCCCTGTCCGTATATGTAAATTTTTCCTGAAAGCATCAGCCGGGTGCACAAATTGTGCAGTGCGTCCATCGGATTCAAATTCAGATTCTTTTTGATGTTCAAGGCATCGTGCAGGGCGATCTGATTCAGCATCTCCATATCCGTGGAGCTGTTTTCCTCCGCCAGCTCAAACCGTTCCAACGCAGTCAGACGGTACTTCAGCTCCAGCTGCAGCGCGTTCTGAAAATCTCCATACCCTTGATACCCCAGCGCGGAGGCGAATCGAATGACCGTGGACTGGCTGACGCCGGTGACCGCTGCCAAGTCAAAGGAACTCATGAACGCAGCCTTATCGCAATGCTCTGTCACAAAGTGTGCCAGCAGATGCTGACCCTTTGTAAAGCCGCTCGCCTTTTCAGCGATCGCCTCATTGATCCGTTTCACTGGATTACCTCCTTTTTCTTTTCCGGAGCCACCTGTGTTCGCTGGAACTACAGGGATTTCAGATAGCGCACTTCCCCTTCGGAAAGATAACGCCAGCTGCCGCTTGGCAAGTCGCCCAGCTTGACATCTCCTTCCGCAACGCGCTTCAGCCCATTGACCGTATAACCGCATTTTGCACACATACGTCTGATTTGACGGTTTTTCCCCTGGCGGATCGAGATCGTCATAATGTAACCGTTTTCGGTTTTTGTCAAAAGACGGCACTTGGCCGGTAAAAGCATTTCTCCGTCCAATTCAATCGTGCCGGACAGCGGCTTTTCCGGCGACGGCAGGCCCGGCTCATCGGGAGACAGCTTCACCAGGTATTCTTTATAAACCTCGTGGGACGGATGGGTCAAATGGTGCGCCAGTTCCCCGTCGTTTGTGAGGATCAGCAAGCCTTCGGAATGCATATCCAGGCGGCCCACCGGATAGACGCGTCCGGGCACATCCTGCAGCAGATCCGCCACTGTTTTGCGGCCTGCTTCATCAGACAGGGTCGTTACATATCCACGCGGCTTATTCAGCATGATATAGAGGGGCCGGGGCGCATTTTTTTGCAGAGGTCTTCCGTTCACAAGAATCTCATCTTCCGCAGGGTCAGCACTGTCGCCCAGGTTTGCCGTAATGCCGTTAACCTTTACACATCCTGACAAAATATAGGTTTCCGCCTTTCGGCGAGAACAAATACCTGCGCCGGACAGGATCTTTTGAAGCCGTTCCTTCATATTCTTCTCCTAAACAAAAAATCTATCCATCTGGAAAACCGGGAGGGTTCAGGCGTTGTCTCCCGCGTGTTTTCGGAAAAATAAACCGGGGTCTCAAATAAAACCTGACCATCCAGCCGGATCTGCAGCGTCCCATAGCGCTGCCCCGCCTGGGTCGCGCCATACCAAAACCGCGGCCCACACACAGAGACCGTCATGCGCTGCCGCTGTTCCTCTGTCAGCCAAACCGAGAAGCTCTCGTTGGTGTAAAGCCGTGATACTTTTCGTTCGTTGGAAATCAGGGGGACGCTCCCGCAGTCCCCGGCCCCCAGCAGGTCATAGGGCTGAAGTCTGCTGAAGCCATATTCATACAACGCCTTATGATCCGCCCAGTCGTTGGGCGCATTCAGCGTAACACAAAGGAGCATCCTGCCGTTTTGCTCCTTTGCGGAAACCAGACACCGGCCGCAGGATTTGGTAAACCCGGTTTTGACGCCGCAGGCCCCGATCTCCCGCAGCAGCCGGTTGTGATTGGTCCATGTCCTGCCGGAAACCGTGATCTGTTCGGTGGACGCTATTCGGGCGAAAACAGGATCCTTCATGGCAAAGGCCGCAATTTGAGCCAGTTCCAGCGCAGTCGTATAGTGTGTCTCACCGTCCAGACCGCTGGGATTTTCAAAATGCGTATGCTGAAGGCCCAGCGCCTCTGCTTTTTCATTCATTTTCTGAACAAAGCCCTGTTCCCCGTCCGGGTCAAGGCCGGCCAGCGCCGCTGCCGCATCGTTGCCGCTTTCCAGCAGCAGTCCGTACAGCAGATCAGATACCGTCAGCTGCTCTCCCGCCCGCAGATAGATGGAAGATCCCTCAATGCCGCACCATTCCTTACGGACTGTGACCGTTTCCTGCAGATCATACTGCTCCAAAGCCACCAGGGCGGTCATGATCTTTGTGGTGCTGGCCATCCCCCGCGGCTCAGTGGCCTTTTTCTGATACAGCACAGATCCGTCCAGCGGGTCATACAAAACTGCGCTTTGCGCGCTGACCGAAGGCTCCGTAAACGCAGATACCGGCGCCGAAAAAAGAAAAAATGCCGAAAAGAATGCCAAAAAAGTTCGTTTTATCAAGACAATCACCTGCCAGTATACCATACGGGCAGGTGAAAGCAATTATGCAGCCTTAGTAAACAGGGGTATCTTCTGTTTTTTCCTTTTTGAATTTATCCACAATGCCGGGGATCATATCTACAGCCTTGTCCAGGGTGGAATTTGCAGGCGGTTCCACATAGAGCATACGAACATTGCCCTGGCTGACGACCACAAAAGCCAGCGGCGTGATGGTGACGCCGGCTCCGCTTCCGGCGCCGAAACGGATATTGGTACCGTCGGTCCCACCCGAAGCAAATCCAAAGGTGACCTTGGACACGGGGATCAGCGTGGTGCCGTCGGGTATAGTGATGGGCTGTCCCACAACCGTGTTCACATCCACCATTTCACGGAGCTTTTCCATTGTCAGATTCATCGCTTCATTGATACTACTCATGGATCTTGCCGCCTTTCTCTTGTATGGGTTTGATCTTGCTGCTTGCTTTTCCTGCGAATCTTCAAAAACCGAATCAACAATATGACTGCCACGATCAGCATCCGCATGGGACACGCCGCGATGGTCACATCTGCAAGTATATCCAGCTTTTCGCCTTCAAAATCTGCGTCCACGGCAATATCTGTCTTTTTCACGCGCAGGCTGCGTTCCATCACCGGATACAGTGCAGAAACGCCGGCCGCGACTCTGCCGTAAAGCAGGGCAGTCGCTGCGGCATCCTTTCCGGCCACCTTAACATGACAAGTCAGATTACGGATCACCAGTCTCCGGCGCATAGCGCCCAGCGCTTCCAAGGCAAGCCGAATATAATCGCAGACCGTGTCCCATGTGAGCTTCTGTCCCGCTGGCTTCTTTTTTTTCGGTTGAGACTTTGTCTCCGCAGCTTGTGTCTTTTCTTTTTTTGGGCGCTCTGCCTTTTTCTTCAATGGAAAAAGGCGCAGGGAAACCGGTCCCAGCCCGCACCACACCTGCAGCGCGCCGTCATAACGCACACGGGTGTGTACCGGCAGAAACAAAAGAAGAAACACAAACAGCAGAAATCCCAAAAAGATCCAACCGATGACCTTCAGCAAATCATGACTCCTTTCCTGTGTCCTCCGCAGTCTCCGGCCCATCGTCCTGCCGTTCTTCCAATTCATTCAGCGTCATCTGCTGCGGGTCCTGTTCGCCAAAAGACTCCAGCGCGGGCAGCTGGCTGACGGAACTAAGCCCAAACGCACGCAAAAACGTTTCTGTAGTCTGATACAAAATGGGACGTCCCGGCACATCCAGCCGTCCGCAGTCGGCGACCAGGCCTTTGTCCACCAGGCTGCTCAGCGTATAGGCGCTATCCACGCCCCGCACCTGCTCTATATAGGTTTTGGTAACGGGCTGCTTATATGCAATGATCGCCAAAACTTCCAGGGCGGCCGGTGTCAGATTTTGAGGCTTCCGGGTCTCCAGCGTGTTGCGGACCATTTGGGCATAGTCCGCCCGGGAGGCCAGCTGATACCGGTCATCCAACCGGAGCAGCTTGATTCCCCGGCGGTTGAAGTCATAATAATCGCCCAGATTTTGAGCCGCATTGCGCAGCGTCGCCTTATCGGTCTGCAGCACGGCGCACAGCTTTCCCTCACTTACCGAATCTCCGGCGGCAAAGAGCACCGCTTCCAGGGCGCATTCCAGTTCATGCAGTTCGGTCGTCTTCTCGATCATCTTCTGTCCGGGGCGCTGTCAGCGCCTGCTCCTCTCTTGTGGCCAGCCGAAGGGTGCAGCCGCCCTCCTCTGTCTCTTCGATCATGATCTTTCGTGTTTTGGAAAGCTCCAGCACAGCCAGGAAGATCGCCACGATCTCCGAACGGCTTTCCGCGGAAAGCACAAGCTTCTCAAAGCTGATCCTGGGCGTTTTTACAAACAGCTTAACGATATCCCCTATTTTGTCATCCACGGGGACGGTTTCCCGGCCCACAATGCCCTGAAAGGCCGTTACCGGCGGCGGAAGCTTTCGCTGGGCCCGCTGCAGGATATCCTCCAGCGCACGGGTCAGCAGCTCATAGGAATAGCTGCCGGTGAACTGGCTTCTTTCTTTTTCCAGGGGCTCCTGGCCTTTTACAAAAATGTCCCGGCCGATCTGTGCCCGCAGACTCAAAACGCTGCCCGCTTCCTTGATGCGCTGATATTCCAGCAATGCCTCCACCAGACCGGCTCTGGGGTCCTCCTCTGCCGTGTCCTCATAGACCGGAAGCAGCATTTTGGACTTGATATACATCAGCTGCGCAGCCATGGTAATGAACTCGCTGGCCACTTCCATATCAAACTCCTGCATGCGGCGAATGTACTCCAGATATTGGTCCAGAATGGCGGCAATGGGGATATCCTTGATCTCCACTTTGTTTTTGGACAGCAGATGCAGCAGCAGGTCCAGCGGCCCATCAAAGACCTCCAGATGGAATGTGACTTCTTTCATCTGCTTCCTCCTTGGAATTATCCGGAGGATGTGCAAAAGCACATCCTCCGGGTGAACATCAAATCAGACGATATCGTTGCGGATCAGGTCCTCATAGGTCTCACGGCGAACGACTTCCTGGGTGGTACCGTCCTCCTTCACCAGCACGATGGGCGCCCGGGGAACGCGGTTGTAATTGGACGCCATGGAGAAGTTGTAGGCACCGGTCGCGAAGACGCACAGGATGTCCTCCGCTTTGGCGGTCTGGAAGGTCAGGTCACGGGCCACCAGGTCACCGCTTTCGCAGCACCGGCCGGCGATGGTCTGCAGTTTGTCCCGGGGCGCGTCGGCACGGTTGGCCACGACTGCGTCATAGGATGCCTGATACAGGGCAAAGCGGGGATTGTCGGGCAGGCCGCCGTCCACAGAGACATAGCAGCGGGCGTCCTTGATGTCCCGGACAGAGCCCACCGTATACAGGGTGGCGCCGGCGGCGCAAACCATGGAGCGGCCCGGCTCGATGACGATCTCGGGCACTTCACGGCCGTATTTCGCGGCCTCCTCACGCATGACCTGACCCATGGCGTCGATCTTCTCGCCGAAGGTGCCGGGCTCATCTTCCGGCATATACTTGACGCCGAAGCCACCACCCACGATCATCTCATCCAGATGAATGTTCAGCTCCCGCTCGATCTTGCAGAAGAAGTCAAACATGATCTTGGCCGCCCGGGCAAAGCCGTCCACAGAGAAGACCTGAGAACCGATATGACAATGGATACCCGCAAAATCCAGGTGCTTATGCTCCAGAATGTAGCGGGACATCCGCATGGCCTCGCCGTCCTCGATGCCGAAGCCGAACTTGGAATCGTTTTGGCCGGTGGAGATAAATTCGTGGGTATCCGCATGGACGCCGGGCTTGACCCGGAACAGCACACGCTGATGGACGCCGCGGGCAGCACAGATGGCTTCCAGACGGTCGACCTCCTCAAAGGCATCGATGATGATGGAGCCAATGCCGCAGTCCACGGCCATTTCCAGTTCGGGGACCGTCTTGTTGTTTCCGTGGAAATGCAGATGCTTGGGATCAAAGCCCGCCTTCAGTGCAGTATACAGCTCGCCTCCGGAAACCACGTCGGCATGGATCCCCTCAGAAGCGAGAATGGGATAAAGGAACCGGGCGCACAGGGCCTTGCTGGCGTAGGCGACTTTGTACTTTTCGCCAAAGTTGCGCTTCATCGCCTCGGTAAAATCGCGGCAGTTTTCGCGCAGCTGACGCTCACTCATGACATAAGCAGGCGTGCCGAATTGCTTTGCCACGTCCACCAGATCGACACCGTCCATGCACAGGTGGCCATTGTTTGCAATGGTGAAGTGCTTGCTGTAGTAGGTTTTCATATCAATTCTCCTCTATTGCGTTTTGGATATCTGCTTTTAATAGATCACAGTTGGTTCCTTTTTCCGCTGAGAACGGGATAAGCACATCCTCTTCGCCCAGCATCAGTGTCTCCCGGATACAGGCGAGATTGGGCTCGACCTCACTTTTTTTGAGCTTGTCCAGCTTGTTTGCCACCACGGTCAACGGATAACCGTAATGGCGCACCCACTGTACCATGGTCACATCATCGGCAGTGGGCTTGTGGCGCGCATCCACAATAAGATAAATGCGGGCAATATACGACCGGTCGGCTGCAAAATAATCCTCAATCAGCCGTGAGTAGCGCTCCCGCTCCTCTTTGGAGGTTCTGGAATAGCCATACCCCGGCAGATCCACCAGCCAGCCCCGGTCGTCGGTTCTGAACAGGTTGACAAATACGGTTTTGCCGGGGACCGAGCTGACACGGGCAAATCC
The DNA here is from genome assembly GCA_029099685.1 of Clostridia bacterium. GTDB lineage: Bacteria > Bacillota > Clostridia > Oscillospirales > Butyricicoccaceae > UBA4644. Next base: position 59,269 of record JAQXOO010000023.1, read on the forward strand.
CTTCTTTCCCACCACCCGGTTGATGGTGGAGGATTTTCCCACATTGGAGCGCCCCGCGAAGACAACTCTCGGCTGCGGACCGGTGGGAAATCCCTTTGCATCGGCGGCGCTGCGTACAAATACCGTCTTGCGAAAATCCATAGTTTCCCTCACATCTGTTTTATTGGCGGATGGTGGTGCGGGGCGTGTGGCTCACATTGACCTGGGGCGGGATCGCCGGGACCGGGTCTTCCTTCTCCGGCGCCGAAGCGGCGTGATGCAGTTCAAAAACAGTATCCAGCACCTGATCCATGTGGCTGACCAGAATAAAGGTCAGGTTCTCCCGCACCAGCGGGTCGATATCATCCAGATCCTTTTTATTCTCTTCGGGGATGATGACCGTGACGGCATGGTTACGGTAAGCCGCCATGGTTTTTTCCCGCAGGCCGCCGATGGCCAGTACGCGGCCGCGCAGCGTGATCTCGCCGGTCATGGCGATGTTCTTGGCCACAGGGCGCCCGGTCAGGGCAGAAAACACAGCGGTCGCCGTTGTGATGCCGGCCGAAGGGCCGTCCTTGGGCACAGCGCCCTCCGGAAAATGGATATGAATGTCTTTTTTGGTGTGGAAATCCGCGGGCAGGCCCAGGACCTCAGCCCGGCTGCGCAGATAGGTAACGGCGGCCTGCGCCGACTCCTTCATCACATCTCCCAGATTACCCGTGAGAACGATCTTTCCGGTGCCGTCCACGGCGATGGCCTCCACCTCCAGCATCTCTCCGCCGGCAGAGGTCCAGGCTAGGCCGTTGACCACGCCGCATTCCGGTGCTTCCAGGGGCTGCTCGGGCTTAAAGGGAGGCGTTCCCAGATATTGCGGAAGATTCTGAGTGGTAAAATGCAGGGAATGCTTGCCGGTCTCGTTCATATACTTGGCTGTTTTGCGGCACAGCTTGGCAATTTCCCGCTCCATGCTGCGGACGCCGGCCTCCCGGGTATAGCAGGAGATGAGCATAGTCAGCGCGTCATCATCCAGACGCAGATTCTGCGCCCGGAGGCCGTGTTTTTTCAGCTGTTTGGGGATGATGTGCCGTTTTGCGATCTGCACCTTCTCCACATCCGTGTAGCCCGGCAGGTCAATGACCTCCATACGGTCCAGCAGCGGACCGGGAATGGCGTTTTTGTCATTGGCGGTGGTGATGAACAGCACATCGCTCAGGTCAAAGGGCAGTTCCACAAAATGGTCCCGGAACGCCACGTTCTGTTCGGTATCAAAGACCTCCAGCAGCGCCGAGGCGGGATCGCCCTTGTAATCGCTGCCCAGCTTGTCGATCTCGTCCACAAGGATGAGGCAGTTGCGGCTGCCCGCCTGGCGCAGAGCGGTGATGATGCGGCCGGGCATGGCGCCGATATAGGTCTTTCTGTGACCGCGGATCTCCGCCTCGTCCCGCACGCCGCCCAGGCTCAGCCGGGCATAGTCCCGGCCCATGCACCGGGCGATGGAGCGGGCCACTGAGGTCTTGCCCACGCCGGGAGGGCCGGCCAGGCAGAGGATCTGACCCTTGACGCCGCCGGTCAGGTTTTTGACGGCGAAAAACTCCAGAATGCGCTCCTTGACCTTTTCCAGGCCGTAATGGTCCTCGTCCAGTATGGCGCGTGCTTTTTTGATATCGTCATTTTCCTTTTTTGTCTCAGTCCAGGGCAGGTCCAGGCAAACATCCAAATAGCTGCGGGAAACGCCGCTTTCAGGGGAAGAGGACTGCATTTTTGAGAGCCGTTTGACCTCTTTGACAAGCTTTTCCTCCACCTCGGCGGGCAGGTTCTTTGCGGCGATCTTATCCAGATATTCCTGGGCTTCCTGAGAGGCATCCTCCCCCTCGCCCAGTTCTTCGTTGATGGCTTTGATCTGCTCCCGCAGATAATAGTCACGCTGACCCTTGTCCATCTGGGTCTTGACCTTTTCCTGAATATCCTGTTCAAGCTGCAGGATCTCGATCTCCTGGGCAAGCAGACGCAGCAGCAGCGCCATCCGGCGCCGGGGGTCCTGCAGCTCCAGAAGCATCTGCTTGTTCTCGAAATTCATTTGCACATTCTGTGCAATATAATCGGACAAGGTCCCAGGGTCCCGGGCGGCCATCACCTGCATGATGATGTCACTTGCCGTCTGGGGCATGAGCGTTGTATATTCCATGAACAGTTCCTGGGCATTGCGCAGCGAGGCCTGGTCCCGTTTGGTGATCCGGTTGATGGAGATTTCCGGCAGAAGCTCAATGTCGGCGGTCAAAAAAGGCTCGCCGCCGCAGATCCCGCGCAGCAGCGCGCGCTGCTTGCCCTCTACCAGGACACGGATATTGTCGCCGGGGATCTTCAGGATCTGGCGCACCTTGCAATAGGTGCCCATGCTGTACAGGTCCTCCTGTCCGGGATCATCTACCGACACATCCCGCTGGGTGACCAAAAAGATCCGTTGGCCGTTGGCCATGGCGTACTCCATGGCGCGGATCGACTTCTGCCGTCCCACATCAAAATGGAACAGCGCGCCGGGAAAAACAGTAATCCCCCGCAAAGCAAGCGTCGGTACTTGGTTTACGACTTTGTTAACGGCAGGTGTTGCTTTCATTCGTTTCCTCCTGTGGAAATAGACGAGAAGATACTTGTACTCTAATTATCATAGTTTAGCATAAGAATACAGATATTTCAAGGCCCTGCCTCGGTTTCGGCGCAACAAAAAACGGGAGCATCCAAGATGCTCCCGTTTTCAAAAGCGCGCTTACAGAACCAGGGAAGGCGCGGAATAAACACGAGCGCCCAGCTCCTGATTCAGCAGATACAGGCCCTTGGGGTCCGTGCCGAACAATTCGTACTTTTTGACCATGGTATCCGCATTCTTTTCTTCCTCGCCCTGCTCCTTGACAAACCAGTCCAAAAACTGCATGGTACGGAAGTCCTTGGCGGCATAGGCCTCGGCGTAGATCGCATTGATGAGGGAGGTGACATACCGCTCATGCTCAGCGGCTGCCACCAGCGGATCCAGCGGAGAAGCAAAGACCTTGTCGGGCTTGTCAATAGCCTCCAGCGTCACCTTCTCGCCGTTATTGTGCAGATACTGCAGGAACAGCATGGCATGATCCCGTTCTTCCTGCGCCTGGATCTTGTACCAGTTGGCAAAGCCGTCCAGGTCCTGCTCATCATAGTAGTTGGACATATCCAGATACAGGTATGCGCTGTAAAATTCCTTGTTGATCTGCTGATTCAGCAATTCCGCAACTTTCTGTTCCATAATCTTTCTCCTTTGTGTCACGGTTACATCTTGTGCAGACACTGCCGTGTTGATTTGCTGTAATTGTAGCACAAAGTTTGAAAGGTGTCTATGGCTTCAGTGAACTTTCTTTGGATAAATCGTCGGGAGCAGGAAGCATATGCCGATCCCGATCAAAACACATACCGTCTGTACAAGGGCCGTGCTGTGCAGGGATTCCACCGCCGCCGCGATCTTTGCCGCGGACGGTTCCACCCCCGCTTCCGCCAGGGCGTTCATACCGGATACCATGCCGCCGGAAAACATGGGCACAAATACTGCCACCCCAAAGGGCGCGGACATATCCCGGAATACATTGTAGGTGCCAGACCCCGAGCCGGCCAGTTCGGGTGCCAGGCCGGAGAGCACTACCTTCAAAAAGATCGTGCCGTTGCCGCCCAGGCCCAGGCCGATCAGAAACATGGCGGCGCACATCAGCAGCAGGCCTGTGCCGGCGGAAAACAGCATCTGCAGCGCCGCGCCGGCTGCCACGAACACCAGCGCCGCTGCCGCGATGGTGCGCGGTTCTTTTTTATCGGCCATCGGCCCGATGACGATGGTGCCCAGCGCCATGCCGATATACATCACGGATGTGGCGATGCCGGAAAGCGTTCTGTCCCCTGTGGTGACGATAGCGAACGTGATGATATTTGTCATGCAGGACTGCAGCAGCCCCTGAGACAGAAACAACACGATCACCGGCAGAACAAACTGCTTTCGGGCCATGAAACGGCCGTCCAGAATGGGGCTTTCAGCCCTGCGCTCCGCCAATACCAACAGCGCCAGCGCCGCCGCGCCGGTAAACAGGCAGATCAGCGTGGGGCTGGCGGTCCAGCCCGCATTCTGGCCAAAGGTCGGGATGGAAAGCAGCATGGAAAAGAACACCAAAACCAGCACAGCGCCCGTATAATCAAACCGCGCCTGGACACTCCTGCGCCCCTCTCCTTTTTTCACCAGCAGCAAGCAGGCCGCCAAAGCGCCGGCGGCCAGGGCCATGCAAATATACATCACCGGCCGCCAGCCGGTTTTGCTCAGCACGATGCCGCCCAGTGTGGGGCCGAAGACCACCATGCCGCAAGACAGCACCATGTAAATGGTAAAGCCCTTTCCCAACTTTTCCTGGGGAAATTCCGTCATAATATAAGACATGACCACCGGAGAGATGGCCGCCGCCCCCACGCCGGATAAAAACCGAAAGGCCATGATCAGTATAAAGCGGCCGTCAGGGCACAAGGCCGTCAGCAAGGGACCGGCGGTAAACAGAGACAGGCCCAAAAGCAGCGTGGTCCTGCGGCCCAGCAGGTCAGCAAGCTTGCCCATGATGGGCGCCATAGTGGCCGCGCCCAGGGAATACGCCATGGCGATCCAGGTGACCATGGTTTCCTGGAGCCTCCAGTCCGCCACGATGTTGGAGGGTACCGCCGCTGTAAAACCGCCGCACAGGCTCAGCACCGCCGCCGCGATAGCGTAGGGCGTGAATCCCTTCATATAATGATTGTTTTGGGTATCCACCGAAAAACCTCCTCAGATATGGTAAATTAGTATTTTTCGATGATACTATCGTTCGCCTTGAAGGGCCTAATAAAACAATTCATTTTCGGAAGATTTTGGAACACGTGGCTTGGCTGCCGCCGGCATTTCACGGCTTTTCGTCCGTGGGTAATCATAACCACCAGTAAACTGGTGGTTTGAACCGCCCCTGGAAGGGGCTATTACGACCGTAGCTCCTGAAAGGGGCGCTGAAGGTTTGACACCGCATTACCATTTCAGGCAGCCGCTTCAAGCGGCTGTCTTTTTATGCCTTCTTATTCTTGTCACCCGTAAACGGGTCCACATATTCCTTGATGCTCATTTGATCTGCGGCGTAATCCTCCTCCAGTTGATTCCTTATGTACTCTGCTATGATCTTTTTATTGCGTCCCACAGTATCAACATAGTATCCTCTGCACCAAAAATTTCTCGACCCGTATTTGTACTTCAAATTCGCATGTCTGTCAAATATCATCAGACTGCTCTTTCCCTTGAGAAATCCCATAAACTGTGCTACACTCAAATATGGCGGAATACTTACCAACATGTGAATATGATCCACACATGCTTCCGCCTCAATGATTTCCACTCCTTTTTGTTTGCACAGCGTCCTCAGTATCTCTCCTATATCTTTCTTTAGCTGCCCATAGATCTCTTTCCTGCGATACTTCGGCGCAAATACGATATGGTACTGACAACGGTATCTTGAATGTGCCGTGCTTTTGATTTCATTCTTCTCATCTTTCTTAAACTGCATAAAACCTCCTATTGCTCTGGTAATGCGGTCGCTAAACCTTTACCAGTATACCGCAATAGGAGGTTTTACTCATGCTAAAGCTATTTTTCTTCCCCCAGTAGAACTGGGGGTTTCCTCTCACGCCTAAAGGCACTAAAAAGAATAAAAAGAGGGAACTGATCCTCTCAGCTCCCTCTGAAAAAACTTTTCTTTACAAAGGCTTGCGCTTAGCCGAAGTAACGCTCCAGCAGGCCCTTCAGAGCCTTGCCGTGACGGGCCTCGTCGCGGGCCATCTCGTGGACGGTGTCATGGATGGCGTCCAGGCCGTTCTTCTTGGCGCAGGCGGCCAGGTCAAACTTGCCCTTGGTGGCGCCGAACTCGCAATCCACACGCCAGGCCAGATTGGACTTGGTGTCAGCCTTCATGTTGGGCTCCAGGACCTCGCCCAGCAGCTCGGCAAACTTGGCGGCATGCTCAGCCTCTTCATAAGCGGCCTTCTCCCAGTACAGGCCGATCTCGGGATAACCCTCGCGATGAGCAATGCGGGCCATGCACAGATACATACCCACTTCGCTGCACTCGCCGTTGAAGTTGGCCTTCAGTTGTTCCAGGATATAGGCCTTGTCTTCGGCGCTGACCTTGTCATTGTTGGCAACGGTCTTTTCATAAACGCCGTACTCATGCTCGGCAGCCAGCTTGATCTCGCCCTTGACTTCCTCGAACATTTCGCTGCCGACATGGCAGACGGGGCATTCAGCAGGGGCGGCTTCGCCTTCGTAAACATAGCCGCAAACTTTGCAAACGAACTTTTTCATAATGTTTTCCTCCTGTAAATGAAATTACGTATTTTTAAATGTTTCCATTTTGATACCATAGAGTTCTTTTTTAAGTTTTGCGTTCACATCATCAAAAATATGGTGGAACTGGCAAAACTTTTTATCCTTCACCCGGGTGCAGTCAAAATCATCACTCAGGCAATGGTTCAGTTCAAAGGGTCCGTCAATGCTTTCGATGATGAGCCCCAAAGAGATGTCAGCCGGGTCCATGGCCAGCGTGTATCCGCCGTTGGCGCCCTTTCTGGAAGCGACAATGCCGCTGCCCACCAGTTTGCAAAGGATCTTCAGCGTGAAGCGGAGGGTGACGCCCGAGCACTCAGCCACCTTACTGGCGGCGACGGTATGCGCTCCGGACTGCATCAACACATACACGATACGAACCGCATAGTCCGCTTCATGTGTGATTCTCAAGTTCTCGCCCCCTTTGTTTACGTTTTTAGTATACTTTCGATTCTGCGGTTTGTCAACAGGTAATCTTTAAAATAAATATTTTTTTAAGCAAAAAAACTTGAAAAAAGCTATTGACTTTTCCGGAAGATTGAGATATTATATACAAGCAGTCGCGGATGTGGCGGAATTGGCAGACGCGCATGGTTCAGGTCCATGTGAAAGCAATTTCATGGGGGTTCAAGTCCCTTCATCCGCACCAAAAGCCTCGTTGAAAGACGAGGTTTTTTTATTTTTCAAAAGCCCGGTTTCAAAAAACCGGGCTTTTGCTATTGACAAACGTGCATATACTGTATATACTGTTCATGAACAGATGAGAGGTGATTTTTTGAACATCATTATCAGCAACGCAAACAACCGGCCCATTTACGAGCAAATTTACAGCCAGATCAAAGCCGCCATCCTGTCGGGTGAACTGCCCGAAGGCGAACTGCTTCCCTCCATCCGCTCCCTGGCCAAGGATCTGCGCATCAGCGTTATCACCACGAAACGGGCCTATGACGAGCTGGAAAAGGACGGCTACATCTACACTGTGGCCGCTAAGGGCTGCTATGTGGCTGAAAAAAATACCCAGATCATCCGCGAAGAACATCTGAAGCAGCTGGAATCCCACCTCCGCGCGGCGCTGGAGCTGGCCCCCATCTGCGGTCTTTCCACCGGGGATGTCATCGATTTGATCCATATGTTTGAAAAGGAGTGAGCATCGTGAATGCTATTACAGTGGAACACGTTACCAAACACTATCCGGGTTTTTCCCTTCAGGATGTCAGCTTTTCCCTGCCTCAGGGCTCTATTTTGGGTCTGATCGGCGAAAACGGCGCCGGTAAAAGCACCCTGATCCGCCTGCTGATGGGTGCCGCGAAGGCGGACAGCGGCACCCTCACCGCCCTGAATACAGACAGCAGAAGTCCGGATTTCGCGGCGGCCAAAGAGGATATCGGCATCGTTCTGGATGACGCCTATTTCCCGGAAGTGCTCTCGGCAAAGCAAGTGGGCAAAGTCATGGCGCACACCTATCAAAACTGGGACTCCGCTTTGTACCAGCAGTACTTGCAGCAGTTTTCCCTTCCCGGGGATAAGCTGTTCAAGGATTATTCCCGGGGTATGCGGATGAAGCTGGCCATTGCAGTGGCTCTTTCCCACCACCCCAGGCTGCTGGTGCTGGACGAAGCCACTTCCGGGCTGGACCCCATGGTGCGGGATGAGATCCTGGATATTTTCAATGACTTCACCCGGGATGAAAGCCACTCTATCCTTCTTTCCTCTCACATCGTCAGCGATCTGGAGAAGATCTGCGATTATATCGCATTTCTGCACAAAGGAAAGCTGCTCCTGTTTGAGGAAAAAGACCGCCTGCTGGAAGAATATACCGTCCTGCGGCTGACATCCCAACAGCTCAGCGACCTGGACCCGGATGCTGTCATCAGCCGGCGCAGCAGCCCCTACGGCGAGGAGGCCCTGGCCCGCAGGTCTGCTCTCCCCTCTTTTATCACTGCCGAACGCACCACCTTGGAAGAGATCGTTCTGCTTCTCGCGAAAGGAGACACTGCCAGATGAAAGCCCTGCTTTTAAAAGACGGATATGTTCTGTATAAACAACTGAAGTTGTTTTTGCTCATCCTCATTATTTTTTGCACGCTTCCCGGCATTTCCGCCACCGGCTTTTCCATGATCTATGTGATCATGCTTCCGGTTTCCACGCTAAGCTACGACGAGCACAGCAAATGGAACCAGCTTGCGGCCATGATGCCCTATACGCCCCGCCAGATGGTGGTGAGCAAGTATGTCCTGGGATATATCGGTGCGGGGTGCGTTGTCCTTCTGTCCAGCATTTCCTCCGTAGCCATGAGCCTGATCTCCAAGGGCGTCATGCCCTCCGGCCTGCTGACGGTCATGACCCTTCTCCCCTGCATCGGTCTGCTGGTTCTGTCGGTGCTGCTCCCCATGATCATCCGTCTGGGGTCTGAGAAGGGACGGATGCTGTACCTTCTGGCTGTGGGTGTCATGGGCGCTGTCACCGTACTGCTCCCCACGGAAAACCTGCCCGCTTTCCACCTGTCCGCGGCACTTTGGCTGCCGGCGCTCATCCTCTTTACCGTATGCGTCAATTTACTTTCCATCAGCCTCTCCATTCGCTTCTACAAGCGGAAAATGACGTAAAGAATTACAGTAAAAACTGCCGCAGCCCCATGGGCTGCGGCAGTTCCTGTTTTATGATGATCTTGTCATTTCTGGTTTCGGCGGGTCACCACAGGTCGCCCCGTTCCAGCTCCTGCTCCAGGTTTCTCAGCCGCCGCAAGCACTGCAGGCGTATCTGCTGCGCCTCCTGCACCGTAACACAGGTGAAACGCACCTTGTCACCGGGACGTTTTTGCGCCATCAGTGGCAGATCGGCCGATATGACGGTCCCCAGCTTTACATAGCCGCCGGTGGTCTGCCGGTCAGCCATCATCACGATGGGCTGACCGTTGGGCACCTGGATGCTGCCCATAACCACTCCGTCAGAGAGAATATTCGGCGAGCAGCTCTCCTTCAGGGCGATGTTGGCCCCTTCCAGGCGACAGCCCATCCGGTCACACTGACTTCCCAATCTGTATTCCGAAGAAAAGAAGGTCTCCAGTCCGGCCTGCGAAAAACAGCCGTCCTGGGGTCCCGGCACCACACGGACCGGGCCCTCAAACGAGCAGTTCTCACGGAGCTGCCGTTTGGGCAGTCCCCGCAGCCAGAACTGTGGTGCGCGCAGGCCGATCCGGTCCCCTTTTTTCAGCGCCCGACCCTCAAACCCACCGAATTGTGCGGACAGGCAAGTACTTCGGCTTTCCATGATTTCGGGGAGATCCATTCCTCCCGAAAAGGCGATATAGCCCCGAAAGCCGTTTCTTGCGGCGCCCAGTTCCAGCAGGTCGCCCCTGTGTGCAAGATACGCGCCGTGCGCCGCCAGGGGCCGGCCGTTCAGCGCGGCAGAAAAGTCTGCTCCTGCCAGCGCGAACGCACACGACTCTGAAAATTGAACGGCAGGTCCCAGACCGGTGATCTCCAGCGCAGCCTCATCCCAGGCGTTTCCTGCCAAAAGATTGGCCCGTGCCAGTGAAAGCCAATCCATCGCGCCGCACACCGGGACGCCATAGGCCTGATAGCCTTTCCGTCCGCCGTCCTGTACCGTGGTCAGCAGGCCGGGTCTTTGGATCTCGATCATACCCCGGCCTCCAGTTTCCGATATTCTTCCGGCGAAACAGGCACGAATTGCACCCGGTCTCCGGCAGACAACGCAAATGTACTGTGCGTTCCTTCAATGGAAAACAGCTTGACCGGCGTTCGTCCGATCAACTGCCATCCCCCGGGAGACGCCAAAGGATAAATGCCGGTTTGACTGCCTGCGATCCCTACAGAGCCTGCCGGAATTCGGGACCTGGGCGATGTCAAGCGGGGACAGGCAATGCTTTCGTCCATGCCGCCCATATAGGCAAAGCCGGGCAAAAAGCCCAGCATATAGACCAAATACTGTCCGGCGCTGTGGCGGCGGACCACTTCCTCCGGCGTCAAGCCGCTGTGTTCCGCCACAAAAGCCAGATCTGGTCCGTAATCTCCCCCATAGCACACGGGGATCCTGACGGCAGGACGGTCATTCCCGCCGCCCTGCACCGGCTGCCGCGCCGAAATCTGTTGGATCCTATTCTGTAAAGCATTATAGCTTAACAGTTCCGGATCATAATGGATGCAGACTGCCCCATAGGATGGCACCAGTTCCCGGACGCCCGGGATGGCAGCCTCCTGCAAAGCACTCATCACAGACACTACAGTCCGGTTGACTTCCTCGCATATGCGATCCCCGATTTGAAGCGTGGCGGCACAGTCACCGCAGGGAAACATAGGATAGTCCATCAGATCAGCTCCTTCATGGGGCGCAGCTGAATGTGTTCCCTCTCCAGCGCGGCACGGATGCTGCGGACCGTGGCCAGCGCCGCTTCATTGTCTCCGTGAACGCACACGGACACGCAGCGCATGGACAGCTCGCTGCCGTCATTGCACATCACAGTACCCTGACGGGCCATCTGCAAAACCCGGCGGCAGGCCTCTTCGGGATCGTGGATCACTGCGCCGGGCTGGCTGCGGGGCACCAGGCTCCCATCGGGCAGATAGGCCCGGTCTGCAAAGAATTCCGCCGCGAAAGGCTGGCCAATGGCTTCCGCTGCTGTGCGGAAGGCGCTGCTGTAAGGCGCCAAAACGATCAGAGCCGGGTCAAAAACCTGTGCCGCACGGCAGATGGCGCTCGCAAGTTTTTGATCTTTACAGGCTTGATTATATAAGGCTCCATGGGGCTTTATATGCTGCAGCTTTGATCCGTTGGCCCGCACAAAGGCGTCTATTGCGCCCAACTGGTACAGCACATAGGCGTATGCCTCCTCCGCTGTGACCTTCATCTCCCTGCGGCCAAAGCCCATCAGGTCCGGATACCCCGGATGCGCTCCCACTGCCACGCCGGCCCTTGCCGCGCAGCGGACCGTTTTTTCCATCACCAGCGGGTCCCCGGCATGCCAGCCGCAGGCCACGTTGGCCGACGTGACAAAGCCCATCAGGGCTTCATCCAAACCAAGGGTATACGCGCCGAAGCTTTCGCCCAGGTCGCTGTTCAAATCTATCGCGCGCAAAGAAAACACTCCTTTTACAAGGAAAAATCATCGGAAACCCGATGATTTTCCTGTATCGCATTCACATCAAGATCAGTGATTATTCTGCTGTTCCCGAATCGCCTGGCGGAACTGCACGTGAGACTGCTTCAGCTCTTCCAGCGAACGGCTCATCACATCCTCCGTACGTTTCATGGCATCCTCGCAGTATTCGCCTGCGGCACGCATAACCTCCTTCGCACGCTGCTCGGCAGCCGCTACCAGCTCAGCGGCTTTCTTTCGGGCCTCCTGGGTAATCTCATGCTCATTGATCTTCTGTTTGGCGTAGTCATCCGCCTGCTTTTTCAGATTATCATATTCTTTTTTACCCGCTGCGATGATGTCATTTCGCTTTTCCACGATTTCCCGGGCTATTTTCAGGTCGCTTGGCAAATTGGCACGGACTTCATCCAAAATATCCAAAACCTTTTCCCGCTCCAGCACGCAGCGGTCATTGCCCAGAGGCATGGACCATGCGTCTTCCACCATTTCGTACAGGGTATTGATCAGTTCGTCGATGGGCGTTCCTGCCATGGATCTACACTCCTTTTTATAATTTCCGCAGCGCGGCCGCCACCATGGGCGTGACCTGCGCCGTAATGTCTTTTCCCGCCTGTGCCAGCCGTTTGACCTCGGTGGAACTGACCTGTGTCAGCGCCTTGTCCGCAGGCAGCAGCACCGTGTCGCAGGAGGGGGCGTGCTGCCGGTTGTAGTCCGACATCCAGATCTCGTAATCCGTGTCCTTGCCGTCCCGCACGCCCTTGACCACGGCGCAGGCGCCCTTACGCAGGACATACGCGTACAGCATTTCATCCGAATACTCTACCGTCACATTTGGGATGTCCTTCACCGCATCCTTCAAAAACTCCAGCCGCTGCTCCACTGTAAAGCAATAATGCTTTTCAAAGTTGACCATGGCCGCCACAATGACCCGGTCAAACAGTGCGGCTGCCCGCCGGATCAGGTCCACGTGTCCGAGGGTGACCGGGTCAAAGCTTCCCGGAACGACAGCGGTTTTCATACAGTCTCCTCCCTGGTGACGGTAGTAACCATTGTGTGGCCGTAGGTGTACTGCTTTACCACGCGGTATGGGGCGCAGACCGGCTCCAAAGCATCCGCAACAGCACTTTCACAAACAATTATACCACCCTCCGCTAAAATGTCAATTCGACAAATATCCGCAAGGGCACGGTTGAGCAGCTCTCCGCCGTAAGGAGGATCCAAAAAGATCAAGTGGTAGCTGTTTTTTCTTTGCCGCTGAAGAAACTGGAACGAATCCCCTTTCACCAGCTGGCATCTTTTCTCAAACCCGCAATTTTTGATATTTGCCTCAATGGCTTTTTGCGCGCTGCGGTCCCCGTCCACGATGACACAGCTTTCGGCGCCCCTGGAAACCGCTTCCAGTCCCAGCTGGCCGCTGCCGCCAAAAAGGTCCAGCACGCGGCGTCCTTCAATATCCCATTGGATGATGTTGAACACAGATTCTTTTACCCGGTCTGTGGTGGGTCTGGTATGCAGACCCTCCGGCGTCTGGAGACGCTTTCCCCGGGCTGTTCCCGTGATGATCCTCATGTTTTCTTCTCCTTGAAATGGTCATAGACCGCCTGTGCCGCAGCCTTCGGCAGCACGGCGGATAGTTCCGGCAGATCCGCTTCCATGACGGCGCGCACCGTGCCGAAGTGCTTCAGCAGGGCTTTTTCCCTGGCGGGGCCGATTCCGGGGATGCCGTCCAGCGCAGAGCGCTTCATCCGTTTGCTTCGCCTGTCCCTGTGGAACTCAATGGCATACCGGTGGGTCTCCTCCTGAATGCGGCCAATAAGCGCAAATACAGCCGGAGTGGCCGAAATGCCGAATTCCTGTCCCTCCGCTGTGACCAGTGCCCGGGTCCGGTGGTGGTCGTCCTTGACCATGCCGAACAACGGGATGTGCACGCCCCGCTGCTGCAGCTGCTCCAGCGCAACGGACGCCTGTCCCGCGCCGCCGTCTATCAGAAACAGGTCCGGCAGCGGCAAAAAGTGCTCCTCCCCCGCCAGCGCACGGTCCAAGCGCCTGCCCAATACCTCGGCCATGGCGCCGTAGTCATCTCCGCCCACGGCAGTCTTGATCTTGTATTTTTTATACGCGCTTTTCAGCGGTTTGCCGTTCTGAAACACCGTCATGGACGCCACTGGATCCGAACCTGCGGTATTGGAGATATCATAGGCCTCCATCCGCACCGGCGGCTCGTTCAGTCCCAGCATATCCTGCAAAAGCTGCAGCGTTTTTCCGGTGCGCTGCTCCGCATCCTCAGCCTCAGCCAGTTCCAGCGCCGCGTTGTCCAGGGCCAGCTGCACTTCTCTTCTCTTTTCTCCCCGTTGGGGCAGATGAACGGTACACTTTCCGCCTCGCAGGTCGCTGAGATACTCCTCCACCGCCTGCTTGTCCTCGATCTCGTGAGACAGGCAGACCGTTTTGGGCGCCCAGCCCAGAGCGGTATAATACTGCTGCAAGAAGCTTTCCAGAGAATCCGCGGCGTCCCCCTCATCCAGTCCGTCCAGCAGGACTCTGGAGCGGTCCACCAGGACCCCGCCGCGGTAAGACAGCCTGACGATACACGCGCGGCTGCCCCGCACGGCAAAGCCCAGCGCGTCGGTATCCGCGCCTCCTGTGACCACGGCGATGCGGGCTTGCCCCAGCCGCTGAATGGCGCGGATGCGGTCCCGGCAGACGGCCGCCTGCTCAAACTGCAGGCTCTCTGCCGCCTGCTCCATCTGCTGCTGCAGAGCTTGTTCCAGCTGCCCGCCTTTTCCTTCCAGCACTTGAACGCACTGGCGTATGATCTCCTGATATGCTTCCGGGGACACTGCTCCGGTACAAACGCCGCAGCATTTTTTCATATCCAACTGCAGGCAGGGCCGTTCCTTGCCGATATCCCGTGGAAACTTGCGGCTGCAGGTGGGCAATGCAAACGTCTCGCTCAGCAAGCGGATGGCCATATTGGCCGTCCCTCGTCCCCCATAGGGTCCAAAGTACTGGGCTCCGTCCTTTTCCCGCCGCCCGGCCACCGAAAGCTGGGGATAGGGCTCCCGGCTGATGCGGACAAAGGGATAGCCCTTGTCATCCTTCAGCAAGATGTTGTACTTTGGTTTGTATTTTTTGATCAGTGTATTTTCCAGCAGCAGGGCGTCCAGCTCCGATGAAGCGAAAATCGTCTCAAAATGGTCGATATTGGCAACCATGCGCCGTGTCTTGAGCGTATGGGCCGCCAGGTCAGCAAAATACTGGCTGACCCTGTTGCGCAGGGATTTGGCTTTGCCCACGTAAATGACGGTACCGTCCTTATTATGCATCAAATAGACGCCCGGCAGCTGCGGCAGACGGTGCGCCTTTTCCTTTAATTCATCAAATATCACCGGCAGCCCTCCTTCTGATAGTAAAAATGCGCCCCGGTAAAGGGCGCATTTATGTACGAAAATCGCTTGTCGGTTATTCGCCGAAATTGCTTTCGATCAAGGAACACAGGGCGTTGACAGCCTCTTCCTCGTCAGGGCCTTCAGCAGAAATCACAATGTTGCTGCCCTTGGTGATGCCGAGAGACAGAACGCCCAGGAGACTTTTGGCGTTGACCTTGCGCTCAGCCTTTTCCACCATCATCGTGCTGCGGAATTCGTTGGCCTTCTGGATAAAGAACGTGGCAGGTCTGGCATACAGTCCAACCTGATTGGTAACGGTGATTTCCTTCGAATACATAAAGCATCCTCGCTTCCCATAATTCATTGATATAAGTATCATAACAGAATCTGTCGGAAATGGCAACGATTATTTTTTGTCAAAGTGAACAAAACAAGACAAAAACAAAAGGGATTCCATGCGGAAAAAACAGCATTTTCACAAAAAAACTTTACATTTTAAAGGCACGGCTACTCATTTGCGCAGCGTGGCGATGGTCACGCCGTCCTCCCCTTCTCCGTAGACGCCCAGGCGGAAGCTTTTGACCTGCGGATTCTTCTTCAGACTGGCCTGGACACGCTGGCGCAGGACGCCGGTGCCCTTTCCGTGGATGATCCGCACGGTCTCCATATGCAGGCGAATGGCATTGTCGATATAGCGTTCCAGCTCCATGATGGCCTCATCCCCGCTCTGTCCCCGCAGATCCAACTCTGTGGCAAAGCTGCTGGGCGCGGCAAGGCGGACGCCGCCGCCTTTCAGCTTCTCGTCCTTCTTTTTCGGCATATCCTCCATCAGCTGCAGCTCAGAGGGCTGCACCTGGATCTTCAGAATACCGGCCTGGACCTTGACCTTCTCTCCGGGCTTGGGCGTTTCCAAAACAGTTCCCATGGTGCGCGTGGCCACGATCTCCACGCTGTCGCCCGCCTTCAGCGGCCGGGGCAGCGGCATGGCCTTGCGCTCCGCCCGCTGGGCCGCGTTCTGCTTCTCGGCTTCAGACAGGGTGCCCCGGAAGATGGCCCGGGCAGCGGCCAGATTGGCATCCTTGCCGTCGGCGGCTTCCTGCTTGAGGCGCTTTGCTTCCTCCAGCACCATTTCGCTGGCGGCCCGGGCGTTGTCTATGATCTCCTTGGCTTTCAGCTTGGCGTCCATCACCAGCTTTTCCCGCTCGGCCTCCAGGGTGGACAGGCGTTCCTGGGCTTTTTTATTGGCGGCCTCTGCGTCCCGTTTCTGCTGCTCCGCCTGGGCGACCTTGCCTTCCAGCGCCTGGCGCTTTTCCTCCAGACGGGTGATGACCGTTTCAAACCGCTTGTCTTCGGTGGCGATCAGGCCGGAGGCCGTTTCGATGATGCCCGCGTCCAGTCCCAGCCTCTGGGAAATAGCGAAGGCGTTGGATTTTCCGGGTACGCCGAAAATCAAACGGTAAGTGGGGCGGAGGGTCTGCACGTCAAACTCGCAGGAGGCGTTTTCCACCCCCGGCGTTTCCAGAGCAAACACCTTCAGCTCCGC
Organism: Clostridia bacterium; assembly: GCA_029099685.1. Lineage (GTDB taxonomy): Bacteria > Bacillota > Clostridia > Oscillospirales > Butyricicoccaceae > UBA4644. Next base: position 75,690 of record JAQXOO010000023.1, read on the forward strand.
ATAGTGGGTAGTGGCTGCAATGGTGCAGCCACGGCGGCGCAGCTCCTGGATAATGGCCCGGGCCAGCGCCGCGCCCTCCACCGGGTCGGTGCCTGCGCCAAGCTCGTCCAACAGGACAAGCGTGCTGCCGCCCGCCACCTCCAAAATGTCCACGATGGTGCGCATATGGCTGGAAAAAGTGGACAGTGACTGTTCTATGCTCTGTTCATCGCCGATATCAGCCAGAATATGCTCAAAAATGACCACCTGGCTGCCGTCGGCAGCGGGGATCTGCAAGCCACACTGGGCCATGGCGGTGAGCAGTCCGAGGGACTTGATACCCACTGTCTTGCCGCCGGTGTTGGGGCCGGTGATGATGACGGTGTCCACATCTCCGCCGATGGTAAAGGTCACCGGCACGGCTGTGTCGCGGTTGAGCAGCGGATGCCGGGCCCGCAGGATCTCTGTCCGGCCCTTTTCCAGCAGTCTGGGACGCATACCCCTCATTTTATAGCCCAGCTTGCCCCTGGCAAAGATGAAATCCAGGCGGCACAGCAGCTCATAGTCCCGGCGAATGGAGCCTGCAAACTGGGCGGTATCGGCAGAAAGCTCCGCCAAAATGCGCTCGATCTCGGCTTTTTCCTTGCCGGTCAGGATGCGGATGTTGTTGTTCAGCTCCACTACAGCCGCAGGCTCGATAAACAGGGTCGCGCCGCTGGAGCTGGTATCATGGACCATTCCGGGGAAGGTTCCGCGGTATTCGGCCTTTACCGGCACCACAAAACGGCCGTTTCGCTGGGTGACGATATTATCCTGCAGCGCCTTGGAATTGCCGGAGGTGATCTTGGACAGCACATCCCGGATCTTTGAGGACGCCGCCCGGATCTGGCGGCGAATCTGATACAGCTCGCTGCTGGCGTGATCGCTGATCTCCTCTTCCGAAACGATGGCATTTTCGATCTTGTCTTCCAGAAACTTATTACCGGAAAGCATGGAGAAATAGCTGTCCAAAGAGGTCTGCTGCTGGTCGCGGCGCTCCTCCCGATAGGCTTTGGTCAGCCGGGCCGCCCGGAGCAGCGCTCCCACCGCCAGCAGTTCCACGGGATTGAGAAAGCCGCCTTTTTCAGCGCGTTCCAGGGCGTTGGAGATGTCTTTTACCCCCGAAAACGCCGGGCTGCCCTGCAGTCCGATGAGGCGGGAGGCGTCCTCGGTCTCCTGCTGCAGCTTTTCACATTGGGTCAAAGAAGTCTCGGGCCGAAGCTGCCGGCACAGTTCCTTTGCCGGGGGCGTGGCCGCTTCCGCCGCCAACAGCTCTAAAATTTTGGGCAGTTCGATGGTGGCCAGCGATTTTTCCTGTAAGGTCATGGTTATTCACCTACACTTTTATAAAAATCCAAAGTGCGAAAGCCCCGCTCCATACAAGCAAGGAGATAAGCTTCGCAAAAGGCACCGAGCCGTCGGAGGTCCTCCTCCGGCAGCTGGAAGGAAAAAATCTTTTTCAAATCGCAGGAAAGGATGTATCTTGCGGCCTCTAGTGCCCCGGCGGTAAGAGGCATCTGCCTGCCGGTCCCGCCGGGAAGGACGCAGCCCTGGCAGCGGACAGTACCTGCCTCCAGCATGGCCACAGGCCGGACCGGATGCAGGCTGCCGCAAACCACGCAGGCGCTCAGATCGGGAGCGTAGCCCGCCAGCAGCATATACCGCAGCTCAAAAGCCGCCTTTACAACCGTATGGGAACACAGGCCGTTGGACAGCGCGTACAGGCTGTTCAGCGCCAGACGCTGGATGTCCGTCTCCGCCGGGGAGTCCTCCGCCTCGGTGCCCAGCACTTCCGCCAGATAGGAGGCCAGCGCCAGCCTGGTCAGGTCAGCCTGCAGTCCCGGAAACTGCTGCAGCACCTCGGCTTCCTGAAGCACGATACGGCCCTTTTGCTCATAGATAGTCATCTGAGAAAGGGTGAACAGCTGGGCAGCCGCTTTCAGCCGGCTGCCCTTTCGCCGCACGCCCCGTGCCTTCACCGTCAGGCAGCCGCGGGTATCGGTCAGGACAGTCAGGATCTGATCCGCTTCTTTATAGTCCACGCTTCGGATGGTCAAGCCGCGCACCGTCTGATACATCCCGTTCTCCTCGTTTACATCTTGCGTAGTAACAATAGGCCTGGGGCAGGCCGGTCTTTTCAAACAGCTCCCATCTGGGGTCCTTCATGGCACTCACCTCACCTTTAGGATAGGTGAAAAAAGTCCGAATAGCCCCGGGAGTTTTTGCCGTGAGGGTTTATCCTTCTTCTGAATATCCGAAATTGCGGATCTGGGCCGGATGGTTGCGCCAGTCCTCCTTGATCTTCACCCACAGCTGTAAAAACACCTTGCAGCCCAGCAGGTCCTCGATCTCAGGCCGTGCTTCAGCGCCCACCTTTTTCAGCATGGCTCCGTTTTTCCCGATGATGATGCCCTTGTGGGTCTTGCGCTCGCAGTAAATGACGGCGGAAATATGTTCCACGCCGTTTTCTTCCTTCATCAGTTCGATCTCTACCGCTACGCCGTGGGGCACTTCCTTATCCAGATTGAGCAGCAGCTTTTCCCGGATGATCTCAGCGATCAGCTGACGCTCGGGCTGGTCGGACACCATGCCGTCGGGAAACAGCTGCGGAGATTCAAAGCACATTTTCTGCAGTTCTTCCACCAGGATGTCCAGGCCATCGCCGGTCCTGGCGCTGACAGGGACCACAGCCTCGAACTGATGGGCCTGGGTATAGGCGGCGATCACGGCCAGCAGGGTCTCCTTTTCCACCGTATCGATCTTGTTGATGACCAGCACTGCGGGCAAGTCGTATTCCTTGATCTTGTCCAGCAGCATCTGCTCCGGAATACCGATGCGTGCCACCGGCTCCACCAACAGCAATGCAGTGTCCACGTCCGTCACAGTATCGGTGATGACCTTCACCATATAATCGCCCAGCCGGGTCTTTGGCTTGTGCAGGCCGGGGGTATCCAAAAAGATCATCTGGCAATCGTCCCTGTTGAGAACGCCGGTGATCCGGGTGCGGGTCGTCTGGGGCTTATCCGAAACGATGGCCACCTTGCTGCCGCACAGGGCGTTGGTCAGGGTGGACTTTCCCACGTTGGGACGGCCCACTACCGAAAAAATACCGGTTTTCGTGATCATATTTGTTTTTCATCCTTTCATCACAGGCGCTCTTGGCCCTACCGTCTTTGCGGGTGCTTATTCGCCCGCCCGGCTCAGCCCCAGCACAGACAGGATCTCCTCTTCCTTTTGCCGCATGGCGGCCTTTTCCGGGCCTTCGTCCACATGGTCATAGCCCAGCAGATGCAGCATACTGTGGACCGTCAGATAGGCGCATTCCCGTGCCAGGCCGTGACCGTATTCCCGCGCCTGCTCCCGGGCGCGTTCCGCTGAAATGATCATATCGCCCAAAGGCACGCACCGCGCCGCCGGATCCATCAGCGTTCCCATGTCCTCCGCTGGAACGCCGCGATAAAAATCATTCAAAGGAAAGGACAGCACATCCGTGGCCCTGTCCAGCTTGCGGTACTCGTTATTATAGGCTCTGATGCCCGCGTCATCGGTAATGGTCACCGTTACCTGGCCGTCAAAGGGGTAATCAAACCGGGCATAAGCAGCCTTCGCCGCCAGGCGGATCAGCCTGGCGGTGCCGTCTTCCGTCATACCGCACAGTTCAACCCTTAGTTTTGCCATGATTCTTCCTCTTTTCCTTATTTTCACGTTTCTGGTCATAGTCCTCATAGGCTTTGATGATACGGCTGACCAGTTCGTGCCGCACCACATCCTTGTGGTCCAGCGTGCAGACACCGATCCCTTCGATATTCCCGATGATCTGGACCGCTTCCTTCAGGCCGCTTCGTTTGCCGTCGGGCAGGTCCACCTGGGTGATGTCGCCGGTGATGACCGCCCGGGAGCCGAACCCGATGCGGGTCAAAAACATTTTCATCTGCTCGGGCGTGGTGTTCTGCGCCTCGTCCAGAATGATAAAGGCGTCATCCAGAGTGCGTCCCCGCATATAGGCCAGGGGCGCCACCTCGATGTTTCCACGCTCCAGATAGCGCTGATACGCCTCCGGCCCCAGCATATCGAACAGGGCGTCATACAGGGGACGCAGATAAGGGTCCACCTTGTTCTGCAGATCGCCGGGCAAAAAGCCCAGCTTTTCGCCGGCCTCCACCGCCGGACGGGTCAGAATGATGCGGTTGATGGTCTTTTCTCGGAACGCAGCCACGGCGCAGGCCACTGCCAGATAGGTCTTTCCGGTGCCGGCCGGGCCGATGCCCAGCGTGACGATGTTCTTCTGGATGGCTTCCACATACTTTTGCTGGCCGACGGTCTTTGCCTTCACCGGCCGGCCTTTGGTGGTGACACAGATCACATCCTTGCCCATCTGGGCGATTTTATCCTGCTGTCCGTCCCGCACCAGCGAGATCACATAATTGACATTCTGCTGGCTGATCTGCTCACCCCGGACAGCCAGCTGCAGCAGAGCCTCCACCGCCGCTTTCGCGCGGAGAACGGCTTCCGCCTCGCCGCAGATCTTCAGTTCCGTGTCGCGGCAGACGATGTTGACCCCGTACTCCCGCTCCAAAAGCTTGATATTTTCGTCCAGGGAGCCGAACAGATTGACCATATGCTCTATCCGTTCCACATTGATGATTTGTTCCGTCATAGCGTTTTCTCCTATCCAATAGGGACTTCCTTGCCGGTGGTCTCCACCAGCTCTGCTTCCAGCACGCCCAGCCAGGCGCCGCCGGAGGTCTTTTCCAGCCGGAAGCTGGACCGCACCAGTTCCGCTTCAGGAGCTGTTTCCCGCAGCCGGGTGATCATGCGCTGCTCCAACACTTCGGCCAGCGCCTCCCGGTCCACTTCCCCCGGATCCACGGCGCAGCGGGTCGTCTGCTCCTCCACCAAGGCGATAGGCCAGCGGAAATTGTCCTGCAGCTGCAGCACATGGATATCTATTTTTTTATCATAGCATGAAAGCGCCGGTTTTTCAATGATCTTAAGGGGAAATCTTCGCTGGCCCAGCAGTAAGGAAAGGCTTTTTTCCGGCGGTTCCGCATAGGAAAGGGTCTGCAGTTCCGCGGGGACCACTGTTTTCAGCGTATACCAGGTGCGCACGTCCGCCTCAGCCTCCGCATGGAGCAGCGTCTGTTCGGTCTCGTCGTTTTGATTAACGATCACCCCGGTGGCGATCCGGTCTCCGGCCTGCAGGGTATCTCCAACCTTTACCAGTGCCTGACCCGTGCGCACCCTCAGTTCAAGCACGATCCCCGTCAGGTCCGAAACCACATCGCACGGCCCCGGAACCTCCGGTTTCGTTTCCTGATTTCTTTTTTCCCACACCCGGACGACAGCCTGTGTGCCCTTGAAATTTACCGTAAAGTATGACAGCTTGTCAGTTTGCAGCATAACGGCATTTCGAAGCTCTCTTATGTTCAATGTGCTCCTGCGTGTGCCTGTCCGGAGCCCCGCCTGATGCAGAAGCTGCAGCATCTCCCTTTGGGTGATCTGCCGGCACCCCTGCACCTCAATGGTCCAAACAAAGCCGGACAGGCAGAACACGACGGCGGCGCAAAGCAGCACACTCAGCCAAAGCGCCCAGCGGCGGGTCATGCTTCGAACCGCAAAGGGCAGGCCTTTCTTTCTGGAAACCCGCACCCGGCAGCCCGTTTTCCGTGCATAGGGCCGCAGAGCGAAATAGCCCCCCGCGGACACCCAGGCGGTAAAATGATCCGCATCGAGGGTTTGAATATCCCAAAATGCCACTCCGTGAATGGCACACAGATTTAAAAAACGCTCGATGGCAGCGCCGCGAATGTCCACCTGCAGGCTGCCCCGGAGAAAATTGTGTATTTGTATCAGCATAGGCTATTCCTGATAGAGATATCCTACGCTGACGATATGTCCGCGTATGCGGATGCTGTCGCGGTCCATGGCCACCAGCTGCATCCGCTCTCCCTGCACTTCAATGGTGAAATCCTTTGAGGCGATGCGGATACGCTGCGTGCCGTATTCCGCAATGCCGTGATGCCGCTCCACCAACAGCTGCAGGTCCCCATCCAGGGTAAGCTGCGGCTGTCCGTATGTCATGCCGTCCGGAAGATCCATCTGCTCCGCAGCGGCACGGATGCGCTGCCGCAGCGACGGCCGTTGTTCCTTTTGTGCTTTCAAGCATGTCATCCCCTCTCCAAGAATACCTTTGCAATGTAGTATATCTTCTGAAGGGAGCTGTCATGCCTGTGAATTGGTGCAAACGAGCCTTCCGGGACCATCTGATGCCTGCCGCGCTGGCCGCCTGCGGCGTGGGTCTTTTGTTTTACAGCCGCCCGGTCTCTGCGGCTGTGGTCCAGGCCTTTTCCCTGTGCGTCCGGGTACTGCTGCCGTCGCTGTTTCCCTTTTTTGTGCTCTCCTCGCTTCTGGTCTCACTGGGGGTGGTACAGCGTCTTTCGCCGCTGCTGGAGCGGCCCATGCGGTGGCTGTTTGGGCTCCCGGGCAGCTGTGCCGCCGCTGTCCTGCTGGGCGCCGTGGGGGGGTATCCCCTGGGAGCGCGGACAGCTGTCACGCTGTATCAGCAGCGGCAATGCAGCAAGGATGATGCCCTGCGGGTACTGTGCTTTTGTAATAACGCCGGACCGGCTTTTCTCATCAGCGCCGTTGGAGGCGGTCTTCTGGGAGACGCCGGCACAGGAGTACTGCTCTATGGGCTGCATCTGTTATCCGCTCTGCTGATGGGCATCCTGTTTGCCGGCAGCAAAAGATCTGTAAAGCAAAGCAGCTTTTCGCCGAAAGCGCTTGACAGAACCGCTGTTATTCCCTGCTTTTTACAGGCAGTCACCGGGTCTTTTGGCACTTTTCTGAATGTATGCGCCTTTGTTTTATTCTTCGCCGTGCTCACTTGTCTGCTGCGGCAGTTTTCATTCCTTGCAGGGTTGGGGCCTCTCGCCCAGGGATTGCTTTACGGCTCGTTGGAGCTGACCTCCGGGGCGGCACAGCTGTCGGGTGCCGGGCTGCCCCGCGGCCTTTTGCTGCCCGCCCTGTCGTTTCTCTGCGGGTGGGGCGGACTCTCGGTGCAGTTTCAGACCATCAGCCTGCTGTATGAGGCAGACCTCCCCGCCGGAGGCTATCTGGAGGCCAAGCTGCTCCACGGCGTTCTTGCCGCCGGATCGGCGTTTCTGCTCTGCCGGTGATTTTTCTCTTGCCAGCAGAAGCGGAGACGCGTATAATATATTTTGAAAGGAGCGTGAACATCTTGCTGTTTGACAAAGACCATCCCAAAATCTGTGCGTTTTGCTTTTATGGCCAGGACTACGGTACAGACGCGATTTTATGCAGCAAAAAAGGGCCCGTCGGCCTGCAGGATCATTGCTCCAAATTTGTTTACGATCCCCTGCGCCGAAAGCCCGCCGGAACGGCTGTGCTGCATCCGGTCAAAGATGAGGATGCCTTCAAGCTGTAACGCAACAATCCCACTTCTTTCATTTCGTTGGTCCGTCATTTTTTAAAAGCCAGCATGATTTTCCGTCATGCTGGCTTTTTATCATAAAAGGCATTTAAAAATTATAGTCACTGCTGACATCTCGGCGGTCCATCAAATGGACCCATACCGTCCGGGACACTTTTTTGCGGCAATAGGTCACAGCGATATCCTCTCCCGCCCGAAACTGGTCCCTCTGGACACAGGCTTCCGAAAAATCCGTCACCTTGACGTCATTCAGGTGGGTAATGACATCCCCCACCTGCAGCCCCGCCGCCGCAGCGCCGCTGCCGGGATCCACGGCCGTCAAATAAAGTCCCTCTGACAGGCCGCAAAATCCGGAGGCCATGCTGCTCAGCTTGCTACCGTTGACGCCCAGCATGGGACGGCCTGCCACGCTGCCGTACTGGATCAGCTCCTCCGCGATGCTCCGCACAAGATTGATAGGGATGGCAAAGCCCATGCCCTCACAGCCACTGACGGTGATCTTTGAGGAGCTGATACCCACCACCTGGCCATACCGGTCCAGCAGCGGGCCGCCCGAATTGCCGCGGTTGATGGCCGCGTCTGTTTGCAGCAGACTCATGACTGCGTTTTTGATCAGCACATTCCGCTCCACACCTGAAATAATGCCCACGGCCGCTGTTCCCTGGGACTGTCCCGGCAGGCTGCCCAGCGCGATGGCCGGTTGTCCCACTTCCACTTGGTCGGAATCGCCCAGCAGGGCAGGCTGCAGGCCCTGGACATCGATCTTTAAGACGGCAATATCGCTGTAGCTGTCATCTCCGATGACGAAAGCGGTATACTTCTCTCCGCCGTCCAGGGTCACATTGATGCTGTCACAGCCGCTGATGGAATGGCTGGTGGTCACGATGTAGCCGTCCTCTGTCAGAATGATCCCACTGCCGGTACGGATCGTTCCGGTGCCGCTGTAGCTTTCGGCCCCGATACCCACTACCGACTTTTGGGCCTGTTTTACAACCGCAGAGACATCCGTCACCAAAATCAGCCCGCCGGATTCTCCTTCGGCTGCCGGCGCGTCCGAGGTTCCGGGTTCCGAAGGGAGCACCGCATCCCCGTTTTCCTCTCCGCCCGGAAGCGGCGTCAGTTCGCCGGGCGAATAGCTTTGACTATTGGCGTTTCCGTTCTGAGCGGTCTGAAAAAACAGCTCCAGGGGATTTGCGCTGCGGCTCCACACCATGCTGATGCCGATGACCACCGCGCAGCACATCAGAAAAAAACCGCTCATGACCACCATGCCCCGGTGAAAGCGCATCCGCCGCTGCTTTTCCAGCAGGATCTCATCATAGGTCTTATACGGAAAAGGTTCCTGATCCACCTGGTATTCTTTTTGTTCGTTGCTCATAAATGCTCCTTTTCCATTGCCTAACGGTTCAGGGGGATGGTAAAGCAGAACTCCGTCTTGTTGTCGTTGCTGCGGACAAAAATGTCGCCGCCGTGCTGTTTGACCACTGTTTTTGTGATGTAAAGACCCAGTCCGGAGCCGCTGCTGTTGCGGTTTCTCGAGGTGTCGCCCTTGTAAAACCGGTCAAAGACAAACTTGATCTTGTCCTGCGGGATCTGGCTGCCGGTATTGATGATGTTGAACTGCAGCCTTCCGTTGACCTCCGCCATGTATACGGTGATGGTGCCCCCTTCTTCCGTGAACTTCACAGCGTTGTCAAACAGATTGTAGACTGCCTGGAAAAAGCTGTCATGCTCCGCCTTGATGGTCTGGTTTTCCGGAATATCCAGCTCCACCTCGATATGCTTTTCTGTAAGCTTCTGCTCAAAGCCGATGACAATGCGGCGCACCATCTCGCTGACGTCAAACAGGGAGCGGTCCAGCTCCCTGCCGCTTTCCAGGCGGGAGACGGCCAGCATACTGTTGGCCATGCGCGCCAACCGCTTGATCTCGTCCGAGATCAGCCGCAGGTAGTATTCCTGCTTTTCCGGTTTGATGGTGCCGTCCAAAATGCCGTCCACGAAGCCGGCAATGGTGGTCATGGGGGTACGCAGGTCGTGGGAGACGCTGGCGATCAGTCCCCGCCTGGTCTCCTCCACATTCTGCATGGCTTCTGCCATGCTGTTGAAACTCAGGGTCATATCGTACAGTTCATCCTGGTGCTTTGGCAGCGGCGCCCTGGCGCTGAAATCTCCGGCGGCAAACTTTCTGGCCGCAAGGGCCATATCCTTCATGGGCCGGATCATGGTCCGCACCACCAGAATGGTGGCGATCAGCGTCAGCAGCAGCACGGCGATGGTCAGCAGGATAAAGACCCGGGACAGTTTGAGGAACAGCTCTGTGGTGGACCGTGCCGGGACGCATACAAACACCACGCCCCAGGGGTCTGACTGGGCGTTCTTCACAACGCTGCCCATCACATAGTTCACTGCTGACAGGTACCCGTAAAAGGTGGAGCTTTGGGTGTAGACCCCATCGCTGAGCAGATCATCCATAGCGATCGTGGGAAGCATCAGGCCCGTCTGTTCCTGGCTGTAACAGCCGTCCTCATTGGCAATGAACAGCAGCTTTCCCTCGTCATCTCCCACAAAAATAGTGCCGCCGCAGTCCATTGCCAGCATATTCATCGCCATCCGGTAGCTGGCGTTGAACTTATCCTGCCAGTCAGCGCTGTCCCGCAACTGAAAATAGGCCAGCGTGCTCCGCACGGCCCGGTCAGATGCATCCTCCAGCTGCTGCTGCTTTTCTTCCATGGAAAAGCGGTTGACCTGATAAATAAACGCGCTGCCCAGCACGGTAAATCCCAGCACGATCACCAAGGCATAGATCAGAAAATTGCGTGCAAACAAGCTCTTCACGCCTTACGCCTCCGCACCCTTGTTTATTCTTTTTCCGCGAGCGCGCCTTCCTGCAGTTCAAATTTATAGCCCACGCCCCAGACGGTCTTGATCTCCCACTGGTCGGAAACGCCCTGGAGCTTTTCCCGCAGGCGCTTCACATGGACGTCTACCGTGCGGGTGTCACCGAAATAGTCAAAGCCCCACACATCGTCCAGCAGCTGGGCACGGGTAAACACCCGGTTGGGCGAGCTTGCCAGAAAATACAGCAGTTCGATCTCTTTGGGCGGGATCTCCATCTTCTGGCCCTTGACCGTAATGTTATAGGACTGCTTGTCGATGACCAGATTGTCAAATATCAGCTTGGGCTCTCCCACATCCTGTCCGAAGCGGCGCAAAACGGCCCGCACCCGCGCAATGACCTCCCGCATTTCAAAGGGCTTGGTGATATAGTCGTCAGCGCCCAGTTCCAGCAGCGTGACCTTATCGAACACTTCGCCCTTGGCGGTGAGGATGATGACCGGCGTCTGGGAAAAGGTGCGCAGCTCCCGGATCATCTGTGTGCCGTCCATGACCGGCATCATCAGGTCCAGAAGCACCAGGTCAGGATGCACCCGCTTAAATGCCCGCAGTCCGTCCGCGCCGTCCTGGGCCGACTCGATATGATAGCCCTCCTGTTCCAGATACAGGTGCAGGAGTTCTCTGATATTCGCATCATCTTCTACGATCAGAATGGTTTTTTCCATAATAAAAGCCTCCTCCGGGCCGAAATTTCTGTTTATCATTCGTATTATAAGACAAAACCCCAGGGAATGCATCACAAAATTGTAAACAACCGTATGTTTATACCGGAACGCGGTCCATCGGGAAAGCCAATCTTCGCCCCGCAGCCTATTGACAGATGGATGATTCCGAATTAAAATAGAATCGGTTCATAGCGTGAGCATGGACCGCTGAGCAAGCAATCAAAAATACATAAAGAGGTGCTGCAATATGAAATTCTCCAGCAAAGTCAAAAAGTGCGGCCTGTCCCCCATGCGTAAGTTTCATCCCTACGCTGTGGCGGCTGAGGCAGCCGGTAAGAAAATCTACCATCTAAACATCGGCCAGCCCGACGTGGAGACCCCCGCTCAGTTCTTTGATGCCATCAAGCAATTCAACCAGCCCGTTCTGGAGTATGCCGCCTCTCCCGGTATGCCCGTTCTGATCGAGGCTATCCAGAAGTATTATGACAACCTGGATATGCACTTTGAAAAAAATGAGATCCTGATCACCACCGGTGGTTCCGAGGCTCTGCAGATCGTTCTGAACTGCATCCTGGATGACGGCGACGAGATCCTGATCCCCGAGCCCTTCTATCCCAACTACAACACCATGGTCAACACCACCGGTGCCAAGATCCATCCCATCCCCACCACCCCCGAGGAAGGCTATCATTACGCTGACCGCGCCAAGATCGAGGCCGAGATCAACGAGAACACCCGCGCCATCATGTGCACAAACCCCGGCAACCCCACCGGCGTTGTTCTGACCCCCGAAGAAATGCGTCTGATGGTGGATATCGCCAAGGAGCATGACCTGTTCATCATCGGCGACGAGGCTTATCGTGAGTTCGTCTATGGCGGCGAACCCCTGCAGAGCCTGGGCCAGTTTGACGATGCCGCTGACAATGTCATCGTCATCGATACTGTTTCCAAGCGCTTCTCCGCCTGCGGCGCCCGTATCGGCTGCATCATCTCCCGCAATAAGGAGCTGATGGGCGAGTGCATGAAGTACTGCCAGTGCCGTCTGTGCGTTGCAACCCTGGACCAGGTGGCTTCCGCCGCCCTGTACGATGTGGGCCCCGAGTATTTTGCCGCCGTCCGCGAGGAGTACAAGCGCCGCCGTGACACCGTCGTGGCCAAGCTGGAGCAGATCCCCGGCGTCATCTTCAAGTGCCCCAAGGGCGCCTTCTATCTGATGGCCGCTCTGCCTGTCGACGACGCTGACAACTTCCAGAAGTGGCTGCTGGAGGAGTTCGATGACAACGGCGACACCGTTATGTTCGCTCCCGGTGCCCCCATGTACGCCACTCCCGGCAAGGGCAAGAACGAGATCCGCATCGCTTATGTCCTGAAGCAGGATAAGCTGGAGCGCGCCATGGATCTGTTGGCTCTGGGCATCAAGAAGTATAACGAGACTCACTGATCCCCTCTTTGATCTACAAAAAGCGCACCGTCAGTGACGGTGCGCTTTTCTATTTACTTTTTATAAAGAGTGCGTTACAATGGATTTACTCTTAGGGAGCCGCGAAGCCGCGGCTCCCCTATCTCAAGGCGGCATCTGCCGGCCGCAGGGCCGTTTCTGCAGTAACGGCCACTGGTCCAGTGTATGCCGGGCAGACCGCCGCAGTCCCTGAGAATACTGTGGAAAGAAGGACTCTCTCATGACCATGCTTGCCCCCTCAATCCTTTCTGCCGACTTTGCAAATCTCCAGCGGGATGTTGAACTGGTCCTGGCCGCCGGCGCGGACTGGCTCCATGTGGACGTGATGGACGGCCATTTTGTGCCCAACATTTCCATCGGCGTTCCCGTGGTCAAATCTCTTCGCAAGGCCACCGGCGGATTTCTGGATGTGCATCTGATGATCTCCCAGCCCGAAAGGTACCTGGACGCTTTTGCAAAAGCAGGCGCCGATCTTCTGAACATCCACGTGGAAGCCGAAGGCGATATGGAAGCCATGCTGCGGCATATCCGGGAACTGGGCTGCAAAAGCGCCCTGACCATCAAGCCAAACACCGCTCCGGAGGCTGTTTTCCCTTATCTGCCTTTGTGCGATATGGTTCTTGTCATGTCGGTGGAGCCTGGCTTCGGCGGCCAGAAGTTCATGCCCTCCGCCCTGCCCAAGCTGCGGGCTCTGAAGGCGGAGATCCTGCGTCAGGGTCTGAACTGTCTTTTGGAGATCGACGGCGGCATCAACCTGCAGAACGCCGGGGAAGCGGCCTCAGCCGGCGCGGATATTCTGGTTGCCGGTTCCGCCGTTTTCGGAGCCGGAGATGTTGCGGCAGCAGTTCATTCTTTTAAATTATTATAACTTTAATTTAATAAATATTTATGCATAAAATATAGGGGTTTTTATGGAAAAGCCCCTATATTTTTATGCGAATTTAACAATGTTTTGCCCGCCGAATTGGGTATTTTGCTATTTATTCTGCACAGAAAAGTATTTACAAATTATGAATTATTTGATATAATACAGACACAAAATAATGAAAAGGAGCGTCTGTCATGAAACGCAACAAAACCATGAAAGTCCTGCTTCTAGGCCTGTGCATCGTCATGCTGTTGGGTATGACCTGCTTCGCCGCCGAAGAGGGCGAAAGCTTCGCTTACAACACCCTGTGGGCTGCGCTGCCTCCTGTGATCGCCATCGGTTTGGCCCTGATCACCAAGGAAGTGTATTCCTCCCTGTTCCTTGGTATCCTGGTCGGTGCCGCGATGTACTCCAATTTCAACTTCATGGGCACCATCACCCATGTGTTTGACGACGGCATCATCGCCAACCTGTCCGACTCCTGGAACGTCGGTATTCTGATCTTCCTGGTCATTCTGGGCACCATGGTCCAGCTGATGAACACCGCCGGCGGCTCCGCTGCTTTCGGTAAATGGTCCACCGCCCACATCAAGAGCCGTGTGGTCGCTCAGCTGTCCGTTGTCGCTTTGGGCTGCCTGATCTTCATCGACGACTATTTCAACTGCTTGACCGTTGGTTCCGTCATGCGTCCTCTGGCTGACAAGCACAAGATCTCCCGCGCCAAGCTGGCTTATCTGATCGATGCCACTGCCGCTCCCGTTTGTATCATCGCCCCCATTTCTTCCTGGGCTGCAGCCGTTACCGGCTTTGTGGATGGCGTTGACGGCCTGGATCTGTTTATCAGTGCCATCCCCTACAACTACTACGCGCTGCTGACCATCTTCATGATGGTGACTATGGCCATTATGAAGGTTGAATACGGCCCCATGGCCACCCACGAAAAGAATGCCATCGAGAAAGGCGACATCTACACCACCCCCGACCGGCCTTATGCTGAGTCCGATAATACGCCTGTCAGCTCCAAGGGCAAGGTCATTGACCTGGTCTTCCCCATCGTTCTTCTGATCGTCATGTGCGTCATCGGCCTGGTCTACACCGGCGGCTTCTTCTCCGGTGACTGCGGCTTTGCTGAGGCTTTCTCCAATTCTGATGCCTCTTTGGGTCTGACCTATGGTTCCTTCTTCGCTTTGGTCATCACGTTCATCTGGTACATGGTCCGCAAGATCCTGACCTTCCGTCAGATGATGGATCTGATCCCCGAGGGCTTCAAGGCCATGGTCCCCGCCATCCTGATCCTGACCTTCGCCTGGTCCCTGAAGTCCATGACCGACTCCCTGGGTCTGAAGACTTACATCGCCGGTATCGTTGCCGGTTTCTCCGACGGTATGATTTCCATGCTGCCCGCGGTGATCTTCATCATCGGCTGCATCATGTCCTTCGCTACCGGTACTTCCTGGGGTACCTTCGGCGTGCTGATCCCCATCGTTGTTGCCGCCTTCGTTGAAGAGGGTGTTGGCATCACTGCCGGTAACGAGACCATCGTTACCATTCTGGTGTCCGCTTGTATGGCCGGTGCTGTGTGCGGTGACCACTGCTCCCCCATCTCCGATACCACGATCATGGCCTCTGCCGGTGCCCAGTGCAACCACATCAACCATGTTCAGACGCAGCTGCCCTATGCGCTTTCCTGCGCTGCGATCTCCTTTGTCTGCTACATCATCGCAGGCTTTGTTCAGAACGCTGTCATCTGCCTGATCATCGCTTTCGCCATCATGGCCGGCTTCCTGTTCGTTGCCAAGATGCTGCATAAGAAAAAGGTTTCTGCCTGATTTTCCGTGAAACAAACTGCAACCAAATAACCAAGTCCGCCGGGAGACATCTCCCGGCGGACTTTTTATGCAAATTCACTTTCCACACAGCGCGTACTGCACTGTTCCGGTTGATAAATCCAGCGCCGCAGCCGTCCCTCCCGGATAAAATAATCCTCCGGACCGATCAGCCGTTTTCCCTCTCCTGGCATTTTGTCCAAAATGGCCAGCTTGATTTTCATGCGGTCAGGCAAAATGGATTTAATGTAAACCGACGCGGCCATTCCCGGTTCCGCCCCCTGACACGACTCCGCCAGACCTGACAAATTGGGAAACAGCTCGACAAAGACGCCGTAGTTCTCTACCCCGCGGATGATCCCCCGCACTGCAGATCCCGGGCGGAGCAGATCGGCGTTTTGCTTCCAGGTACCCAGCAGTTCCCGGTGGGTCAGGCAAATATGGCCGCCTGCTTCCAGATGAGACACCACGGCCAGCACCCGCTGTCCCACTTTAAACCGGTCGCCTGCATGGCGGATGCGGGATACGGATATGTTTTCAATGCCGATCATAGAGACCAGGCCGCATCCGATATCTACAAATGCTCCAAACTGCTCCAGATGGGTAACGGTGGCCTGAATGACCTCTCCGGGCAGCAGTTCCTGCCGAAACCAGGCATCAGCCTCCTCCTGCACACTCCGGCGGGACAACAGCCAGTCCGTTCCGTCCCGTCCGATGATGCGAAAGCAAACCGGCTTGCCAACACGGGACAGGATCGCGATCTCCCGCATTTTTCCCCTGTCCGCTCCCAGTCCTGCTTCGAATCGGGGTATACGGCCCCGCTCCCGTCCCAGCCGCACATAAAGGTTGCGTTTTTCGTCACACATGGTGGCCACGCCCTCCAAAATCATCCCCCGCTGCCAGGCTTGCAGCAGCCCCTCTGTGCTTTCCGTCTGTATTTGATTTCTTCTTTCATCCAGCAAACGCCCTTCCGGCAAATAAACTCCCTGCGGCATTTTATGGCTTCCTCCTTTTGCATTTCTGAATCATCTATATGCCGTTTTTCCGGGTTATTGCCTTGTAAAACAGATTTTTTCTTGTATAATAGAAGCAAAGCGAGGTCGATTTTATGGACGTTCGTGTGAACGATATTTTGTTGATGAAAAAGCCGCATCCCTGCGGCGCGTTCCGTTTTCTGGTGCTGCGCTCCGGGATGGATTTCAAGCTGCGGTGCTGCGGCTGCGGCCGGGAGATCATGGTGCCGCGCATCAAAGTGGAAAAACACATCAAATCTGTCATTCGTGAGGAGGATTCTTCATGTTCGTAGAAGGCAAACAGATGCATATTGCTCTGAAAAAAGGTGATATCGGACGTTATGTCATCATTCCCGGGGACCCGGGCCGGTGCGAGAAGATCGCCAAATATTTTGACGACGCCCATTTCGTTGCGTCCAACCGGGAGTACACCACCTGGACCGGCACACTGCTGGGAGAAAAAGTCAGCGTCTGCTCCACCGGCATCGGCGGCCCCAGCACTGCGATCGCTGTGGAGGAACTGACGGAGTGCGGCGCCGACACCTTTATCCGGCTGGGCACCTGCGGAGGCATTGACCTGAAGGTCCGCGGCGGCGATGTGGTGGTCGCCACCGGGGCCGTCCGCCAGGAAGGCACTTCGCGGGAGTATATGCCATTGGAATATCCCGCCGTACCGGATTTTGATGTGACGCTGGCTCTGCGGGACGGCATGAAAGCCGCAGGGCTTCCGGTCCATACCGGCGTGGTACAGGCAAAGGACTCCTTTTACGGCCAGCACCGTCCTGAGGCCATGCCTGTGGCGCCCATGCTGCAATATCAGTGGCAGGCCTGGAAAAGAGGTGGCGTTCTGTGCTCTGAAATGGAAAGCGCGGCGCTGTTTACCGTGGCGGCGGTTCTGCGGGTGCGCGCCGGAGCGGCCTTTCATGTGATCTGGAATCAGGAGCGTCGTGACGCCGGAATGGAGGACATCCGCTGTCCGGATATGGAGCCGACGCTTGCGGCAGTCATCGAGAGTCTCAAGCTGCTGATCCGGCGCGACCGCGAAAACGCCAGATGAGCCGGCAGATCCCGGTCACACTGACCAATATGTGCATGGTGCGGAACGGGGACTATGTGCTGGTCCAGGACCGTACCGATCCCCACTGGCCGGGCGTAACCTTTCCCGGCGGACATATTGAGTCCGGCGAATCCTTTACCGCTTCCGTGATTCGTGAAGTTTATGAGGAGACCGGTCTGACCATCGAGAATCCCCGCCTGTGCGGCGTGAAAGAGTGGGAAAACAGTGACGGCAGCCGGTACATCGTGCTTTTGTACAAGGCCGACCGGTTCTCCGGCAAGGTCAGAAGCTCCCCCGAAGGTCAGGTCTGTTGGGCCGCGCTGTCCTCGCTTTCCTCGCTGCGGCTGAGTCCTGATTTTGAAAAGCTGCTGGAAGTCTTTCTTCGGGACGATCTTTCAGAATTCTACTTTGAACAAACGCCGGAAGGCTGGCAAGATCATCTGCTGTAAAGGAGTTGCCCATGACAGACCTTTCTTTCAAAGAAATGCAGGAGATGCAGCAGGAGCTGCAGGAAACATACAAGGAAAAGTGGGGCGGCCTGTACCCTGAGAAGTTCCACACCATGATGCTCTATCTCTTTGCCTAGGCCGGAGAGGCCGTGGATGTGGTCAAAAAGAACGGCACTGAAAAAGTGCTCAACGATGAAATCGTCCGCACCCATTTTATCGAAGAAATGGCCGACGTGCTGATGTATTTCAACGACGTCCTGCTGTGCTACGGCGTTACCCCTGAGGAGTTCGCTGCAGTTTACCGCAAAAAGCACGAAACCAATCTGAACCGCTGGTAACATAAAAGCCGTATTTCCCATTGGAAATACGGCTTTTATTTACAAATGTATAGCAATGCTAACTGCACGATCAGGAGGGCGGGCACGCCCATGACAAACTGTTTGTGCCGGGTCTTGTGCCGCAGCACAAGCATCCCCAGCAGCAGCCCTCCCGAACCGCCTAAAGCGGCGGACAGCAGCAGAGTGGTCTCGGGTACCCGCCAGACGTTTTTCCGGGCACAGGCCTTATCAACGGCACACAGCAGCAGCGCCGTCACATTGATCTCCAAAAGGTAGAACTGCCAAAACGTCATCGGATATAAGGCGCCAGCATGGCAAAGGCCATCTCCGCGATCATCTGCGTGGCGGCGGTGCTGTAATGGCGCTTGGGTGTGGCCACTTCATTGAAAAACAGATCCGGCACTGCGGCAAAGGTGCTGAATGTATCCAAAACAGGGATCTGACGGGGCAGGCACAGCTCACACAGCGCGCTGTTCCAGCCAGGCAGACGCTGCTGGCCTTCCGTCCCACAATAATCCGCGCTGTACCAGGGGATCATCAAGCTCATGGGCTGGATATCCCGCTGCTTACACAGGGAAAACAGCCGGGCCATGTCATCCAGATAATCCTCCAGATCGGCTTCCGGCTGGCGGATGCAGTTGGTACCGAAGCCAAAAATACACACATCGGCCCGGTTCTCCACCACCTGCTGTTGGAAATTCGCCAGTGCGAAATCCGTCTGGGTATCCGGAAAACCGCAGTTCAGCACGCGGACCTTTTCGAATCCGCTGCACTCGAACAGCTTCCGGAGCCTGCCGGGATAGGAATCCTCCTCCGGACCGTCCTGCTGAAGATCGCCCAGATAATATTTGGTATTGGAGTCGCCGTAACAGACGATGGTCACCGGTTCATTCCGGGAAAATGTTTTCATAGATCTCCTTTCTGAAAAGCAGGGCGGCGCATTTGCGCCGCCCTGTGCTGTGTTTCTTACTTAAGATTTTCCTTCAAGGTGTCCAGGCTGGCACGCAGCTCCTTGGGGAGACGGTCGCCGATGGTGGCATAGAAGTCCTCGATGCTGGCAATATCAGCCTGCCAGGCTTCCTTATCCACATTCAGGATCTCTTTCAGGGCGCCGATATCAAACTTGCGCTCGTCAGAGATGTTGTAATCCAGAGCCTCCAGGCAGATATCCTCCGCCTTGGGCAGATAGCCGATCTCGGTCTCCTCGGCCTCCACCTGGCCTTCGCAGCGCTTGAGGATCCACTCCAGAACGCGGAAGTTATCGCCAAAGCCGGGCCACATGAAGTTGCCGTTGTCATCTGTGCGGAACCAGTTGACATGGAAGATCTTGGGGGCGGCGCTCATCTTCTTGCCCATATCGATCCAGTGCTGGAAATAATCGCCCACGTGATAACCGATAAAGGGACGCATGGCCATGGGATCGCGGCGGACGACACCCACAGCGCCGGTGGCGGCGGCAGTGGTCTCGGAGGCCATGATGGAACCCACGAACACGCCGTGGTCCCAGTCACGGGACTGGTACACCAGCGGCGCGCACTTGGCGCGGCGGCCGCCGAAGATAATGGCGGACAGGGGCACACCGTCGGGATCCTCCCAGTTGGAAGCGATGCAGGGGCAATTCTTGGCGGGCGCGGTGAAGCGGGAGTTGGGATGGGCGATCTTCTCGGAGGAAGAATAGTCATGCGGCTCCCCCTTCCAGTTCAGCAGGCCTTCGGGCGCGGGCTTGGACAGGCCCTCCCACCAAACGGTCTTCTCCACGGGATCCAGGGCCACATTGGTGAAGATGGTACCTTCATGGGTGCAAGCCAGGGCGTTGGGGTTGCTCTTGGCATTGGTGCCGGGCGCCACGCCGAAGAAGCCGGCCTCGGGATTGACGGCATAGAGACGTCCGTCATCGCCCACACGCAGCCAGGCGATGTCATCGCCCAGGGTCCAAACCTTATAGCCCTTCTTGCTGTAATACGCGGGGGGCAGCATCATGGCCAGGTTGGTCTTGCCGCAGGCGGAGGGGAACGCGGCGGCCACGTACTTTTTCTCGCCGTCGGGATATTCAATGCCCAGGATCAGCATATGTTCAGCCATCCAGCCCTCGTTCTTGCCCTGGAAGGAGGCGATACGCAGGGCGAAGCACTTCTTGCCCAGCAGCACGTTTCCGCCGTAGCCGGAGTTGACGGACCAAATGGCGTTATCCTCGGGGAACTGCAGAATGTAGCGCTTCTGATCGTCCAGCTCGCATTTGCCGTGCAGGCCGCGGACGAAGTCATTGGAATCGCCCAGCTTGTCCATGACGGCCTTGCCCACGCGGGTCATGATGGCCATGCTGACCACGACATAGATGGAATCGGTGATCTCGATGCCCACCTTCGCAAAGCGGGAGGCCACAGGGCCCATGCAGAACGGAATGACATACATGGTACGGCCCTTCATGGAGCCGCGCAGCACATCGGAAGCCACGGCATAGGCCTCCTTGGGGTCCATCCAGTTGTTGGTGGGGCCGCAGTCCTCCTGCTTGCGGGTGCAGATAAAGGTCCGGCCCTCCACGCGGGCAACATCGTTCAGCGCGGAGCGGTGATAATAGCATCCAGGCAGCTTTTCCTCATTCAGCTTGATCAGCTCGCCGGTAGCCATGGCCTCCCTGCGCAGCTCTTCCAGCTGCTCTTCACTTCCGTCGATCCAGATAACCTTATCGGGGCAGGTCAATTCGGCAGCGTCCTGAACGAACTGCAGAACGGCCTTGTTCGTGGTCAGCGTCATAATTTTACCCTCCAAAATATTTAAGGTTTTACAGAAAAATTACCCAAAAATATTCTACATGATAATGTGCGCTTTGACAAGCCGTTTTCCTCCAATTATCCTCCTGTTTTCATCAAAAAATTATGCAATTCGACGGAAATAGCGGCGAAGTCCTCCAGTGAAAGCATCTCTCCTCGTACATTTTGCGCAAATCCCATGGAGCACAGCAGCGTTTCAGCCGTCTGCTTCGGCAGCTGTCTGCCGAATTCAATGCATAAACCGTTGGCAAATGTTTTACGCCGGTTTGCGAAGGCGGCGCGGATGACCCGAAATATTTCTGTTTTTTCGCCTTTTACCGGAGGATTTTCCCACAAATCCAGTTTGAGCACGGCGGAGTCCACTTTAGGTGCCGGAAGAAACAGGTCCCGGGGCACGTCCATCAGGACAGACGGTCTGGCGTAGTAGGCCACCTGCGCGGTAAAGGCGCTGTAGTCGGCATCGCCGGGCCGGGCGCAGATCCGTTGAGCGGCCTCCTTCTGCACCATGACCACCACGCTTTTAAAACAGCCGCACTCCAGCAGAGCCGTGATGGCAGGCGTGGTGATGTAATACGGCAGGTTTGCGCAGGCGATCACCGGCTCATCGCCAAACTGTTCCTGGCAGAGGCCGGGCAGATCGGCCTTGAGAACATCTCCTTCCACCAGGGTAAAATTGTCAAAGGCGGCCATCGTCTCGCTTAAGATCGCCGGCAGCCGCCGGTCCAGTTCAATGGCCACCACCTTTTTTGCCCGCTTGCAAAGCTGGGCGCTGAGCGCGCCGATTCCGGGCCCCACTTCTATGACGCAGGTATCCGGCGTCAGGCCCGCGCCCTCTGCAATGGCAGCGGGGACGGCCTCGTCACACAAGAAATTCTGGCCCAGATTTTTGGAAAACTGAAAGCCGTGCCGCGCCAGCAGCAGCTTGATTTGATGGATGTCACACAGATTCATACGGTTCATCTCCCCGCAAAACATCCGGCAAAAGAGCTTTGCCGGATGCGGATAAAAGTTTTGCCGGTGAAAACCACCGGCAAAACAAACAGTGTAAAATTGAGATCAGCGCTTGGAGAACTGGGGGGCGCGGCGGGCGGCCTTCAGACCGTACTTCTTGCGCTCCTTCATTCTGGAGTCACGGGTCAGGAAACCGGCGGCCTTCAGAGCGGGACGGTATTCGGCGTCAGCCTGCACCAAAGCGCGGGCCAGACCATGACGGATGGCGCCGGCCTGGCCGGTGAAGCCACCGCCCTGGACCTTGACATCCACATCGAACTTGCCGGCAACGCCCACAGCCTCGATGGGCTGACGGACGATGTACTTCAGCGTCTCCATGCCGAAGTAGTTGTCCAGCGTACGGCCGTTAACAGTGATGACGCCGGTGCCGCCGGGGATCAGACGGACACGAGCAATGGAGCTCTTTCTTCTGCCGGTGCCGTAGAAATAAGCCTTTTTAGGTGTATACATTCGTCTTTACCTCCCCTTATTCTGCCCACATTTCGGGCTTCTGAGCGGCATTGTCATGCTGCTCGCCTTCGTAGATCTTGCAGCGCAGCAGAGACCAGCGGCCAATGCTGTTCTTGGGCAGCATGCCCTTAATCGCCAGTTTCATAGCCAGGCAGGGCTTCTTGGCCATCAGAGTCTTGTACTGGGTCTCCTTCAGACCGCCCACATAACCGGAATGGGTGCGGTAATACTTGTCGATCAGCTTATTGCCGGTCAGCACAGCCTTGCCGGCGTTGATGATGATGACGTAGTCACCGCAGTCAACGTGGGGGGTGTACTCGACCTTATGCTTGCCCTTCAGCAGCGCGGCAGCGGTGGCGGCGGTACGGCCCAGGGGCTTGCCGGCGGCGTCCAGGATGTACCATTTGCGCTCAATGGTCTCATTTTTTGCCATGTAAGTGGACATGATTTCTTCCTCCGTTTATATTTCAATTAAAATTGAACCAAATCTTTTCGGCTTTATTGTTATACCACACGCTTCCTGTTATGTCAACAACTTTTTTCGAAAAAATCAATTTACAAAATGAGTGCTTTGTTTTTCTCAATTTTTCTTTGTTTTTCTCTTGTTTTCTGAATTTCAATTTTACTTTTTTCACTTGCGCATGTCCCTGTTTTTCGGTAAAATCACGTCAGGAGTTGATACTATGCAAAAGCTGCTGTCCCAGGTGCGAAAGTGCGTTCGGGATTATCAGATGCTTTCTCCCGGAGACCGGGTTGCCGTGGGTGTTTCGGGCGGGAAGGATTCGTTGGCCCTGCTGCGGCTGCTGGCCGAGCTGCGGGACCATTCGGCGGTACCCTTTGAACTGCTGGCGGTGACGCTGGACATGGGTTACGAAGAGATGGACTTCTCCCCTGTCGCCGATCTGTGTGCCCGGCTGCAGGTGCCCTATACCCTCCGCCGGACCCAGATCCGTGAGATCGTTTTCGACATCCGAAAAGAGGAAAACCCCTGTGCGCTGTGCGCCAAACTGCGCCGGGGCATCCTGAATGAGACCGCTGTGGAGCTGGGCGCCAACAAGGTGGCCCTGGGGCATCATTACGATGACACCGTGGAGACCTTCGCCCTTTCGCTGATCTATGAGGGGCGCATCAGCTGTTTTCTGCCGGTGACCTATCTGGACCGCACCGGTCTGACCCTCATCCGGCCCATGCTCTACCTCCACGAAAAAACCATCCGCAACTTTGCGGAGCGGGAACATCTCCCGGTGGTGCACAACCCCTGCCCCGCTGACAAAAACACCAAACGGGAAGACGTAAAGGCGCTGTTGTACGAACTGGAGGGACGGTATCCCGGCCTGAAGGACAACATTTTCGGCGGCCTGCAGCGCTCTCCCCTGCCCGGCTGGAAGCCGGTCAAATAAACATACAAGGACCGCCCTTTTGAACTGCACCCCATTAGTTAGACAGTATGATATACTATCTAACAAGTGGGGTGTTTTGTTATGCCAAAAGGAGTACCAAATAAACGGTATACACCAGAGTTCAAGCAAAGAGTTGTGGAAGCAGTGATGAAGGAAGGGCTAGGTTATAAAGAAGCAGCGAGACTTTATGAGGTTGACGGGCATGACCGTATCCAAAGCTGGGAACGCATCTATCTGACAGAAGGTCCAGAGGGCTTGGCTATTGAGCGTCGAGGTCGCCGTAGCACTGGCCGGCCAAAGAAACTGCCGAAAGAGGTAGAAGAAGATCTGCTGGCCGAAGTGCAGCGACTGCGTGCAGAAAATGAATACCTAAAAAACTTGCAAGCCTTGGTTTTGGAAGACGAGCGGCGCCAGCGCAGAAAACGCAGGTAGTTCAAAAGCTAAGGCAAAGACATTCTCTGTATATTCTTCTTTCAATCGCTCAACTGCCCCGTGCAACGTTTTACTATCATCTGAAGCGGATGGACCGCGCAGACAAATATGAAGCTGCCAAGGCAGAAATCACAGCCATATACCACGAAAACAAAGGTCGATATGGCTACCGCCGTATTACAACAGAACTACGCAGCCGTAATATTCCATTGAACCACAAGACTGTCCAGAGACTCATGAAGGAACTGGGCCTGGTTTGTCGTGTCAGAATGAAAAAGTATCATTCATACAAGGGTGAGGTTGGCAAGATTGCTCCAAATCTGTTGAACCGGGATTTCCGCGCCGAAAAGCCTAACCAGAAGTGGGTAACCGATGTGACAGAGTTCAGTTTGTTTGGCGAGAAGCTCTATCTCTCACCCATTCTCGATCTGTACAGCAGTGATCTGGTAAGCTACACAATCTCAGACCGGCCTGTGCTGAGCATGGTAACGACTATGTTGGATAAGGCTTTTGAGAAGATATCGGATGGAACCGGCCTGATTCTCCATTCCGACCAGGGCTGGCAATATCAGCACAAGCAGTACCAGCGGATGCTCCAGAAGAAAGGTATTCAGCAGAGCATGAGCCGGAAAGGAAACTGTCTGGACAATGCTGTCATGGAAAACTTCTTCGGTCTACTCAAAAGCGAATTGCTCTATCTGCAAGAATTTGATTCCATGGAACACTTCAAGCAAGAATTGATTGCTTATCTGGACTATTACAATAACCACCGTATCAAGGCAAAGCTAAAGGGCTTGCCGCCTGCTCTTCACAGACAACAAGCCCTTTCGGCTGCTTGAACAATTTTTTCTTTCTAATATTGTCTAACTTTTCGGGATCACTTCA